>NZ_VFVI01000010.1:0-228661 GCF_006442775.1 Mesorhizobium sp. B2-4-6
TAGTGCGATCGATCGCCATTCCACAGGATGACCGCGGTGACGGGGCGGTCCAGCCCCGGCAATTCGGCCCGAACGCCCGACAAGGCGATCAGATCGCGGCGTCCCGCGGACAAGGCCGCCATCTCGGCCTCCATCCCGACCAGGAGCGTGCACAGGCAGCAGTCCGCTCCAAGGGCGGGGAGCCACTCGACCAGGCGCCCAACTTTTTCCTGAACTGTCCTGTCGGCCCGCAAAACAGCAAGCCCGATGACTTCCGCTTGCGCGGCCGGCAGTAATTCTGTGCCGATATCGATCATTCGTTCTCGCAAAAACAGCCGCAGGCGCGGCAGTCCACTTTGACGTAAGCCCGAACCGGCCGCAAACGAATATGACTTTCGTCATCATCGCCCCTGACTTTCGGCAGATGTCACGTCCCGGCCAAGGAGGCTAGATCGAAGGTCGTCGACATCGGCAACCTGTCGACGTGGTTTGAAACGATGATCTTCGTCCGGTTCGCCGGCACGATGAGCTCAGACCAAGGGAGCTGGGGTTGCCACGATTTCAGCACTGGGAAAAGGAACCGTGGACGTGGAGACGGTTTCGGCAGTTGCCGATCAGCTTTCAGATATTGGCGCTTCTGTCCGTAGCCGCGATCCTGTCGATCTCATTTCTGATCTTCGTGCTTCTGATTTTCAGGTAATCCAGGCTCCGTCTCGAGCCGCGCAGCAAGCCAAACCCGAACGCTGGTCGCCGCCATGAAGCTAAACGTCCAATTCATCAAGCACCCAGGCTCGAAAGAGCGCATGGTCGTGCTGCCGGAATCCCAGTTCCGCATACTCAAGCGGACGGCGATGGCGGGTGTGAGCGAGCTTCACGAGCCTGCCTCCAACAGTCCCTTGCCCAAGCGCGTCCTCGACAAGATCGCCGCCGGCGAGAACCCGGTTCGCGCCGTCAGGGTCCTGCGCGGCCTGAGCGGAAGGCAGCTTGCCGCCCAAGCCGGGATAACCCCGAGCATGCTGTCGCAGATAGAGCGCTCCGGAAAGACGGCCTCCACCAAGACTCTCAAGGCAATCGCGCACATCTTGGAAGTACCCCTGGGTGCCATTTCGCCTCATCTGTCCGCCGGAATCGGAGGTGTTCCGGCCGATGCCGGCAGGACCGTGGCGTGGATCCTGACCTGAGGATCGAGGCGCCTACGGCGGCACATGACTTCTGTCACCGTCGGTCATGACCTTCGTCGGATGGCTCCGCTTTCGTGAGCCACGATAGGACGTGGTCCGAGCCGACTGTCGATGGCGCGTGCAACAGGCCTTCGCGCGCTTCGACACCGGCAAGTAAAGCGTGGATTGAGTCAGATGAATGCAACGGACAGCCGCTCCTTGCGGCCGCTGGCGGGGTTCTCGGGGTGGATTGCCATGCATCCGGTGGCGACTGCCGCCCTGATCGCATCCGGTTGCTGCCTGGTCCTCGTTGTCGTCGGCTTGGTATCAGGCCTCGTACTCCCTTCAACCGTGCATGAACCGGGTTTGCTTGTCGTGAACACCACCGACAAAGGCCCGCGGATCGTTCCCCGATCGGGGATCGACTTCGCCTGCAAGGGGCAGAACTGGGGTCATGAATCCAGTGAGTGCCTGGCCGCCATCCGAATCCAAACCGGACAGCGGCGATCAATCCGCATCATCGCCGACGGCGGCAACGGCTCGCAAGCGCAGTGAAGGCCCGGCGGCGCTTCTGGCGTAACGTCCCGGATTGAATTAGCATCCCCTCATCAGTGCTCCGGCCGCGATCCAACAAGATGCGAAATGCGGAGCGATGAGAACCGGGCGGCGGTCGCGTACCCAGGGCCGAGCGCGGCCAGACACTGGGAACCCTGCCGGCCGGCAAGGCGCAAACGCAGGCGGGAGGAGCCAATGCGGAAGCTGCAGTCGCAAGGCGTTCACCACATCACGCTGGTCGGTGCCGGGCGCCAGACCTCGATCGACTTCTGGGAGGGCGTGCTCGGCATGCCGTTCATCTTCGAGCAGCCCAATCTCGACAAGGCGAGCGAAAGCCATCTCTACTTCGATCCCGGCGACGGGCGGCTGATCACCGTCTTCACCGACGAGACCCGGGTTCCGGTCAGGCGGCGGATACCGACCGATATCGGCTGCGTCCACCACATCGCGTTCTCGGTATCGCGGGTCACCTTCCTGCAGGCGGTCGCGCGGCTCGACGAGCGCGAGATCAAGCACAGCGGCGTCAAGGATCGCGGCTTCATGGATTCGATCTATTTCGAGGATCCGCTGGGACTGTTGGTCGAGCTTGCTTCCTACCGCTTCGAACCGCCGGCCGGCTTCACCCATGCCGACGTGCTGATGGAGGCGCACAAGATCCGCGTGGCGCGCGGCGACTACAACATCGCCGAACTGCATCTGGCCGACGCCATCCAGGCGCTGGTCGAGCGGTCACGCGAAACCCTGTCGGAAAACAGGGCGGCTAAAAATCCTTATTAACCGGGTCAGAGGGAGGACCGACATGGCAAAAGCTGCAGCGAAGAGTGCAAAGAAACCCGCGGCCAAGGCGGCGCCGAAAGCGGCGGCCAGATCGGCCGCCATAGCTTCGGCCAAGGGCGCGTCAAAGCCGGCGGCAAAAGCCGCGCCCAAGGCGAAGCCGGCCAAGAAGCCCGGCGTGAAACTCAGCATGCTGAGGCCGAGCGTCAACAACATGACGGTGCGGGTGTTCGCGCGCGCGGCCGGGCTCGATCCGACCGAGACCGATACCTGGGGCCATACGCGTTCGCCCGAGTTCCTGGCGCGCAATCCGGCGCATCTGACGCCGATGATCGAGGACAAGGGCCTGCCGCGCGGCGTGCTGTGGGAAAGCTGCGCCATCATGCAGTATCTCGCCAACAAGCACGGGCTGGATAAGTTCTATCCGAAGGCGCCGGCCAAGCGAGCGATGATCGACAGCGCCATGTTCTATCTGGTCGGCACGCTTTATCCGTATGTCGCGCGCGCGACGTATCCAGCCCTCGGCTTCCCGCAATATGCCGGCGAGGTCGGCCACAGCGACGCCCATCCCGACAAGAAATCGGAAGCGCAGAAGGCGGCGATGGTTGCGATCGCCGAGCCGCTCGAGGTGTTTCATTCCTTCTTCCGCGACGGCAAACCGTTCATCGGCGGCAACAACCCGTCAATCGCCGATATAAGGCTGGCGGCAACGCTCGAATTCCTGGCGGTCGTCGACTACGCGCTGCCCAAATGGGCGAAGGAATATATGGCGGCGCTGGAGAAGAAGCTCGGCAAGGCCTATGCCGAACCCGCCGGCGACGTGCGCGGCTACATCGCGCATGTGAAATCGCAGGCCGGGGCGTAGCAGTCCCTCGTGTTAAGGATTCGTTTACCTAAGGCCTGTCTACTGGTCGCAGTCCTCGCCGCGACCACGGATGTACTGGCGCCATGACGAGGCAAGGGAAAGGTCGGCTCCGTGCCGGCCTTTTGCTTTTTCGCGGCCACGGCGCCGCGATCACGACAGTATGATTGCGGCGCCGGCGGGCGGGCTGAAATCCTATTGTCATCCCCGTCATGGGTCTTACGATGCCGCCAGGCGGTTGAGCGATGGCAACGAGGAACCCGCGATGAACATGGCAAGATCCTTGATGATGGCGGGCGCGCTGTCGATTGCGCCGTTTCCATCGGCCGCCGCGTCACTCAGCAGCATGAACGAGGTCGGCGCCGCCTTGCTCGCCTGCTGGACACCGCCTGCCAATTCCGACAATTCCTCGGTCACGCTCAGCTTCAGCTTCAAGCGCGACGGCACGCTGATCGGACCGCCGAGGACGACCGCCATCCATGTCAGCGGCGACGACAAGACGCGCAAGGCCTATGTCGATGCGGCGACCAAGGCCCTGAACGATTGCCTGCCGCTCAGCTTTTCGCCGTCGCTAGCGCAAGGCGTTGCCGGAAACGTCTTCACGCTGCAGTTCAACTCGCCGAAAACCTAAGCGGCAGGCTTGACCGTTTGTCGGTTTGTTCTCCACGCATCCGGGACGGAAGGCGGCGGCGAAGACGCCGAGCCTAGCCACTCACACTTTTCTTGGAAGTCCTAAGGCGCCGAGCCCGCCTTGCCGCACGCAGGTCAACCGCGTGCGCGCCTGACCTGGGCGTGTTTTTCCAATTCCGGCATCTCGAAGACGTAATCGCTCCAGGCGGAGTCCGGGATCTGCCCGGCCAGGTAGCAATCCAGCAGAAGGCTTTGTTCGGGGGTAAGGGGTCTCGGCGCCTGCTCATGATCCAGCCCAAGCGAATGGATCAGGTTCCTGGTCAAGCCAGAGACGGTGAAGTGAATGGACATCTTCAGTCTCCTCCGCGCTGCGCGGCTCACATCAACGTCAACAACGTCCGTCGCCGGTCAAAGGTTTCATCAGCGATCCGTGATCGCGCCGGGGGCCCTGGCCATCGCCGGCTTGGAAATGGTTTTTCGGCTCCTGTCTCAACCTTGAAGTGAAAGCGTAATATTCGTCGAGTTCAAGGCCTGCGACCTCAAGCACCACTCGCAGCGGGAGGCCGAGCTCCGGGCACGCACGGTGACGCCGCGCAACATGGAAAACGCCATCATTCCCCTGCCGACGACAAGGCCGGACCTAGGGCCGGAGCTGGGGCCGGACCGGGGCACGGTCCCGGACGTTGCATCGAGCAGCGCTCACGGCGCGGGAGCGGATGCGACCAGCTCGATCGCGCAGCCCGAGGCGCTTGTCCCGGCAGATGCAAAGCCGGTGCGCGTGGTCGGGCCGGCCTTCTTCCCCGCGAATTGATCGGGCCATCGCCCCTGCCTTGCGGCAGGGCCGCCTGGCTGTTTTGACCAGGCAACATTATTCGCAGACGACCCGGTAGCGCTTGCCGTTTTCGCCGACATTCCTGCAGGCGAGAGGTCTCTGCTCGCCGGAAGACTCGTCCGGCAGGCCCTGGTTCAGGGATGGCGCCATCGAAGCGCGCCTGGGATAGCGGCGGACAGCTGGGCCGGGCGGCGCGCCCGGCGGCGGCGGAAAGACGTCCGATGCGATCTGCCGCGCCCCGGTCGTTCCCGGCGGCGCCTTGTCCCACACACGCCTGACATCCATCCGGCTTGGAACGACCACCGTGCCGTCGTCGCTGCGCACGCAGCCGCCCGCTGCAAGCAGCGCCGGGCACAGGACGAAAGCCGCGATTCGACCAAACATTAGCAACACCTCAGGCACCTTATAATGCGTCGTTGCCTCGATCGCCAATGGGCGGATTACCGCAGCCGGCGCCTCGACCGGAAACTGGTTCAATGGCACCGGGCGGCAGGCGGTTGCAATCATTATGGTTAGCGGATCGTTAATGCTTGTCGGGCACATTCCGCCGACAGACCGGCACGGTTCGGCCTTGGGGGTAGGAATGGCGGATAGGGACAGGACTGCCGAGGCGGAGAGCGCGCGGAATTTCAACAAGGCGGACATGCGCGGCAACGGCGGCTTTCTCGGTGATGTCCACGATATGGCCGGGACTTCGGAGGCGCTTGCCAATCTCAGGCTGATGGTCGATTCGATGCCGATCGGCGTCATCGTTCTCGATGCCGAATTGCGGGCGGAGGTGGTCAACCGGGCATTCTACGATTTCTGGAAGATCGATCCGCGGCGGGCTCCGGCCGGCAGTCGCTTTCGCGACCTCATGGAGGCCAGCCGTGACGTCGATCCGTTCGGCGGCGAAGAACAGGCCTGGCAAAGCCATGTGGCCGAACGGGAGGCCGAAATCCGCGCCGGAGCCGCGGGATCCAGGCAGTTGCCGCGCAAGGGCGGCCGCACACTGATCGCCTCGCTGGCGCCGCTTCCCGGAGGCAAGCGGCTGATCTCCTATGTCGACATCACCGACATGAAACAGCGCGAGACCGAGGCGGAGGATGCGCGCAAGAACCTCGCCACCGTGCTGGAGTCGCTGCCGGCGGGGGTCATCATCTACGATCGCGACGACCGCTTCGTCTTCGCCAACCGCAAGCTGCAGGATACGCTGCCGGCGCTGAAGCCGGCCTGGCAGCCTGGCCGCACTTTCCGCGAGGCGCTGGCGCTCGGCCACTCCGTCGGCTACTTCCGCTCGAGCGGCGATCCCGGCATCGACGGTCTGTATGGCGTCGACACCGAGCGCTGGCTCGACGCCATGCTCAAGCGGTATCGTCTGCCAAGCTCCGCCTACGAACGCCTCAACGCCGACGGGCGCTGGTACCAGGTCTATGACATGCGCACCGACGACGGCACATTCATCGGCGTGCGCGTCGATATCACGGACATCAAGGCGCGCGAGAAGGCGTTGCGCGACTCCATGCGCCAGATCGACCTTTACAGGCACGTGATGGACGAGCTGCCCGTGGCCGCCTTCATCAAGGCCGACGATCTCAGCATAGAATTCGTCAACAAGGCCTGGTGCGCGCTAACCGGTCTGCCCAAGGACGAGGTGCTCGGCAAGACCGATCGCGAGCTTTTCGCGACGGAAGAGGCGGACGGTTTCAGCAATGACGACACCGACGTCGTGGCGACCGGCTCGGGGCGCGAGATCGAGGAGGCCGTCACCCACCGCGACGGCACGGTGCGGCAGCTGATGACGCGCAAAAGCCGGCTGGTGGCGATCGACGGCTCCGTGCATCTGGTCGGCTCCAGCACCGACATCACCGACGTCAAGGCGCGCGAGCAGGCGCTCCGGCAGAGCATGAGCGAGAACGAGGTGTTCCGCAGCCTTATCGACAACGTGCCGGTGTCGATCTACGCCAAGCGCTCGGACCTCAGGCAGTTCTACGTCAACAAGGGCTGGTGCGATCTCACCGGCTTCAGCAAGGAAGAAGCCGTCGGCAAGACCGATGTCGAGATTTTCGGCGCGGACGGCGAAGCCTTCGTCGCCAGCGACCTGGCCGTGCTGCGCACCGGCGAGACGCAGGAGATCGAAGAGACGGTGACGATGCCCGACGGCAGCGTCAGGCACCAGTTCGCCCGCAAGAGCGCGATGATCGCCTCGGACGGCTCGCTCTATCTGATCGGCTCCACCACCGACATCACCGAGCTCAAGCAGCGCGAGACCGAGCTCAGCGAGGCGCGCCGGCGCGCCGTGCTCGCCGACCGCGCCAAGTCGGAATTCCTCGCCAATATGAGCCACGAGATCCGCACGCCGATGAACGGGGTTCTTGGAATGGCAGAGCTGCTGGCAAAGTCGGACCTCGATCCGAAGCAGAAGACGTTCACCGACATCATCGTCAAATCCGGCAACGCGCTGCTCACCATCATCAACGACATCCTCGACTTCTCCAAGATCGATGCCGGCCAGATGGTGCTCGACCCGGCGCCCTTTAATCTCGCCGAGGCGATCGAGGACGTGGCGACGCTGGTGTCGGCGCGCGCCAAGGAGAAGGACCTTGAGCTCATCGTCCGTGTCCAGCCGGGGCTCGACGGCCAGTTCGTCGGCGATGTCGGCCGGGTCAGGCAGATCGTCACCAACCTGCTCGGCAACGCGGTGAAGTTCACCGACGAGGGCCATGTCCTGGTCGACGTGACGGGCGATAGGGTCCCCGCGGGCACGAAGCTCACCATTTCTGTGACGGATACCGGTATCGGCATTCCGGAAGACAAGCTGAAGCTGGTGTTCGAGAAATTCAGCCAGGTCGACACCTCCTCGACCAGGCGGCACGAGGGCACCGGGCTTGGCCTTGCCATCACCTCGCGGCTGGTCGAGATGATGGGCGGCGAGATCGGCGTCGACAGCGCCGAAGGCAAGGGCTCGACGTTCTGGTTCACCGTCACGCTGCCCAGGGCCGAGCAGGGCGGGCAGCGCATCATGCCGATCGACGTCACCGGCGCGCGCGTGCTCATCGTCGACGACAACGCCGTCAACCGCTCGATCCTGAGCGAACAGATGACGTCGTGGACGTTCGATTCCTGCGCGGCCGAAAGCGGCACCGAGGGGTTGAAGGTGCTGATTGCCGCCGCGGCCTATGGCGTGCCCGTCGATTGCGTGGTGCTCGACTATCAGATGCCCGGCATGACCGGCGCCGAGATGGCGCGCATCGTGCGCAACACAGCGGGCCTGGCGCATACGCCCATCATCATGCTGACCTCGGTCGACCAGTCGCTCGCCAACACGGCCTATCGCGATCTCGGCATCGACGCGCAGCTGATCAAGCCGGCGCGCTCCTCCATCCTCCTGGAAACGCTGGTCGCGACCATACAGCGCCATCGCCACAGCAGCACGGCCGCGCAGCCGCAACCCGCCATTGGCGCCGGCAGCCCCCCGCGAGCCGCGCCGGCGCAGACGGCGGCATCGGACCGCGCCATGCTGCAGCCGCCGCCGGCGCGGGCGCGTCCACGCCCTGCCGATGCGGAGCGCGGGCTCGACATCCTCGTCGCCGAGGACAATGAGGTGAACCAACTGGTGTTCACCCAGATCCTCGGCGAGACCGGTTACCGCTTCGAGATCGTCGGTAACGGCCGCAAGGCGCTAGACGCCTTCGGCAGGCTCGATCCGCGCATGATCCTGATGGACGTGTCGATGCCCGAAATGAACGGGCTGGAGGCGACGGGCGCCATCCGCAGACTCGAGGAAAACATGGGCACGCATGTGCCGATCGTCGGCGTCACCGCGCATGCGCTGAAGGGCGATCACGAACGCTGCCTGGAGGCCGGCATGGACGATTACCTGCCGAAGCCGATCAGTCCGCGGGCGTTGCTCGAAAAGCTCGAGCGATGGCTGGGCTCGGACGTCGAGACCCGGCGCAACGCAGGTTATAGCAATATCGGGAAAGTCTGAAACGCTCAGGCTCGGCGCCTTCGCCGTAGCCGTCAGTCCCGGAATTGCGCGAAATCAAGAGGCAAGGGCGGATTTTTAGCCGGCAGGCGGGCGCAAGGCGTTGACGCATGCGTATGGTGCGATCGCACCATACCAAAGCAAACGCCAAGCTCGGACAATCATGACATTGATTCCGCTCTTCGGTTACGGGCGGGAGCAGCGACCGCCAACAAGAAACAGCGTCGACTCTACCCCAACGGACCTGTTTTCGGCGATGGCCAGGCCATGATCCGCTCTGGCATTCAGGCAACGCACTCTCGTCCGGATTTTATTTCCCGGCGGCCGTCATCCGGCCGCCGGGATAAATTTTGTTTCAAAAGTCAGACAAGTTACTGATTCCCGCGGCAAACTCCGGCCGGTCCATCGAGGCCGCCGCGGACCCTTCCGAGCATTCCCGTTCAGGCGTTACCGGGCTGACACGAAACTGTCATGCGACTGTAATAATCGAAGGCTATTGCCCTCACCGGGCGCCGATAGAACGGGTGCCGAAAGACCATCTTCCGAACAGGAGCAGGCCACATGAGACATTTCATCCGCTCGGCGGCCGTTGCGATTGCAATGGCTGCGGCATCAACCCTTAGCATCTCCGCCGCGATGGCAGCCGATATCTCCGGCGCCGGCGCCACTTTCCCCTATCCGATCTATGCGAAGTGGGCCGACGCCTACAAGAAAGAGACCGGCATCGGTCTCAACTACCAGTCGATCGGCTCCGGCGGCGGCATCAAGCAGATCAAGGCCAAGACCGTGACCTTCGGCGCTTCCGACGCGCCGCTGAAGGGCGAGGATCTGGACTCCACCGGGCTCGCGCAGTTCCCGATGGTGATGGGCGGCATCGTTCCGGTCGTCAATCTCGAAGGCATCAAGCCGGGCGAACTGGTGCTCGACGGTCCGACGCTGGCCGACATCTTCGCCGGCAAGATCACCAACTGGAACGACGAAGCGATCAAGAAGCTCAACCCCGACGCCAAGCTGCCCGACCAGGCGATCGCCGTCGTCCACCGTTCGGACGGCTCGGGCACCACGTTCAACTTCAGCTACTACCTGGCTGACGTCAGCGCCGACTGGAAGTCGAAGGTCGGCGTCAACACCGCGCTCGAATGGCCGGTGGGCATCGGCGCCAAGGGCAATGAAGGCGTCGCCAACAACGTCTCGCAGACCGGCGGCGCGATCGGTTATGTCGAATACGCCTATGCCAAGCAGAACAAGCTGACCTACACCGACCTGATCAACAAGGACGGCAAGAAGGTCGAGCCGACCGCCGCCGCGTTCTCGGCCGCCGCGGCTAATGCCGACTGGAGCTCGCAGCCGGGCTACGGCGTCATCCTGGCCAACCAGGCCGGCGCTGAATCCTGGCCGATGACCTCCGCCACCTGGATCCTTGTCTACAAGAAGCCCGACGACACTGCGGCCACGGCCGAAGCGCTCAAGTTCTTCGCCTGGTCCTATGCCAAGGGCGACGAACTGGCCGCGGGCCTGGACTACGTTCCGATGCCCGACGCGGTCGTGAAGAGCGTCGAGGAAATGTGGGGCAAGGACGTCGTCGACAAGGACGGCAAGCCGCTCTACTCCGGCATGTAATTCCTGTGGAATAAGGAGGGCGTCTCCGGCGCCCTCCTGTCTCTTTCGAAATGCGAGGGGCTAAATGACAGCCGTTTCCGACGCCGCGACATCGTCCGCCCTGCGGACCAGAGAAGCGACAGTGCGCCGCTTCGCCTTCACCGACATGGCATTCCGGACGGCCACGCGCCTTTCCGCCATCCTCGTGCTGGTTCTGCTCGGCGGGGTGGCGATCTCGCTGGTCAGCGGCTCGTGGGAGGCGCTGTCGAAGTTCGGCTTCTCCTTCCTGACCACCGAATCCTGGAACCCGGTCACCGAGAATTTCGGCGCCCTGGCGCCCATCTACGGCACCATCGTCACCTCGGCCATCGCCATTCTAATCGCTGTGCCGATCGGCATCGGCATCGCCGTCTTCTTGACCGAGCTCTGCCCGCGTCCGCTCAGGCGCCCGATCGCCATCGCGGTCGAGCTGCTCGCAGGCATCCCCTCGATCATCTACGGCATCTGGGGCCTGTTCGTGTTCGCGCCGTTCCTGCAGACGACGATCCAGCCCTTCGTCATCGGGCTCTTCAAAGATATCCCCGGCCTCAACAATCTGTTTGCCGGCCCGCCCTACGGTATCGGCCTGCTGACCTCGTCGCTGATCCTCGCCATCATGGTGCTGCCCTTCATCACCTCGATCACCAAGGACGTGTTCGACACGGTGCCGGCGGTGCTGAAGGAATCGGCATACGGCATCGGCTGCACGACCTGGGAAGTGACCCGGCGCGTGACCATCCCCTATACCCGCGTCGGCATCATGGGCGGCGTCATGCTTGGCCTCGGCCGCGCGCTCGGCGAGACGATGGCCGTTACCTTCGTCATCGGCAACGCGCACCGCATCAGCGCCTCGCTGTTTGCGCCGGGCACGACGATCTCGGCGACCATCGCCAACGAATTCACCGAAGCCGACGGCGATCTCTATACATCCTCGCTGGTATCGCTCGGCCTGATCCTGTTCATCATCACCTTCATCATCCTCGCGCTCGCACGTTACATGCTGATGCGCATCGACGCCCGCACGGGAGCCTGACCGATGTCGACGTCGCTTGCACTTCATAGCAGCCGCAAGAGAAAGAACAGCGTGATGATGATGCTGTGCGTCGTCGCCGCAGGCATCGGCCTTGCCTGGCTGGCGCTGATCCTCGGCGCACTGCTCTACAAGGGCCTATCCGGCCTCTCGCTGGCGGTGTTCACCGAAATGACGCCGCCGCCAGGCGATGCCGGCGGCCTGCTCAACGCCATCTACGGCAGCATCGTGATGACCGTCATCGGCGTCATCGTCGGCACGCCGATCGGTGTCCTGGCCGGAACCTACATGGCCGAATACGGCCGCTTCTCGCGCCTGACCACGATCGTGCGCTTCATCAACGACATCCTCTTGTCGGCGCCGTCGATCATCATCGGCCTGTTCGTCTATGAGCTGATGGTGCGGCCGATGGGGCACTTCTCGGCCATCGCCGGTGCCGTCGCGCTGTCGATCCTGGTGATCCCGGTGGTGGTGCGCACCACCGAGGACATGCTGAACCTCGTGCCCAACGCGCTGCGCGAAGCAGGCGCCGCCATCGGCGCGCCGCGCTGGGTGGTGATCCGCTCGGTCGCCTATCGCGCCGCTCTGTCCGGCATCGTTACCGGCATATTGCTGGCGATCGCCCGCATCTCCGGCGAGACGGCGCCGCTGCTCTTCACCGCGCTCAACAACCAGTTCTGGTCGAGCAATCTCAACGCGCCGATGGCCAGCTTGCCGGTGACCATCTTCCAGTTCGCCCTCAGCCCCTATGAGGAATGGCAGCAACTGGCGTGGACCGGCGCACTCATAATCACCCTGACGGTTCTCGGGCTGAGCATCTTCGCGCGCAGCCTCACCGGACGCAGAGAGGACAGATGAAACCGATGTTGTCCACCGATTTGAACGTAGCCGACACGACCGTCGAGAAGTCGAAGATCGAGGTCAAGAACCTCAATTTCTACTATGGCCAGTCGAAGGCGCTGAAGGACATCAACCTGTCCCTGCCCGAGCGCAGCGTGACAGCCTTCATCGGCCCGTCGGGCTGCGGGAAGTCGACGCTGCTGCGCGTGCTCAACCGCATCTACGAGCTCTATCCGAAGCAGACCGCCGAGGGCCAGGTGCTGCTCGACGGCAAGAACATCCTCGACCGCTCGCAGGACCTCAACCTGCTGCGCACCAAGATCGGCATGGTGTTCCAGAAGCCGACGCCATTCCCGATGTCTATCTACGAGAACATCGCCTTCGGCGTCAGGCTCTATGAGAAGATCAGCAAGGCCGAGATGGATAGCCGCGTCGAGTCGGCGCTGAAGCGCGCCGCGCTGTGGACCGAGGTCAAGGACAAGCTCAACGCCAGCGGCCTCAGCCTCTCGGGCGGCCAGCAGCAGCGCCTGTGCATCGCCCGTACCGTGGCGGTGAAGCCCGAGGTCATCCTGCTCGACGAGCCGGCCTCGGCGCTCGATCCGCTGTCGACCGCCAAGATCGAGGAACTGATCGACGAGTTGCAGGCCGACTACACGATCGTCATCGTCACCCACAACATGCAGCAGGCGGCGCGCGTGTCGCGGCAGACGGCGTTCATGTATCTGGGCGAGCTGGTGGAGTTCGACCGGACCGAGAAGATCTTCACCTCGCCCCGCGAGAAGCGCACGCAGGACTACATTACCGGCCGCTTCGGCTGAGTTCATACGAGGACATCATCATGGCCGAACATACCGTCGCCTCCTTCGACGAGGATCTGAGGCAGATCAGCCGGCTCATCAACGACATGGGCGATCTCGCCAGCTCGATGGTCGGCGGCGCGACCAAGGCGCTGCTCGAGACCGACAATGCGCTGGCGCAGCGCGTCGTCTCCGACGACGCCATCATGGACGCTCGTCAGCGCGAGCTCGACGACCGCGCCATCACGCTGATCGCCAAGCGGCAGCCGATGGCGGACGACCTGCGCAACGTGGTCGGCTCGATCCGTATGGCGGGCGACCTCGAACGCATCGGCGATCTCGCCAAGAACATCGCCAAGCGCGTCGGCTCGGTCGGCGTCAGCGCCGCGCCGCGCGACCTCACGCATTCGATCGATTCCATGGCGCAGATGGTGCTGATCCAGGTCCAGGCCGTGATCCAGGAATATATGGTGGGCGATGCCACGGCGCTGGCCAAGCTTCGCAACGACGACGAGCGCATCGACGTCAAATACACCTCCGTCTTCCGTGAGCTGTTGACCTACATGATGGAAGACCCGCGCAACATCACCGCTTGCACGCATCTTCTGTTCTGCGCCAAGAATCTCGAGCGCATCGGCGACCATGTGACCAACATCGCCGAGAACGCCTATTATGTGCTGACCGGCACGCAATTGCCCGCCAATCGTCCGAAGCAGGACGAGACCGCAATGTCGGCGCCGGCGGCCTGACGAAAAGGTTACCCCAATGATCGCGCCACGCATCATGGTGGTGGAGGACGAGGAGCCGCTGGGGGTGCTGCTCCGCTACAATCTCGAATCCGAGGGTTACCAGGTCGAAGTGGTGACCCGCGGCGACGAGGCCGAAATCCGCCTTCAGGAAAACGTTCCCGACATGCTCGTGCTCGACTGGATGGTGCCGGCGGTTTCCGGCATCGAGCTTTGCCGGCGTCTCAGGATGCGGCCCGAGACCGAGCGGCTGCCGATCATCATGCTGACGGCCCGCGGCGAGGAAAGCGACCGCGTGCGCGGCCTCTCGACCGGCGCCGACGACTATCTGGTCAAGCCGTTCTCGACGCCGGAGTTCATGGCGCGCGTCAAGGCGCTGCTGCGCCGCGCCAAGCCGGAGGTGCTGTCCAGCGTGCTCAAGGTCGGCGACATCGTGCTCGACCGCGAATCGCACCGCGTCTACCGCAAGAAGAGCGAGATCAGGCTCGGCCCGACCGAGTTCCGCCTGCTCGAATTCATGATGCGCCATCCCGGCCGCGTGTTCTCGCGCAGCCAGCTGCTCGACAATGTCTGGGGCGAGACGATCTATATCGACGAGCGCACCGTGGACGTCCATGTCGGGCGCCTGCGCAAGGCGGTCAACAACGGCCGCATGCCGGACGTCATCCGCACCATCCGCGGGGCGGGGTACGCGATCAGGGAGGATTAGAGCGGTTCACCGTTCGGTGGGAACCGCCCTCTGCCCCGCCGCCGCTTCACATGAAATCGGGCTTGTCACCATCCGTGCCCGGCTTGTCGACGCCGAGATTTTCGCCGACATGCCGATCCGGCGCTCGGACAATCCGAGCAACCAGATCGGCCACGCTGACGCGCGATACCGACGTGCCCTTGAATGGCTCGTTGCGCGCGGTCGTTTCATAGTCGATGACCGCCTCGTCCATCAGCCATGCGGGCCGCAGGATCGTGTATTCCAGACCGGAGGCCTCGATGGCGTCTCCGGCGCGCCGGAAGGGTTTCAGGTCCTCGCCGATCATGGCGGCGTTCCATTCGCCGAACTTGCCGGACACTTCGTCATAGATGCCGAGCGCCAGAATGAAGATCAGTCGCCTGATGCCGGCCTTCTTCATGGCGGCAATCACGGCCCGAGCCTGCCTGTCGAGGTCCGCGCCGGTCAGATTGGCGTAGACGATATCCTGTCCCTGCATCGCTTCGTCGAGCCTTGCGGCGTCCAGAACGTCGCCTTGGACAACGTTCTGATTTGGCCCGGCAAGGCCGGCAAGGCGCGCCGTGTTGCGGGCAAACAGGGTCAGATGAAGGTCACCGTCGCCCGCCAGCATGTCGATGACGTGGCGGGCAATCTGGCCACCCGCGCCGAGAATGAGAACCTTGATCATATGACCTCGCTTGTTCCGGGTCGAAGGGGACGAACCCTGGTCGATCCCGCATCCCTTGGACGATTACCTTCCGCCGATGGGTTGCAGCGTCTTGCCGAAGAAAGGCGCCAGCACCGACACTGCTTCATCGACATATCTCTCGCCGTCATAGAGATCCATGTGGTTGGCCCCTTCAACGACATGGTAGCTCTTGTCCTTGCTGGCGGCGCGGCTATAGAGGTCGTCGCTCATCCATTTGCTGCCGGCCTTGCTCCCGGCCACGATCTGCAGCGGCTGGGTGAGGTAGGCCTCGGCCTTGGAATAGGCGTCGTAGGGAATGATCTGCGACAGGCTGCGAGCCGTCGCATAACCGGGTGCGGTCGGGTATTCGGCCCGGGGCGTGTGATAATATTCCCAGGCCTGGCGCAGTTCTTCGTTCGGAGCGTCGTCTTCCTTCAGTGGCGCCAACGGAATCCTGCCGACCTCCGAACCGTTGGCGTCGGAAGTCCGTGCCGCCGCGCCGGCCGCGATCACGGCGCGGGCGTCTGCATCCTTGATATTGTTGTCCCAACCGTTGCGGAACATCTGGCCGATATTGACGGCGCTCACGGTTCCGACGGCCTTGATGCGCGGGTCGTCAATTGCCGCATTGGCCGTATAGCCGGCGCCGGCGCAGATGCCCATCGCACCGATACGGTCATTGTCGACATAGGGGAGCGTGGTCAGGTAATCGAGCACGGCGCTCACGTCTTCGGTGCGGACAGAGGGGTTTTCGAGCTGGCGCGGCTGCCCGCCGCTCTCGCCCTGGTAGGAGGCATCGTAGGCGATGGTGATGAAGCCCTGTTCGGCGAGCTTCCTTGCATAGGTGCCCGCCGTCTGCTCCTTCACGCCGCCGCCTGGATGCGAAACGATGACTGCCGGGTAGGTCCTGGTCTTGTTGAAGTCTTCCGGAAAATTGATGACGGCCGACATGGCGATTGCCTGATTGTTGGAGTTGGGGAAGCTGATTTTGCCCATGATGGCACTCCTTGCACTGGGTTGGCGTCGATGCATCTGCACGAGATCCCTTGCATTCTAGGCCGTGGCAATTCATCGAATTAGCCGGTAAAATCCACTATGACTTATTGGTAGGATGATAAGTGAGACGCGAAGAGATCGCCGACCTGGCCGCCTTCCACGTGGTCGCGGAGCAACGCAGCTTCACCAAGGCCGCCGCGAAACTCGGCATCTCCCAGTCGACACTGAGCCAGATCGTCAAACGGCTTGAGGAGCGTCTCGGCGTCCTGCTGGTGGCGAGGACCACACGAAGTGTGGCGCCGACGGAAGCGGGAAAGCGTTTGCTGGCAACGCTTGGGCCTACGCTGCGCGAACTCGACCAGAGCATCGAGATGCTGGCCGAGTTCAGGGAAACGCCCGCCGGCACGATCCGCATCACATCGGTTGAACACGCAGCTCGGACGATCCTGTCACCGGCGATCGCGAAACTGTTGCCGCAATATCCCGGCCTGAACGTGGAGATATTCATCGACTACAGCCTGGCCGATGTCGTGGCCGACAATTTCGATGCCGGCGTGCGGCTGGGCTCGCAGGTGGCCAAAGACATGATTGCCGTCAGAATTTCGCCCGATATCGCGATGGCGATCGTCGGTTCGCCCGACTATCTGCGATTGCGCGGCGCGCCGCTCGAGCCCAATGAACTGACGGAGCATCGCTGCATCAACCTGCGCCTGCCCACGTCAAACAAGCTCTATGCCTGGAACCTGAAGATCGGCGGGAGGATCGTCGGCGTCAGCGTCGAAGGCCAGGCGACCTACAATTCGATCGATCTCATCCTGGATGCAGCCCTTGCCGGCGTCGGCCTGGGGCTGCTGCCTCTCGACCAGGTACAGGCCCATCTCGACCGCGGAGTGCTGGTCAGCGTGCTCGATGTGTTCGTTCCCCCGCTCCCCGGCTACTATCTCTACTATGCAAACAGGCGGCTGAACTCGTCGGCTTTCAGGGTGGTGGTCGACGCGCTGCGATATCGCGGAGAACCCGCTGCCGAGGGATGATTTCCCGCTCAAGGCCGAACTCGGTCCTTCAGTGGTCTCCTGGTCCTCAGGCCACGTTCTTCCCGGCCCCCGCTCTTGCCTGCACCCCTGGCGCGAAAATCTCCTGATCGACGAAGGTCAGCGCGCGCATGGCGCAGCCTTCGCGGATCAGCGGCAGTTCGTTCGGCTCGGTGTCGAAGGAGATCGATTCCGAGTGCTGGCCGCCGGCGGTCTGGGCGATCGCCTCTCGCAGCGCCGGCTCGATCAGGTCGAAGGCGGCCGCGCTGACGCCGACCATGGCGACAGGCGCGGGGTCAATGAGGGCGAACAGGCTGCCGAGGCCGAAACCGAGCGCTTCGCCCGCCCGGCGATAAGCCTCCCGCTCGGGTCCGTCCTCCTGCCGGGCTTTCGCGGCCAGCGCGCGCATATGGGCGTCGCCGACGTCGGTCGGCGTGGCATCCTCGCTTATTCCCATGGCGCTGCGCCAGATCGCGTAATTGCCGGCATAGGCCTCGACGCAGCCGCGGCGGCCGCAGCGGCAGAGCGCGCCGCCCGGACGATGGATCATATGGCCGAACTCGCCGCCGGAGGAATGCGTGCCGCTGAACAGCGCGCCCTTCAGCACCAGGCCCATGCCGATACCGTGCGAGAGCAGGATGGCTATGAAGTCGTCGCGATAACGCTCGGGATCGCGCCATTGCAGCGCCACCGCCATCATGTTGCAGTCGTTCTCCATGGTGGCGGGAATACCGAATTCGCTTTCGAGGAGGTCGGCGAAGGGGATGTCGGTCAGTGGCGTGATCGGCGACCACAGCATGGCGCGTGAATGGGAATCGGTGATGCCCTGAATGCCCATGGCGATGCGTGCGACGCTGCCCACGTCGAGGTCGGGATCCCGCATCCGGCGCCGCACGATCGCCATGCATTCGCCGATCAACTCGTCACGGGGCATGACGAGCGTGTCCAGGCGCTGCTGCTCCTCCGCAACCACCTGGCCGGCATAATCGATCACGGCGACCGACAGGAAGTTCAGCGACAGCACCACGGTCAGCACCGCGGCGGCTTCGGGGTTCAGCGCCAGGCCGATCTGCGGCCGGCCGCGTTTCAATGCCGTCGGCTCGCTGGCCTTGCTTTCGGTGAGAATGCCTTCCTGGATCAGATCGGCGGAGATCGCCGAAATGGTCGAGTGGCTGAGCCCGGTGGTGGCGGCAATCTCCGTGCGCGAGGGCTGGCCGGCGCGGCGCACGGCCGAAATCACCATGGCACGGTTGCGCCGACGCAAATCGTCGTGGCGGATTCCGACCGACATTGTCTCGCGCGTCCTCCAAGTCATCGCGGCCTTGATGATGATGCCATGGCCTGTCGGTGACATGCTAGGGATAGTGGCAGAAGCCGCAGCCTGTGTCATTATTTATTGCGGATGCCGAAAAAAATGCCCTGGCCCATCAAAACCCATCAGAATCGCAGTTGACAGCTTCGTTTTGCTGGATCACTATTTTTTTGAGGCGCGAAAAAAAGCCTCTGTGCCGGCCTTCGGGCCAGTCTGGGTCGCGCCGCACTGGCGCAGGGAGGATATCATGAAGAAATTCGCAGCCGCCATTCTGGCGGGCGTTGCCATGTCGCTGACACTGGCGTCGGTCGCCGAGGCGAAGGACAAGGTGATCGGCGTGTCGTGGTCGAATTTCCAGGAAGAGCGCTGGAAGACTGACGAAGCGGCGATGAAGGCCGCCATCGAGGCTGCCGGCGACAAGTATATCTCGGCCGACGCGCAGTCCAATCCGGGCAAGCAGCTGACCGACGTTGAAAGCCTGATCTCGCAGGGCGCCAACGCGCTGATCATCCTAGCGCAGGATGCCTCGGCGATCGGCCCGGCGGTGCAGAAGGCGCTCGATGAAGGCATTCCGGTGGTTGGCTACGACCGCCTGATCGAGAACAAGGACGTGTTCTACCTGACCTTCGACAACAAGGAAGTCGGCCGCATGCAGGCCCGTGAGGTGTTCAAGGCCAAGCCGGAAGGCAACTACGTCTTCATCAAGGGCTCGGGCGCCGATCCGAACGCCGACTTCCTGTTCTCGGGCTCCATGGAAGTGCTGAAGGAGGCGATCGACAGCGGCAAGATCAAGAATGTCGGCGAGGCTTACACCGACGGTTGGCTGCCCGCCAACGCGCAGAAGAACATGGAGCAGTTCCTGACCGCCAACGACAACAAGGTCGACGCGGTCGTGGCGGCCAATGACGGCACCGCCGGCGGCGTCGTCGCGGCGCTGACGGCGCAAGGCCTGGCCGGCACCGTTCCGGTCTCGGGCCAGGACGGCGACCACGCGGCGCTCAACCGCATCGCGCTCGGTACGCAGACCGTGTCGGTGTGGAAAGACGCGCGCGAGCTCGGGAAGAACGCCGCCGAGATCGCCTCGCAGCTCGCCGCCGGCAAGAAGATGGGCGACATCGCCGGCGCCAAGGACTTCACGACGCCTGGCGGCAACACCGTCAAGTCGCTGTTCCTGACTCCGATTGCGATCACCAAGGACAATCTCAACGTCGTCATCGACGCCGGCTGGATCAAGAAGGACGAAGTCTGCGCGGGCGTTGCCGCCGGTAGCGTCAAGGCCTGCAACTAAGTTTTGCCGGCTCTCGATCAAAATCCCTGCGCCGCGGCCTGAAAGCCGCGGCGTTTTCTCAAAAAGATTTGTGTTTCCGCCTGTGGCGGATAGCTTCTAGGCTTGGCCAGGCATTCCGCGCCAGACGGGCAGGCCGGGCGGGAGGAAATCATGACCGACACGACGTCTACCCAACCGGCGGACACCGCGCGCGCGTCGGAACTCGGCGCCGTCGCCCGGTTCCTGAAGGCGACCGAGCTCGACACCCGCATGCTCGGCATGATCGGCGCGCTGCTCTTGATCTGGATCGGGCTGCATGTGATTTCCAGCCTGCGCCTCGGCGTCAATCCACTCGACTTCGACAGCCGCACGTTTCTCACGCCGCGCAACCTGTGGAACCTGTCGGTTCAGACTTCGGCCGTGGCGATCATGGCCTCCGGCATGGTGCTGGTCATCGTCATGCGCAACATCGACCTGTCGGTCGGATCGGCCGAAGGGGTGATCGGCATGGTCATGGGCTTTGCCCAAGTGCATTTCCTCGTGCGCTTCGTCGGGCTTGACCTGGGCAATCCGTGGATCTGGATGCTGGCATTGCTGATCGGCCTGGCGCTCGGCCTCATCATCGGCGCCTTCCAGGGCTTCATCATCGCCTATCTCGAAGTGCCGGCCTTCATCGTGACGCTGGGCGGATTGCTGGTATGGCGTGGCGCTGCCTGGTGGGTCACCAGCGGCCAGACGGTGGCGCCGCTCGACGCTACGTTCCAGCTGATGGGCGGTGGCCCGGCGGGCTCGATCGGCGCCAGATGGAGCTGGGCCGTCGGCATCGTCGCCTGCCTGGCGGTTGTCTTCATGCATTTCAACGGCCGCGTGCAGCGCAAGCGCTTCCGCTTCCCGCTGCGTCCGGTCTGGGCCGAGACGCTGCTCGCCACGGTCACCTGCGCGGTCATCCTGGGCGCGGTGTGGCTCGCCAATTCCTATCCGTGGCCCGTCGGCATCGTGAACCGCTACGCCGCCGCCAACAACATCACCGTTCCCGAAGGCGGGCTGTTCATCGCGCATGGCATCGCCGTTCCGGTGCTGATGGCCGTTGCCGTCGGCCTGATCATGACCTTCGTCACCAAGCGCACGCGCTTCGGCCGCTACGTCTTCGCCATCGGGGGCAATCCGGAAGCAGCCAATCTCGCCGGCATCAACACGCGCTGGATCACCATGAAGGTGTTCATGATCATGGGCGTGCTGGCGACGATCGCGGCGGCGATCTCGTCGGCCAGGCAGAACTCCTCGACAAATGTGCTGGGGACGCTGGACGAACTGCTGGTCATTGCCGCGGCAGTCATCGGCGGCACGTCGCTCGCCGGCGGTTCCGGCACCGTGCTCGGCGCCATGCTGGGCGCATTGCTGATGCAGTCGCTGCAGTCCGGCATGGTGCTGCTTGGCGTCGATTCGCCGCTGCAGAGCATCGTCGTCGGCGCGGTACTGGTCGTCGCGGTCTGGCTCGACACCATCTATCGCAAGCGCGTCTGAGCATGATCCCGAACCGAAGGTCAGCGAAGCAAAAAGTGAAAACCGGTTTTCGGACGAGATCATGCTCAAGCATGGACTATAGGGAGGAGAGGGACCATGGCTGACGAAATCGCTCCCACCGGCGTTCCGCTGGTCGACATGCGCAACATCTCGATCGCCTTCGGCGGCATCCGCGCCGTCGACGACGCCTCCGTCGATCTTTTCCCCGGCGAAGTGATGGCGCTGCTCGGCCACAATGGCGCGGGCAAATCGACGCTGATCAAGATCCTGTCCGGCGCCTACAAGCGCGACAGCGGGCAGATATTCATCAATGGCGAGGAGGCTTCGATCTCCAATCCGCGCGATGCCAAGAAATATGGCGTCGAGACGATCTACCAGACGCTGGCGCTGGCCGACAATGTCGATGCCGCCGCCAACCTGTTCCTCGGCCGCGAGCTGATGACGGGTTGGGGCACGCTGGACGACGTCGCCATGGAAGCCGAGGCGCGCAAGGTGATGGGCCGCCTCAATCCACGCTTCCAGCGCTTCAAGGAGCCGGTCATCAAGCTGTCGGGCGGACAGCGGCAGTCAGTGGCGATCGCGCGCGCGATCCTGTTCAACGCCCGCATCCTGATCATGGACGAGCCGACGGCGGCGCTCGGTCCGCAAGAGACGGCGCAAGTCGGCGAACTGGTCAAGCAGCTCAAGGCCGATGGCATCGGCATCTTCCTGATCAGCCACGACATCCACGACGTGTTCGAGCTCGCCGACCGGGTCTGCGTGATGAAGAACGGCCAAGTGGTCGGGACCGCGCGCACCACCGACGTCACCCAGGACGAGGTGCTCGGAATGATCATCCTGGGCAAATGCCCGCCAGGCGCCATTCCGGGTCCGGGCGCGCTGAAGATCGCGGCGTGATAATAGCCGGCTAATTAACGACTGCGTGATGTACCAGCCGCGGTGATGATTTGACCGCGCCATTGTGTTGGCGCGGAGACTTGCCCATAAAGGTCCTCGACCGTCCACGGGCCGCATCCTTGATTTGAAGAAGCTCTTTCCGATCGTTGCCTTCGTCGCCGTCGCGCTGATCAGCCTGACGATGGCGGGGTTTGCCTATTTCGCGACGCAGGAGGCGGCTCGGATCAAGTTCGAGGGCACCGCCGATGACGCGCTGAGCCGTATCGAGAGCCGCATCGACCTGCATCTGTCGCTGCTGCGTTCGACACAGGCGCTGTTCGATGCCCGCAACGGCGACATCTCGCGCGGCGAATTCAAGGCCTTCTTCACCGCGCTCGACATCGACGACAATTTCGCGGGGCTGCGCGGCGTCGGCTTCCTGAGGCTCGCCAAAACCGGCGACGAGGCGGCGGTGGAACGCGACATCCTGCACGACCATGGGTCGGCGCATCCGATCTATCCCGCCACGACGCAGCAATGGCGCACGCCGATCGTGCTGTTCGAGCCGCTCGATACGTCCAACCAGTCGATCATCGGCTTCGACATGTTCACCGAGCCGGTACGGCGCGCGGCCATCGAAAAGGCGATGGCGGATGACCAGCAGCATGCTAGCGGCATGGTCCAGCTCGGCCAGGGCGCTGGCGTGACGCAGACCTTCACGGGATTCCTGGTTTTCGTGCGGCTGAACGTCGAAACCGCGCCTGACGTGATCAATGCAAGCCGCTCCTCCACGGCCGGTTTTCTTTACGCCGCCTTCCGCGCGCAGGACCTGTTCCAGGTCGCGCTCAACCATTCGCCGCTGCTGCCGGTCAATGTCGAGGTCTATGACGGCAAGCCCGAGGCCGGCAATTTGTTGTTCCGGTCGGAAGCTCCGCCGGCAGAACGCATCGGCGCGAAGCTTTTGGCGCGCCGCGATATCGTCGTGGCGGGCCAGCCGTGGACCTTGTTGTTTCGGCCGACAAGCGCCTTCGAGCCGCCGTCCTCGCGCGCCATTCCGGTGATGCTCGGGCTGTTCGGCCTGCTGCTCGCCGGCGCCATCGCCTTGGTGGCGCGCTATCAGGAACGCGCCTATGACGCGAAATCGGCGCTGCACGAGACGACCGAAAAGAGCCTGCTGGAAAAGGACCTGATCCTGCAGGAGATGAAGCACCGCATCAAGAATTCGATTACGCGCGTGCTTGCGATCGCGCGGCAGACGGCCTCGCAAGCCACCGACGTCAAGGAGTTTTCGGCATCGTTTTCGGCGCGCCTGCAGGCCATGGCGGCATCGCAGGATATGCTCACGCGCTCGCGCTGGCAGAAAGCCGATCTCGGCGACCTGCTGCGCATCGAACTCGGGCAAGTGTTCGGCAAGGACCTTCCCGAAGGCGTGTTGTCAGGGCCGCAAGTGCTGCTGGACGAGACGACGACACAGGCGCTCGGGCTGACCTTTCATGAACTCGCCACCAACGCGCTGAAATATGGCGAGGCCGGCGCCAATTCGGTCAAGGGGAGCTGGGCTCTCAAGGTCGTCTGGAGCGTCGAAGGCCGCGGTCGTGAGCGGACGCTGGTCCTGAACTGGCGCGAGGCGGGTCAGAAGGAACTGGAAGCGCCAGTCAAGACCGGCTTCGGCACCAAGTTGATAGACCTCAACGTCACACGCGAATTGCGCGGCACGATCGTGCGCGACTACCACGCCGACGGATTGAAGGTGGAGATCAGGATCCCGCTGGCAGCGTGAGGCAAATCCGCGATTTGAATTTTGAAAAACCGGAGGCCGGCAGCCGGCCTCCGGTCTTCGGGTGCTGAACTAGTTGCAGCGAGCCGTGTAGATCCGGCCGCGATGATCGCGATACTGGCAATAGCCGTTGCGCAGGTTGCGAACCAGAAGGCCCGACCCGGCACCGACGGCCGCGCCGATCAGCGCACCCTTGCCGCCGCCGACCAAGCCGCCCACACCAGCACCGATCAGGCCGCCGCCGACGACGTCCTGCTCGGTCGTGGTGCAGCCGCTGACGGCGACCACGGCAAACATGGCAATGATCATCTTCCGCATAGAATTGCTCCTCACTTTGTCCTCACTTTCGGCAGTGCCAGCAACCATTTAGCATGAAAAAAAGTGCTTTGCCTGCCAGATTCTACTGTTGCCTAACATAGTCTTTTTCGGGGCGTCCGCCGTTCGACGCGACAAGCATGCCAGACGCCTCCAGCGATGCAACCAGCGCCGTCGGGCCGCACGTTCAGACGATCCGCTCGTAGTCGTCCTCCAGCGCGGGATCCACGGAGAGGCACTTGCCGATGATGTTGGGGGCGTGACCCTGCAGGGCGCCGAGCCTGTGCGGTTTCGAAGACCCTGACGGGCAATTCGAGTTCCCGCAATCGGCCGTCGTGCTCGAACAGCCGACGACGAAGAGCAATACGGCGATGTGTTCAATGGCTCCAAACCTCTCGCCGCAAACAACGAATCTCGGCGAACAAAAGTTCCAGGCTGGAGCCTGAAGCGCTCCGCGCGAAACGGCGGCGCTAAAGTCTGGGCGTCAAAGCCGCATGTGGGGTCAGAACAATTGCCAGGCCGCGGTCAAGGCCACGGCGGCCAGAAGCGCGATCGCGCCCACGCGGAGCGAAAGATGCGACGACTGCGACGCCGGCGGCGGCTCGGCGTCCTGGAAGCCGCTCATCGAGACGCGGGCGGCCTGCTCCAGCCTGTTCATGTCGGCAACCATCATTTCAGTTCTCCCCGGTCGCGCCGGGGCGCGGATGGGTTTCCGGCGCATCGTCGGCCGGGAGCACAGGATCCGGCTTTATGGTGAACAGCCGGTTAAGGGCCTTCGCCGGCAAGGCGCTCCCTCTCCGTTTTGACGCAATTCCGGACGGACGGTACCGCGAAGCGGCCGAGCCTGACCGCTGCACACTTTTGCTGGAATTGCTCTCACGCCCGGCGCTATCAGTCCGTCTCGAAATTCCCGTGCGGGACAGTGAGACGGTATTCCATGCGGTCCTTGCCGATTTCCAACGTCGCTGAGCCATTCAGCGACATCGGCACGACGCGTTCCAGTGCCACGCTGCCGAAACGCTTCTCATTGCGCGGCGTGTCGCCGACCGCCTCCGTCCAGGTCAGCAGAAGGTTGGGCGGGGTTCCGTTTTCGGCCTCGAGCCTGGCGCGGACCTCGACATGGCCCTCCGGCCGCGACAGCGCGCCGTAGCTCACGGAATTCACGGCCAGCTCATGCATCGCCAGGCCGATATGCAGGGCGGCATTGGGATTGAGATAGGGATTTTCGCCTGCGAACCGCAGACTGTTGGCCAGATCGCTGCTGTAGCGGCCGACCTGGCCGGAGACGAGTTCCTGCAGCGCCGCTCCCCGCCAGTTGGAGGATGTGACCAGATCCTGCGAGGACGCCAGCGATTGCAGCCGGCCGCGAAACCGCGCCAGGAACTCGCCGAGCGTCTCCGTATAGCGCCCGGTCTGAGTGGCGATGCTCTGGATGATGGCCAGAAGATTTTTCGATCGATGGCTGACTTCGCGCAGCAACGCCTTCAGCGTCTGCTCGCGGCGTTTCTGCTCCGTCGTCTCCACCATGGTGGTGACGACGCCGAGGACATCGCCGGCGTCGCCGCGGTCGGCATCGATCCAAAGCTGGAACCAGCGGACACCCTGGCTTCCCGGGATGCTGAGCTCAAGCTGGTCGGCCTTGCCGGATTCCACCACCTTGAGCTTGGCGGCTTGTATGCGTTCGGCCTGCGCCGGCGAAAGCAGGTCCTTGCCGTCGGCTGTTTCTGACGCCCAAGGCGCGCTCATGTTGCGCGCCCAGACCGTCTTCATCTGCCGGTCCTGGTAGAGAACCGAAATCCCGGCGTTGTGCAGGGCATGGAGCAAGGCTCGCCCCAACTGCATCCCGTTCTCCGAGGGATGTATTGCGATGACGTCGCCGCTCTGCTTTTCAATTCTGTCTTTCGTGGGACCCTCGGAAGGCATTGGAACATCCCGTACTCGGTCCTTGAACGGCTCAATCCGCAACTGGTTCCGCGTCAGCCAGCGCCTGGAAATCGCGGTGGGGCTCGGCCCCTGAAATCGCAGGGCTCTCCAAAAACGGTCCGCCGGACGGTGCTCTTTCGAGGCGCCGTCCGGCGGTGGCTGGAAACCGTTTGAGGGGTGCGGCTTCCAGTGTTGCGGTCAGGCTCTCCTGAAGAGGCCTGCGATGAGCGAAATCACCAGGAAGGCGAGGAAAACGAAGAACAGAATCTGCGCGATGCCTGCCGATGTGCCGGCGATGCCGCCGAATCCAAGCGCGCCGGCGATGATCGCAACTACGAGAAATACGAGCGCCCAGTACAGCATGATGCGTCTCCTTCTTACGTCGGGAAAAGAACGTGGCTCGGTGTCGTTTGTTCCACCATTTGCTGAAAAAGACGATCCCCTTGAAGGGGCTTTTCAGACCGCAAACGGCCAAGCCTCACGAGCGGCGCGAAGGCCTCGCATGACGCTCAAGGTCCAAGCCTCGAAGAAGATCAGGCGGCGGCCTTGGCCTGACGGTCGAAGAACAAGGCCTGGCTGATCAAGGCCTTGACCATGTCGGGATTGAACGGCTTGGTGACCAAGAAGGCCGGCTCGGGCCGTTCGCCGGTCAGCAGGCGTTCCGGGAAGGCGGTGATGAAGATCACCGGCACCGGCGTGGAGGACAAGATCTCGTTGACGGCTTCGATGCCCGAGCTGCCGTCGGCGAGCTGGATGTCGGCCAGAACCATTTTCGGCCGCGTCTTGCCGAACACGGCCACAGCCTCGGCATGCGTGCGCGCTGTGCCGACCACGCGGTGGCCGAGACTCTCGACCATCTCCTCTATATCCATGGCGATCAGCGGCTCGTCCTCGATGATCAGCACTTCGGTCGCGACCTGCCGGGAAATCTCATTGCTCGCCTGGGCAAGCAGTTCCGAGAACTCGTCCTCGTCTACATCGAGGATTTCCGCCGCCTCATCCTCGCTGAAGCCCTCGACGGCAACCAGGAGGAAAGCCTGCCTTGGCAGGGGTGCGATCGCATTCAGATTGGCCGCGGCCCGCTGCTCCCAGGCGGTCTGGGCCTGTTCCTGCGGCACGCGGATGGCCACGGAGGTGAACAGTCTGGCGAAAACCTTGTACAGCGCAATGCGGTCGCTCGAGGCTTCGGGGAAGATATTGGTATCGGCGATGATGGCTTCCAGCATTGCGGCGACCAACGCGTCACCGCTTTCCTGCGATCCCGATACCGCCCGCGAGAAGCGGCGCAGGAACGGAAGATGCGGCGCGATGGTTGCGGACAAACTCATTATTGACGTCTCCCTCAGATGACGTTGCACGTTCAAGGCCGCACCGATGCATGCCCCTGAAAGTTAAACGCCGGCTTTCGGAAAAAGTTCCGCCGGCTGTGGAACTAAATTAGCGATCGGGCGTTTCGAGGCTTGGGATGGGCAACCAGACGAAGGTTCCGCTTGCGTTGTGGTTTGAAGTCGAAGAGCGGTTCAGGCGCTGGAAACTAGGGCACCTATGAAAGAAATGAAGAAAAAACAGTTGGCTGATGCCGCAAGCAGGCATCGGAACGGGGACGGCAATCCGCTTGGGGCAAACTCAGAAATAGCCCGCAAGCTCAAACAATATTATGACGAGTTGGTCTCGGACCATGTGCCGGACCGTTTCGCTCAGTTGCTCAGCCAACTGGAACAGACCGAACCTGCCCAGAAAAAGGACTGAGGCATGGCGGCGGTATCCCAGGACTTCAAGACCGAGTTGCTCGGTGCGATCCCGAGCCTTCGCGCCTTTGCCGTGTCGCTGACGCAGAATGCCGACAGGGCCGACGACCTCGTCCAGGAAACGCTGGTCAAGGCTTGGGACAAGCATGAGAGCTTCCAGCCCGGCACCAATCTGAAGGCCTGGCTGTTCACCATCCTGCGCAACGAATTCTATTCGCAGATGCGCAAGCGCGGCCGCGAAGTTCAGGACAGCGACGGCATCATGACGGCCAGGCTTGCCGTCCACCCGTCCCAGCACGGCCAGCTCGACCTCAAGGATTTCCGCGGCGCGCTCGAGCAACTGCCCGAGGACCAGCGCGAAGCCATCATCCTGATCGGCGCCTCCGGCTTCTCCTATGAGGAAGCCGCCGAGATCTGCGGCTGCGCGGTCGGCACGATCAAGAGCCGCGTCAGCCGGGCGCGCGCGAGGCTGCAGGAGATCCTCAAGATTTCCGGAGAGGACGAGTTCGGGCCCGACGCGATCTCGGCGCAGGTCACAGGTTCGAACGCGGCTTGAACCGACCGGTTACGATTGCGACTGCAAGGATGGCCTCAGGCCGGGGCGGCCCGGCCGCAGGCCATGGCCACGGCTTCGATCAGATCGTCGCCCGAGTAGGGCTTGGCGATCAGCCGGATATCCGGGAACGAATCCTTGATCTCGTCCGAATCCGAATAGCCGGAGGCAAATACGAACGGCACGCCCTCGCTGCGCAGCCGCGCGGCGAAATCCAGAGTCGAGACGCCGCCGAGCATCAGGTCGACAACCGCCACGTCGAAGCGCGCAGGCAGCGCCCGCCCGTCGATCTCGCCGAGCTCACGCACGATCGTCACATCCGCGGCGCCGTGGTCGCGGCAAAGCTGCTCGACGTCCATCGCGATCAGGAACTCGTCTTCCAGAACGAGAATACGCAGTCCATCAAGCAGTGCTGGCACTTATCAGTGTCTCCTCGGCAGGGCCGCACTCATGCGCGGAATTGGCCGCCATGTCATTTAAAAAAGACATGGGTCCCAGCCTCACGGAACCCCTGCCGGTCTCAAGCGTTTCCCTGCGCCCATCAGGGCAGGGATTTCGAAGAGGGGTCGAAATGTCCGGCCAAAGCACACGCGCGGTTGCCAGCCGTCAATATCCTTGTGAAAAGTGCCCATTGCGGCCGTTGCCGGCGTTCCGTGAGTTCGACAAGCAGGAATTGTCATTCATCGGCACCTTCAAGCGCGGTGAACTTGCGGTCGACAAGGGGGCGACAGTCCTGGTCGAAGGCAGCCACAGCGCGCATCTCTACACTGTGCTGTCCGGCTGGGCGTTCCGCTACAAGCTTTTGCCCGACGGACGTCGGCAGATCCTCAATTTTTCCATGCCCGGCGACCTCATCGGCCTGCAGGGAAGCCTAATGGGCGAGATGCAGCATTCTGTCGAGGCGCTGTCGCAGATGCTGCTGTGCGTCTTCGAACGCGACCAGTTGCAGGAACTCTATCGCAACCATCCCGGCCTTGCCTATGATATCACATGGATCGCGTCGCGCGAGGAGCGCATGCTGGACGAGAATCTGCTCAGCATAGGCCGCCGCACCGCGCTCGAACGAGCGGCCTATCTCGTCGCCTTCATCGCCGGTCGGGCGCGCAGCGCCGGATTGAATGGCAAGACACCGGTGCAGATTCCGATCACACAACAGCATATCGCCGACACGCTGGGCCTCTCGCTGGTCCATACCAACAAGACCATCCGCAAGCTGATGGACCGCAAGCTCGTGATGTGGCGAGATGGCGGCTGCGAAGTGATCGACTATGATGGACTGAAGAAGCTTGCCCGATGGGAGGGACTGGGCGAGGAACGCAGGCCACTCATCTAGGATGCTTAGGGGTCGCGACGACCGGAACCATGGCGCTGAACGGGCGTTGAAACCAACGCAAACCCAAGGAGTTAGAGAATGGCAACCGCCGCAGGCAAATCCGCAACGGACCAAGCAACCACCGCCGATCTCGAGGCCGATATCGAGCAGCTGAAGGTGGATATCCAAAAACTTACGGAGCAGCTCGCCAAGACCGGTCAACACGGCTATGGCGCGGCCCGTCGCGCCGCCTCGGATGGCGTCGAGCAATTGCGGGCGCAGGGCGAAGCCGCGTTCGAGAGCATGCGGGGAAATGCCGAGGACATCGAAGCGCAGCTGATCGCCAAAGTGCGCGAGAAGCCGGTGACGTCGCTGGCCATCGCGGCGGGCGTCGGTTTCCTCTTCGCCCTGCTTTCCCGCCGCTAGCCGCAGATGGGGACGCTTGTCTCGCTGATCTCGGCCCTCGCCTCGGGCGAGGCCATGGCCGCCTTGCACAGGGCGCGGACGGCGGCAATCCTTTATGGACTTGCCGCCGTTTTTGCTTTGTGCGGCGTCGGTTTCCTCATCGGCGCCGCCTATGTCTGGCTGGCGGCGCGCTACGGACCTTTGGCGACCAGTCTCGGCTTCGGCATCGGCTTCCTGGTGGTTGCCGGTCTCATCCTTGTCATTCACAAGCTGACGACCAGCATGCGCAGCAGGCGGCGCGCAAGACGGCGGCAGGCCGACATGACCGCGCTGGGCGTTACCGCGGCACTTGCCCTGCTTCCGGCCATTGCCAAGAGCAAGGGCGGGCTAGGAGCCGTCATCGCGCCCGCCCTGGCGGTCGTCGCCTACGCCATCTATCGCGAGAACGCCAAGCCCACGCCACCGAAGCAGGACCCGCAGGACATGTCGTAAGCGCTTCAGGAAACGCCGGGACCTCAGGCTCGGCGGCATCTTTCCTGCGGGCGAGGGACGCCGGCGGAACTCGCGGCCAACGTCGCTGACCTGGGCAAGGCGGCGGATGTCATTCCCTGGCTCGGAACCTTCCCGATCAAGACCCGTTACCCGACCGTACGTAAAGCGCCCGCCGCCGCGCAGCATGGAGGCCAAGAGTGACCAAGATCGTACCCGAAGACAAAGCACGCCAGGGGCATTGGGGTTGGCATGCGCTCAGGATCCTCATCGCCGGGCTGCTGCTCGCCTTCATCGCTTGGGGGGCAGTCGAGATTTACGGCGAGCTGATCAAATCGCCGACCACGCAGCAGGCCGTGCCGGAAGCGCCGCCCGCGGCACAGAAATCCGTCCAGGGCGGTTGATCACGCCGCTCTTGCCTGGGCATTGCTTGCCGGTACGAGCACTTTCAGCGCGCCGGGGTGAATTTCGATCGTCGTTTCGCGCTCCAGCCTGATCAGTTCGCCATCCAGCACCGCGCTGAACTTTTTGGCGGGCGAGTGAATCTTCAGCACAGCCCTGCCTGCCTGATGCACTTCGACATGCGCGCTCTGGCGCAGCCTGCCGCGTAGCATGTCCAGCAGGAGTTTTGCCAAGTGATGACGCCGGCGCGCGACGCTGACATAGATGCCGAGCACGCCCCCGGCCGGGTTGTCGGCATAGGGCAGATGGCCTTCGCCGAACAGATTGTTGGAGATACCGATGCCGGTGGTGCGGGTGACGATCTCGGCCTTGCCGACGCTCAGGCTGACCTTGAGGGCGGGCGGATTGTTGATCGCCGCCCATGCGGCGCGCACGGATGCCCGCATCTTTCCAAGGCGCGAGCCGAAGTCCATCCTTTCACGCAGCTGAACCATCTCGGCGTGCATGCCGACGGAGAACTGGTGCACGAAAGGCTGGCCGTTGGCGCTGGCCATATCGACTGCGATCACCTCTCCATCAGCGAAGGATTGCAGGGCGGCTTCCAGTGTCTGCGGAATGCCCAGGCCGCGCGCGAAGAGGTTCATCGTGCCGGCGGGCAGGATGGCCAGGACCTTCTTCTTGTTCATGAGGAGAGCCGCCGCAGTGGAAATCGTGCCGTCGCCGCCTCCGGCAAGAACGACGTCGATGTTCCGCCTGGCGATGGCCTTCTCCAGCGCCGTGGCGATGTCGCGGCCGGCGACGATACCGATATCGACCGAATGTCCCGCCGCTTCCAGCGTCTGACGCAGCTGCTCGGAAAATGCTTCCAAATCGATGGTGCGGAGCGTGCCGCCGTCCTGGTTCAGCACCGCAGCAAACCGCATGCACCACTCCGTATTGCCTTCAGGCCAGTTTAAGCCGGCAGACCCTCAGCCGCACGCCGCAACGAAGATGCGGCCGCAAAGGTTCCACCCCGAGGTTCAGGATTCCAGCCAGTCATGAATGCGTTGTGGTTGGAACAACACCCCGGTCACGACGTTGTGAACCTATCGACACTGCCGCTCCCGACCCGCCCCCAGAGGCTGGCCGAGAAAGCGCAATGCACAGATCAGGCACGAGGAGAGACTATGATGATCCGCACCCTTTTTGCGACCACCGCGCTGGCAACGCTGCTTGCAACCGGCGCCTTTGCGCAAACGGCTACGCCCGCTCCCGCCCAGGCCCCGGCCGCTGAAAATCCGGCTCCGGTCATGCGCTCGGACGGCGCGCTGATGACGAATATCATCGGCGAGTCTGTGTATAACGGCACCGGCGACGATGCGCAGGACATCGGCAAGGTCGATGATGTCGTCTTCGATTCCAGCGGCAATGCCAAATCCGCCATTATCGGGGTCGGCGGGTTCCTTGGCGTCGGCAAGAAGGACGTCGCTTTCGACTACGGCAAGCTGGAATGGGCCGAAAAGAACGGCGACCGCTGGCTGGTCGCCAAGTCCACGAAAGAGGAACTGAACGCTCTGCCGGCATTCGACCGCAAGCCTTATGATCCGGCGCCAGCGCAGTCGGCCGACGCTACGCAACCTGCTAACAACACGACCACAACGCAGGCTCCGGCGGCCGCACCGGCCGAGCCGGTGAAGAAGGCCGAGGGCAACCTCGCCACCAACATCATGGGCGAGTCGGTCTATAACGACACCGCGGACGACGCCCAGAAGATCGGCGACGTGAAGGACATCGTACTTGCCAAGGACGGCAAGGCCGAGTCGCTGGTGATCGGCGTCGGTGGCTTCCTCGGCATCGGCACCAAGAATGTCACCTATGACTTTGCCAAGGCAAAATGGGCCGAGAAGAACGGCGACCGCTGGCTGGTGGCCGAGACGACGAAGGAGGAACTGCAGGCCCAGCCCGATTTCAACCGCAAGGCCTATGATCCGGCGCCCGGCTCGACGACGGCCGCGAGCAACGCTCCTGCGGCGACCACGCCCGCGGTGGTGTCTTCGGATACGACCTCCGACAAGGGGGCCAAACCGGCAGAGCCCGCCAAGTCGACGGCCGAGAACAAACCTGCGACGCCGCCGGCCCAGAGCAAGGCCGAGAACAAGCCCGCCGATAACGGCGCGGCCGCAACCGACCAGACCAAGACCGCTTCCATCGACAAGTCGACGCTGACCGAGATGCCGATGGGCAACATCCGCGGTGACGATCTCAAGGGCACCACCGTCTATGGCGCCAACGATGCCGAGATCGGTTCGATCGGCGATGTCGTGCTGACGCCCGACAACAAGCCGGACGCAGTCATTGTCGATGTCGGCGGCTTCCTCGGCATCGGCGCCAAGGAAGTGGCGATCGGCATGGATAAGCTCAAATTCATGACCGACAAGAACGGCAAGAAATATCTCTATACCAACTTCACCAAGGAACAGTTGCAGGCGCAGACGGCCTATGACAAGAGCAGTTATGCCGCCAACCGCGACCAGCAGCGGATGATGTTGAAATAGGGATTAGGGATTAGGCAGTAGGCAGTAGGGAATAGGCAGTAGACGAAGAAAAGTTGGCGAAGCAACCCACGGTTGGGATATTCACTGCCTACTGCCTACTGCCTACTGCCTACTGCCTACTGCCTACTGCCTGACTCACGTACCCAACCACGCCATCTTCCGTCAGTTCCGCCAATGCCAGCGACTGATCGAGATGCGCGGCGCGCCAGGCGAGCATCCTTTCGGCGAACTCAAGCCGTACGGGCAGATAGGCCGGGTCGCCTGCCACGTTGTTCAACTCGCCCGGGTCTTTCGAGAGGTCGAAGAGAAGCGCCGGCAGACCGCCGCCGAAATGGACATATTTGAACTCGGCCGTGCGGATGACGGCAAGGTTGCAGGCGCTCGATGCGATACCGAAATGGCGCTCCGCTTCATCTTTGGCGACTGTACGGAAATCAAACTCCCAATGCGCCGCGTCGCGCCAGGTCTCCGGCGTCTTGCCCTCGATCCAGGGCACGAGCGAACGGCCGTCGAGATGGCGCTGTGGCGCGGCGCCGATCAGGTCGAGCAAGGTCGGGAAGATATCGACCGCCTCCGTGAAACGGTCGACGGATGAACCGGCCCCGGCGCTCCGGCGCGGATCGCGGATGATCAGCGGAATATGGTAGCTGGCGTCGAAGAAGCCGCCCTTGCCGAGCATGAAATGGTCGCCCATCATCTCGGCATGGTCGGAGGTCAGCACGATGACGGTGTCGTCCCAGGCGTCCGCCGATTTGATCGCCCGCCAGATGCGGCCGAGCTGCGCGTCGACCTCGGCGATCATGCCGTAATAGATCGCGCGGACTAAGCGGAAATTTTCCTCGCTCCAGTCCGGCACCTTGCCTTCGATGCCGGGAACGAATTTTGTCCGCTTCTGCCGGTCGAGATCGTAAGCGACATAGGGATGGCTTTCCGCCTCGGCCTGCCAGCTTGCAGCGCGCCGGAAGGCGGGACCATCGCCTGGATCGTACATCGTGTTGTAGGGTTCCGGCACGATGAAGGGCGGGTGCGGGCTGATGAAGGAGACATGCGCGAACCACGGCACGCTCTTCTCCTGCTCGCCGAGCCAGCGGATGAATTCGCCGGCCAGGAAAGCGGTCGGCGTCTGGTCTTGCGAATAGACGGGCGGCGCGTTGGTCACGTCGCGTTCCGCTTGCCCGTTGGCCGGACGGTGGATGCCGGGGCTACCCGCGCCGGTATCGATGCCCTGCGCCTGCAGCCATGACAGCCACTGCTTCTGATGCTCGGGCAGGGCTTGGCGCACGGTGAATCCCGGCAGCACGCCTTCATAGCTGCGCAGCCGCGGATCCTCCGGGGAGAGTTGTCGGGGATCGAGCGAGACATCGGTGTAGCCGAACAGGGTCGGATCGTAGCCCGCCGCGCGCGCCGAAAGCGCGATATTGCCATGGCGCGCGTCGAGCGGCGTGCCGTTGCGGCAGACACGATTGTTCATCTGGTAGAGCCCGGTATAGAGGCAGGCGCGGGCCGGCGAGCAGGGAGCTGCGCCTCCGTAGTGCCGGCGGAAGAGCACGCCTTGCGCGGCGAGCGCATCCGCATTCGGCGTCTTCACCACCGGGTGGCCGGCGGCCGACAGGCAATCGCCGCGCCACTGGTCGCAGGTGATGAGGAGAACATTCGGGCGGCTCGTCGGATTGTCCAAGATCATCTCCTTGTGGACGCGCCCCAGATGGAACGGAAATCACCGGCGTTGCAAGCCGAAGCCGGTGATGGATTGGTGAACATATTTTGAACAGTCGTTCACTTTTATGACACAGTCCATTCTGTGTTTGCCCGCTTTGCCGCCGGCCCGCCGATCCTCATATTGGCGTGGACAGCGGCGGGGGCCGCACAAGGACAAGGGAAGGAGCACGATCATGCTCAATCAGATCAAGGGCCTGCATCACGTCACCTCGATGGCGAGTGACGCTCGCCGCAACAACGAGTTCTTCACCAAGAAGCTCGGCCTGCGCCGGGTGAAAAAGACCGTCAATTTCGACGCGCCGGATGTCTACCATCTCTACTATGCCGACGAGGTCGGCACGCCGGGTTCGGTGATGACCTATTTCCCGTTCCCCGATATCGGCAAGGGCCGGCATGGCGTCGGCGAAGTCGGCACGACGGTGTTCTCGGTGCCGGAAGGCACGCTCGCCTATTGGGAAAAGCGCTTCGCCGACGAGGGTGTGGGCAACGTCGCCCGCACGGAGAGTTTTGGCGAGAAGCGGCTCACCTTCACCGGTCCGGACGGCGACAGCTTCGCGCTCGTCGAGGACAAGGCCGACAAGAGGGCGCCCTGGGTCAAGGGCGGGGTTCCCGGCGACGAGGCGATCCGCGGCTTTCACTCGGTCTCGCTGCGGCTGAAGGATGGCGGCGCCACCGAGGAGCTGTTGAAGTTCATGGGCTATGAGGAAGTCGACAAGTCCGGCAACGTCCGCCGGCTGGCCATCAAGAACGGCAACGGCGCCGATGTCGTCGACATCGAATCGCTGCCGGGTGCCGGCTTTGCCAATCTCGGCGCCGGCTCAGTGCATCACGTCGCCTTCGCGGTCGAGGATCGCGCCAAGCAGCTCGAAGTGCGCAAGGCGCTGATCGACACGGGTTATGGCGTGACGCCGGTCATCGATCGCGACTATTTCTGGGCGATCTATTTCCGCACGCCGGGCGGTGTGTTGTTCGAGGTGGCGACCAACGAACCGGGATTCGACCGCGATGAGGACACCGCGCATCTCGGCGAGGCGCTGAAGCTGCCGACCCAGCATCAGCATTTGCGGCCTTATCTCGAAGAGCATCTGCAGAAACTGGAAGGCTGAGCCATGAGCAAGGACGCTTACATCCACAAGGTGCTGCCCGGTTCGCCGGGCGGCCCACTGCTCTTCGTCTTCCACGGCACTGGCGCGGATGAGAACCAGCTTCTTGGCTTCGGCCGCGAGCTTGTGCCTTCGGCGACGATCGTCTCGCCACGTGGCGACGTGTCGGAGCATGGTGCCGCCCGCTTCTTCCGCCGCACCGGCGAGGGCGTCTACGACATGGACGACCTGGCGCGCGCGACATCGAAGATGGCGGGCTTCGTCAAGGCGCATGTCGAGGCGGCAAAACCCTCGGCGGTGTTCGGCCTCGGCTACTCCAACGGCGCCAACATCCTGGCTTCGGTGGTGTTCGCCGAGCCGAGCCTGTTCGACGCCACGGCGCTGATGCATCCGCTGATCCCGTTCGAACCTGAGGTGCGGGGCAGCCTTGCCGGTCGTCGCATCCTGGTCACGGCCGGCAGGCGCGACCCGATCTGTCCGCCCAGCCTGACATCGCGGCTTGAGGCTTATTTGCGCGCCGACGGCGCCGATGTCACAGTGGAATGGCACGACGGCGGGCATGAGGTTCGGCCGAATGAAATCGAAGCGGCGCGGCGGCTGTTCGCGCTCGCGCCCGCTGAAGGAGGCAAGAACAATGGCTGACCAACTGCCCGAGATCGAACTGGAGGACCGCGGCTCCAAGGGACGCTACGTGCTGCGCGGCCCCGGCGGCGCCGAGGCTGAGATGACCTTCACCAAGATCGGTGAGCATCAGCTCATCATCGACCACACCGAGGTGCCGGATGTCTTTCGCGGCCAGGGCGCCGGACTTCGGCTCGTCACCCGCGCGGTCGAGGACGCACGCGCGGCCGGCAAGAAGATCATCCCGCTCTGCCCCTTCGCCAACGCCCAGTTCCGCCGTCATCCGGAATGGGCGGATGTGCTGAAGCAATGAGCTTTCCCTTCTGGGAGAAGGTGGATCGGCGCGCAGCGCCGAGACGGATGAGGGATGCTCCAGCAGAGTGAGACGTCGGCATTCCCTGGAACACCCCTCATCCGTCGCCTTCGGCGACCTTCTCCCATAGGGGGCCCACAAGGGGAGAAGGAGAAGCCCTTGGCATTTGCACGGCCCGATCATCTTGCCTAAGTTGACGGTTCGCCCGGACGAAACCTGTCGTCCCGCCTGTCCCCGATTTGAATGGCTTCCCTGATGACCGATACCGACCTGATCCCCGTTTTCGACGGACATAACGACACGCTGCTTCGGCTCTACCAGTCGAAGGAAACCGACGTCGAAAAGCTGTTCATCGAGGGGACGCCGGGCGGCCATATCGACCTGCCGCGCGCCAGGAAGGGCGGCTTTGCCGGCGGCATGTTCGCTATCTTTCCGCCGCCGGTCGAGAAGTCGAAGCGCAGCGCCGTGCCGCCGGCGCCGAGCGACAATGAGCCGCTGCCGCCGGAGCTGCCGCAGGCCGAGGCGATCACCTCGACCATCGGCATGGCCTCGATCCTGTTTCGGCTGGAGCGTGCCGGCGCGTTGACCGTCTGCCGCAGCGCCGGCGATGTGCGTGACGCGATGGCGAAGGGCTCGATCGCGGCGGTGTTCCACATCGAGGGCGTCGAGGCGATCGATCCCGGGCTTGCCATGCTCGACGTGCTTCACGCCGCAGGCCTGCGCTCGCTGGGCATCGTCTGGAGTCGCCCCAACGCCTTCGGCAATGGCGTGCCGTTCCGCTTTCCGTCGTCGCCTGACACTGGGCCTGGCCTCACCGACGCCGGCAAGGCGCTGGTCAAGGCCTGCAATCAGCTCAGGATCATGATCGACCTCTCGCATCTCAACGAGAAGGGCTTTCGCGATGTCGCGGCGCTGAGCGACGCGCCGCTGGTCGCCACCCATTCCAACGTGCATGCGATCTGCGGCCACTCGCGCAACCTGACCGACTGGCAGCTCGGCGCGATCCGCGAGTCTGGCGGCATGGTGGGGCTGAATTTCGCCACCGGCTTCCTGCGCGAGGACGGTCGCATGAACGCCGACACCAGCATCGACATCATGGTGCGCCATATCGACTCGCTCTTACAGGCGCTGGGCGAGGACGGCGTCGGCCTCGGCTCCGATTTCGACGGCGCCATGATCCCGGCCCCTATCGGCGACGTCGCCGGCTTGCCGAAGCTCATCGCCGCGCTCGCCGCGCGCGGTTTCGGACGCACGCTGATCGAGAAGATCGCCTATCGTAACTGGTTGAGCGTGTTGGAAAGGACGATCGGCTGAGCGCGTTACAGCGCGTAACCCATGCGCTTCAGCCATTCCTTGCCGACGGCGCGATCGCGGATGATCGGCAAGGGGTTTTCCGCGTCGAGCCGGGCGCAGATGCGGTAGACCTCGAGCGTCTCGGCGTTCATCTCGCCGCGCTTGAAGAAGAACATGGCCGCCGCGTAGCGGGTGCGGCCGGACCACATCTCGCCGAGCGGCGTGTTAACCAGCTGCCACTGCTCGGTGGCCTCCGCTTCCAGGTCTTCCGCTTCGCTTGCCATGGTCAAAAGTCCGCTGGCGGGTTGGCTGTGCGGCGGTCGAGCTTGATGAAGGGCCGCGGCACCACTTTCGCTCGTTTCATCAGCTTCTGGTACTGCAGCTCGCGCATGGCGTAGATCTCGACCCAGAGGTCGTCGACGATGGTATCGCCATAAGGCCGCCGCAGCGAGGCAAGCGCGATGTTGCGCTTGGCCATGGGCGACCACATCGCCGCGCTGACCAATCCGACCTCCTGGCTTTTGCGGTAGTAGAGGATGGCGTGTTCGGCTGGAATGTTGCCTTCGATCTCCAGCCCGACCAACAAATGCCGCAGCTTCTTCTTCGACCGGGCTTCGAGGATGGCGCGGCGACCGTTGAAGTGGCCCTTTTGCGGATCGATCATGAAGCCGAGGCCGATCTCGTCCGGCATGCGCAGGCGGTCCGTGCGGATGGCGTGCTCGGCAGCTGTGAAGTCGCCGTTGGCGACGATCAGCCCGGCTTCGAGGCGAGCGCGGTTCAACGCCGTATAGCCGATGGCGCGGATGCCGCGCAGTTCGCCCGCCGCCATCAGCCGGTCCCACAGGCTCAGCGCCTTGTCCGCCGGCACGAACAGCTCGTAGCCGAGATCGCCGGTGAAGCCGGTGCGCGATATGGTCAGGGCAGCGCCATCATGCGCGAATTCGGCGAGGTCGAAGACCTTCAGCCGCTCGATGCCGGCAAAGCCCGCGTCGCGCAGGATGGCGAAGGAGGTCGGGCCCTGCAGCGCCAAGCCGGCAACCGCCTCGGTCTCTTCCTCGACACTGACCTCGTAGCCGATCGCGCTGTCCAGCAGCCAGGGCAAGTGCCGTTCCTGCGAGCACAGCCGGAAGCGTGTCGGCGAGAGCCTGAACAAAGTGCCATCGTCGAGCACGAAACCTTCGTCGTCGCACCAGGCGGTGTAGTGGACGCGACCCGGTTTCAGCTTGGTCACATCGCGCAAGGTGACGCGGTCGAGATAGGCTTCGGCGTCCGGACCTTCGATCCGGTATTTCGTCATCGGCGAGATGTCGAACAGCGCCGCCTGACTGCGGATGGCGAAATATTCGAGCTCCTCATCCCACAGCGAATGTGGCGCGCGGTAGCCGGCCCAGTTGTACCAATCCTGCTTCAATCCGAGCGCGTCGATGCGTGGCTGGAACGGCGTGCCGAGCCGCAGCGTGCGGAAATGGGATTGCGCGAGGGTGCGGGCGTCGGTTGACGGCTTGATGGTGGGATGATGGTTCATGACGGCGTTCCTTCGCCGTAGAGCGCGGCTTCAGCGATTTGCAAAAACATCCTATGCCCTCATCGCGATGATGCGGCGCGCGGCGTTGAGGCCCGGCGCGCCGGAGATGCCGCCGCCCGGATGCGAGCCGGCGCCGGCAAGGAACAGCCCTTCGAGCGGCGTGTCGTAGCCCGACCAGCCGGAGACGGGCCGCGACACCAGCATCTGGTCGGCCTGCAATTCGCCGTGATGCCAGTGGCCGCCGGGCATACGGTAGCGCGCCTCTATGTCGGCGGGCGTCAACAGCTCGGCGTGGCGCACCGTCGCGCCGATGCCGGGCGCATAGGTTTCGAGCTGCGCCATGATCGCCTTGAGGAATTGCGGCTTGCCGGCGGTCCAGCCCTCTGTCAGCGCATAGGGCGCATATTGCACCACCGCCGAGAGCACGCAGGCACCGGACGGCGCGAGTGCGGGATCGGCGAGGCTGGGTAGCGTGATCTCCATCACCGGCTCGGGCGAGAACTCGCCATATTTCGACGGGTTGAAGGCGCGCTCGACATGGTCGGGCGAAGGCGCGATGACGAGGCGGCCCTTATGGCCGGCGGCGTCCACGCCAGTGAATTGCGGCGGCCGATCGAGCGCCAGATGCAGCTTTGCCGCGTCGCCCTTCATGCGGATGTTCTTCACCTTGCGCACGAAGCCGGTGTCGACCTCGCGCGGCCCGACGAGATCAAGGATCGTCGTTGCGGGATTGATGGCGGAAACGACGGTCTTGGCGCGCAAGATTTCGCCGCTCTGCGTGACGACACCGACGGCGCGGCCCTTCTCGACGATGACCTTGGCGACCGGCGAAGCCGGGCGGATCGAAACGCCCGCGTTTTCCGCCGCCGCGCGGATGGCGGCGACGACGGCGCCCATGCCGCCCTTCGGCTGCATCTGCGCGCCGGCGAGGCCGCCGATCTCGCCGGCCAGCCTATAGTAGAGGCCGAGCAGCGAGGTCGGCGAGCGCGGTCCCAGATGCGAGCCGAGCGTCGCGTCGAAGGCGAGCAGGCCCTTCAGCCGATCGTCAGACAGCTGTTCGTCGAGCAGGTCGTAGACATTCATCAAAAGCACGCGCAGGAAGTCGCGCATATCTTCCTTGCCGAGCCGCTTCAGCGCCAACGCGGTCTGGCCGAGCCCGGTCATTTCCGCCAGCGACATGCCGGCAAGGTCCGGCGGCCGGCGCGACAGGAAAGGCTTCAGCACGCCGGCATAGCGCAGTAATTGCGCGCGCAGCTCCTTCCAGGCGGACTGCTCCGAAGGGCTGGCGCCGGTCAGCACCTCGCCATAGGCGCCATGCAGCACCAGCGGACCGTGTCTCGACAGCGCCACCGACGGCACGAAATCGCCGCGCTCGATCTTCAGCCCGTGCCGCTCCAGCTCCAGCGTTTTCACGACATCGGGATGCAGGCGATTGAGCAGATGCGCGACGGCGGAAGCGCGAAAACCCGGCGCGAACTCCTCGGTGCGCGCGGCGCCGCCGACCTCGTTGCCGGCTTCGAGGACCAGCACCTTGCGGCCGGATTTGGCCAGCGTGGCGGCGGCAACGAGGCCGTTGTGGCCGCCGCCGATGACGATGGCGTCCCAGTTCAAATCAGATGACGTCATGGGCGGGGCTCATATGCAGGGTCGGCTTGGCGAGATCGCGCAGGATCTCGGCGGCGGCATTGCGTCCGGGTGCGCCCATGACGCCGCCGCCGGGATGAGTGGAGGAGCCGCACATATAGAGCCCGCCGACCGGCGACCGGTATTGCGCGTAACCCGGCACCGGGCGATTGAACAGCAACTGGTCGAAGGTGAGCTCGCCTTGAAAAATGTTGCCTTCGGTGAGGCCGACCTCGGCTTCGATTTCGCGCGGCGTGCGCACTTCCATATGGACGATGCGATCGCGGAAGCCGGGCGAATATTCGGCGATCTGGGAAATCACGCTCTCGGCGAAGCCATCGCGGTCGGCATCGGTCCAGTCGCGGTCGTTTATCTTGGGTGGGGCGTATTGCACGAAGCAGCTCATGAAGTGCTTGCCCGGCGGCGCCATGGTCGGGTCGAGCGTGGTCGGGATCATCATGTCGAGGAAGGGATCGGCCGACCAGCGCCCGGCCTTCCAGTCGTCATAGGCGCGCTCCATGCGTTCGATGGAATCAGTGAAATGCATATCGGCGCGATAGACCGGCGAATCCTTCGGCAGAGCCGGGAATTCGGGGAATGAATCCAGCGCGATGTTGACCTTGCCGGACGAGCCGCGGATCTTGAAATTCTTGACACGGCGCAGGAAGATATCGGGCAGTTCCTTTTCCTCGACCAGCTTCAGGAAGGTGCGCTTGACGTCGGCGTTGGAGATGACGAGCTTGCCAAAGATCTCCTCGCCGCCGGCGAGCACGACGCCCTTGGCCTTGCCGTTCCTGATCAGCACATGGTCGACCTCGGCGCCAGTGCGGATGGTGCCGCCGCTAGCCTTGAAAGACGCGGCCAGCGCCTTGGTAACGGCGCCCATGCCGCCGCGCGCATAGCCCCAGGCGCCGACCGAACCATCGACCTCGCCCATATAGTGGTGGAGCAGAACATAGGCCGTGCCGGGCGACATCGGGCCGAGCGCCGTGCCGATGATGCCGGAAAGCGCGAAGTTCGCCTTGATGACGTCGGTCTCGAAATATTCGTCGAGGAAGTCCGAGATCGACATCGTCCAGAAGCGCAGGGTCAGCGCCATTTCCTCGGCCGAGAGACCGGCGAATTTCTTCCCCAGATAGAGCAGTTCGCCGAGATCGCGCGGCCTGAAGCTGGTGGGATCCGGCGCGGTGCGCATCAAGAGCGGCTGGATGAAGCGGCACTGCCTCGTGACGTCGCGTGAGTAGCGGTCATAGGCCTCGGCGTCGCGCTTCGAGAAACGGGCGAACTCGCGGCGATGCGCGTCGTGGTCGCGGTAGTTGGCGAGGTAGTCGCCGTCGCGCGTGAACACGGCGCCGCCTTCGTAGGAGATTACCTGCAGGCCGAAGCGCGGCAGCTCGAGATCGCGCATGATCTCGGGCCGGAACAGCGAGCAGACATAGGAGCAGTTCGAATAGAGGAAGCCCGGCGTCAGCTCGCGGCTGGTGGCCGCGCCCCCGACCCAGTCGTTCTTCTCGACCACCAACACATCCAGGCCGGCGCGCTGCAGATAGCAGGCATTGACCAGGCCGTTGTGGCCGCCGCCGATGACGATCGCGTCCCATGCCTTCATGCGCGCTGCACCTTCATCCGGTTTCCCCTATCTTCTTGTTTTTACGCAATTCCGGACGGAAAACCGCTTCACGCTTTTCCTGGAATTGCTCGGCACGTGTTGTTCCCCGATTGCCCGAATTTGGCACGGATCACAGTTTTTTGTCCAGCCATATTGAATGAATGTTCAACAAATGGTGTTGCGTTTTCCCGTTGATGCGCTAGGCTTTGCCCGCGTTCTGGACTGATCCGCATCGGCATTTGGGGTTGAAGATCCGATGATCGAAACGGCTGACGCCGAGCCGGAATATGACGACACCGCCATTCGCTTCCTCGAAGCGCTGTGGGGCGAGGGTTACCTGTCGCCGGGCGGCCCGGAAGAGGTCGACCGCGTGGTCGAAGGCCTCTCGCTCAAGGGCAAGACGATCCTCGATGTCGGTTGCGGCACCGGCGGCATCACGTTGCATCTGGCCGCGCGGCACGGCGCGGCGCGAGCCACCGGCTTCGACGTCGAGAAGCCGGTGATCGAGACGGCGAGGCGAGGGGCGGCCCGGCAACGTCTCGAAGACCGCGTCAGCTTCGTCCAGGCGCCGCCGGGGCCGCTGCCTTTCACGGACGCTTCCTTCGACGTCGTCTTCTCCAAGGACGCGCTGTTGCATGTGCCGGACAAGGACGCGCTGTTCGCCGAAATTTTTCGCGTGCTGAAGCCCGGCGGGGTCTTTGCGGCGTCGAACTGGATGATCGGGCATGACGGCGAGCCGTCGCCTCAGATGAAGGCCTATATCGCGGTCGAGGGGCTCTCCTTCGCCATGGCCTCGCCGGCGCGTTATGCCGAAGCGATGCGGCGCGCCGGCTTTACCGACATTGCCGTCCGCGACCGCAATCCATGGTACCGCGAGGTCGCGCGGGAGGAACTGGCGCGCCTCAAGGGACCGCTCTACGCACAGGCCGCCGCGGCGGTCGGCGCGGCCTATGTCGACAAGAACATCAAGACCTGGGAGGCGATGCAGAAGGTGCTTGACAGTGGCGAGCACCGCCCCACTCATCTGCGCGGTTGGAAGCCGGTTGGATAGCCGGCGATGCTGGAGACCGTCACACCCATGAAGACTGCAGAGGCGAGCGGCGCCCTCCCTGAAACGGCACGCAAAGGCGATGCCGAAAAGCGCGGCCGCAAGGCCTCGAAAGAGGTCAGGCAGCTGCAGCTGATCGAGGCGACGATCGATTCACTGGCCAAGCGCGGCTATGCGGAAACGACGATGGCCGACGTGGCCGACGGCGCGGGCCTGTCGCGCGGCATCGTCAACTTCCATTTCGAGAGCAAGGAAAAGCTGCTGATCGCCACGCTGCAGCATATGTATGACGAGTATTCGGCGCATTGGCGTGCTGCGTTGCAGAAGGCGGGGGACGATCCGGCAAGGCAACTGCAGCAGCTGGTATGGGCCGATTTCGACCGCTCGATCTGCAACAAGCGCAAGCTCGCCGCCTGGCTCGCCTTCTGGGGCGAGGCCAAGTCGCGGCCGACCTACCAGGCGCTGAGCAGTTCGCGCGACGCCTATTACCAGCAGGTCTTCATCGACCTCTGCACGACGCTCAAACAGAGCGGCGGCTACGCCTATGACCCGCAGGTCATCGCCCTGGCGCTCAGCGCCATGCTCGAGGGCCTGTGGCTGCGGCTGATGATGGGCACCGAGGACACGACGCGGGAGACGGCCTTGCAGTCGGCGAATGCATTTTTGGCCGCCGCTTTCCCGAAACACTATGGCTAGCAAAAGCCGGGGTTAGCAACAGCCGGCCAAACAAGACCGGCAAAACCAAAAGAGGATGGAACAGCATGAAGAAATTCAGCCGACGCCTGACACTGACCTTGGCGCTTGGCGGCGCGCTCGCGGCCTCCGCGGCAGCGTTCGCCGTCGCCGCCGACAAGGACCTGATCGTGTTCGACTGGTCCGGCTACGAGGATCCGAGCTTCCACGGCAAATATGTCGAGAAGAACGGCGACTCTCCGACCTTCGCCTTCTTCGGCGACGAGGATGAGGCGTTCGAAAAGATCCGCTCCGGCTTCAAGTCCGATCTCGGCCATCCCTGCTCGCAGAGCGTGGTGAAGTGGCGCGAGGCGGGCCTGCTGCAGCCGCTCGACACTTCCAAGATCGCCGGCTGGAAGGATCTCAACCCCGGCATCATGGCGATGAAGGACCTCGCCACGACGTCCGACGGCAAGGCCTGGTTCATGCCGTGGGACTGGGGCGACACCCAGCTCACCTACAACTCCGACAAGATCGCCGAAAAGGACGTGCAGTCGCTGAAAGCCTTCGCCGATCCGAAATACAAGGGCAAGGTTTCGATCGGCGACAATGTCGACGATGCCTACGCGCTGGCCAGCCTCGCCATCGGGCTCAAGGACTGGACCAAGATGACGGACGACCAGTTCAAGCAGGCGTCCGACTTCCTGCGCCAGGTGCACAAGAATGTCCGCTCCTACTGGACCGACACCACCGACGTCGTGCAACTGCTCTCCGGCGGAGAGGTCGATCTGGCCTGGGCCTGGAACGACGCGGCGGTGCAGTCGCAGGCCGCCGGCGTGCCGATCAAGTCCAAGAAGGACACCGACGAAGGCATCTCGACCTGGGTGTGCGGCTATGTGCTGTTCAAGGACGCCCCCGGCAACATCGACAAGGCCTATGACTATCTCAACGCCGTCAACGATCCGGAAGTCGCCAAGGTGCTGGTCAAGGATTGGGGCTACGGCCAGGCCAATGCCAAGGGCATGGCCGGCGTCGACCCGGCGATCCTGAAGGAAAAGGGCTATGACGACGTGGGAAAATTCGTCGACAAGACGCTGTTCCAGTCGCCGGTGCCGTCCGCGCTCAAGCTCAAGATGATCGCCGAGTTCGAGAAGATCAAAGCCGGCTATTGAGCCGGACTTCAGCGGCCCGCTCACTACAAAGCAGAGCAAGGTGGGCGGGCTCGCCAAAGCCCGGGAATTCTCCTAACCTCTCCCGATATGTCCGCGATGGGGGAGTTTCTCGCGCCATGAAAACCATGCTTCGCCGCTTTGCCTTGGCTGCCGTCGTCACCGTCGGCGCGGGTACTGCCTATGCGCTTGCCGAAGGCGGCGGCGACCTCGTCGTCTTCGACTGGTCCGGCTACGAGGACCCGCTGCTGCATCCGGCCTACGCCGCCAAACACGGCGCCGAGCCGATCTTTTCCTTCTTCGGCGACGAGGACGAGGCCTTCGAGAAGATGCGCGCCGGCTTCAAGGCCGACATCGCGCATCCTTGCTCGCAAAGCGTGGTGAAATGGCGCGAGGCCGGGTTGCTGCAACCGCTCGATACCTCGAAGATCGCCGGCTGGAAGGACCTCAATCCAGGCATCATGGCGATGAAGGATCTCGCCACCACCGCCGACGGCAAGGCCTGGTTCATGCCTTTCGACTGGGGCAACACTTCGCTGCTCTATCGCACCGACAAGGTGACCGCCGACGAGGCGCAGTCGCTGAAGATCTTCGCCGATCCGAAATTCAAGGGCCGCGTCACCATCGGCGACAATGTCGATGACGCCTATGCGCTGGCGAGCCTGGTCATCGGCCTGAAAGACTGGACCAAGATGACCGACGAGCAGTTCAAACTGGCCTCCGCCTTCCTGCGCGACGTGCACAAGAACATCCGCTTCTACTGGACCGACGACACCGACCTCAACCAGGCTTTCACGGGCAACGAAGTCGATCTGGTCTGGGGCTGGAACGAGACCTATGTGACGTTGAAAGGGCAGGGCCTGCCTATCGCCATGAACCGCGACACCAAGGAAGGCATCTCAACGTGGGTGTGCGGCTATGTGCTGCTCAAGGATGCGCCGGGCAAGCCTGACCAGGCCTATGATTTCTTGAGCGCCGTCAACGCGCCGGGCGTTTCGGAGTATATGGTGAAGACCTTCGGCTACGGTCACGGCAACAGCGCGGGCATGGCGGCGATGGACCAGAAGCTGCTCACCGAACGCGGCTTCGACAATCTCGACAAGTTCCTCGACAAGACGCTGTTCCAGCAGCCGATTGCGCCGGACCTCAAGCAGCGCATGGTCGCCGAGTTTGAGAAGATCAAGGCCGGCTATTGAGCAGCAGCATCGAAAGAACCGACGTCGTCATCGTCGGCGCCGGCTTCACCGGCCTGTCCGCCGCGCTCGACTTTCAGCGCGCCGGCGTCGATTTCCTTGTGCTGGAGGCGCGCGACCGCGTCGGTGGCAGGGTGGAGGCTGTCCGCAATGGACTCGGCGAACTGATCGACAGCGGCGGCCAGTTCCTGTGCCAGGACATGCCTGAGCTGATGGCGCTGGCCAAGGCGCGCGGCAAGACTTTCGTCGAGACCTATATCGAAGGCGAGTTCATCACCCATCCGTGGATGTCGGTCGAGGAGGCCGAGCGGACCTACCAGGTCGCGATGGCGATCCGCGAGCGCATGAACAGGATCGAGCCGGACGATCCGTCGATCGCTGGGCTGACGGTCGCGACATGGCTCAAGCGCCAGAAAGACACGACCGACGCCAAGGCCGCCTTCCGTTCTATGATCGAGGGCCTGTGGTGCCTGGCGCTGGACAAGGTGCCGCTGTGGTACCTGATCGACAATGATCGCCGCATCACCAACGAAGTATTCGAGCTGCAGTATTTCCTGCGCGAGACGATGCAGTCGCTGGCCGACGATCTGGCGGCAGACCTTGGTGATCGGCTGCGGCTGAATGAGCCGGTTGCGCGCGTCGAGCATGGGCCGCAAGGCGTTCGGATCGTTTCGGCCCGCGGTGTGATCGAAGCGCGCGCGGCGCTGATCGCCTTGCCGCCGGCGACGGCCGCGAAGCTCGATTTCGTGCCTGCCCTGCCGGCGGCGCTCGCAGGCGCGCTCGGCGTCTGGGAAAGCGGCGCGGTGATCAAGATCCTGGTGCGCTACGCAAAGCCGTTCTGGCGCGAGCGCACCTTGAGCGGCATGGTGATGTGGCGCGACCAGCCGGGGCTGTTTGCCTGCGACGCCAGCAAGGATGCCGACCATGTCGCGCTTGTCGTCTTTGTCGGCGGGCCGCTGGCGCTGCGTTGGCATGCGCTCGGCGAGGCGGCATTGCAGGCGGAAATCACCGCGAGGCTTGTCCAGGCGCTCGGCCCGCAGGCCGCCGACATCGTCGATTTCAGCGTGCGAGACTGGACGCATGACCGCTGGAGCGGCGGCGCCTATAGCGATCTCGTCACCGATGTGACCGCACGCGATGCCGAGCGCGTGATCCTTGCCGGCGCGCCGCCGGTCCATTTTGCATGTTCGGAACTGTCGCCGTCATTTCCAGGCTATGTCGAAGGCGCGATCGTGGCGGGGCGCATCGCCGCGCAGAAAATCATCGACGGGGCTTCAGCTTCTTGGACTAGCCGAGCGTGATCTCCCCGGATATCGGCGTCATGTCGATCGACGAACTGATTTTCCGCATATCCTCCTCAGTCGCAGGATTGTAGACGACCATGCTGAGGTCCGGCCTGCCGTCGACGGCGAAAGAGGAATACTCGAAGGCAAGCGGACCGAGCGTCGGGTGGCGTATGTGCTTGACAGCTTCGCCGTATGCGCCGCGAACATCGTTGTCGTGCCACATCGCCCTGAACTCGGGGCTAAGCCGGCAGAGTTCATCAACAAGAGGCTCCGCTTCCGCTCCGGCCCCCGCACGCGCGGCATCCACACGGAACATCCCCACCAGATGGCGCGCCATGCTGTCCCAGTCGTACTGCGCTGCGCGAACGCGCGGGTCGAGGAAGACGATGCGCAGCACATTGCGCTGATCCGGCGGCAGGGATCCGTAATCGCCCAGCATAACGGTGGCGGCGCGATTCCAGGCGACCACGTTCCAGGTCGCCGTTCGGATGAGCGCAGGGCTTGGCTCCAACGCCTCAAGGACGCGCCGCAGTCGTGGCGTAACACCATCGTCCCGTCGGTAGCGCACCTCGGGCGGGCGGCCGAGGCCAAGCAGAAAAAGGTGCTCCCGCTCGATATCCGTCAGCATGAGCGCGCGCGAGATCCGGTCGAGGACGTCCGGCGAAGGCGCGCCGCCGCGCCCTTGTTCAAGGCATGTGTACCACGTCGGGCTGATGTTGGCCCGCTGCGCCACTTCCTCACGACGCAAGCCGCTTGTGCGGCGCTTGGCGGGGAAGCCGAGAGCGCCTGGATCGAGCTTGCCGCGACGATCCCGGAGGTAGGTACCAAGACGGTTCTCCATATCCGGATGCTTGCTTATGGTGTTATTCATTTTACTACCATAATCTCCCTACTTTACTATCATAATCCGAACGACGACATGTGTCTCCAGCGAAATTTGGAGACATTGCTCATGCGTGTGTTTGTCACTGGCGCCACAGGATGGATCGGCTCGGCCGTCGTCAAAGAACTGGTTTCCGCAGGACACCAGGTCACGGGACTGACCACCACGGCAGACGGAGCAGAGAGGCTGAAAAAGCTGGGAGCGAAGGCGCGTGTGGGAAGGCTCGCTCAACACGATCTGCTTCGCGACGCGGCCGCGCGATGCGATGCCGTGATCCACACGGCTTTCATTCATGACCTGTCCCACATGAGCTTGACGACACGCCTGCGCCTGTTCGCGGGGGCGCTCAACGGAGGTATCGTCGCCAGCTTCCTGCGAATTCTTGCTGAAACCGAGTCCGGGGCGATCCTGGCTCTGGGCTCAGGCCTGGAAGGTTCCGGGCGCCCCCTCGTGGTGACGTCGGGAGTCGCCTTCCTGCCGCAAGGGAAGATTTCGACGGAAAGCGACGACCATATGTCGGACAGCCCAAATCGTTCTTTCTCCGAGGCGGCGGCCCTGAGCCTGATTGCGCGCGGCGTCCGTTCCTCCATCATCCGGCTGGCACCGACCGTGCATGGCTTCGGCGATCGCGGATTTGCCGCGCAGATCATCGCAGCCGCCCGTAAGAAGGGCGTCTCTCCCTATATCGATAGTGGTGCCAACCGATGGGCTGCGGTGCATCGACTCGACGCAGCCAAGCTGTTCCGGCTCGCCCTGGAAAAGGGCGTCAGCGGCGCAAAATATCATGGGGTTGGCGAGGTCGGCATCCCGTTTCGCGATATTGCTTCTTTGATCGCGACCAGGCTCCGGCTGCCTGCCGTCGGCATTCCCGCCGCCAAAGCGGCCAAGCATTTTGGAATTCTGAGCAATTTCGTAGGTCTCGATAACCCTGCGTCCAGCGAGTGGACTCGCCAGGCGCTCGGCTGGGTTCCTGAACAGGAGAGCCTGCTCGCCGACATGGACGCCCACTACTTTGCGCCAGGGTCCTGACTAATCCGACATCGCGACCAAAGCCTCTGGGTCGTAGGCGAGGCGGATCGAGGTGCCGACCGGGATGTCGTCGGCGCCGAAATCATTGGTCTCGGTGACCGAGAGCGGCTTTTCCAGCCCCGGGATCTCGACAATCAGATGGGTGATCTCGCCGAAATAGTGGCGTTCGACCACCTTGCCGGCGACCTCGAATTTTGCTGTCGCATTGTCCCACAAGACGCGCAGGCGTTCGGGCCGGATGCCAAGCGTCGCCGCGCCGCCATTGCGGACGAAAGCCCTCGGCTTGTCGGTCTTGACGCGGCCGAAGCCCAGCGTGTCGAGCACGAGCGAAGCGCCGTTCTCCTCGACGATCTCGGCCTTGACGAAATTCATGCCGCCGAGGAAGTCGGCAACCTTGCGGTTGACGGGGCGCTGGTAGATCTCCTTAGGCGAAGCGACCTGCGCGATGCGGCCGCCGAACATCACGGCGATGCGGTCGGACATGGCCAGGGCCTCGTACTGGTCGTGCGTGACCAGCACGAAGGTGATGCCGACCGCCTGCTGCAGGCGGCGCAATTCGACCTGCATCTGCTCGCGCAGCTTCTTGTCGAGCGCCGAGAGCGGTTCATCCAAGAGCAGCACTTTGGGTCGCATGACCAGCGCCCGGGCCAAAGCGACGCGCTGGCGCTGGCCGCCGGAAAGCTCGGTGGCGCGACGCTTGCCGAGACCGGTGAGCGACACCTGCGCCAGCGCTTCCTCAACGCGGCGCTTCTCCTCGCCGGCGTCGAGCCTCAGCCGCCTCAGCCCATAGGCGACATTCTGCTCGACATTGAGATGCGGGAAGATCGCGTAGCTCTGGAAGACCATGTTGGTCGGCCGGCGGTTGGCGGGAATGCCGTCCATCGGCTGGCCGTCCACGGCAATGGAGCCGCTGGTCGGCGTGTCGAAACCGGCGATCATGCGCAAGAGCGTGGTCTTGCCGCAGCCCGAGGGCCCGAGCAGGGAGAAGAACTCGCCCTCCCTGATCGCCAGCGAGGCATTGTCCAGCGCCTTGAAGGCGCCGTAGCTGCGCGTCACGTCGCGGATCTCGATCATGGTGCGATCCGATTGGGTACGTTCGGATTGGACCCGCTCAAGCATAGAGGCCTCCCTCGTTCTGGGTGCGTCTCGCCGCGCGGCGGCGCAGGATTTCGGCAATCGTCATCAGCAGGAAGGACGCAAAGAGCAGCAAGGTGCCGAGCGCCAGCACACCGGGAAGCTTGGCCGCGAAGCGCAACTGGCCCCAGATGTAGATCGGCAGCGTCGCCTCGGTGCCGGTGAGGAAAAAGGCGATGATGAATTCGTCGAGCGAGATCGTGAAGCAGACGAGCAGGCTGGAGATGATCGCCGGCGCGACCATCGGCAGCGTCACGCGCCAGAAGGTGCCGAAGGCGCTCTCGCCGAGATCGGCGGAAGCCTCCTCCAGGCTGCGGTCGAAGCCTTCGAAGCCGGAGGTCAGCACGGTCATCGAATAGGGAATGCAGACCAGCACGTGGCCGAGCACGACGGTGAACAGCGACAGGCTGAGGCCCAGTTGCAGCATGACCAAAAGCATCGAGATGGCGACGATTACCTCCGGCAGCACCAGCGGCGCCATGATCAGCCCGTTGATGGCGCCGCGACCCGGGTAACGGTAGCGGGTTATCGAGCGGGCGGCGAGGATGCCCAGCACCGTTGACAGGATCGCGGCGGAGACGCCGACGATCAGGCTGTTCCAGGTGGCGTCGATCAGCGCCGGCGTGCGCGGCAGGTCCTCATACCAGTGCAGCGTGACGCCCGAGAGCGGGAATTTCGGCGTCGCTGCCGTATTGATCGAGAAGATCGGCAGGAAGATCACCGGCAGATAAAGGAAAAGCAGATAGAGGACGGCGTAACTCGAGAGCCAACCGGGCAAGAAACGTCTTATCGCCGTCATCGTGCCAGCCTCTGCAGGGCGCGGAAGACCAGCACGGTGGCGCCGGCCATCAGCGAGACGATGATCATGGTGGTGACGGAGAGCGCGGCACCCAGCGGCCAGTTCGACGCCTTGCCGAACTGCGCCTGGATGGCGTTGGCGATCATCACGCCGTCCTTGCCGCCGACCAGTTTCGGCGTGACGTAGTCGCCGACGGTCGGGATCATGACGATCAGCGCCGCCGAGATGACGCCGGGCGCCGACAGCGGCAAGGTGACGCGCAGGAAGGAGCGCAGCGGCCCGTCGCCGAGGTCGGTCGCCGCTTCGACCAGGGTCCGGTCGACCTTCTCCAGCGAAACGAAGATCGGCAGGATGGCGAAGGTCGCCCAGGCATGGGTCAGCGTGATGATGACGGCGGTGGAATTGTAGAGCAGCGCATCCGATGGCTCTTGGATGATGCCGAGGCCCATCAGGCCGGAGTTGAGCACGCCGTTATAGCCGAGGATCACTTTCCACGACATCACCCGCAGCAGGTAGCTGGTCCAGAACGGGATGGTGATGAGGAACAGCCACAGGCTCTTGTGGCGGCCGCCATGGAAGGAAATGAAATAGGCGATCGGGTAGGCAAGCGCCACGGTCAGCAGACTGACCGTCAGCGAGATGTAGAGCGAGCGCCAGAGCAGGTCGCGGTAGATCGGCTCGGTCAGCGCGATCCGGTAATTCTCCAGCGTGAATGTGTGGTCGATGGTGAGATAGTTCTGCGTCCAGAAGGAATGCGCGATGACGACCAGGATCGGCAGGACGAGAAGAATAAGGGCATAAACGAAGGTCGGACTGATCAGGGCAAAGCCCTGGACGGCTTCCGATTGCAGAAAGGGACTTCGTCTCGGTCCCGCCATGCGCAGCGGGGGCGTCCCTTCCGCCGCCGCCGTCATTGCAGCGCTCCGGGCGTGATTTCGGTAGCTGGCTCGGACTGTCCCGCCATGCGGCCTTCCCATTCGTGACGCCGGCCGCCTGTTCCCGATTTATGCTCGGAGCGCGATCGCTCCTAGCTTGCCGGCTTTCTTTCATCATGAGCGCATCCGCCGATTGAAATCAAGCGCTATTTCTGCGATATTGATTGAACGGATATTCAAAATGAAGTGATGAAAAGCCGAATTTCCATGGTTTTCCATGCCGTTTGATATCCGACGAAAATCTGACAACTCTGGCAATGCGAGGCGAAAATGGCGGCTCAAAGCAAGATCAAGGCAGGCGAACTCATCGAGCCCGGCGATGGCGATGCGGTCGAGCTCGCCAAGCGCCACCTCGTGCAGCCTTGGCCTTATGCCGGCTCGGTCGGCAACGAAGCCCGCGCGCTGATCGGCGAGGGTGACGGCATCTACATCACCGACGGCTCCGGCAAGCGCCTGATCGACGGCCCGGCCGGCATGTGGTGCATCAATGTCGGCCATCGCCGCGAGGAACTGGCTAAGGTCATGTACGACCAAGCGATGGCGCTCTCCTACAACACGCCATGGTACACGATGAACGCGCCCTCGGCCGAGCTTGCCCGGCGCATCGCCGATGCGGCGCCTGGCGACCTCAGCCACACCTTCTTCACCACCGGCGGCTCGTCGGCGGTGGAGACGGCGCTGCGCTTCATGCAGTTCTACAACAATGTGCGCGGACGGCCGGAGAAGAAGCTCATCCTCAGCCGCGGCGGCGCCTATCACGGCTCGACCTATCTGTCGGCCTCGCTCAACGGCCGCCCGCGCGACCGCGACTGGATGGACGGCGCCGACGAGTTGGTGGTCAAGCTGTCCTCGCCCGATCCGTTCCGGCGCCCGAAAGGCATGGGCGTTGCCGCCTTCACCGATTTCCTGGTCGACCAGTTCCGCGACACCGTCGCGCGTGTCGGCGCCGACCGGATCGGCGCCTTTGTCGGCGAACCGGTGCAGGCTTCCGGAGGCGTCATCGTGCCGCCGGACGGTTATCTCAAGCGCATTCGCGAGATTTGTCGCGAGAACGATATCCTCTATGTCTCGGACGAGGTGGTGACCGGCTTCGGGCGGCTCGGCCATGTCTTTGCCTCCGGCGATATGTTCGGCATCGAGCCGGACATGATCACCTTCGCCAAGGGCGTCACATCGGGCTATTTCCCGCTCGGCGGCGTCATCATCTCCGAGCGGCTGCTGGAAGAGCTGCGGCGCTCCAACCATCCCGACGCGTTGTTCGGCCATGGCCTCACCTACACCAGCCATCCGATCGGCTGCGCGGTGGCGCTGAAGAATCTCGACCTGCTGGAAGAGGGCGTGCTTGCCCATACGCGCGAGATCGCGCCCTATTTCCAGGCGCGGCTGAAGACGCTGGAAGAATTGCCGCTGGTCGGAGAGGTGCGCGGCATGGGGATGATGGCTTGCGTCGAATGCGTCGCCGACCGCGAAAGCAAGGATCCGCTGCAGCTCGACAAGGATGTGGGAAAACGCATCGATGCGCATTGCCACGAGCTTGGCCTCCTGGTGCGGCCGCTGATCAACATGTGCGTGATGTCGCCGCCGCTGATCATCAGCCGCGAGCAGGTCGACGACATGGTGGCGATTTTGCGCGAAGGGATTTCGCGGACGATGGACGATTTGCGGAAAGAGGGCGCGTGGCGGGGGTAACCTTATCTTCCTTCTCCCCGTGGAACGGGGAGAAGGAAGAGCCTCATCCCCTCGACCGCAGCGCGTCGTTCAGCCCCCACATGTCCTTTTCCTCGGGCGCGGTTTCCAGGCCGAGAACCGGGACCTGCTTGCGCAGATGGTCGTGGTGGGTGCGCACGCCATATTCGAGGTCGGAGAGATAGAAGCCCTCGAAGGCTTCCGACAGCATGGATTCGTTCGACCACACGGAAAGCTGCACGTCCTCGTTCATCGTGTCGCGGTCGATGCGATAGGCGAGGTAGCGCGCGGCCGCCTGTTCCCTGCTCTCGTCCTTGTAGCGGTAGACCGCGCCGCGCAGCAGCGTCTCACCGGTCGACAGCGGGAACTCCTGATAGAACTGGACGGATTCCGGCATGATCGACAGCGCGTTGTTGGGGAAGATGCCGTAATAGATCCATGCCTTGCGCAGATGTTCCGGCAGATGCGTGGCCTCGGGCGCGAGCTTGATGTACTCGCGCACGCTCCAGCGCCGGCCGGCATGCGGATTGTAGGTGGCGAAGGACCGCGACACGCCGTTGATGAAGGGTTCGTCGACATAGGTCGCGCCATAGAGGTCCTGCAGCGCGGGATGGGCCATGGCGACGTGATAACCTTCATTGTCGACGTCGCGCACCGACTTCCAGTTGACCGGCGATTTCTGGGTCCATATGCCCCAGGACGGCACCATGTCGGCGATATTGTAATGCGCCATCTCGGCTTCGATCGGCTTCAGAAGCTCGGCCACCGAAGGCTGCGGACCGCCTGAACGGAGGCGGATGAAGATGAAGCCCATCCAGATTTCGAGGTCGAGCGGCATCAGGCCGAACTCGGTCTTGTCGAGCTCGGGGAAGGAGCGCGGACGGGCGGCGCCCCGCAGCGTGCCGTCGAGATTGTAGACCCAGCCGTGGAACGGGCACACCAGAGCGTTTTTGCAGGTGCCCTGGCTGTCGGCGACGACGCGGCTGCCGCGGTGGCGGCACATATTGTTGAAGGCGCGCACGACGCCGTCGTTGCCGCGCACGATCAGCGCGCGCTCGCCGACGACGTCCATGGTCAGGTAGTCACCAGCGTTGGGCACGTCGCAGACATGGCCGGCGATCTGCCAGTGATTGCGGAAGACATATTCCTTCTCGAGCTCGAGAAGGGCGTTGGAATGGTAACTCCACCCCGGCAAACCCCGCCGGTCCCAATCATTGGGGATCGCCACGTCACGGAGGTGCGGGTTCATGGGCATGCTCTTCTTTTTGTTGAATACTCATTCAATATAAGCATATTTTTCATTGAAATGCAATGGCTTGCGGAGATATGGAAATTTCATGGCGACAAGTCTGACCTCGCCTAAGCCGGAAAAATACCGGAAAATCCGGGTGTTAATCGAGGAAGCGGAACGGCAATTCAGAAGGCGGATGCCCGTCTCGGAGAAGGCCTGTTTCGACGGGTCACGGGCGTGCGGCAGACAGCGGCGACGCGCTCGATTCAGGTATTGCTGTGTGAGGCTGCTTACAGTCGGCCCCGCGCGACAGGCGCATATCTGCGTCGACCAGCTTCGATGGCCGTCGAGCGGTTGCCGCGGATTGGGGATGCCGGCGCGTCCGGCGCCTGTTTCAATCCTGTTACACAGGCTGCCACCGCCGATCATCCGGCTGTTACTCGGTGCGATTATGTTCGTTTCATAGCAAAAAGAAAGATAACGAAGGGAACAACGATGTTTGCGAAAGCCCGCGTCGCCGACGCCAATCGCCGCCTTGATGTGCCGGAACGCAATGACCGCCGGCCGAAGCTTGCGCTGCGCCAGCGCGCCAGCGACCATCCGATGGCGATGTTAATGCTGATCGGCGCCTGCGCCCTTGTCGCCATGCTGGCGGCACCCGCCTCAGGTCCGGCTTTCGCCTCGATCAATCCGCCAGTCAATGTCATCGAGGGCGCCCAGACCACGCTCAAGACCGCTCGCCTGCCGGAACCTTTGATCGACTTTGCCTGCAAGGGCCAGAATTGGGGCGCCGAGAGCGTCGACTGCCTGCGCGCCATCGCCGAGCAGTCCGGCCAGCACAGGGAACGCGCGGTGCGCATGATCGCCAACGCCGCGCCGCTCACCAACACGCCGAACGTCTTTTAAGACCTCCCCTGAGCGCACCCTCCTGCGCTCGAGTCAGGCTCCCGCCGCATCGTCGGTCGGGAGCCTCTTTTTTCGGGTCTATTGATATTCAGGTGGGACCGGCCTGCAAACAGCGGGCTTCTGCGCTTCCGGTGCTCACATACTGCAAGGACGCTCCACTCCGGCCTTCGCCGGCCGAAACCATCATAAGTGTCTCCGCTCTATGAAGGCTACGGCCGGCATAGGCCGGTTCTCGGTAGCCATCATTTTCGGCTCGGCCTGACCTGAATCTCAACAGACCCTGTGGCGGCGCGAGGGCAACACTCGGCCACACCTTTGCGATCTTGTTCTTGCCTCGGACCGGTCGGTTCAAATGTGGGCGCCGTTGTCGGCTGCGGCGGCGACCTCGTCGGCGATGGTTGAGAGGATGCCGCGGACGTCGAGCGTCGAGAAAGGCTTCTCCAGGATCTGCGGGCGCTGCAGCGGCGGTAGCGCTTCGATCTCCGCCTTGGCGCCGATCATGTCGCCGGTCACGAGCACGAAACGCTTGGCCAGCGCGGGCCGCTGGGAAAGCAGTTCGCGGTAGATCGCCATGCCGCTGGTACCCGGCATGCGCAGATCGGAAAAGACGATGTCGGGCGGCATATGGCCGTCCAGCACGTCGGCGGCGGACGTCCAGCTTGCCACGACGCGTGACTTCAGGCCCATCAGCTCCAATATATCTGAAAGCGAACCGGCGACGTCGGGTTCGTCGTCGATGATCAAGGCATGGCGCAGTCCGCTCGAGCGTACGGCACTCTCGCCGGCCTTTGCCGCCTCACCGGCGATCGCCGGCAGATGAACGACGAAGCGCGCGCCGTGCGGCTCGACTTCCTCGAACCAGATGTTGCCGTTGTGGCGTTCGACGATCGATTTCGAGATCGACAGGCCGATGCCGGTGCCGACGCCGACCGGCTTGGTGGTGAAATAGGATTCGAAGATGCGCGAGCGGATCGCCTCAGGAATGCCGGGGCCGTTGTCCTCGACGGAGAAGCCCGGATTGCCGCGCTCGCCGCGGAAAGTCCGCACCTTGATGCACCGTTCCCCCTCGACGCCGGCCAGCGCATGCTGGCTATTGATCAAGAAGTTCGCGGCAACCTGGGTGACATGGTCGGCATCCGCCATGGCTAGCAGTGGCCCACCGGCGAAATCGGTGTCGATGATGATGCCGCTGGAGCGCGCGCCATAGGCGGTGACCTCGAGCGCCGAGCGCACCACCTGGTTGAGATCCGTCTCGGCTTGCTCGGTCGGGTGCAGGCGCACCATCGACAGGAAGCTCTTGACGATGCGACCGCATCGCTCGGCGGCGGCGCGCACCTTCTCGGCGCGCACCTTGGTCTGCGGGTCGCCGGCGAATTCATGCAGCAGCGTCGACTGCGCCACCACCACCGCCAGCGGGTTGTTGAGCTCATGCGAGACGCCGGCAAGCAGCGAGCCCATCGCCGCCATCTTCTCGTTCTGGTGCAGCTTCTCGCGCTGGCGGTTGATCTCCTCCTCGGCCTGCAGCTTTTCGCGCAGGTCGCGGATCGAGCCGAAGATCAGGCGGCGATCGGCAACGCGCATCTCGGTCGCCGTCAGCTCGATCGGGAAAATCTCGCCCGCGGCGTTCTGCGTGACGGTCTCCAGCCGCTGGCCGACCATCGGCGCGCCGCGGCCGGCCATGTATTCGGCGCCGGAAGCATAGCCTTTGCGGTAGTATACCGGAACGATGGTATCGAGCAGGTCCTTGCCGAGGATCGCGCTGCGCTGGAAGCCGAACATCTTCTCGGCGGCCGGATTGAACTCGATGATCGAACCCGTCTCGTCGATGACGATGATGGCGTCGAGCGAGGCCTGCAGCATGGTGCGGCGGATCACCTCGCTGGCATGCGCCTCGGATGGCGAGCGCTCGATGGCGTCGCCGATGGCCAAGGCGATGATGTGCAGCGTCGCCTCTTCCTCATCCGTCCATTCGCGCTCGGCGATGCAATCGTTGATGGCCAGCGTGCCCCAAAGGTGGCCATGCGCGAAAACGGAGACGGACAGGAACGACTTGATGCTCTGCTTCTCGAAGTCGGCCCGCAGGAAGCCGTCGAGGTCGCGCGTGTAGCCGGAGAAGATCTTGCCTTGCCGCTCGTCTTCCTGCAGCCGCTCCAGCAAGGAATCCGAGTTGATGATCGACTGCACGATCACGGTGGGCGAGGCCAGCTCGCCGCCGAAATCCGGGTCGATCCAATAGGCGGCGACGGACTGGGCAAAGCCTTGGCCCGGCAATTCACGCAGGCGGAAGAGGATGCCGCGATGACAGTCCATCTTGCGGCACATCGTCCCCAATATGTCGTCCATCTCGCGCTGCCAGTCGCCTGCCTCGCGCAGGCGGCGCACGACGTGGACGGCCGCCATCGCGGCGCCGCCCGGACGCGAGCCATGCATATCGGTGCGTGCTGCATCAGCAGTCATGGTCATTCCAGGCCCGGACGTCGGTCGTTCAGAGCCCTCTCCGTTGCTCGGAAACGGCGAACCGCACTATCGCTTTGTTTTGACGCAATTCCGGACGGAAGGCTATGGCCAAGGCGCCGAGCCGGCCGTTTCATGCCATTCCCGGAATTGCTCTAATTGGCGTCGCCGCTCGGCAGCGAGAAGATATAGCCTTCGCCGCGCACCGTGCGCAGGAATCTTGGATTGGCGGGGTCGGCCTCGATCTTCTTTCGCAACCGCATGATGCGGATGTCGACGGCGCGCGAGGACTCCGGATCCTCAACGAAGCCGATCGCTTCCGAAATCGCCGCCCGCGTCAGGAGCCGGTTGGCGCGGGTGAGGAAAACCTCGAGCACGTCGAACTCGCTCTTGGCCATCTCGATGACCGCGCCGTTGGCGCCGATGACCAGACGGCCGTCGAAATCGGCCTGGAAGCCGCCGAAATTCATGAAGCGGCGATTGCCGGTTTCGGCCATCGCCGCCTGCGGCTCGGCGGGCCGCGGCACGCGGCGCAAAACGCTTCGCACCCGCGCCAGCACCTCGCGCAATTCGTACGGCTTGACGATGTAATCGTCGGCGCCGAGCTCCAGCCCGACGATGCGGTCGAGCGCGGTGCCGGCGGCCGTGGCGTAGATGATGCCGATCTGCGTCTTCGAGCGCAGCCAGCGGCCGAGCGACAGCCCGTCCTCGCCAGGCATGGCGATGTCGAGGATGGCGAGGTGGAAGGACTGCGCCTCGAACAGCGCGCGCGCCACGGCCGCATTGTCGGCCGTGACGACGTCATAGCCGCTGGCGCCGAGATATTCGGCTACAGCCTCCCTCAGATCCGGTTCGTCCTCGACGACGATGATGCGTGCCTTCACGACGCGCTCGCTCCCGCTTTCAGCGGAAAGTAGATTGGGTATAAACATGATGTCCAGCACTCATCTCGGGTTGTCTGTGGCGGGGGTGGAGAAAATGGCAGCACGATCCGTCATTGCGCTTGTGTCCGTTGCCGAGGTGGTGGCCAAAGATCTCGCCGATCATCTCGACCGGCGCGGGCACGATGTGCGCCAGGCGCGCCAACCCTGGGAGGCGGAGACGCTGCTTTCGGCCGGCGGCATCGATGTCGTGATCGTCGGCGACGACGTCACCCAGGCCGAGGGCCGCGAACTGCTCAGGCGTTACGGCGGCCAAGGCGGGGGTGGCGGGGGCGGCCCCGACTTCATCCTGATCTGCCGGCCGCGCGACCTTGTCGACAAGGTGCTGGCACTCGAGCTGGGTGCTGCCGACGTCATCGAAAGCCCGCTCAACGTGCGCGAGCTTGCCGCGCGTATCGGTGGCCTGCTGGCCAGGCGCGGCAGGGCAGGCGGCGAACTGATCGTGCTGGAAAACGCCACCGTCGATCTGCGGTCGGCCATGGTGATGCATCGCTCGGGCTCGGAGGATCAGCTTTCTCCGGGGCAGGTGGCGCTGCTCAGGCTGTTCCTGGCGAGCCCGCGCAAGGTGCTGACGCGCGACGACATCATTGCCGCGGCGCCGGCCGAGAATGCCGACGCATTCGACCGTTCGATCGACTCGCGCATCGTGCGGCTGCGCCGCAAGCTCGACACCGAGACCATCACCACCATCAGGGGCGCCGGCTATCGTTTCGATCCGCCGGTCCGACGCAACGGGTAAGCTCCGATCGGCGAGGCGTTTGAGCATCGGCTTTCCCACGCGGTGGTCATTCTGGATCCGACGCCCGGCGTCAGCGCACCACGATGACAGAGGGGCCGGACGGAAGGTCGGCGCTGGCGGTAATCTCGGCCTTGGCGCGCTCCTTGAGCAACACCGTCGCCAGCGCGGCGAAGCCGAGCAGACCCTGCGCGTAAAGCAGCGCGTAAAGCACAGAAGCGGCAAATTTCGTCTTCATCTTCAAACCCAAATCTCGAAATCGTCGGTGCTTCAGGAAACTCCCGAAGCGCCCGCGCCGCTGACGGAGCCCCCCGCTGCGGCGCGGGCCTTCGGTCCTCTCGGCAGCAAGTCGCCGGAGGGGCCGCGTGTCCTCATCAGCCGAAGGCCAACCCGCCAGAGGGCCTTCAGCCGGTGGACGCGCAGGCTGGAGACAATCCAGACCGTGGCGATGAACAGAGCCATGTGCAGCGTCGAAACCTCGCCGGACGTCGTCGCCGCCAGCGTCGTCGCCGGGTTGCCGGCTGCCGAGCCGGCGCCGAGCACGATCGCCGCGACACTGATCCTGAGAAGCCAGGAGCGGAGTTTTCGTTTGCAGATGTCTGTTCCCGTTGCGTCAAATCTGACGCCGGCCTGTATCCGCATCATGCCGCCAGAGATGCACTTTGTTGCAAATCGGTTTCGAAATTGGCCGCCCTGCTTTCACTTAAGGATGAAAAGCGCTTTCGTTTGCGTTGCAACATACGATTTGGTTGCAAGGTGAAGCGAGCCTGCTGCTTGCGACGGACTCAATTCCGGCACCTTCTCTGTTAACTTCGAGAAACAAACTCGAAACAAAAACGAGCATCAAGCGAAATTGACCTGAAACAGGCGTCCTCGATAAGGCGGTCCATCGAAATTGAAGCCGGACACAACGGCAAAAAACAGAGGGATCGTCATGCACACTGCCATTTCCGCCAAGCTCATCAATGTCACCGCCGCCGCGCTCACCGGCGCGGCGCTGCTCTTCGGCGCCGGCAATGCCGCGCACGCCAACCAGATCGTCGCCAAGGTCTCGCTGTCGCAGCAGATCATGGAAGTCACGGTCGATGGCCGCCCGACCTACACCTGGAAGGTATCGACCGGTGACAGGAGCCACATCACGCCGATCGGCTCGTTCAAGCCGACCCGCATGCATGAGATGTGGTATTCGAAGAAGTACGACAACGCGCCGATGCCGCATTCGGTCTTCTTCAGCGGCGGCTACGCCGTTCACGCCACCTATGCCATCAGCCGTCTTGGCCGTCCTGCCTCGCATGGCTGCGTGCGGCTGCATCCGGATGCGGCGGCCGACTTCTATCAGCTCGTCGAGGCCTTCGGCCCCGGCAACACCAGCATCGTCATCGTCAAGTAACGGACCGGGGTCAAGTAACGGACCGGGGTCAAGTGACGGGCTGGGTAAAGTAGCAGGCGGGTTGCCGCCTTCGGGATAGCGCCGAAGCCGTGGGGCGACCGCCAAAAAAAGAGGCCGGAATTTCCGGCCTCTTTTTTTGCGGCTCGCTTCAGCTCGGCAGCGCCGGCATCAGCTTCGGATCGGGCTTCTCGGCGAGATGCGGCAGGTCCCTGCTGGCGATGAACGTGTAGAACATCGGCACGACGAAGAGCGTGAACATGGTGCCGACCAGGATGCCGGTGAAGATGACCAGGCCCATCGAATAGCGCGCGGCCGCACCGGCGCCGCTGGAGACGATCAGCGGCACAACGCCGAGCGCCATGGCGGCCGTGGTCATCAGGATCGGCCGCAGGCGCACCTTGGCCGAAGCGATGATGGCGTCGCGGCGCCGCATGCCATGCATTTCACGCTGCTGGTTGGCGAATTCCACCAGCAGAATGCCGTGCTTGGTGATCAGGCCGATCAGCGTGATCAGGCCGACCTGGGTGTAGATGTTGAGCGTTCCCAGGCCGATGTTGAGCGGCACGATCGCGCCGAAGATCGACAGCGGCACCGCCATCATGATGATCAGCGGGTCGCGGAAGCTCTCGAACTGGGCCGCCAGCACCAGGTAGATCACGATCACGGCCGCCGCGAAGGCGATCAGGATGGTGTTGCCCTGTTCCTTCTCCTGCCGCGACTGGCCGGAATAGTCGACGAAGAAGGTGTCGGGCAGGGTCTCCTTTGCGAGGTCCTCCAGCACTTTCAGGCCGTCGCCGGTGGTCACGCCGGGCAGAGGCAAGGCCGAGATCGTCGAGGAGTTCAGCTGGTTGAACTGCTCGATGGCCGCCGGCGAGGCGTTGGTCGAGATCTTCACGACCGCCGACAGCGGCACCATCTTGCCGTCGACGCTGCGGACGAAATATTGGCCGAGCTTCTCGGGGTTGTCGCGGAATTCCTGCGGCACCTGGGGGATGATGTCGTAGCTGTTGGAATCCCGGTCGAACTGCGCCACCTCGGCGCCGCCGACAAGCAGCGTCAGGGTGTTGCCGATATCGGCAATCGGCAGATTCAACGCCGCCGCGCGCTCGCGGTCGATGGTGACGGTGACCTGCGGCGCATCGTAAGCCATCGAGTTCTGCACGACGATGAAGCGGCCCGAGGCCTGCGCCTTGTTCTTGATCTTCTCCGCCTGCTCGAAGACTTCCGACGGGTCGCCGGTGGAGCGCACGACCATGGAAATCGGCAAGCCGCCGCCGGAACCGGGCAGCGTCGGCGGCGCGAAGACGAAGGCCTCCACGCCGGCGACCTTGGAGATGCGTCCCTGGATGTCAGCCTGAAGCGCCTTCGAATTGCGCTTGCGTTCCGCCCAGTCCTTGAAGGCGAAGCCGACAAAGGCGCTGTTGGTGGCGCCGCCAAAGGCAACGGCCGAGAACTGCGCCCTGGTCTCGGGAATGTCCTTCACCAGGCCGAGGATCTGGTTGACGTAGGTCTCGGTGTAATCCGACGTCGCGTAGCGCGGCGCGGTCACGATCGAGAGCAGGAAGCCCTGATCTTCTTCCGGAGCGAGTTCGGTCGAGGTCTTGGTGAACATGAAGCCGGTAAGGGCGACCAGCGCGACGACGATGATCAGCGTTACCGGGCGGTTCCTGAGCGAGGCGGTGACAGCCCGTTCATAGAGGTGTTCGACGCGTGTGAACGTGCCGTCGACGATACGCTGGAAGCGGCCGTGCTGGCCGGCCTTCAGCAGACGTGCCGACATCATCGGGGTGATGGTGATGGCGATAAGGCCGGACAAGACCACCGAGCCGGCGAGCGTCACCGCGAATTCACGGAACAACGCGCCGGTCAGGCCGCCGGTGAAGGCGAGCGGCGCGAACACGGCGGCCAGGGTCATGGTCATCGCCACGATTGCGGTCGCGATCTCGCGCATGCCGTTGAATGCCGCCTGCATCGGCGACATGTGGTCCTCCTCCATGTGACGGTGGATGTTTTCCACCACCACGATGGCGTCGTCCACGACAAGGCCGATCGCCAGCACCATGGCCAGCAGGGATAGAAGGTTGATCGAGTAGCCGACCGCAAACAAGATGAAGCAGACGCCGATCAGCGACAGCGGGATGGTGACGATCGGCATCATAACCGAGCGGAACGAACCCAGGAACAGAAGGATGACCACGATGACGATGGCGACCGCCTCGCCGATGGTCTTGAACACTTCCTCGATCGACGCGCTGATCTGGCCGGTGGCGTCGTAGACGATCTCGATCGTCATGCCTTTCGGCAGCGTATCCTGGATCTGCGGCACGAGCTTGGTCAGCGCCGCCGCCGTCGTCAGCGGGTTGGCCGCGGGCGTCGGGAAGATGGCCAGGAAGGTTCCAGGCTTGCCGTTGAAGCTCACCCTGGTGTCGGTGTTCTCCGCGCCGAGCTCGACTCGCGCGACATCGCGCAGGCGCACAACCTGGCCATCCGTCGACCGGATCGGGAGCTGGGCGAAGGCCTCGGGCGTCTGCAGGGTCGAATGCACGGTGATCGAGGAGACCACATATTCGTTCTGGGTGTTGCCCGGCGCCGACAGGAAGTTCGAGTTGTTGATCGCCGTCAGCACGTCCACGGCCGTGACGCCCCGGGCGGCGAGCCGGATCGGGTCGATCCAGATGCGCATGGAATATTCCTGGGCGCCGAAGATCTGGACGTCGGCGACGCCTTCCACGGTCGAGATGCGAGGCCGGATGACGCGCTCGATATATTCGGTGAGCTGCTCCTTCGTCATGTTCGGGTTCTGCATCGAGATGTACATCATCGCGAACTGCTGCCCGGTGCCCTTGACGATCACCGGGTCCTTGGAGGCGTCCGGCAGGGTGCCGCGCACGCCCTGGACCTTGGACAGCACCTCGGCGAGCGCGACGTCCGGGTTGGAGCCGAGCTTCATCTGCACGGTGACCGTGCTAGAGGACGGACGGCTGGACGAGGTCACGTAGTCGATGTTTTCGGTCGAGGCGACGGCGCGCGCGATCGGGGCCGAAATGAAGCCCTGGATCAGGTCGGCGCTGGCGCCGGGATAAGCCGTGGTGATGGTGATCGCGGTCTCGTCGACCTTCGGATACTGGCGGATCGACAGCCCGAAGATGCCCTGGAAGCCCAGAAGCAGGATCATGCAGGCCAGCACCGTCGAGAGCACCGGCCGGCGAATGAAGAGGTCGGAGAAGCTCATTGCTGAACCTGCTTGTTCGCCGATTTGCTGGGATCGATGGTGTTGTCGACGGCAACCGACATGCCATTGAAGAGGCGGTTCTGGCCGGCCGTGACAACCTGGTCGCCGTCCTTGAGGCCCTCGGTGATCTCGACCATGCCGTTGTTACGGCGGCCGAGCTTGACGAACACCTGCGAGATGGTGAGCGCAGGCTGCTGCGCGGCCTCGGCCGGCTTGGCGGCGTCGGCTGGTTTGGCGGCGTCGCCGGACGCCTTGTCGGCCGGTTTTGCCGCGTTGTCGGCGGGCTTGGTGGCGTCAGCCTGCGGCTTGGCGGCATCGCCGGCCGCCTTGTCGGCGCCGGCCTTCTGCTCGTCCGGCTTCGCCGGCGCGGCAGCGGCACCCCCGGCGGGCTTTGCCGGCTCGACCACGAAGACATAATCGCCATAGAGGCTGGTCGTCACCGCCGTCTGCGGCACGGAGATGACGTTGTTTTCCTGCGGCAGCTCGACGCGGATCTGGACGAACTGGCCAGGCGTCAGCTTGCCTTCCGGATTGGCGACCTCGCCGCGAATCGAAACCAGCCGGCTTGCCGGATCGATCTTGGGATCGATTCCGCGAATGGAGCCGGCAAAGGTCATGTCGGCGAGGCTGCCGCCGAGCTTGACGGTCTGGCCGATCTTGAGCAGCGGCAGCTGCTGCTCGGGAACCGTGAAGTCGACCCGCATCGTGTCGAGGTCCTGGATCGTCACGACGGAGTTGCCGGGGGCCAGGTACTGTCCGACGTCGATCTTCGGGATGCCGACCGTGCCTCCGAAGGGCGCCGACAACTGCTTCTGGTCGAGTACGGCCTGCATCTTGTTGACTTGTGCAGCCGAGGCGTCCCCCGCGGCGCGCGCGGCGTCGAGCGTCGCGTCCGTGCCGACGCCGCGGCGCTGCAATTCGATCGCGCGGGTCAGCGCCGCCTGATCCGAGGCGGCCTGCGCCTTCTGCGCCACCAGATCCGCTTTCTCGACCGCGTCGTCCAGCTGCAAGAGCACCGCGTCGGCGGCAACCTTCTGGTTGGCGTGGAAGAGGATGTCCTTGACGATGCCGCTGGTCTCGACGGTAAGGTCGACGCCGCGCACGGCATTGACGGTGCCGATCGCCTCGATGCCGGGGGTCCACTCCGAGGGCTTGACGGTCACTGTCGAAACCGTTGCGGCCGGCGGCTTCATGGTGGCGAAATACTGCTTGATGCCGGCGTCGCGCATGAAGTTGAAGCCAACGATGCCGACGCACACCAAGGCGAGCAGCAGCAAGAATCCGGCGATGATGAAAAAGCGCTTCACGGATGGTCCCCTCGAGCCGGCAACCGGCAAATCAATCGATGTCGGGACACATATCGACGAAAGGTCCCGATTTCAAATGGCGCGCCTTACTGTACCGGCTGGACGGTCTTGTCAATTCCGCCTAGGCTAATGTAGGGGGAGGCGTGATGAGAGTACCCAGGGCGAACTCACGCGAAAAGATACTTGCCGCCGCCGCCGACGTGGCGCGCGAGGCAGGCCCGGGAAGCCTGTCGCTCGAGGCGGTCGCCAGCCGCGCCGGCGTGTCGAAGGGCGGCCTGCTCTACAATTTCCCGACCAAGGCCAAGCTGATGCAGGGACTGGTCGAAAGCTATCTCAGCGATTTCCAGAGCGCGCTCGAAGCACGCGCCGCAGAGGCCGGCGACGAAAGCGTGCTCTCAGCCTATATCAAGTTGTCGGCCGACGACTGCGAGCGGCCGAAACCCTCGGCATCCTGGATGTTCTCGGCGATCGCCGAAGATCCCGATTTTCTGACGCCGATCAAGGCCTTCAAGCACCAGCTGTTCGAACGGCTGAAGGGAGAGACGGACGATCTCGGCCCGCTGCTGGTCTGCTTTCTCGCCATCGAGGGAATGCGCAGCATGAATCTGTTTGATTCAGACGTGCTGTCCGAAGACGAGCGCAAGCTGCTGGTGTCCTCGCTCCTGAAGATAGCCGGATAGGTCGCCAAACGGTTTGGTAGAGACCAAACGGTTTGGTGGTGACCAACCTGTTTGGTGGTGACCAAACGGTTAAGAGCGTCACACCAGCTTCATCCTGGCGACATAGCGTCCTCCCCGGTTCTTTGCTGCAATGCAAACGGAGTGGGACAATGGTGGACGTAGTTTCCAGTGAGGCGGGGATCCCGAGACCGGATCATCCCCTAGAACAATCGGGCGGTGCCAAATGGTTCCTGCCGGCCTTCGGCGTGCTGGTGCTCGTCGGCATCGTCTATGTCGGCTATGCGCTCAGCCAGGATCTGGCTATCGCCAAGACGGTGCCCTGGATCCTGCTCGGCATCGCCCTTCTGATTGCGCTGGGCTTCGAGTTCGTCAATGGCTTCCACGACACCGCCAACGCGGTCGCCACCGTTATCTACACGCGGTCGCTGCCGGCCGAATTCGCCGTCATGTGGTCGGGGGTCTTCAATTTTCTCGGCGTCTTGACCTCGAGCGGCGCGGTGGCGTTCGGCATCCTGTCGCTGCTGCCGGTCGAGCTCATCCTGCAGGTCGGCTCGTCATCCGGCTTCGCCATGGTGTTCGCCCTTCTGGTCGCCGCCATCCTGTGGAACCTCGGCACCTGGTTCCTCGGCCTGCCGGCCTCGAGCTCGCACACGATGGTCGGCTCGATCATCGGCGTCGGCCTCGCCAACCAGTTCATGGCCCCGGCCGGAAGCGCCACCAGCGGCGTCGACTGGGGCCAGGCGACCAATGTCGGCATCACCTTGCTGGTCTCGCCGATCGTCGGTTTCTTCGCCGCCGCCATCCTGCTCTACGCCATGAAGCTCCTGGTGCGCAATCCGGCGCTCTACGAAGCGCCGAAGGGCAATGCGCCGCCGCCATGGTGGATCCGCGCGCTGCTGATCTTCACTTGCACCGGCGTCAGCTTCGCGCACGGTTCCAATGACGGTCAGAAGGGCATGGGCCTGATCATGCTGATCCTGATCGGCGTCGTGCCAACCGCCTATGCGCTCAACCGCACGCCCGACATCAACTATCTCGAAGCCTACAAGTCGGCCTCCGCCGGCGTCGAGACGGCGCTGGGCAAATATGCCAAGCCCGGCGTCACCGTTGCCGATGCCAATGCCGCAAAGGCGGCCGTGCAGGAAGCCGTGCGCAGCAAGACATGGAACGATCAGACGACCGTTGCACTGCAGACCTATATCCACAACACGACTGCCGGGCTGCAGCCCTACGCTTCCGTCGACAACGTGCCGACCGACCTGGTCAGCAACGCGCGCAACGACATCTATCTGATCGGCGAAGCGCTGAAGCTGATCGACAAGAAGAAGCTGCTGCCGATGCAGGACGCCGACCTGAAGTCGGTGACCGACTACCATAAGGCGGTCGACAACGCGACGAAGTTCATCCCGCTGTGGGTGAAGATCGCCGTGGCGCTGGCGCTCGGCCTCGGCACCATGGTCGGCTGGAAGCGCATCGTCGTCACCGTCGGCGAGAAGATCGGCAAGAGCCACCTGACCTATGGCCAGGGCGCCGCCGCCGAGCTGGTCGCGATGGTGACGATCGGCATGGCCGACCGTTTCGGCCTGCCGGTGTCGACGACGCACGTGCTGTCGTCCGGCGTCGCCGGCACGATGGCGGCCAATGGCTCCGGTCTGCAGTGGTCGACCGTGCGCAACCTCCTGCTGGCCTGGGTGCTCACGCTGCCCTGCTCGATCGCGCTGGCCTTCGTGCTGTTCGTGATCCTGCGCCACGTTTTCTGAGCGGCGGTTCTTGCCTGACCAGCAACATCGACGGCGCCGGTTCCGGCGCCGTCTTGCTTTCGAGCATGTGATTGAGTGGCGACCATGAATGAGGCATCGCATCTGACGCTGCTTGCCTGGGACAACAGCCGCCACCACGCGCCCGGCCTGATCTGGGCCTATCGCGGCGCCGCCGGCCAAGCGCCGCAGCCGATCGCGCCGAAGGACATCGAAGCAGCGCTTGCCGCGCCGGGCGGCTGGGTTTGGCTGCATGTCGATCTCATCGACCAGCGAGCGCATTCCTGGATCAGCCATGCCTGCGCTCTGCCGCAATCGGCGCATGCAATCCTCGAAGGCCATGAGGACAGCATGGCGCTGGCGCATGAAAAGGGCGTCGTGCACGGTATCGCCGCCGACCTGCATGGCGAGACCGGACGCAGGTCGACCACCATCGGCAGGCTGCATTTCGCCGTGACGGACCGGTTGCTGGTGACCGGCCGGCGCCATTCGCTGGCAGCGGTGGAAGAGGTGAACAAGGCGCTTTCGCAACAGCTCCAACCGGCGACAGCCTTCGAGCTGTTCGGCGCTATCGTGTTAGCCTTCTGCGGAAGCGCGAGCGGGCGGCTGGCGCTGGCCACGAAGCAGCTTGACGAGGTAGAGGACCGTCTCGTCACCGAGCGCCTTGCCGACGAGCGGCGCCGGATCAAGGAGGTGCGTCGCCTGGGGGTGTCGCTGCACCGGCCGATCGCGGCACAGGTCGCGCTGTTCCTGGACGAAAACCGTGCCGGCTGGGAATTGTCGGCCGGCGCGCATGAGATATTGGGCAAGCTGGCGGCTCGCCTCAAAAGGCTCGACCGCGAAGTCGTCATGGTCAACGACCGGGCAAGGCTGCTGCAGGAAGAGGTCGCGGCGGAACTCGCGGACGAATCGAACCGCAGCCTGAAGGCGCTGGCGGTGATGAGCGCGCTGCTCCTGCCGGGAACGCTGATCGTCGGCATTTTCGGCATGAATACAGAAGGACTGCCGCTCACGCACACGCATGGCGGCTTCCTGCTGGCGATGCTGCTTGCGGGTGGGGCGACCGGGTTGTTCTACTGGCTGCTGCTGCGGGCAGGCGCCGATCTCAAATTCTAAAGCGCGTCGCGTCGAAACGGATTCATGCGACGCGCTTAGGTCGCTGCCTGATGCATGTCGTTGTCGCAAAACCGAGGTCACTTTTGCGCGACATGCATTAGGCTTCTTGACGTGCGTGAGGACCCCGAGCCGCGACGCGGCCCGGGCGGCCATGACCCTTAGGTCGGGTCTTCGCGGTGCAGGTCGTGGATGGTGACGCCATCGGCATTGTCGGGCAGCATCAGCCACTTCTTGTGACGCAGCGTGCGCTCGGTGTCTTCCAGGCCCATCTCCCAGTGCTCACGCATCGAGGTGCCGGAAAACTCATAGTCCTTGGCGTGGCCTTCGTAGCCTTTGTGCTGGTAGATCAGGTGGACGATGTTGACCACGCCGGCATCGGAATAGTCGGCAATCAGTTCCTTCTCGCCGTCCTTGAGCTGGTCCGGCGGCACGCGCTTCAGCGCGTCGAGAAGCTTCATCTTGAGCGCATGGATGCGCTGGAAGTTGTCGGTGTTCTGGCGCGTGCGGCTGGAATACATGATGTCCTTGTGGCGCGACAGAACGTCGGCCATGCCGCGCGGCAGCACGCCGCGGGCGCTGAACAGATCGACCTGGAACACCAGCGAGGAACGATCCTCTTCCTGGTCGAGCAGATATTGCAGCGGCGTGTTGGAAACGATGCCGCCATCCCAGTAATATTCGCCCTCGATGCGGATCGAGGGGAAGGCCGGCGGCAGCGCGCCGCTCGCCATGATGTGTTCCGGCTCGATGCGCACTTTGTCGGTGTCGAAATAGACGAAGTTGCCGGTCCTGACATTGACCGCGCCGACGCTCAAGCGCTTCTTGCCGTCGTTCAGCACGTCGAAGTCGATCAGGCTCTCCAGCGTGTCCTTGAGCTCGGCGGTGTCGTAGAAGCTGGTGGCGCCTTCCGCTCCCGTTAGCTGGAACCAGGGGCTGGGATTGCGCGGCTTGAAGAAACCGGGCTGGCCCATGGTCATCGTCATCCACGACGAGGTCTGGTTGCGGATGTCGCGGTAGATGTCGCCTTCGGGCGTATAGGCCCAGATCTTGCGGCCCGAGATCGTCTGCCAGAACTGCTCCAGCCGCTGCAGGCGGCGGCTCGGCTCGTTGCCGGCGATGATCGCGGCATTGATCGCGCCGATCGAGACGCCGGAGAGCCAAGTCGGCTCACAGCCGGCGTCGGCAAGCGCCTGATAGACACCCGCCTGATAGGCGCCGAGCGCGCCGCCGCCCTGGAAGACCAGGGCGATGCGGTCATATTGCGCCGTGATTTCAGCGATGGTGGCGGCGGCCGCCTTGCTGCGGGTGCGCTCAAGCACTGATTTTCTCCAGGTGGGCCGGGCCCGCAGCCGATCGGCCGTGGTCCGCGAGGTAATCATGCACGACTTCGCCGAGGCCGAGCGTCAGGTCGGCGGTGAAGTGAACGGCAGAGACGATGTCGAGCACCGGCAGCTTGGCGACGTCGGCCATGACATGCGGGCGAAGGTCGAGCGCGGCCGGCGCCGTCCAGGCTTCCTTCAGCGTGATGTCGGTGAGGTAATAACGGACCAATTCGCAGATGCGCGGGCTGCCGTCGACATGCGGGATGATCTTGATGAGGAAATTGGGCGCGGCGAGCGAGGCGAGCACCTGGTCGTGATCGGCCTCGCGGTGCTTGTAGCCCATGGTGCCGGTGGCGCACAGAACGCTGCCATAGTGCAGCGTGCCGACCACCACTTCGCCTTCATGGACGATCTTGGGGCTGGCGAGCTTCTTCGGGAAACCCCAGAGCTCGCGGCCGCCGGCGATCGGCGCATCGTCGTCGAGATACATGGAATGCACATAGCCGCCATGCTGGCCCTTGTAGCGCACCGGGATGACCTGGCCGGTCTCGGTGTAGTCGCCGAAGCCGGTGGAGTCAGGCATGCGGATGAATTCGTATTTGACAAGCGGCTCGTCGATCTCGAGCGGCGCCGGAACGACGGCTTCCAGCGCCTCGCGCGTCGTGCGGTAGGTGATGATGATGTATTCGCGGTCGAAGAAGCGATAAGGGCCTGGCGGGAAGGACGGGTTGGTGAGCGGCATCGCATAGGCCCGCTTCACGACGTCGGCGATTTCCATGGCTGGTGCCCCAAAACAGGTTTGAAATGACCCCGCGCGAATGCGCTGGCAAATATGTTGCACGGCAGCATGACAGTGCCGTGTCAGCGCCAAGACGACACTTCCTCCAGCCGGCAAACCCTGTCGCGGAGCTGTAATAGCGCCGACATATGGGTGTGGCATTGTGATGCTGCGGCGCACAAATCATGTGCCTTCCCGGCTGTCCGTCTTCATACTCTTCCCTCCTGTCCTCCTGTCGCGAGATCTCCCATGGGTTCCCTGTCTTCGAAGAATGCGCTCGTCACCGGCTCGACCAGCGGCATCGGCCTGGCAATCGCCCGCGCCTTCGCCGCCGAGGGCGCCAACGTCACCATCAACGGCCTGGGCGACGCCGCGGCGATCGAGCAGGAGCGGGCGGGCATCGAAAAGGATTTCGGCGTCAAGTGCCGCTATTCGGGCGCCAACATGATGGACGGCGCCGCCGTCACCGCCATGGTCCACGAGGCCGAGGCAGCGTTCGGCAGCCTCGACATCCTGGTCAACAATGCCGGCATCCAGCATGTCGCGCCGATCGAGGAATTTCCCGACGACAAATGGGAAGCCATCATCCGCATCAACCTCTTGGCGGCCTTCTACGCCATCAAGGCAGTGGTGCCGGGCATGAAAAGCCGCAAATGGGGCCGCATCATCAACACGGCGTCGGCGCATGCGCTGGTCGCCTCGCCGTTCAAGTCGGCCTATGTCTCGGCCAAGCACGGCATTGCCGGGCTGACCAAGACGGTGGCGCTGGAAGTCGCGCAGGACGGCATCACCGTCAATGCGATCGCGCCCGGCTATGTCTGGACGCCGCTGGTCGAAAAGCAGATCCCCGACACGATGAAGGCGCGCGGCATGACCGAAGAGCAGGTCAAGCACGATGTGCTGTTGGCGGCGCAGCCGACCAAGGAATTCGTCACAGTCGAAGAGCTTGCCGCGCTGACGCTGTTCCTGTGCTCGGACGCGGCCAGGCAGATCACCGGCACGACCCTGCCGATGGATGGTGGCTGGACGGCGCAGTAAGGGCAACGACCGTTTAAGGGAGACAGGGCGGAGCTCCCGTCTTCCCTAAAGCGTGTCGCGCTGAAGCGGATTCAGGCGACGCGCTTTAAGGCTTTGTTTTCATGCATGTCGTATCGCAAAACCGCTGCACACTTTTGCGCGACATGCATTAGCAATTTGAATTCTTGACAATCGTAGGAGAGCGTTCCAGCATCCTGGCCAAGGGGTTCCTCGCGACGACCCCGTGAGGCGACAGCCCAACGATCGCGTCCAAACTCTCTGTGTTCTGGAGGTGGACGCCATGCCGTCAACAACAGCAATTACCGTTCCGCAGCTTTCCCGTCTCGTCGGCTTGCCCGATGCGCCTTGCCTGGTCGATGTGCGCACCGACGAGGACTATGAAGCCGATCCGCGCCTGTTGCCGGCCTCATGCCGGCGCGATTTCAGGACTGTCTCAAGCTGGGCGTCGGAGTTTTCGGAACGCAAGGTCGTGGTCATCTGCCAGAGAGGGCAGAAACTCTCGCAAGGCGTTGCCGCGTGGCTGCGCCACGAAGGCATTCCGGCGGAGACGCTGGAAGGCGGCTTCGAGGCCTGGGCCGCCGCCAGCGCGCCGTTGGTCGCGGCCGGCGCAATCCCGCCCCGCGACGAGAGCGGCCGCACCGTATGGGTCACCCGTTCCCGGCCGAAGGTAGATCGCATTGCCTGCCCCTGGCTGATCCGCCGCTTCGTCGATCCCGATGCGGTGTTCCTGTTCGTCGACGCGGCTGAGGTGCCTCTGGTCGCGGATCGCTTCGCCGCGGTTCCCTTCGATATTGAAGGCGTGTTCTGGAGCCATCGCGGCGATCGCTGCACATTCGACACGATGGTCGAGGAATTCGGACTGCGCGTCGATGCGCTCGACCGCCTGGCGCTGATCGTGCGCGCCGCCGATACGGCGTGCCTCGACCTCGTGCCGCAGGCGGCCGGGTTCCTCGCCGCTTCGCTTGGCCTGTCGCGCATGTTCCGTGATGATCTCGAACAGCTCGAAGCCGGCATGCTTCTCTACGACGCCTTCTTCCGCTGGTGCCGCGACGCCACCGACGAGACGCATAACTGGCCGGTTGTAGGCAAGGCACAATGAGCGCGCTTGCCAAGGACGCCGCCGTGCGACGGGCCGAAATCCCGGCCGCGCCGAGCTTCCGCGAAGCGACGCGGCTCTGGGCCAAGATCGGCCTGCTCTCCTTCGGCGGGCCGGCCGGCCAGATCGCGCTGATGCACAAGGAACTGGTCGAGGAGCGCCGCTGGATCGGCGAAGAGCGGTTCCTGCACGCGCTCAACTATTGCATGCTCCTGCCGGGCCCGGAGGCGCAGCAGCTTGCCGTCTATATCGGCTGGCTGTTGCACCGGACGGCAGGCGGCCTCGTGGCCGGCATCCTGTTCGTGCTGCCCGGCGCGTTGGTGATGTTCTGCCTGAGCGGCTTCTACATGCTCTACAACGACGCGCCGGTCGTCGAGGCGCTGTTCTTCGGCATCAAGGCGGCGGTGCTCGCCGTCGTCGTAGAGGCGGTGATCCGCATCGGCAAGCGGGCGCTGAAGAACCGTGCGATGGTGGCGATCGCCGTGGCGGCCTTCCTCGCCATCTATGTCGTCCGGGTGCCGTTCCCGCTGATCGTGCTCGCAGCCGGGCTGATCGGCTGGACCGGCAACCGCTTCGCGCCGGCGCTGTTCTCCGCCTCGGCGCATGGCAAGACTGCAGCCGGCACCGAGAGCAGGGGCGCGGTCGACCTGATGTTCGAGCGGGGCGAACTCGGCCACACCATGCCGAAGCGAGGGCATGCCATCCGCACCATCGCCATCTGGCTGCCGGTCTGGCTGGGGCCGGCGGCGCTGATCGCCGTATTGGCGGGGCCGGGGAGCGTCTGGGCGCAGATCGGCGGCTTTTTCAGCCTGATGGCCGTCGTCACCTTCGGCGGCGCCTATGCCGTTCTTGCCTATGTCGCGCAGGCAGCGGTGACCTCGTTCGGCTGGCTTTCGCCCGGCCAAATGGTCGATGGGCTCGGGCTTGCCGAAACGACGCCGGGGCCATTGATCCTGGTGCTGCAATTCGTCGGCTTCGCCGCCGCCTATCGTCATGCCGGCTTTGCCAACCCGCTGCTGGCTGGATCGCTCGGATCGTTGCTGACGCTCTGGGTCACCTTCGTTCCTTGCTTCTTCTGGATATTTTTGGGCGCGCCCTACATCGAGCAGCTAAGGCAGAACAAGGCGCTGGCGGCGGCACTCGGCGCGATCACCGCGGCGGTGGTCGGCGTCATCATGAACCTGGCGCTATGGTTCGCGCTGCATGTCGTCTTCGGCAAGGTCGCAAGCGTCGGCTGGGGCGTGGAGGTGCCGGTCGTGTCCTCGCTCGACTGGCGCGCAGCGTTGCTGTCGGCGGCGGCGATGGTCGCCATGTTCAGGCTGAAACTCGGCATGCTGCCGACGCTGGCGGGATCCGCGCTGGCGGGGCTTGCGCTGCTGGCGCTGTAGGCGGGAGCCTTCCGATCACGTTAGCGTGAACGAAAAAGCCGACCGGCCGGGAATAAACCGCAAGGTCCGCCGGTCTCCAGGGCATGCGCCATTTGTGCGCAACAGCGGAGACCATCATGAAGCGGCACGAAGACAAATACGCACGGGCTGAAGAGGGCGAAGGCGTCAGCCGTCGTCGTCCCCTGGAGCGTTGGAGCTGGGCGCATCTGTTCTGGGCGATACCGCCCCGCCGCAGGCCCTGATCCCGTGCCGATCGCAACCATCGAGATCCACGACCATGACGGCGAGCATCCCGTTGCAGCCAGCGATGCGCCGTCCTCTTCCGAGGCGCCCCTTGCTTCCGAGACACTTGACTCCGGTGACACCAATGCCTTCTCCTCCCTCGAAGCAGGCGCCATCGCCTGCGGTCGCGATCTTCACCCGCACGAGCAGGGACAGATCGTCGCCTCCCGCTGAGGGCGGCAGACCCATGGCGGGAGCGCCCGACGGCGGAACGGTGTTGAGCGAAAAGATGCTGGCCGCGCGTTTTGCCGAAGTGGTGCTGCCGCATCTTAGCGATGCGCTGTCGCTTGCCCGCTGGCTGACCGGCAATCAAGCCGACGCCGAGGATGTGGTGCAGGAGGCCTGCCTCAAGGCGCATGCCGGCATTGCCGGGTTCGCTGGGGGAAATTCCCGCGCGTGGCTGCTTACCATCGTGCGCAACGCTTCCTACACATGGATGGCGCGCAACCGCCCGCGCAGCGTGGTCGCCGTCGGCGACCTCGCCGATCTCGACGACGTCTCGCCGCCGCCGGACAATGATGCCGACAGCCCCGAAGCGGTGCTGATCGCCAAGGCGAATTCGGCGGCGGTGGAAGCGGCGATCGCCAGGCTGCCGCAAGCCTTCCGCGAAACGGTGGTGCTGCGCGACATCAACGGTCTCAGCTACCGCGAAATCGCCACCATGCTCGGCGTGCCGCAAGGCACGGTGATGTCGCGGCTGGCGAGAGCCCGCGGCCTCTTGATGACGGAACTTGGAGGGCGCCATGAGCCCGCATGAAAACCGCCCGCGTGAGGATGGATTGCCGCAAGACCCGCAGGATATGAAGCTGATGATCCACGCCCTTGTCGATGGCGAACTCGATGCCGCGGCTGCCCTGGCGGTCGAGCGGCGCATGGCCGCCGATCCGGAACTGGCCGCCGAACATGCGCGCCTGGCGGCGCTGCGCGGTGCGCTTGCCAATGTGCCGCGGCCGGCCGTCAGCGACGACTTTTTGGCGCGTATCGCGGCGATCGCCGAGGTGAAGGATCCCGAGGTCGCGGAGGCCACACCGCTTGAAGATGTGAGGGTGGAGGCACAGCCCTCCGTGCCGGGCCAGGTCATCGCTATGCGGCCACGCGCGTCGCGCTGGTTCAACTCCTTCGACTGGCGCCAGATGGCGGCTTCGATCGTGCTCACGGCGTTTCTGGCCAGCGGCGCGACGCAGTGGCTGGCGACGGCGGACAATGGGGCCGAGAGCTTTGCGGTCGCCGTCGCCAACGGCCATCGCCGCAGCCTGCTCGCGGCGACGCCGGTCGACATCGTCTCGTCCGACCGCCATACGGTGAAGCCATGGCTCGACGGGCGCATCGGCGTGTCGCCGGCGGCGCCCGACATGGCCAAGGACGGCTACGCGCTGCTTGGCGGACGCGTCGAGGTGATCGGTGACAGGCCGATGCCGGCACTGGTCTACCGCCATCACGAGCACCTGATCACGCTGGTGGCCGCACCCCGGCAGAACGATGCCAAATCGGTGCCGGTGGCGGACGATATCTCGGCGGGCGGCTTCCTTCTGGTCCACTGGACCGACGACGCCTTTTCCTACTGGGCGATCTCGGACGCCGAGCGCCCGGCGCTCGACGATTTCGTCGCCCGCTTCCGGGCCGCCATCATCGCCAATCCGGCGGCCGGCAGCCCGGGTTAGGGAAACGAAACTTCTCTATCGCCGCTATTTTGAGGCCGATAACCCGTTTGGCGGGAAGTCAGGTGCCTGTCCGTCCGAGATAATCGCGCCAAAGCACTTGCCCCGTTGCCCGGGGGCGCAGGTAGAGAAGTCAAGATCACCTTCGGTATGTTATACACGCCGCGTTCTCGGGGCGGATACGAGTCGATGGATCAGGAAAGACTTCTAGCCGCGGTCCTCTTGGCCGATGTCGTAGGCAGCACGACACTTTATGAGCGCATCGGCGACGATGCCGCCCTGCGGCAGGTCTCGGATTGCCTCGACGCGATACGCGAGATCGTCGCCCAGCACGGCGGTGACTTCATTTACTCGAAGGGCGATGACGTGCTCAGCCTGTTCGAGAGACCGGAGGCGGCGCTGAGGGCCGTCTGCCAGATTGGCGACCAACTGGCGAAAGAGCCTTTGATCGCCCGGATCGGATTGCATTTCGGGGCGGTTATTCGCGCGCGGGGCGCCGTATTCGGCGACGTTGTCAATGTCACCGCAAGGTTGTCCGCCACGGCCAACCCTGGGGAGGTCCTGATCAGCCAGAGCTTCTTCGAAGCCCTTTCCGCGGGCAGCCGCAGTACCTTGCGGCTCCTCGACAAAATGGGCTTCAAGGGAAAGCAAGAACTCTTCGATGTCTATACTCTGAGGAGCGACGATGGGGCACTCGGTACGCACATCGCCAGCCGGGGCACCCTTGTCGATAGGCGCTCCGCCCCGCCGCCGCAGATCAATCTGGTCATCCGCTATGAAGATCAGTTACGATCCTGCCGAAACAACGAATTCGTGACGATCGGCCGATCTCCGGAATGCAATATCGTCGTCCAGAGGCCCTGGGTCTCAAGGCACCACGCGACCTTCACCATTTCGAATGGCAAGGCCCGGCTTGTCGAGCGAAGCTCGTCGGGCACATTTGTGTCGATGGGACCGGGCGATGAAGTATTCGTACGCCGCGAGGATATTCTCCTCTTCGGGTCCGGCGTCATCTCGCCTGGACGCAGATCGGCCCTCGGCGACGCCCAGATCCTTCGCTACGAAATTATCTCAGGCTGACCGGCTGGGTTCGTTAGAGCGTGGCTGACTTCAAGCGGCCGCGCCGCTGTCCCGCCGCTGCCGGTGGCTTGGTCCAGTGTTTGTTATACGCTCGATATCCCGGCAGGTGTAGCCGCCGTCGATGGGCAGCGAGACGCCGGTGATCATGAACGTCACTCCACCATGAACCGCGAGCTGAAGGGCAGGCTCGCCGCTCCCACCGCCTTGGGCGAACGCTCGATGTTGCCGGCTATGGCGCTTATACCAGGCATAGCCTGTTCCAGCTCCCGGCAGATCGCCTTGCAGACCGCCTGCGGCGCATAAGAGGACAGGACGACCGAAGCCACGGGAACGAACGGCTTCAGCGCCGCTATCGACGACTTCATCTGCTCCAGCAGCTCGCGTTGCCACGCGATCTCGGCATCGCCGAACGAAGGCCAGTCCGCGCGCCGCTCCCACAGCTCGGAGGGCGAATTGCCATTTTTCCGGATCTCCTGCTCCAGGCGCAGGATGCCGACGTCGAAACTCACCGCGGCAGTGGTGTTGTAGATCTGGTGATTGAGGACCAGGCGGCTGTGCAGGCGCGCGCCGAGATAGAAGAAAAGGTAGTCCGAAAGATGCTTTGCCACGCCGAACATGCTTTCGCCACCGGCAGCGGCGGTGATGTCGTTCTGGACGTAGACTGGATAACCGATCTCCTTCTCTAGCTCATCCTGCAGGGCGTCGAACCGCTCGCGGGTTGCTTTGGGCGTCAGCTCAAGCTCCGCCTCATCTCCGGGCAATGCGAGGCCGATGCCGGCAATACGGGTATGGAGGTGCTGGGGCAGGCTGGCGACGGCCTTGGCGACGGTGCGCATGAATTGAGGATGGTTGCTGTCCTGACTGGCCGCCGAGAGCGGCAGGACCGTTCGGAACCGGATGGAACCGACGAAGTCCACGAGCACGACTTCCACTTGCCGGTGGCCGACGCTGATCCCCACCGAGTAGGCGCCCTCGGGGTTGAGCGAGATCGGCACCGTCGGCGGTCCGACACGGCCGCGCTGGGCCTCGCCCTTGGCGATCAGCCCTTCCTGCTCGAGCGATCGGACGATGACCGACACAGTCTGCGCCGACAGGCCGGTCCGCTCACCGATCTCGAGACGGGTGATATCCTTGCTCTGAAGCAGCAACGACAGCACAAGGCGTTCGTTGTAGCTGCGCACGCTGACGGCGTTGAGGCCGCTGGCGCGGTCCGCGATGCGGAGCGGGTTCGGCGGCGCAAAGCGCATGTCAGGCATGGTGCGTCCTCTCGCGATCGGTCGTGCGGGACACCCGTATTCCGCGTTCATCGCTCATCCGGCCACCCGATTGCTTCGACTTCGCGGGCCAGCGCACGGCCAAGCGACACATGGGCCTGTCCGTTGATGTGGAACCCGTCAAGCGGATCGCAGGTGACGACCGAGCCCGCGTCGAAGAAATGCACTTCGAGCGAATCGGCGATGATCTCGAATTCGAGCGCCAGCTGCCGCGACTTCTCAGGCGCGCCCGCGAAGATCGACCGCCATTCCTTGATGTCGTCCAGCATTGGCGGCGGAGACACGATCATGATTTCGGGCACGCTGCCGCCCGGGCCGGGCTTGAGCTCCTTGATGTCGTAGACGAGGCAGCCCATGGCCATGGCGACTTCAGAGGCCGGCTGGTTGAAGCGCGCCTTGAGGTCGTTGGTCCCCAGCATGATGATGACGAGATCGAGAACGGCATGGCTCTGCAGGCAAGGCCTGAGGTAAGTACGTCCGTTCTTGTGGGCTCCCTCGATGGGATCGTCGCGCACCGTCGTACGGCCGCTGAGGCCTTCCTCGATGACATGCCAGCCGACGCCCAGCTCCCTTGCCATGACACCGGGCCAGCGCTCGGCCGGGCCGTAGCGGTCAAGCGGAGTGCCGCCGGGTACCTGCCCATGCGTGTTGGAGTCGCCGTAGCACAAGACCGATCGCATGCTCCTCCCCGATCCAGCCAAGGTTCTGATTTACAGAAATTATCGGACGAGAGTCGGTCGTCCGCGTCCAGCGACCCTGCCATCCGGCGGAAAGGTAGCGCAAGCTGCAAAGATAATCCATCACTCTGAATAATTATTGACAGCTCGCCGGATCGATGGTTGAACTGAGCCTGGGAGGAATGCCCCGAACCTTTTGCGCCGACCGGCTGCCATGATCCATGGCGGCAACGCTGGACCTTGTCTCCAGCGGCCATGCGCTCGGGTTGAGCAACGAACTGAAGCAGTGCCGGGCTCGCCCCGGCAGGAGCGGCGTTTGGCAATGGCCGGACGCCGATGGGAAGTCGTGGCCTTGGTCAGCAGGGTCCATGGAGCTTGAGAAGGAGGATGGCTCAGTGAGACGGATTATCCAATCAATCGCAGCGGCAGTGATCGCGACCACCATGTGGTGCGCTCCCGCGTTCGCCGACGAGGTATCGCTGCTCGACGGGGTTACCGCCCGTGCCGGCGACAATCCAACGGTCGAGGCCGGGAAATTCAAGAAGGATCCGCCCTGGGTCATCGGCATGAGCCATTTCGGCGTAAACGCGAACACCTGGACGGTGCAGGTCGCGCATGAGGCGGAGGCTGCCGCCGCCAAGGACAAGCGCATCAGCAAATTCATCCTGCTCGATGCCGGCTTTGACCAGAAGAAGCAGGTCGCCGACATCGAGGACCTGATCGCCCAGAAGGTCGATGCCATCATCGTCCAGCCGGTCACGTCGACCTCGGCGGACGCCAGCATCGCCAAGGCCGTGGCGGCGGGCATTCCCGTCATCGTGCATACCGGCCGTATCGAGAGCGACGCCTTCACCACCGAAATCCAAGGCGGCGCCGAACATTTCGGTAAGGTGATGGGCGACTTCCTGGTCAAGGAACTCGGCGGCAAGGGCAATATCTGGGTGCTGCGCGGGCTCGCCGGCCATCCGGAAGACACCAACCGGTACAACGGCCTGCTGCAGGCGCTGAAGGGGACCGACGTCAAGATCATCGCCGAGGAGCATGGCGACTGGCAGTACGACAAGGCCAAGAAGCTCTGCGAGACGCTCTACCTGAACAACCCCGAGGTCGACGGCATCTGGTCTTCCGGCGCCGATATGACGCGCGCCTGCGTCGACGTCTTCAAGCAGTTCGGCGCCAAGATCCCGCCGATCACAGGCGAGGGCAACAACGGCTTCTTCGGCCAGTGGATCGCCGACGGCTTCAAGTCGATCTCGGCGGAATATAGCCCGGCCCAGGGCGCGGCCGGCATCCGCGCCGCCGTGGCCCTGCTCGAAGGCAAGGAGCTGAAGAAGCACTACGACTACAATCCGCCCGGCTGGGATATCGAGAAGATCAAGAAATATTATCGCGACGATCTCTCGGCCAATGTGTGGTGGCCGTCGGAGCTGCCCGAAGACAAGCTCAAGGAGTTCTACGCCAAGAAATAAAGGTGGCGCCATGGTGGCGCGAGGCTGCGGCGACGTAGGCCCGCGCCACCGAATACTCCTGAACGCAGTGGTGCTTGTTTCGTGAAAACCCTTGTCGAAATGTCGGATATCCGGAAGGCCTTCGCCCGCACGGCGGCGCTGAAGGGCGTCTCCATCGCTCTCCAATCGGGCTCCGTCCATGCGCTGATGGGCGAGAACGGCGCCGGCAAATCGACGTTGATGAAGATCCTCGCCGGCGTCCACCAGCCGGATGGCGGCGCCATCCTGCGCGATGGGCGTCAGATCGCCTTCCACAGGCCGAAGGATGCGCTGGAAGCCGGCATCTCGACGGTGTTCCAGGAACTGTCGCTGCTGCCCAATCTGACGATCGCCGAAAACATGTTTCTCGGCCGAGAACCGACCACTGCTTTCGGCGGGATCGACCATCGCCGCATGCGGCGCGAGGCGGGCGCCGCGCTTGCCGAACTCGGCCTCACGCTCGATCCGGGCACGCTGGTCTCGAGGCTCAGCATCGCCGAACGGCAGTTCGTGGAGATCGCGCACGGCATCATGACCGATGCCAGCGTGTTCATCCTCGACGAGCCGACGGCGGCGCTCAATGCCGCCGATGTCGAAGTGTTGAACCGCCACATCCGCAGGCTGAAGGATGAGGGCAAGGCGGTGGTCTACATTTCGCACCGGATGGACGAAATCTTCGCCATCTGCGACACCGTCACGGTTCTGAAGGACGGCGAACTCGTCGGCACCAGGGCAATCGCCGAGATGACGCCGACGTCGCTGATCGCGATGATGGTCGGCCGCGAGCTGGCCGATCTCTTTCCCCAGCGTGGCGATGCCTCCGGCCCCGCCATGCTTTCGGTCGAGGGTTTCCGCATCACCGAGCGCTCCAGGCCGTTCTCGCTGGCGCTCAACCGCGGCGAGATCGTAGCGCTGGCCGGCCTGGAGGGGCAGGGCCAGCAGCGCTTCCTGCGCTCGCTGGTCGGTCAATACCGTCCTTTCGCCGGCCGTGTGACGATCAAGGGCAAGTCGCTGCCCTTGCCGGTGTCGCCTGGCGGCGGCGTGCGCCGGCTGCAGGCAATGGGCGTCGGCTTCGTACCCGAGGATCGCAAGGAAGACGGGCTCTTCCTCGGCCTTTCCGTGGCGCACAACATTGCCGCCGCACTCCATTCGAAACGGTCGGAACTGGCCCTGGCCGCCGGCTATCAGCGGCAGGTCGCCGACATGATGTCGAGCCTTGCCGTGAAGGCCAGCGGTCCGAGCGCCCCCGTCGGCACGCTGTCGGGCGGCAACCAACAGAAGGTGCTGCTCGGCCGCTACCTCGCCGCCGACATCGACATCCTGCTCGTCGAAGAACCGACGCGCGGCGTCGACATCGGCGCAAAGTCCGAGATCTACCGGCTGCTGCGCGACTTTGCCGGCAAAGGCGGGGCGGTGTTGGTGCTGTCGCGCGAGACGGTCGAGCTGATCGGGCTCTGTGACCGCATCTGCGTCGTCCACAACGACACGATCGTCAAGGAAATGCCGGCGGCAGACGCCACGGAGCACAACATCCTCGACGCCGCGCTCAGCGCCAGCGGGCAGGCCAATGGGGCGAGAGGTGAGCGCCGATGACAGCCATCAACAGACGCCTGACGGGCGCGAGAGGATCGCGGCAAGGCATGTGGATGCTGCCCTTGCTGATCGCGCTGGCCATCACGCTTTGGCTCAGCCTCAAGACGACGCAGTTCCTCAACGGGGAGAATCTGCTCAATCTGGTGCCGCAGGCGATGCCGCTCGTCATCACGGCGGTCGGCCAGATGTTCGTCGTCCTGCTCGGCGGGCTCGACCTTTCGGTCGGATCGATGATCAGCTTCACGACGGCAGTGCTCGCCCTCGGCGGACCCAGTTGGGTGCTGATCCCGGCGGTATTCGTATTGGCCGCGCTGGTCGGTTTCAGCAACGGCTTCATCATCACCCGCTTCAATGTGCATCCGATCATCGCGACGCTGTCGATGCAATACATTCTGCTCGGGATCACGCGGGTGCTGAGACCGGTTTCGGGCGGTTCGGTGCCGGACATCGTCATCAGCGCCGTGGCCGGCTCCTTCTTCGGGATACCCATGCCGCTGGTCTGGGGGGCATTCACCCTCCTAGTCGCCTGGAAGCTGCTTTACGGTTCCCGCTTCGGGCTGCATCTTTTCGCGATCGGTGGTGGCGTCTCGTCCAGCGTGGAGGATGCGGCGCATAATTTCGGCATCGCCGACCGGCGCAACATCGTGCTTGCCTATGTGATCTGCGCCTGCTTCGCGGCGCTTGCCGGCATTTTCCTCGCCGGGCGCATCGTTTCGGGCGACCCGAACGTCGGACTGCTCTTCGAGCTCGACGCGATCACGGCCGTCGCCATCGGCGGCACCCAGCTTTCCGGCGGCATCGGCAGCCTGCACGGGACCGTCATCGGCGCCCTTGTCATGGCGCTGCTTGCCAACGGCATGAACCTGACAAATGTGTCGCCCTTCATCCAGACCACCATCAAGGGGGCGATCCTGCTTCTGGTGGTCGCTCTGCAGTCGCGCAAAAAGATGGGGTTGTAAGTGGCAGCCGCGCTCACCCATCCTTTGATGCGCCGCTTCCTGCGCGTCCCTCCTGCCTACTACGTCTTTGGCGTGCTGCTCCTGGTTCTGTGGATCGCGCGGCCGAATATGCTCAATCTCAACATCATGGGCATATTCGTGCGCCAGATCGTGCCGCTCGGCATATTGGTGCTGGGCCAGCTTCTGGTCATGCGGGTGCGAAGCATCGACCTGTCGGGCGGCGGTGTCATCCTGCTCATCAACTATACTATTTCGTCCGGCGTCTTTCCCGGCGCTTCCATGGCTTTCTTCATTGTCCTGGCGCTGGGCATCGGGCTGGCCGTCGGGTTCTTCAACGGCCTCATGGTCGGGGTGAGGCGGGTCTCGGCCGTCATCGTCACGCTCGCGGTCGGCATCGTCCTGGTCGGGATCGTGCAATATCTGTCCAGCGGCAAGCCGCCCGGCGATGTGCCTGGCATGTTCGCCGACATCTACAACACCAAGCTCGGCCCGGCGCCGACGCCGGTGATCTTCTGGATGGTGGTTTCGGTGGCGCTGTCGCTGTTCCTGTCGCGCACGGTCTTCGGCCGTTATGTGACGTCGGTTGGCGAGAACGTGCAGGCGGCGCATTTCTCCGGCGTCCCGGTCGCGCGCACGGTCGTGCTTGCGCATACGCTGGCGGGCTTGTTCGCTGGCATCGCGGCGCTGGTCCAGACGGCCTCGATCGCCATCGGCAGCGTCAGGGTCGGCCTCGACCTGCCGATCCTTGCGGTCGCAGCGACCATCCTTGGGGGCGTCGTCTTCGGGCGAGGGGAAGGCGGTGTCTGGGGACCTTTCTTCGGCGTGCTGTCCTTTGCGCTGCTGTTCGTCGTGATGACGACCTTCGGCGTGGACGAGCCAGGCAAGCTGATCGCGCAGGGTCTCATCATCCTGCTTGCGGCGATCCTCTACGGCATCAGGAGCAGGTCGAACTGAGCGGCGAGTTCGGGACGGCCAATAGTCAATCGCATAGGGAAATGGATTGGAGACATGACCAAAAGATCGATCCTCTGTTTTGGAGACTCGCTGACCTGGGGCTGGATTCCGGTCGTCGAAGGATCGCCGACACATCGCTACGCCTATCAGGACCGCTGGACGGGCGTGATGGCCTCGTATCTGGGCGATGGATATCATGTGATCGAGGAAGGCCTGAGCGCCCGCACGACCAGCCTCGACGATCCCAACGATCCGCGCCTCAACGGCAGCGCCTATCTGCCCTCGGCCATCGCCAGCCACCTGCCGCTCGACCTCGTCATCGTGATGCTAGGCACCAATGACACCAAGTCGTTCTTCCGCCGCACGCCTTATGAGATCGCCAACGGCATGGCCAAGCTCGTCGGCCAGATTCTCACCAGCGCCGGCGGTGTCGGCACACCCTATCCAGCCCCGCAGGCGCTGGTGGTCGCGCCGCCGCCGCTGACCCCGATGCCGCATCCCTTTTTCCAGGGCATGTTCGCCGGCGGCCATGAGAAGACGGCGGCGCTGGCGGCCGAATATCGCGCCATGGCCGATTTCACGAAGGTCGATTTCCTCAATGCCGGGGATTTCATCGCCACCGACGGCTGCGACGGCATCCACTTCACTGCTGAGAACAACCGCGGCCTCGGCAAGGCGATAGCGGACAAGGTTCAGGAGATCTTCGCGCGCCAGGCCGATCGCAGGGTTGCTTGAAGGTTCATGTGTGACGGCGCATCGGCCCCTCCAGACCGATGCGTCGATTGCGGGACCGGCGCGGCACCGCCGGCCCGCAATTTGTGTAGGCCAGTCACGGGTCTCGTCCCGGCCATGGAAAAAATGTTCGAGATGGCGGCCTCGAAAAGCGGATCGTTCCTTCCAACGATCATCCGTCTGACGATGCGACTGCTTCAGATCTCAGTGACGAATTTGGTTCGCAGATAAGCGTCCAATCCCTCTATTCCGGACTCCGATCCGTAACCGGATTCGTTCACGCCGCCGAAAGGAGTCTCCGGTGTGGACACCATCATATGGTTGACGCCGACCAGGCCGGCATCGAGCGCGAGCTCGCTCTTCTGCGCAAGCGCCATGTCGCGTGTGAACACGAATGAGGCCAATCCATAAGGCAAGGCGTTTGCTCGCTCGATCACTTCGTCGAAGGTCGAGAAGGTGGTTGCGGGAGCGATCGGCCCAAACGGCTCTTCCGACATGATCCGGGCGGTATCCGGAACATCCCGCAGCAGGGTGGGTCCGTAAAAGTATCCCTTGTTACCGTGACGTTGCCCGCCGGTGACGACCTTCGCGCCGAGGGACTGTGCGTCCGAGACGAAGGCATCCATGGCTTCGAGGCGGCGTGGCGCGATCATCGGCCCCATTTGAACGCCGTCTTCCAGGCCGTCGCCGATCTTCAGGCGATCGGCGCGCTCGGCGAATCCCGACAGGAAGGGTTCGTAGACGGATTCATGAATGTAGAAACGCGTCGGCGACGTGCAGACCTGCCCGGCATTGCGGAACTTGAACGTCACCAACGTATCGAGCGCCTTCTCGAGGTCGGCGTCCTTGTGGACGATCACCGGCGCGTGGCCGCCGAGTTCCATCGTACAGCGCTTGAGTGTGTCCGCCGCCTGCTTCTGCAGAAGCTTTCCGACGGCCGTCGAGCCGGTCAACGACACCTTCTTGATGATCGGCGATGCCAGCAGATAGCTGGACACTTCCGACGGAACACCGAATACGATGTTCAGCACGCCCGCCGGCAGCCCGGCTTCCTGGAAGCAGCGGGCCATTGCGACGGCGGTTCCAGGCGTCTCTTCGGCCGGCTTCAGGATGATCGAGCACCCGGCGCCCAGCGCGCCGGCGATCTTGCGGATCGTGTTGCTGGCGGGGAAGTTCCAGGCGGCGAAGGCGGCAACCGGCCCGACCGGTTCCTTCAGCACCATCTGCCGGACACCCGGCAGCCTGGCCGGCACGATCCGGCCATAGGCGCGCTTGCCTTCCTCGGCGTACCATCGCGTGGCGTCCGCGGCGAATTGGACTTCGCCGGTGGCTTCGGCCAGCGACTTGCCGTTCTCCATGGTGAGGATCCGGGCAATCTCGGCCTTGCGCCGTTCGATCAGATCGGCGGCCCCGGACATGATCGCCCAACGCTGCTGCGCCGTCATCGCCTTCCATAGCTTGAAGCCCTGCGCGACCGCCGCCAGCGCCTCGTCCAGGTCGGCAACGCTGGCGTGCGGAACCTCGGCCAGGACTTCCTCATTGGCCGGATTGATCAATGATTCCGATCTTCCCTCGGAACCTTTGCGCCACACGCCTGCAATCAGCAGCTCAACCTTCTCCGAATACATCGTCCGTTCTTCCTCTTGGATTCTGATCGCCCTGAACCAGGCGATGCTGAATGCGCGCGTCCCTGGACGGCGCCCGCAGCCATTCCTGCAAAGGGCGCTTGACTTGTATGCTGTATACAATATGCTGTCGACATGATTTTACAACGATTTCCAAAACTGGCAGCCGCCATCCCCGAAAGCCTTGCCGAAATGCTGGAGGAGGAAATCATTCTGGGGCGCCTCAAATCCGAGGAGCGGCTGACCGAAGAGGTTGTCGCTGAGCGCTACGGCGTCAGCCGATCGCCCGTTCGCGAAGCGCTCCGCTTGCTGGAGCGCGATGGCCTTGTCATTCGCGAAGCGCGGCGCGGGATCTGGGTCGCGCCCATGTCGCAGCGCGATTTCGACGAAGTCTATACGTGTCGGATCGCGCTGGAGGGCCTCGTTGCCCGTCAGGCTGCCGAATCTCCGGATGCGGCACGGAAGAAGGAGTTCCGCGGCCTTTTGGTCGAGCTGCAGGAAGCGCAGGCGCGCAACGATGCCCGGCAGTTCTTCACCGTCGATGTTCGCGGCTCGGCCCTGGTCTACGATCTGGCCGCGAACCGCACATTGACCCGCCTGCTGCAAGGGCTCGAGAAGCAGGCGCTGCGCTACCGCTTCCACGCCTACGAGCAGGACCCGAAGATCGTCAAGCTGTCGCTGGATGACACCGCGCGGATCTACGACGCGATCACGGCCGGCGACGGCGATTCAGCCCAGGCGATGACGGAGAAGCTCATCCGCGAGATTTGGCACAGCATGCGCGAAAAGGTGCGCGACTATTTCGGTCAGTGATTGTTATGTTGGCGTTCAATTCTTCCTTTGCTGTCGTCGACAGCCATACCGCCGGGCATCCGACGCGTGTGATCTTCAGCGGAATCCCCCGGCTCGACGGTGGAACGGCGCGGGAACGCCGCGACGATTTCCGCAGCCGCTTCGATCATCTGCGCGCCGCCCTTCTGCATGAGCCGCGTGGCCACGCCGCAATGGTCGGGCTGGTTCCCGTGCCTTCCGAGGTGGCGGACTACGGCGCCTTCTTCATCTCGTCCTACGTCTATCTCGATATGTGCGGTCACGGCACGATCGGCTTTGCCAAGACGCTCGCCTTCACGGGGCAGATCAGCCGATCGACGGGAGACAGCTTCACGCTCGAAACCCCGGCGGGCGTCGTCACCGTCGGACTGGTCTGGGGCGAGAGCGGCGCGCTGGAATCGGTGCGCCTGAAGAATGTGCCGAGCTATGTGGGTCTGGAAGGACTGGAGGTCGACGTAGCCGGTATCGGCCGGGTCCGGACGGATATCGTCTATGGCGGCATGTGGTATGCCCTCGTCGACGCCACGCAACTGGGGTTGGAACTCGCTCCGGACCATGCGTCGCAGCTGATGCTCAAAGGCTCCGCCATCAAGACCGCGATCAAGGAAGCGGTCGCCGGGATGCCGCTTTTCGCCGGCGCGACGGCGCCGAGCGTGCTCTTCTACGCAGCCGATGCGCCCGACGGCGCGACGCATTTTCTGGTGCTCGAGGTCAACAAATACGACCGGTCGCCCTGTGGCACCGGTACCTCGGCGCGGATGGCTCATCTCCTGCACAAGGGTGTACTGCGACCCGACCAGGTCTATCGCGCCCGCAACATATTCGGCATCCCGTTCGAAGCTCGCCTTGCCGAGAAGGTGGCAATTGGGGAGCGAGAGGCCGCAATCGTCGAGATCGAAGGCGGCGCCTTCATCACCTCGGCGCAGACAATCTACTTCGAAGCGGACGATCCGCTCTCGAAGGGATTCCTCAGTCGTTAACAACCCAACCACAAGAAAAGGGGAACGCTATGATATCGTTCAACTTCAGCAAGCTGTTCGCGGCGGCCACCGTCGCTCTGTCCCTTCTGGCGGCGCCCGTGGCGGCCGTCGCGGACGATAACCCGTCGGCCGTGCTCGACCAGATCCGCGCCTCCGGCGTTCTCAAGGCGCCCGTCATGGTCGGCGAGGAGCCTGGCTACATCAAGGATCCGGCAACGGGGCAATGGAGCGGCTTCTATGTGGAATTCCTCACCGAAATCGCCACCGAGCTCGGCGTCAAGCTCGAGCCGGTCGAGACGACCTGGGGTAATCTCGCCGCCGATTTCCAGTCGAACAAGATCGATATCGCCATCGGCGTCAATCCGAACCCTAAGCGCGGCCTCGTGGTCGATTATCTGTGGGAGCCGCTATTCACCGACGCCTGGGCCGTGCTCACGCCGGCCGGCAAGCCGGTGAAGACCTGGGCCGAGCTCAACGATCCGTCCAAGACGGTGGTCGTCCAGAAGGGATCGACGATGCAGATCGTCGCCGAGGCGCTGCTGCCCAAGGCGAAGGTCACGCCCGTGGAAGATCGCGGCCTGGCGCTCATGGAATTGCAGTCGGGCCGCACCGACGGCGTCCTGCTGTCGATCTTCGATGCGCTGCAGGTCTCGGAAAAGAAAATCGGCGAGGTCTCCTTGCCTGAGCCCATCCTGCGCAATCCCGCAACGCTGGCGGTCGCCCGCAAGCCTGGCAATGCCGGCTACATCAACTTCCTGACCAACTGGATCGAGCAGCAGCGCTCGCTCGGCCAGGCGCAGGGCAAGCTGGCGCGCGCCTGGGAGGCACGCGGCATCGATCTGTCCATTCTGCCGAAGGGTTTCAGCTTCTAATCGCTGCCCCGCACCAGGCTTGACCGCTTTCCGAAGCGGTCAAGCTTTTCTCGGCGCGTTCAGTTCCGCCGACGAGACGAGCACGGATCATGTTTGATTTCACCGTACTGACCAACAACTGGCCGTTGCTGTGGGACGGCCTGCTGATGACGCTGTACTTCACCGTCATCACCATCCTGGCGGGCCTAGCCATCGGGCTGATCGTCGGCCTCATCCAGCTCAGCACCTTCTGGCCGCTCGTGCTGCTCGGCCAGCTCTATGTCGAATTCTTCCGCAACATCCCGCTGCTGGTGACCTTGCTCTGGGTCTATTACGCCTTCCCGATCTTCGCTGGGGTCAACGTGACGAAGTTCTGGGCCGGTTTCATCGGCCTCAGTTGCTATGTCGGCTCCTTCTATGCGGAAATCCTGCGCGCCGGTGTCCAGTCGATCGACCAGGGGCAGACAGACGCGGCGACCGCCATCGGCATGTCCTACAGCCAGCGCATGCGCCGCATAATCCTTCCGCAGGCCTTTCGCAGGATGATCCCGCCGCTCGCCGGCCAGTCGATCATCCAGATGAAGAACACAACCCTGCTTTCGATGATCACGGTGCCCGACCTGCTCTATCAGGCCAGCTACATCTCCTCCTTCACCTATCGGCCGATGGAGGTCTACACGGCCGTCGGCGCGATCTTCCTCATCATCCTGGTGCCGCTGACCTACCTGGCGCGCAAACTGGAAAAGAGCGGGATGATGTCAAAATGACCGGCAATCCAACATCAGCACGGCCCGGCGGCGCAAATGCCAGGCAGGTCCTGCAACTGGAAAGCATCTGCCTGGATTTCGCCGCCAAGCGAGTCCTGCACGGTGTCGACCTGAAAGTGGCCGAAGGCGAGGTGGTCGTCCTGATCGGCGCGAGCGGATCGGGCAAGACCTCGCTTCTGCGCTGCATCAATCTGCTCAACAGCCCCACCAGCGGCCGCATCGTCATCGACGGGGAGACGATCTTCGACCGCCCGGCTGGCGGCAACGGCCGCGAGATCGCCAAGCAGGAGGTCAATCGAATCCGCGCCAAGACCGGCATGGTCTTCCAGCAATTCAACCTGTTCCCGCACATGACGGCGCTTCAGAACGTCATGGAAGGTCCGGTCACGGTCAAGAAGGAGCCCGCCGGCGCGGCGCGCGACAAGGCCATGCAGCTGCTCAAGACCATGGGACTGGAGGAGCACGCCGACAAACTTCCGCGTCAGCTCTCCGGCGGCCAGCAGCAGCGCGTGGCGATCGCCCGGGCCATGGCCATGCAGCCGAAGGTCATGCTTTTCGACGAGCCGACATCGGCGCTCGACCCGGAGCTGGTCGGCGAGGTCATGAAAGCCATGGTCGAGTTGGCCAAAAGCGGCATGACGATGGTGATCGTGACGCACGAGCTGGGTTTCGCCTTCGAGATCGCCGACCGGATCGTCTTTCTCGACCAGGGCCTGATCGCGGAGGAAGGTTCGCCGCACAAGATATTGCTCCACCCGACGCATGAGCGGCTGAAGAGTTTCGTCGGCCGCTTCCATGAATCGGCGGACATGCTGCGCCCGTTTCTGGAAGCCATGCACGCCGACCGGGCCTGAGCGGCTTGGTGGCATTGCCGCGCGGGAAGCCCCCAACAGTCGAGAGGCGCCAATACGTCTCCGAAAAGGAAAGAAGATGCTGAGTTTTGATCCGCTAATCGTTGACGTCCCCAGAGGCCATCATGTCGGCGGCCGATATCTTGATCTTCCGGGCGGCGAGATCGAGGTGCTTCGTCCGTCCGACCAGCAGGTGATGGGCGTCGTCAACGACGGTGGCGAGGCCGCTGTCGACCTTGCGATCAAGGCCGCGAAGGAGGCGCTCAGAGCGAGCAAGTGGGCGAAAATAGCGCCTCGCGATCGTGCCAGGGTCCTGTTTCGCTTTGCCCAGTTGATCGAGGAGAACAACCTCTATCTCGGCCGGCTCGAGGCCATGGGGTCGAGCCGCCTGATTTCGGGCACGGTCACCGGCGACGCCATCCGCACGGCCGGCGTCGTGCGCTATTTCGCGGAATTCTGCGACAAGCTGGAAGGCATCGTCACCGCCACCGAAGACGGCACGCTGAGCTACGTCAAGCGCGAACCCTACGGTATCGTCGGCGCGATCGTGCCGTGGAACTTTCCGATGATCACGGCTGCCTGGAAATTCGCGCCGGCGCTCGCGGCGGGCAATGCGGTCGTCATGAAGGCGTCCGAGCTCACGCCGCACAGCCTCCTTGCGCTTGCCGAGCTTGCGGCGCAGGCGGGGCTGCCGGCGGGCCTGCTCAACGTCATCAACGGATACGGGCATACGACGGGTGCGGCGATCGTGCGCCATCCCGATGTGATGATGGTTTCCTTCACCGGGTCGACGAACACGGGGGCGGCGATCATGTCGCTGGCGGCGCAGTCCGGCATCAAGCCGGTGACGCTGGAGCTCGGCGGCAAGAGCCCGCAGCTGGTGCTCGCCGATGCCGGCGATCTCGATGTGGTGGCAAGCCGCGTCTCGGCAGCCTTCATGGCCAATGCAGGCCAGGTCTGCACGGCAGGCTCGCGCATCCTGGTCGAGAAGAAGATAGCCGACGAACTGGTCGCGCGCATCGTCGCCAAGACCCGGGAGATCAAGGCGGGTCCGACCTGGGACGAGAGCACGACCTTTGCCCCCATCATCAGCCGCAAGCAGCTCGATCGGATCGACGGCATGGTCCGGCGGACCGTCAGCGAGGGTGGCTCCATGATCACCGGCGGCGCGCCGATGGAATCGCGTAACGAGGGCAATTTCTACGCTCCGACGCTCCTGGAAAACGTCGACCGGGACAATGTCGGCTTCCGCGAGGAGTTCTTCGGCCCCGTGGCCACGGTCAACCCCTTCACCGAGCTGGAAGAGGGCATAGCGCTTGCCGCCCATCCGACCTACGGGCTTTCCGCGAGCGTTCACACCTGCGATGTCAAGAAGGCGCTGAAGGCGGCCGACGGCATCGAGGCCGGGATGGTCTGGGTGAACCAGCACGGCCGCAGCCCCGAATTCACCTATTCCGCCGGCGGCTACAAGGGATCCGGATTCGGCAAGGACATGGGTCGGGCTGGCTTCGAGGAATTCACCAGACAAAAAGCCGTCTGGGTCAACTACGCCTGAAACGAGCGACGTCATGCATTTCGATTACATCATCGTCGGAGGCGGCTCCGCGGGAGCCGTGCTCGCCAGCCGGCTTTCGGAAGACGAAACCAAACAGGTTGCGCTGTTCGAAGCGGGCCCGGACACGCCGCCGGACGAGGTTCCCGACATCATCGCCGACAGCTATCCCGGGCTGTCCTACTTCGACCCGAAATATCACTGGACCGAGCTCAGGGTCTACAACCGCTCGCCGAAGCTGAATTCGCAACCGGCCAAGACCGCCAAGCTCGAGCAGGCCAAGGTCATGGGCGGCGGCTCCAGCATCAACGGCCAATTCGCCGTGCGGGGTCTTCCGCATGATTATGACGAATGGGAGGAGCTGGGCCTGAAGGGCTGGGGGTGGGAAGGAATGCTTCCCTACCTGAAGAAGCTCGAGCGCGATCTCGACTTCGACGGCGAGCTTCACAACAGGGCCGGCAACATTCCCATCCGCCGCGTGTTCCCGCCGGAATGGGCAGGCTTCACGAAATCGGTCCTGAAGGCGACCGAAGCGGACCACCCCTATCGGCCCGACTACAATGGAAGTTTCGAGGACGGCTCCTTCCCCTTGCCGCTCTCCAACGAGAATGACCGGCGGGTCTCCACGGCGATCGGCTACCTCCACAGCCGGGCGCGCGCCAGGAAGAACCTGCATATCTTCGCCAATGCCTTCGTCGAAGGGCTGGCCAGCGAAGGAACGCGCATCGTCGGCGCGACCGTCACGATTGGCGGCGAGACCAAGACGTATCGCGCCCGCGAAGTGATCGTCGCCGCCGGCGCGCTTCATTCGCCCGCGATCCTGATGCGCGCCGGCATCGGCCCTGCCGCTCAGCTGACGCGGCTTGGCATCGAAGTCGTCGCGGACCTGCCAGGCGTTGGCGAAAACCTGACCGATCATCCTCATATCGCGGTCGGCGCCCATTTCAAGAAATCGGCCCGGCTGCGGTCCGGCCAACGCAGGCACATCTTCCTCGGCGTGCGCTACTCGTCCAACCTAGCCGGCTGCCATTCCGGCGACATGCTGCTGATGCCGGTCAACCGCGCCGGGTGGCATCCGCTGGGCAAGGCGATGGGCGCGCTCAATGTCTGCGTGAACAAGTCGTACTCGCGCGGGACGGTGACGCTGAGGTCGCCGAACCAGACCGACGAGCCGATCGTCGACCTGAACATGGCGTCCGATGGCCGTGACCTCATGCGCCTGGTGGACGGCTTCAAGCGCATCTACCGCATCATGACGACCCCGGACGTCCAGGCCCATGTCAACACCTGGTTCCTGGCCGGCTACAGCGACGAGGCGCGGGCGCTCAGCGTGCGCAAGGCCTCGAACTGGATCAAGACGGCAAGTGCCGCCTATGCCTTCGACTATCTGCCGTTCTTCCGCGAAGCATTGCTCGAGCGCAAATTCGGCACCACCGACCGCATGCATGCGATGATGCGCGACGATGAACTGATCGCCGACTGGGTGAAGCAGTCAGTCTGGTCCGGCTGGCATGTCTCGGGCACTTGCAAGATGGGCAGCGACACCGATCCGCTCGCGGTTCTCGACGGCGAATGCCGCGTGCGCGGCGTCCAGGGCCTGCGTGTCGTCGATGCCTCGATCATGCCGACAATCGTTGCCGCCAACACCAACATCACCACGATCGCGATCGCCGAGAAGGCGTCGGATCTCATCCTCAATTCCGCAGCTTGAAAGGAAGAACGACCATGCGCAGGAACAAGGTAAGGGACATCTGGGCGGCCGGCGGCGAAGTGGTGACGGGATGGCTGGGCATCCCCTCCACCATCTCGGCGGAACTGATGGCGCAGCAGGGCTGGGACGCGCTGACCGTCGATCTCCAGCATGGCGCGACCGATTACACCGACATGGTTCCCATGCTTCAGGCCATCTCCACAACCGATACGGCACCATTCGTACGCGTTCCATGGAATGACCCGGCAATCATCGGCAAGGTGCTCGACGCCGGAGCCTATGGCGTCATCTGCCCTATGGTGAACACGGCGGACGAAGCCGACGCCTTCGTCAGGGCGTGCCGCTACTTCCCCAAGGGCGGCCGTTCGGTCGGTCCGTTGCGCGCCTCGCTCTATGCCGGCCCGGACTATTTCAAGCACGCCAACGAGACCATCGTCACCATGGCGATGATCGAAAGCGAGCAGGCGGTCAGGAATCTCGAGGGTATCCTCAAGACGCCGAATCTCGACGCGATCTTCGTCGGTCCCTCGGACCTCGCCGTCACCATGGGCGAGGCGCCCGGCTTCGATCCGCGCTATCCGGCCGTCTACGAAGCCATCGAGTACATTGCCGCCAAGTGCAAGGAAGCAGGCGTCATCCCGGGCATCCATTGCGGATCGGTCGCCTATGGCGTGGACATGCGCAAGCTGGGCTACCGCTTCATGGCCTATCTGTCGGACTTCCGCATGCTGCAGCAGATCGTGTCGCGGTCGCTGCCGGCCTTCCGGACCGGCGCCGTAAGCGACCTGACTCCGTAACGGCACGGCAGGGGCAACGGCATGCAGCGCAATCGCGACGGCGCGAGCAGGAAGGTGACCGTCATCGGCGCGGGCATCGTCGGCGTGTGCAGCGCCAACTATCTGCTGAAGCAGGGCTTCGAGGTCGAGGTGATCGATCCGGCCTTGCCCGGCTCGGAAGACCAGTGCTCCTACGGCAATGCCGGCGGCATTTGTCCCGGATCCTGCATACCGAACTCCATGCCGGGCGTGTGGAAGAACGTGCCCAAATGGTTGATGGACCCGGAAGGGCCTCTTTACGTGCGGCTGGCCTACCTGCCGCACGCCTTGCCGTGGCTTTTGCGCTTCCTGGCGGCGAGCCGCAAATCCCGCGTCGAGGAAATCTCGGCGGCGATGCGGGCGCTGCACCGCTACACGTTCGAATGCTATGAGCCGTTGATGAAGGAGGCAGGCTGCGAAGAGCTCCTTCAGAAACGCGGCCAGCTCTTCGTCTACGAAAGCGCGGATGGCCCCGGCAAAAGCAACTACGGCCTCGATTTGCGCCGCGCCCATGGCGTGCGCGTCGATATCCTCGATGCCGACGAAATCCGGCAGTTGGAGCCCGCTCTGGCATCGATCTTCAAAAGCGCCGTCTATCTGCCCGAGCAGGGGCAGTGTCCGAACCCCGGGCGGCTGGTGCGAAAACTGGCCGAAAACGCCGCGCGGCAGGGCGCTAGATTCCTGCAGGCGCGTGTCAAGGATTTCGAGCTGAACGGGCGGGAACTGACGGCGGTCGTTCTCGAAGGCGGCCAGCGCCGTCCGGTCGACCAGGCGGTCCTTGCCGCGGGCGCGTGGTCGGCGGCGCTCGCCCGCAAGCTCGGCAACCGCATTCCCTTCGAGACCGAGCGTGGCTATCACGTCATGGTCAAGGGCGCCGATACGGGGCTGCGGATCCAGACCGTTTCGGCCGACCGCAAATTCGTGGCCTCCCCCATGGAGGAAGGGCTGCGCATCGCCGGAAATGTGGAGTTTTCAGGCCTGCGGTCGCCGCCGAATATGGCCCGCGCCGACACGCTCTTGAAGCAGGCCCGGCCCATGTTCAGGACGTTCAAGGAGGGCGAAGTGAAGCGATGGATGGGCCATCGGCCGGGAACGCCGGACAGCATCCCCGTCATCGACCGCGCGAAGCGCGCCCGCAACGTCGTCTACGCATTCGGCCATGGACATCAGGGGCTGATCGGCGGATCGGTCACCGGCAAGCTCGTCGCCGAACTGGCCGCCGGGTTGCCGGCAACGGTCGACCTGTCGCCATTCAGCGCCGATAGGTTCTAGCTTCCTGGGGCAGATTTCTCGCTTGCGACCCGGATATGCCGCTTCACGTCGTCCATCGGATAACGGATCGGAGTAGCTGGAGACAGCTATAGGGAAACGACGTTCATGACATCAGCCAACATTTTGATCTGCGACTTTGTCGGCCTTCGCTTCGGCGCGGGCGGCAATCCCGATCACAGCGAGGTCAAGGCTTACATCGAAGCGAAGGGCGGCGTGTTCCATCGAACAGGCATCGGCAGCGCTGGCGCCCTCGATCCCGGCAGGCTGCATTTCTTCTACCTGCCGCAATTGAGCACCCGGGAAGAATTGTTGGCCGAGGCTGGGGACGGCCGTTATGACGCCGTCATCGCCGCGGCGACCTTCATTCCGGCGGAGGCCAGGTTCCGCCTCGGCGGCGTGCGCATCGGGACCGGCACCGGCAATATGGGCTCGGCATCGTGGGGCGGGGGCAGCGGAGAGGGCGGCGAAGCGCCGCTTATGAATACGCCGGGCATCAACAGTCGCGCCACCGCGCAAATGGCCATGAAGGCGCTGCTGAAAGTCAGGCCGGATCTTCCCGTGGACAGGCTCAACAGCCTGGTCGCCGGCGGGCAGTTCGATACGGGAAAAGATCTGCGCCATTACCCGACCGAGAAGCTCGAAGGCAAAAGACTGGCCGTCATCGGCTATGGCAATATCGGTCGGGAATTCGCCAGGCTCGGCCAGGCCTTCGGCATGCGGGTCACCATCCATGCGCGGCACCGTCACCGCAAATGGATCGAGCTGGAAGGCTTCGACCACGCCGCAAGCATGGTGGACGCGGCGCGCGGCGCGGACGCGCTTTCGGTCCATCTCGGCCTGGGCGCTTTCGATGCCGGCCGGCAAAAATACGCCAACGCCGGACTTATCTCAGATGAGGTGCTTTCCGTTCTCAACCACGGCGCCGTGCTGATCAACTATGACCGCGGCGAGCTGGTCGATGTGCCAGCGCTGGAGCGCGCATTGGAATCGGGCCGTATTTCCCACGCGGCGATCGATGCCGACCTTTTTGCCGATGGCGCCACGCTTTCAGGACCGATGCTGCCTTATCTGAAGCTGGTCGAAGCCTATGGCCAGCGTCTGGAACTTCTTCCGCATGCCGCGGCCGACACCGACCATCCCTCCCGTGTCGCGGGCGCCAAGCAGGCGGTCGATCAGATCCGCGCCGCCATCGTCGATCATCGCGTCCACAATCTTAAAGGATCGCTGCCTTCCGGTTTTGTCGACATGGGGGCGAAAGCCCCGCCCGGTATCGGCGGCATCAATCTCCGGCATCTGGCGGCGCTGGCCGACGATCAAAACGTGGCCGCCGACCTCGCCCGATCGGGCGCTCTCGTTGCCGCGTTCTGGGAACGCATCCTGGCGGCGTCCGAGCAGGAGCGACCGGCCCTGATCGCTTCCGGAGGCGAAGCGTTCGCCGAGGCCGCGAATCGTCTCTCCACACTTATGCGCACGCACCATCTGTCCGGGCCGTTCTCTTCAGGGTCGCATTGACACCCACCGTCGTATTGGGGCTGGCACGCTTGCAGCTCGTTGGCGATTCATGGCGGCGGAGCGGTCCGCCGCGCTGCCGGCGAAAATCGATGCGTCGGATCAATGGCAGAGTGCGGCGACCTGGCCGCCAAGCCTTTGAAAAACTTGGTGATCCCGACAGGAATCGAACCTGTGACCTACAGATTAGGAATCTGCCGCTCTATCCTACTGAGCTACGGGACCACGCGGCCAGACACATAGCCGCTTCGGGTCGGTTCGCCAAGGGGCATGCTGACCTCCCATAGGCCGTAATGTCTCGGCGAGGCCGGGCTGAGCCGGCCAAGCGTATGGCGGCGGGGGCTTTCGCCGGCAGCCGCTCAGGCGGCCAGCGCGGTCTCGGCCAGCTTCACCCAATAGCTCATGCCGTGCGGAATGACCTCGTCGTTGAAGTCGTAGGCCGGGTGATGCAGGCCCGCCGAGTCGCCATTGCCGATGAAGATGAAGGCGCCGGGGCGGGCTTCCAGCATATAGGAGAAATCCTCGCCGCCCATCACCGGCTGGATGGCGCGGTGGACATGGCTGTCGCCGGCGATATCGGCGGCGACATCGCCCGCAAACACGGTCTCCTCGGCATGGTTGAAGGTGACGGGGTAGTTGGCGTCGTAGTCCACCGCGATGGTGGCGCCGAAGGCGGAGGCGAGCCCGGCGCAGAGCGCGCGAATGCGCTCTTCCGATTTCTTGGCCACTTCCTTCTTCAGCGTGCGCACGGTACCGGCGATCTCGGCGCTTTCGGGAATGACGTTGTAGGCGTCGCCGGCATGGAACTTCGTCACCGACACCACCACGGCCTCGACCGGATCGGTGCTGCGCGAGGCGATGGTCTGCAGCGCGCCGACCAGCTGGCTGGCGATGACGATCGGATCGATCGTGCCGTGCGGCATCGCGGCATGGCCGCCACGGCCCTTGACGGTGATGGTGAATTCGGCGGTCGCGGCCATGATCGGACCGGGCTTGATGGCGAACTGGCCGACCGGCAGGCCCGGCATATTGTGCATGCCGAACACCTTCTCGATGCCGAAGCGCTCCATCATGCCGTCCTTGACCATTTCGTTTCCGCCGCCGCCGCCTTCCTCGGCCGGCTGGAAGATCACCGCCACGGCGCCGGCGAAATTGCGCGTCTCGGCGAGGTATTTGGCGGCTCCAAGCAGCATAGCGGTATGGCCGTCATGGCCGCAGGCATGCATCTTGCCACGCACGGTCGAGGCCCATGGCTTGCCGGTGATCTCGTCGATCGGCAGCGCATCCATGTCGGCGCGCAGCCCGATGGTCGGGCCATCGCCCTTGCGGCCGCGGATGATGCCGACGACGCCGGTCTTGCCCAGCCCCGTCACCACCTCGTCGCAGCCGAACGCCTTGAGCTTTTCGGTGACGAAGCCGGCGGTCTGGAAGACGTCGAAATTCAGCTCCGGTGTCTGGTGCAGATGTCGTCGCCAGCCGGCGACTTCTTCCTGCATTTGCGCGGCGCGGTTCAAAATCGGCATGATCGTTCCATCTCTTGGTTGATTGGCGGCAGTCGGTTCAGATCCGCTCAGCAATTGTGATTGTGTTGAACTTTGCCATTTTGGCGTCACATAGGGTAAATAGCACCACAACAATGCGGTCCGGGGTCGAGGGTCGAGCCGCATTTGTGCTGGCGATGGGTAACGAAATCTTACGGACCCAGCGGCGACTACGGCAAGAGGCGATTTCGGATTTGATCATGCGGCAAAGGCATTTCCTCAACCTGTTGCTGGCTGGCGCGCTGGCGCTTCCGGCGCTCGCCGGCGCGGCGCGCGCCAACCCGGTGGTGCTTTTCGATCTCAAGAGCGGCTCCATTCTGGAGCATCAGGACGCGTTCAAGCGCTGGTATCCGGCCTCGCTCAGCAAGCTGATGACGGCCTATGTCACCTTCCGCGCGATCCAAGCGGGCGAGGCGGCGCTCGATTCGCCGATCAAGGTGACGAAGCATTCGGCCGGCGAGCCGCCGAGCAAGATGGGCTTCAAGCCCGGCTCGGTGATGCGGCTCGACAATGCGCTGAAGATGATGCTGGTCAAGTCGGCCAACGACATCGCCATGGCCGTCGGCGAGAATATCGGCGGGTCGCAAGCCGCCTTCGCCGACCGCATGAACGCGGAGGCCGCCCGGCTCGGCATGGTCGGAACGCATTTCGTCAACCCGAACGGGCTCTATTCGCCGGAACAGTACACGACCGCGCGCGACCTCGCCGTGCTGGTGACGGCGCTGCGCACCGATTTTCCGCAATACGCGCCGTGGTTTTCAATCGAAGGCCTTGCCGTCGGCAAGAAGGCCATCCCAAACTACAATCTGCTCATCGGCCGCTATCCCGGCGCGGACGGCATGAAGACCGGCTTCGTCTGCTCTTCCGGGTTCAACATGATCGGCTCGGCGACGCGCAACGGTCGCACGCTGGTCGCCGTGGTGCTTGGCGAGAAATCGGCGGTCAGCCGCGCCGAAGCGGCGGCAAAGCTGCTCGATCTGGGTTTTGAGATGCCGTCGGCCACTTCGACCACGCTTGGCGCTCTCAAGCCCTATGGCGACACGCTGTCGCCCAACGACATGCATGACGAGATCTGCGCGAAGAAACCGAAGGAGCAGCAGTCCGAGGCGGCGCCCGAGGTTGCGGCCAAGGACAAGTCGAAATCGCCCTACCAGGTGAAGCTCGACCACCCGACACTGGTCGCGGTCGGACTCGGCGGCGCGACCGGTCCGGCGCCGAAGGCATTCGTCGACCAGGTCGACCAGAACTATGCCGATGTGCCGTTGCCGATCTGGCGGCCGGACAGACCGACGCCGGCCGGCGCCGAGCCGCTGGCGACGGCCGCCACCGGGGCGCAGGGCGACCAGCCCGTCAAAGCTGCCAACTAGCCAAGCTGATGAGCGGCTTTCCCATTCCCGTTTCGGTGCTCACCGGCTTTCTCGGCGCCGGCAAGACGACTCTGCTCAACCGGCTCCTCAAGGATCCGGCGCTTGCCGACACGGCGGTGATCATCAACGAGTTCGGCGAGGTTGCGATCGACCATCTCCTGGTCGAGCAGGCATCGGATGGCATCATCCAGCTTTCCGACGGCTGCCTCTGCTGCACGGTGCGCGGCGACCTCGTCGACACACTCGCCGATCTCGTCGACCGCCTGCAGACCGGCCGTATCGCGAAACTGGCCCGCGTCGTCGTCGAGACGACGGGCCTGGCCGATCCGGCGCCGGTGCTGCAGTCGATCATGGCGCATCCGGCGCTGGTGCAGGCCTTCCGGCTCGACGGCGTCATCACGCTGGTCGACGCCGTCAACGGCGAGGCGACGCTCGATGCCCATGTCGAGGCGGTGAAACAGGCGGCGGTGGCCGATCGCATCGTGCTGACCAAGGCCGACCTAGCCGACGCGGCCGGGATCGAGGCGTTGCGGGCAGGACTCAAGCAGATCAATCCGGGCGCCGTCGTGCTCGATGTCGGCGAGGCCGGCGCCGCGGCGCTGTTCAATTGCGGGCTCTATGATCCTGAGACCAAGTCCGCCGACGTGCGGCGCTGGCTTGGCGAAGAGGCGGCGCATGATCGAGATCATCACCATGATCAAGATCATCACCGTGATCAGGATCATCACCATGACGGTGACGATGATCATGGCCGCCATCACCATGCGCATCGCCACGACACGCGGGTGCGCTCGCACTCGCTTGTCCATGACGGCCCGGTGCCGTTCTCGGCGATCGAGATGTTCCTCGACCTTCTGCGCTCGACGCATGGCGAGAAACTCCTGCGGATGAAGGGCGTCATCGAGCTCGCGGAGGATCCTGCGCGGCCGCTGGTCATCCATGGCGTGCAGAAGATCCTGCATCCGCCGGCAAGACTGCCGGCCTGGCCCGACGGCCAGCGTGGCACCAGGCTGGTGCTGATCACGCTCGACATGCCGGATGACTATATCCGGCGGCTGTTCGCCGCCTTCACGAACAAGCCGTCGATCGACACGCCGGACCGCGCGGCGCTGGAAGCCAATCCGCTGGCGATTGTCGGGCTTTGAGCTGAAGTAGGCAGGTCGGCCGCGTTGCCGCGCTCGACCAGGAAACGATGGCCGCCGGCGACCGCCGCCGTCTCGATCAACCGGTGGCCGGCATCGGCGCAGAACGCCGGGATGTCGATCACCGCCAACGGATCGGTGGTCTCGAGCCACAGCCGGGTGCCAGGTCGCATCGCGGCCAGTCGCTTGCGGGCCTTCAGCACCGGTAACGGACAGTTCAGTCCCTTGAGATCGTAGTTAGCGGGCGGCTTTGCCTTTTGTTCATGCATGTCGCTATCCCAAAACCGCCTTGCACCTTCGGGTCAACGCCCGAGGGCATCCTTTTGGGCGACATGCATTGAAAATCTCAGCCGCCGAACATGCCGAGCAGCTTCTTCTTCAGCTTCGACACGGTGCCCTGGTCGGCGTCGGCGGCCTGCTGCGCTGGCTCGGCGGGCGCGGGTTCGACGCCGGCGGTGACGACCGGCTGCTGCGCGGCCTGCTTGGCGGCCTCCTTCTCGGCCAGCGCCTGCGCCTTTGCCTGTTCCTTGGCGGCCTTGGCCGCCTCGATCGCCGCGAGGCGCTGCTCTTCGGCCTTGCGCTTGGCTTCCTTTTCCGCGTCGGCTGCTGCCATCTTGCGGCCGAGCGGGGAATCGATGCGGCCCATGCGGGTCGTTTCCGTCACCGAGCCGTCGGAATTCATCGACGGCGGATCGATCGGCACGCGCTCGCCGCGGGCGCGGCGCTTCGACCAGTCGGAAACGATGCTGGCTTCCTTGACGCCGGCAATCGTCGGCTTTGGTGGCGGCGTGCTCGATTTTACGGCCGAATTGAAGGCCGCGTCGTAGCTCTTCTCGTAATTGGCGTAGGCCGTCTTCAACGAATCCGGCTGGGTCGTCGCGGGGCACGGGCCGGTCGGGTCGAAGCTCGTGCCTTCGGGCGCGACCTGATTGAAGACGTAGCGCTTCTCGCAGACGTCGACCTTCGGCGGCACCTTGGTGATCTCGAAATTGTCGTAGCCGACCTTCAGCATCTTCCAGAATTCGTAGTTCGGGTCGCTGCGGTAGCGCGCCATGTTGGCGGCGGTCATGCGGAACGGGAAAGCCTGGACCTGGAACTCGGTCTGGCCGCCCTGAAAGGCGTCGCGGCCGAAGGCATAGATCTGCTCGATCTGGGCGTCGGTCATCGAATAGCAGCCCGACGACGAACAGGCGCCATGCACCATCAGGTTCTGGCCGGTCCGGCCATTGGCGCGGTCATAGGCATTGGGGAAGCCGATGTTGAAGGACAGATGATAATTCGAGCGCGGATTCATCTGCGACGGACGCACCGTGTAGAAGCCCTCCGGCGCCTGGCGGTCGCCCTCGGTGTATTTGGGGCCGAGCTTTCCCGACCATTTGCAGATGTCGTAGCTGGCGACGAGATCGTAGCGGCCATTGGTCTTGGCCTTCCAGATCTCCAGCTTGCCTTCCTCCTTGAAGATGCGCGCCATTACCGAGGAGGTGCGCATCATGCCCTTGGCCTTCATGTCGGCGAGGATCTTGTCCGGCAGCGGCTTGTTGGCCTCCGGCGCGAAATCCTTCATCGACGAATCATTGCAGCCGGCGACGCCAATGGCGGCGATCAGGACTCCGGTGCGGGCAAGCTTGGCAAACATCGATACAGCTACGTCTCTTCTCTCGGACCAACAGCTCTCGGCATGGCTTGACCGCAGGCTGAACACCATTGGACCGTAAGCCCGTTAACCTTGAAAATTCCTTACCGCAAGCCTTCGCGACAAATGGGCCAACCCCTCACGGCAAGTCCATTGAGCCGAATCCGGCGGCATTTTTGTGGCGAAATTGGTCGTTGCCGCCACAGTTTACCGCAAGATGCCTGATTAAAGGCTGCGGCCCATCGCCAGGTATTTCTCGCGGCGCTGCTCGCGGAAATCGGTGTTGGCGCCGGCGAAATCCTTCATCGTCCTGGCGATGAGGTCGCCGGTGGACGCAATCACCGTCTCCGGCGCGCGCTGGGCGCCGCCCATCGGCTCGGGAATGATGGCGTCGATGATCTTCATCTCGAGAAGATCCTGCGCGGTGATCTTCATGTTGGTCGCCGCGTCCTTGGAGCGCGTGGTGTCGCGCCACAGGATCGAGGCGGCACCCTCGGGCGAGATCACCGAATAGATGGCGTGTTCCAGCATGTAGACGCGGTTGGCGGTGGCGATCGCGATGGCTCCGCCGGAGCCGCCTTCGCCGATCACCACCGAGATCGACGGCACTTTCAGCGACAGGCAAGCCGAGGTCGAACGCGCGATGGCCTCGGCCTGGCCGCGCTCCTCGGCGCCGACGCCGGGATAGGCGCCGGCGGTGTCGACCAGCGTCAGCAGCGGGATCTGGAAGCGGTCGGCAAGCTCCATCAGCCGCACCGCCTTGCGGTAGCCCTCGGGGCGCACCGAGCCGAAATTGTGCTTGATACGGCTTGCCGTGTCGGAGCCCTTCTCCTGGCCGATCACCGCGACGGGCTCGCCGCGGAAACGGGCAAAGCCGCCGACGATCGCCTGGTCGTCGCCGAAATTGCGGTCGCCGGCCAAAGGCGTGAAATCGGTGAACAGCGCCTTGATGTAGTCGATGCAGTGCGGGCGGTCGGGATGGCGCGCGACCTGCACCTTCTGCCAGGGCGTGAGCGCCTTGTAGAGGTCGCGCAAAGCGTCGCGAGAGCGCTTTTCCAGCCTGCTGATCTCTTCGGCGACGTCGACCGCCTCGCCGTTCTCGGCAAGCTTCTTCAGCTCGAGGATCTTGAGTTCCAGATCCTGCACCGGCTTTTCAAAGTCGAGGTAGTTGTACATGCTTGGGCGGACCGATCCGTCGGAAGGCAAATGGCTGGCGGAACCGCTGAAATGCCGGCCCCGGGCGGTGGAACGTCGCCCTCACATAGCGATATGAGGCCTAGTCGGCAAGCGGATGATGATCGTTCACCAGCCGCACCAGCCGCTCCTCCAGCACATGGGTGTAGATCTGCGTGGTCGAGATATCGGCATGGCCTAGAAGTTGCTGAACGGCTCTGAGATCGGCGCCGTTCTGCAGGAGATGGCTGGCAAAAGCATGGCGAAGCACATGCGGCGAGATTTTGGCCGCGGTTATCCCGGAACGCGCGGCCAACCCTTTGAGATCGCGGGCGAAAACCTGTCGGGAAAGATGCCCGCTGTCGGACGAGGCCGGAAACAGGAACGGGCTTTCGGCAAAGGCCGGACGCTCGGCCCTCGCCGCAAGCCAGGCGCGCATGGCGGTTCGCGCCTTGGTCGAAAGCGGCACCATGCGCTCCTTGTCGCCCTTGCCGCGCACCATGAAGAAGCGGTCGTCGCGCAGCGCCACCGTCACCGGCAGGCCAACCAATTCGGAGACGCGCAGGCCCGTGGCGTAGAGCACCTCGACCAGCGCGTGCAGGCGCAACGCCGCCAGCCCGTCGCCGTCCGATCCGGATTTGCCGGCTTCCAGGGCCGCCCGGTCGAGCAGGCGGCCGGTCTCGGCCTCGCTCATCGTCTTCGGCAGCGGCCGGCCCTTGCGCGGGCTGTCCAGCGTGCCGGTCGGGTCGTCGCCGCGCAGGCCTTCCGCGTAGAGGAATTTGAAGAACTGGCGGATCGCCGACAATTTGCGCGCCTGCGAGGTCGGCGCGAAGCCGCGCGCGGCGATGTCGTCGAGATAGGCGCGGATGTCGGCAGGTCCGGCGCCCGCCAGTCCGCCACCGATGGCTTCGGAGGCGTCTTCCAGGTCGCGGCGGTAGGAGGAAAGCGTATTTTCGGCCGCGCCGCGTTCGGCGCTCATCATCTCCAGGAAGGCTTCGATACGGGCCGCGCTTTTCATCTGGCCGGGATCAATTCTTCTTCGGATTGAGCTTCTCGGCAGGAATTCGAATACTCATTTCCGCCTTTTTCGGCTCCACGAACATCGCCAACGCGAACATCGCGCCATAGGCAATGCCTGCAAGAACGGCCAGCGTCACGACAAACCGAAACAAAGTCGGCATTCAAATTTTCGCCCGTCTTCTTGTTCTGCGTTTCCAAAGCCCTGTGCCCTTATGAGACGCCAATCCGGCCAATTCAAGGACGAACAATTCCGGTGAACAGAAGGTTTTGCCGGGAAGCCTCGCGCCCGTTTGTCCGGCCGTGCTTGACGCAAACAGGCTTTTGATGTCGAAACGGCGCAAAGAGGCCCCGATGAACGCTCTGCCACCCAATTCGACGGACGAAGGCCGCGCCGCGCTGATCGAAGCGCTCGGCAGCCGCTCGATCGTCTTCGTCGGTCTGATGGGCGCCGGAAAGACCGCGATCGGCCGCAAGGTGGCGACGATGCTGTCGCTGCCCTTCATGGACAGCGACCAGGAGATCGAAAGCGTCTCGCGCATGACGGTGCCGGAGCTGTTCGAGCGCTATGGCGAGCCGGAATTCCGCGCGCTGGAGCAGCGGGTGATCCTGCGGCTGCTGGAGAACGGCCCGCAAGTGCTGTCGACCGGCGGCGGCGCCTTCATGAACGTGCAGACGCGCGAGGCGATTTCCGCGCATGGCGTATCGGTCTGGCTGAAGGCCGATCTGGACCTGTTGATGGAGCGCGTCTCCAAGAAGCAGAACCGGCCGCTGCTCAAGAATCCCGATCCGCGCGGTGTGCTGGAGCGGCTGATGGGCGAGCGTTACCCGGTTTACGCCACCGCCGACCTGACCGTGCCGACCCGCGACGACCGCAAGGAGATCATTGCCGGCGAAGTCGTCGCGGTGCTCTGCACCCATCTCGGCGTCGACGCGATCGCGACAGGCGCTACAAGCGCCACAACCCACGAGGTGCAGTCGTGAGCGATGCCGAACCGGTGAAGGTCGAGGTCGGGCTCGGCGATCGCGCCTATGACATATTGATCGGCTCCGGGCTGCTGGCGCGCTCCGGAGAGGAGATCGCGCGCCGGCTTCCCGGCACCCGCGCGGCCATCGTCACCGACGAGAACGTCGCCGCCGCGCATCTCGACACGCTGAAGGCGGGGTTGGAGAAAGGCGGCATCCAGTCCGCCGTCATCGGGCTGCCCGCCGGCGAAAAGACCAAGAGCTTTGCCCATCTCGAAGAGGTGGTCGACGGCGTCCTCGCCGCAAAGCTCGAACGCCGCGACCTGGTGATCGCGCTCGGCGGCGGCGTCATCGGCGACCTTGCAGGCTTTGCTTCCGGCATCGTGCGGCGCGGCATGAATTTCGTGCAGATCCCGACCTCGCTCCTGGCACAGGTCGATTCCTCCGTCGGCGGCAAGACCGGCATCAACAGCGCCCGCGGCAAGAACCTTGTCGGCGTCTTCCACCAGCCCAGGCTGGTGCTCGCCGACACCCAGGTGCTCGACACGCTGCCGATCCGAGAGTTCCGCGCCGGCTATGCCGAGCTCGCCAAATACGGGCTGATCGACCGCCCGGCCTTCTTCGCCTGGCTTGAGCAGAACTGGGGGCAAATCTTTGCCGGCGGTCCGGCGCGGGTCGAGGCGATCGCCGAGGCCTGCCGCGCCAAGGCAGACGTCGTCGCCCGTGACGAGTTCGAGACCGGCGACCGGGCGCTGCTCAATCTTGGCCACACGTTCGGCCATGCGCTGGAAGCGGCCACGCGCTATGATGGGGCGCGCCTCGTCCATGGTGAGGGTGTGGCCATCGGCATGGCGCTGGCGCATCGCTTCTCGGCGCGCCTCAACCTGGCGAGCCCGGACGACGCGGAGCGCGTCGAAGCGCATCTTCGCGCCGTCGGCCTGCCCTGGCGCATTGCCGATATTCCGGGCGAGCTGCCGGATGCCGAGGCGCTGCTCGGCTTCATCACCCAGGACAAGAAAGTGTCGCGCGGCGCGCTGACCTTCATCCTGACGCGCGGCATCGGCCAGGCTTTCATCGCCAAGGACGTGCCGCCGTCGGAAGTGCTGTCCTTCCTCAAGACGAGCCATCCCAAAGGGTTCAAGACGGGCCAATCCGGAAGGCTCAAAGCGAGCCATCCCGAACGGTCCAAGAGGAGCCGTTCCGAATGATCGACGCCGGCTGGATCGCCGCCGCCGTCCTCGCCGTCATCCTGCTTTCGGCGCTTCTGTTGCGCACTCGGCTGCTTGCCGCTTTCGGCTATGCGCTGCGGCCGCTCGAACCGCCGCAGCGGTCCGAGCGCAGCGGCAAGGATCAAGACAGCGAGGATCCCCGTCGCGATGGCGAGGCTGCCCGCGAGGAGCGCAATCGGCTTGAGGGTCTCTTCGACCTCGATGAGCTCGAAGTGTCGGACGTCATGGTCCACCGCACCAATATGCGCTCGGTCAATGCCGACAATGCGCCCGAAGCGGTCGTGCGCGAGATCCTGCAGAGCCCGCACACCCGAATGCCGCTGTGGAAGGGCTCGCTCGACAACATCGTCGGCGTGTTGCACGCGAAAGATCTGCTGAGAGCTCTCAACGAGGTCGGCAACGATTTTTCGCGGATCGACGTCATGAAGATCGCGGCGAAGCCCTGGTTCGTGCCGGATACCACCACCTTGCAGGAGCAGCTCAACGCCTTCCTGCGGCGCAAGGCGCATTTCGCCATCGTCGTCGACGAGTATGGCGAGGTCGAAGGGCTGGTGACGCTGGAAGACATCATCGAGGAGATCGTCGGCGAGATCGCCGACGAGCACGATGTCGACATGCAGGGCGTGAAGAAAGAGGCGGACGGCTCCGTGGTCGTCGACGGCACAGTGCCGATTCGTGACTTGAACCGCGCGCTCGACTGGGACCTGCCCGACGAGGAAGCCACGACGATCGCCGGCCTCGTCATTCATGAGACGCAGTCGATCCCGGAGGAGAAGCAGGCCTTCACCTTCCACGGCAAGCGCTTCGTGGTGATGAAGCGCGACAAGAACCGCATTGCGAGGTTGAGGATACGTCCCGCCAGCGAAGGCTAGTTCACCAACATAGAAATCTTGACTGGTCGGCTATGTCGCGTTGGCAGGTGGTATGCCTTGGAGATTGGCCGAAACGGTCCGGCCTCGTCATCCACGGGTCTGCGCGACGCCGCTTCGCGGCTGCTCCGCCCAGGGATGACGAGGTTGGGAGGCTTCAGCCAATCCCCGACGTCTGCGCTGATTTCACCGAAGCGAACGGTGAAAATCTTGGCGCCCGACAACCCTGCAACCTTTCAAAATCCCTACGCCGAAGAAACCAGGCGTCCCAGAAGACCCGGCTCATTGTTCCTTGGTCCAAAGCTCACTGAGCATCGCGCCAGTGCCGGCATCGATTGCCGCCATGCTGACATCGTAGCCCCAGAGGTTGCGGACATGGCGCAGCGTCGCGTCGCGGCTCTGGCCCTCGAGCATGACGCCATCCTTGACCGTGTGCTGGAGCCGCAGATGCCGGTCGCCGAGCAGGTCGACGTCAACCACCTGGATGTCAGGACGGTTGGCGCCGATATCGTAGCTTTGCGCCAACGCCGACCGTACCTTGCCATAGCCGCGCTCATTGTGGATCGAGGCCACCTCGTAGTGCGGCTCGTCGGCACCGTCGGCCAGCACGAAGAGCCGCCATTTGCGGATCAGCGTCGGGCTCAGATACTGGCGGATGAAGGATTCGTCGCGATGGTTGGCCCAGGCGTCGAGCAACGTGTCGCGCCAGTCGCCGCGGCCGGCGATGTCGGGAAACCAGTCGCGGTCCTCGGCGGTCGGCGCGGTCGAGATGCGCTGGATGTCCTGCATCATATCGAGACCCAGCGCGTAGGGATTGATGCCGGAAAAGCGCGGATCGTCATAGGCCGGCTGGAAGATGACGTTCGAGTGGTTGCGCAGGATTTCGAGCATGGCGCCTTCATTGATGCGGCCACGGTCGAACAGCGTGTTCATGAGCGTGTAATGCACGAAGGTGGCGCAACCTTCGTTCATCACCTGGGTTTGCCGCTGCGGGTAGAAATATTGCGCGATGACACGCACGATCCTGACGATCTCGCGCTGCCAGGGCTCAAGCACCAGGCTGTTCTTCTCGAGGAAATAGAGCAGGTTTTCCTCCGGCAGATTGAGTGATTTCTTTCGCTCGGCCGCGTCGTCGTCATCGGCTGTTTTGGTGTCGCCGCTCTCTTGCGAAGGCGGCAGTGTCCGCCAGAGATCGTTGAACGAACGCTCCTCGTATTCCAAGCGCTCGCGCAGCCCTTCGCGCTGCTGCTCGGACGACAGCCTCGGCGGCCGATGATAGCGGAACACACCCTGCTCCATCAGCGCGTGGGCCGAATCCAGGATCGCCTCCACTGCCGCCAGGCCATGCCGTTCCTCGCACCGGGCTATGTAGCTCTTGGCAAAATCCAGATAGCTCAGGATGCCGCCGGCGTCCGTCCATTGCCGGAAAAGGTGATTGTTCTTGAAGAAATGATTGTGCCCGAGCGCGGCATGGGCGGTCACCAAGGCCTGCAGGGCCATGGTGTTTTCCTCCATGAGGTAGACGATGCAGGGGTTGGAGTTGATGACAATCTCGTAGGCCAGACCGCGAGCGCCCTTGCGGTAGAGAAGCTCGTCGTGAAGAAAACGTTTGCCGAACGACCAGTGCCGGTACATCAGCGGCATGCCGATCGACGAATAGGCGTCGAGCATCTGCTCGGAGGAAATGATTTCCATCTGCACCGGGTAGATGTCGAGGCGAAGCTCTTCGCGGCCGATCGCTTCGATCTCGTCATAGACCCGGGACAGCTTGTTGAAATCCCAGTCGGACCCGGAAAACAGCAGTTCGGACTTGCGCGCCTGGCTGACCATTGCCGAAGCCCTCAAGCGCTCTTGCGCAGGCCGGGCTGCCTGGCGAAGAGCTCGCGGAAGACCGGGTATATGTCGGCCGGCGCGGCAATGCGCCTCATCTGGAAGTTCGGCCATTTGCCGTCGACGGCGTTGTAGGCGCGCCAGAGCGACGTGCCGTTCTCGGTCGAGCCGAAAATGTGGCTTTCCCGCTCATCGATGATCTCCACATAGGCGAAATACTGGCAAAGCTGCATGAGTTTGCGGTCGAGCAGTTCTATGCAGCGCTCGGAATCGGTGGCGAAATTGTCGCCGTCGGAGGCCTGGGCGGCGTAGATGTTCCATTCAGAGGCCGGATATCGCTCTTCGATGATGCGATGCATCTCCTCAAGCGCCGTGGAAACGACGGTGCCGCCGCTTTGCGTGTGGTAGAAGAACGTGTGCTCGTCCACCTCCTTGGCCTCGTGGGTGTGGCGAATGAAGACGATCTCGGTGCGCTCGTATCGTCGCGTCAGGAACAGATGCAGCAGCACGAAGAAGCGTTTGGCCAGATCCTTCTCTCGCTCGCCCATCGATCCGGAGACGTCCATCAGGCAGAACATCACGGCACTGGCATTCGGCCGCGGCTGAGGGTCGAAGCGATTGAAGCGGATGTCGACCGGATCGACATAGGCAATCCGCCTGCGCCGGCGCTCCAGCCGATCGAGCTCTTCGCGCAGAGCCTCGATGCGTTCGCGTGTCTTGGCATCCGGCGACCTGGATTCCAGCTCGGCGATCTGCCGGGCGATGGCGTCCACGTCAGCCTGCTTCGGACGCCTGAGCGCGATGCGGCGCCCGTGGCTGTTTCGCATCGTACGCCCGACATTGATGTTGGTCGGCGCGCCGCTTGCCGCGAAGCCCGCCCGCCTCGGCTTGAAGCTGAGTATCTGCTTTAGACTGAGCTTGACCAGATCCGGCAGTTCGAGGTCCTCGAAGAAAAGGTCGAGCACTTCCTCGCGGGACAGCACGAAGCGGAAGTCGTCCTCGGATTCCGTGGTCCCCGGAGCCGAGCCGTAGCCTCCGCCGCCGCCAGGCTTGTCGATAAGATCGCCAGGGCTGAACGTCCGGTTGCCGGGCAGGATGTGCTGGCGCCGGCCGCTTTCCTTGTCGTCGCCGAAGGTCGGTTCGCCGGTGCCCTTGCGAGGCATCGGCACGGCGTGCTCGCGGTCGAGTTCGGCGATGCCGCCGGCGCGGACCTTGTCGCGGATGCTGCGCTTGAGCTCTTCGCGGGCGCGCCGGAGGAAGCGCTGGCGATTGCCAAGGCTTTTGTCCTTCGGGTTCAGGCGGCGGTCGATGAAGATCGGCATGGAACCGTCCCGGCTTTGCTCAACCCGCCTTGTTCACGCGCATGTACCAGTCGACCAGCCGGCGCACCTGCCGCTGGGTATAGCCGCGTTCCACCATGCGCTGCACGAATTCGTTGTGCCGTTTCTCCGTGACGCTGTCCTGCTTGGAGCCGAAGCTGATCACCGGCAGCAGATCCTCGACCTGGCCGAACATGCGCTTCTCGATGACCTCGCGAAGCTTTTCGTAGCTCGTCCAGGACGGGTTGCGGCCATGGTTGCGCGCCCGGGCACGCAAGGTGAATTTGACCACTTCGTTGCGGAAGTCCTTGGGATTGGCGATGCCGGCCGGCTTCTCGACCTGCGACAACTCCTTGTCCAGGATCTCGCGGTTGAGGATCTGGCCGGTGTCGGGGTCCTTGTAGTCTTGATCCTCGATCCAGGCATCGGCATAGGCGATGTAACGGTCGAAGAGGTTCTGACCGTACTCGCTGTAGGATTCCAGATAGGCCTTCTGGATCTCGTGACCGATGAACTCGGCATAACGCGCCGCGAGTTCCGACTTGATGAATTCGAGATAGGCGGCCTCCGTTTCCTTCGGGAATTGCTCGCGCTTGATCGCCTCCTCGAGGATGTACATCAGGTGCACGGGATCGGCAGCCACCTCCTTGGTGTCGTAGTTGAACGTCTGCGACAGGATCTTGAAGGCGAAGCGCGTGCTGACTCCGTTCATGCCTTCGTCGACGCCGGCGGCGTCGCGATATTCCTGGACCGACTTCGCCTTCGGATCGACCTCCTTGAGGTTCTCGCCGTCATAGGCGCGCATCTTGGTGTAGAGCGGCGAGTTCTCATGTTCGGCAAGGCGGGTCGAGACGGTGAAACGGCTGAGAATGTCCAGCACCTCCGGCGCGCAGGGACTGCTTGCCAATTCGCTTTCGCGCAACAGCTTCTCGTAGATGTGCCTTTCCTCGGTGATGCGCAGGCAATAGGGAACCTTGACCACGAGGATGCGGTCGAGGAAGGCCTCGTTGTTCTTGTTGTTCTTGAACTGCTGCCATTCCGATTCGTTGGAATGGGCAACGACGATGCCCTGATAGGGGAACGCGCCGAAATTCTCGGTGCCGTTGTAGCTGCCTTCCTGGGTTGCCGTCAGCAAGGGGTGCAGGACCTTGATGGGCGCCTTGAACATCTCGACGAATTCGAGCAGCCCTTGCGTGGTCCGGTTGAGGCCGCCGCTGTAGGAATAGGCGTCCGGGTCGGACTGGCTGAAGTGCTCCAACTGCCTGATGTCGACCTTGCCGACCAACGCCGAGACGTCCTGGTTGTTCTCGTCGCCGGGCTCGGTCTTGGCGATGGAGATCTGGCGCAGCCGCGACGGCATCAGCTTGACGACGCTGAATTTGGAGATGTCGCCCGAGAGTTCGTCGAGGCGCTTGGCCGCCCAGGGCGAAATCAGTCCGTTCAGGCGGCGGCGGGCGATGCCGTATTTATCCTCCAGCAGATCGCCCATGCGGTCGGGATGGAAAAGGCCGAGCGGCGATTCGAAGACCGGGCTGATCTTGTTGCCGACCTTGAGCGTGTAGATCGGGCGCTCCTCCATCAGCTTCTTCAGCCGTTCGGCCAGCGAGGATTTGCCGCCGCCGACCGGACCGAGGAGATAGAGGATCTGCTTGCGCTCCTCGAGGCCCTGCGAGGCGTAGCGGAAATATCCGGCGATGCGCTCGATCGTGTCCTCCATTCCGTAGAAATCGGAGAAGGAGGGATAGACCTTGACGGTGCGGTTGGAAAAAATGCGGCCGAGCCGCTCGTCCTTGCTGGTGTCGATCAGGTTCGGCTCGCCGATTGCCGCAACCATGCGTTCGGGCGCCGAGGCGTACATGGATTTGTCCTCGCGGCAGGCTAGCAGGTATTGCTGAAGGCTGATCTCCTCCTGAGCCGCGTTGGAATAAATCTCCGAAAACAGATCGAAGACGTCTGATTGATTCTCGCGCATGATGCTTCGCCTCGGAGCCGACAGGCTGCCAGTCGGCTCATCGCTTCATCAACTGCCGGAAAGCATTATGGTTCCCTTCATCTGAAGGGGGGCGCACCGCACTCCGACATCGGCCCTCGGAGTTCCCGACTCGGCCGAAAATGCTCGCCTAACAGCATACGTGGTGATTGCCGGCGGACCGTCAAGGACCGGATTTGTTTTCGCACCGAAAGTTGTCATTTTTGGTCCGTAAACGAGGTGGGTGGCAAGAGTCCGTGCGCCGTCGCCGCAACCTGACTGGAGATGACGATGATCAATCGGCGCAGGCTCATCGCGGCATCGCTGGCGGCACTGTTGCCGCCAGGTGCGTCGGCCGCCGGGCGTCCGGGCCAGCCGGAACCGCAAACTCTCGATTACGGTCCGGCCAAGCTCGATGTCCATGCAGGCGACGACGCGAACAAGCTGCCGGTGGTCTTCTTCGTCCATGGCGGCGCCTGGCGGTTCGGCAACCGCGGCCTGGTCGGGGCCAAGCCGCGCTTCCTGCTCGCCAATGGCTTCGTGTTCGTCTCGATCGATTACCGCATGCTGCCGCAAGCGGATGTCGCCACCCAGGCCGGCGATGTCGAAAAGGCCTACGCCTATGTGCGCGCCAACATCGCCCGGCATGGCGGCGATCCGGACCGCATCGTCGGCATGGGCCACTCGGCCGGCTGCCATCTGATTGCGCTGACCGGCATGCGCGGCGGATTGCCCGGTATCGCCGCGCTGATCCTCGACGATACCAGGGCCTATGATCTTGCCGCGCTTTCCAGGAATGGCGGTATGGTTCGGGCTTATGCGCGTGCCTTCTCCGACCCGGCACAGTGGGCGGCGCTGTCGCCGGCGAGCTATGTCGACGGCAGGAAACATCCGCCGACCTTCATCGCCTATTCGCGGGCATCCGGGCGAGGCGAAGAATCGAAAGCTTTCGCGGAACGCCTGCGCGCCACCGGCACCAAGGTCACGCTGTTCGACGGCAGCGCCTATACACATATGTCGATCAACCGCGATTTCGGCGAGGACGGCGATGCCTTGACCGCGGCCGTGCTGGCCTTCCTCAAGGCGACCGTCGGCTGACTACCAGCGCGTCTTCTCGCCGGGCGCGGCCGGCTCGATCGCCAGCGCATGCACGCCGGCTTTCAATTCGTCGGCGAGCAGTTCGTTGACGGCGCGATGGCGCTCGACGCGACCCATGCCGGCAAAGGCGGCAGAGACGACGCGGACGCGGAAATGTGTTTCGCCGGCGCCGTCGAACGTCGCATGGTGGCCTGACTCGACATGGTGATGGCCGGCGTGAAGGTGGCTTTCGTTGATGACGGCGAGCCTTTCGGGCGAAAACGCCGCCTTCAGCTTGTTTTCCATCGTCGACTGTATGGACATCTCGGATTCCCTTCCCCACTTGACGGCATAGCCGCAAATTGTCGACGGCATAGCCGCAACTCATCTGCGGCACAGCCGCAAAATCTTGAATTTCGACCGCTTTTAAGCCGCGATTCAGCGGTTAGGGCGATCATCGGCGAAATGTCAATTCTTGTTTCGCACGTGCGAACAGCCCATAAATGGGTGAGATGAAAGCGTATCCCAAATATTTCGAGAAAATTCGAATCCGGCCGGAGAAGGACGCAGAGCTTAAGTCGCGCGCGCCGATCTGCCAGTGGGATGGCTGCAACGAGGCGGGAACGCATCGCGCGCCGGTCGGGCGCCTCAAGGAGGGCGAGTATTTCCGTTTCTGCTTCGACCATGTGCGCGAATACAACAAGGGCTTCAACTACTTCTCCGGCGTGTCGGACACTGAGATCGCCCGCTTCCAGAAGGAGGCGCTGACCGGCCACAGGCCGACTTGGCGCATGGGCGCCAATGTCGGCGGAACGCGCTCGGCGCCGGATTTCGCGCAGCAGCGTTCGGGCCGCGCCGGCTACCACAACCGCATGCGCGATCCGTTCAATCTGTTCGGTTCAGGCGCGCGCGAGCCGCGCGAGCGCAAGGCAAAGCCGCTTGAGGCCAAGGCGCTGGAAACGCTTGGCCTTGATACAAAGGCGACTGGTCAGGACATCAAGGCACGTTATAAGGAACTCGTTAAGCGCCACCATCCGGATGCGAATGGCGGCGACAGGGGTTCGGAAGACCGGTTCCGCGATGTGCTGCAGGCCTATCGCGTGCTCAAGCAAGCAGGATTGTGCTGAGCGGCCCTACGGTCCCATGTCGTTTTCCAACTTTCATAAGGTTGGAAAAGGCTCTAAGACCGCCCCCGGACAAAATCGATTGCCGGCGAAACGCGGCGTTTCGCCCGTGGAGACGTTGATAGAGATGAACAAGGTCGATCGCGACATCGCCAACCTGCCCGACACGACGGTGTCGGTGAAGGAGAAATTCGGTTTCGATTCCAAGATGGTCGTGCCCGCCTATTCGGCGGCAACCGAACATGTGCCGGACATCGACCCGGATTATCTGTTCGACAAAGCGACGACATTGGCGATCCTCGCCGGCTTTGCCTACAACCGCCGCGTCATGGTGTCGGGCTATCACGGCACTGGCAAGTCGACGCATATCGAGCAGGTGGCGGCGCGGCTCAACTGGCCTTGCGTGCGCGTCAACCTCGACAGCCATGTCAGCCGTATCGACCTCGTCGGCAAGGACGCCATCGTCGTCAAGGAAGGCCTGCAGGTCACCGAATTCCGCGACGGCATCCTGCCTTGGGCCTATCAGCACAATGTCGCGCTCTGCTTCGACGAATACGATGCCGGCCGCCCGGACGTGATGTTCGTCATCCAGCGCGTGCTGGAATCGTCGGGTCGGCTGACGCTGCTCGACCAGAGCCGGGTCATCCGCCCGCATCCGGCCTTCCGGCTGTTCGCCACCGCCAACACGGTCGGCCTTGGCGACACCACCGGCCTCTATCACGGCACGCAGCAGATCAACCAAGCGCAGATGGATCGCTGGTCGATCGTCACCACGCTCAATTACCTGCCGCACGACAACGAGGTGAACATCGTGCTGGCCAAGGCCAAGCACTATCGCGACAACAAGGGCAAGGACATCGTCAACAAGATGGTGCGCGTCGCCGACATGACGCGCTCGGCCTTCATCAATGGCGACCTGTCCACCGTGATGAGCCCGCGTACCGTCATCACCTGGGCCGAAAACGCCGAGATCTTCGGCGACATCGGCATGGCGTTCCGGCTGACCTTCCTCAACAAGTGCGACGAGCTGGAGCGTTCGGTGGTGGCCGAGTTCTACCAGCGCGCCTTCGGCGAGGATCTGCCGGAGAGCGCCGCCAACGTGGTGCTGGGCTAGACGCGCAGCCGAAAGGCCTCCAGCCTTTCGGCATCAATCGCGCAGGGAATGATCATGGCGGGTCCGGGCGACAACACGCGCAACAAGCCGAAGAACGGGTCTGAAGCCGACAGCTTCAAGCGCGCCGTGACCGTGTGCATGCGCGCCGTCGCCGGCGACAAGGACCTCGAGGTCGGCTTCGCCAAGGACCGGCCCGCTCTGGCCGGCAACCGCGCCCGTCTGCCGGAACTGCCCAAGAAGGCTTCGCGCAACGACATCGCGATCACGCGCGGCTTGGGCGATTCCATGGCGCTGAAGCGCGCCTGCCACGATCAGCGCGTCCACAACAAGCTGGCGCCGGAAGGCAAGCTGGCACGGTCTATCTTCGACGCGGTCGAACAGGCGCGCGTCGAGGCGATCGGCAGCCGCGCCATGCAGGGCGTGGCCGACAATATCGGCTCGATGCTCGAGGACAAATACGCCAAGGCCAACCTCGTCGACGTCAGGGACAAGGCGGACGCGCCGCTCGAGGAAGCGATTGCGCTGATGGTGCGCGAAAAGCTCACCGGACGTCCCGTGCCCAAGAGCGGCGAGCGGCTGGTCGATCTGTGGCGCCCCTGGGTCGAGGAGAAGGCGAGCGGCGACCTCGACGGCCTGTCGGCCAAGCTCGAGGACCAGCAGGCCTTTGCCCGCGTCGTGCGCGACATGCTGGTTTCCATGGAGATGGCCGAGGAGCTCGGCGACGACCAGGAAACCGACGACTCGGAGGAAAACGAAGAGAACGAGCAGCAGGGCGAGGAACAGAGCGAGGAAGGTGGCGAGGAGGATTCAGGCTCCGAGCAGTCGCAGTCTGAAGATGCCGAAGCTTCGGCGGACGAGGAAGAATCGGCCGAGACGGAAGCGACCGACGCCACCTCCGACGACCTTTCCGACGAGGACGATTCCGACGCCGAGACGCCGGGCGAGGCCAAGCGCAACGACAATCCGTTCCTGAACCTGCCGAAAGAGATCGACTACAAGGTGTTCACCACCGCCTTCGACGAGACGGTGGGCGCCGAGGACTTGTGCGAGGAAGAGGAGCTCGACCGGCTGCGCGCCTTCCTCGACAAGCAGCTCGCCAATCTCTCCGGCGTCGTCGGGCGGCTCGCCAACCGGCTGCAGCGCCGGCTGATGGCGCAGCAGAACCGCTCCTGGGATTTCGACCTGGAGGAGGGCTATCTCGATCCGGCCCGGTTGGTGCGCGTCGTCATCGATCCGATGCAGCCGCTCTCCTTCAAGCAGGAGCGCGACACGAAATTCCGCGACACCGTCGTGTCGCTGGTGCTCGACAATTCGGGCTCGATGCGCGGCCGGCCGATCACGGTCGCCGCGACCTGCGCCGACATCCTGGCGCGCACGCTAGAGCGCTGCGGCGTTTCGGTGGAGATCCTCGGCTTCACCACCCGCGCCTGGAAAGGCGGACAGGCGCGCGAGAGATGGCTGAAGGACGGCAAGCCGCCGAACCCCGGCCGCCTCAACGATCTGCGCCACATCATCTACAAATCCGCCGACCATCCGTGGCGGCGCGCGCGACGCAATCTCGGGCTGATGATGCGCGAGGGCCTGCTCAAGGAAAACATCGATGGCGAGGCGCTGCTTTGGGCGCATAACCGGCTCATCGGCCGGCCCGAGCAGCGCAAGATCCTGATGATGATCTCGGACGGCGCGCCGGTCGACGATTCCACGCTCTCGGTCAATCCGGGCAATTATCTGGAGCGGCATCTGCGGGCGGTCATCGAGCTGATCGAGACGCGCTCGCCGGTCGAGCTGCTCGCGATCGGTATCGGCCACGACGTCACGCGCTATTATCGCCGCGCCGTCACCATCGTCGATGCCGAGGAACTGGCCGGCGCCATGACCGAGCAACTCGCCTCGCTGTTTGGCGAGGAAAGCGCGCGCGACACGCGGCGCGGCGGATTGCGGCGCGCCGGATGATCTTTTCGGGGCGGCGGGCGCGGCGGACGCTTTTCGCCTGCGTGCTGGCCTGCGTCTTGCCGGCAATTGCCGCGCCGGGCGCTCCCGCCGAGACGGTCGAGATTTCGGCGCGGCCGATCAGCCAGTTCCATGTCGGCCACGACGAGACACGGTTCGGGCCGCTCGAATTCGTCGGCGGACTCGAGATGACGTCGCCGGCACGCGATTTCGGCGCGCTGTCGGCCTTTCGCTTCCTGAAGCCGGGCAGCGACTTCATCGGTGTCGCCGACACCGGCTTCTGGTTCTTCGGCGCGATCACGCATGGCGCCGACAGGCGCCCATCGGGCGTTTCTAATTTCCGTATGCAGCAGATGGTCGACGCTTCGGGCCAGCCGACCGACCGGAAGTGGGAGGTCGACGCGGAAGGGCTCGCGGTCAAGGACGGTATCGCCACCGTCAGCTTCGAGCGCGATCAGCGCGTCGCTCAGTTCAAGATCGATCCCCACGGTATGAAGGCGCCGATCCGGCAGCTCGATTACCTGGTCCCCGCCAAGGAGCTGCGCCAGAATCGCAGCTTCGAGACCGCCACCCACGCCCACCCTTATGGGCAGCACGCGGGAGGCCTGGTCGTGGTCTCGGAGAGGAGCCTCGACGAAGCCGGCAACGTCTACGCCGCCATCATCGAGGGGCCGCATAAGGGCGTCTTCACCGTCAGGCGCGACGGCGAATTCGACATAACCGACGGCGCCTTCCTGCCGGATGGCGATCTGCTGCTTCTGGAGCGCAGCTTCTCGCTCGCGCGCGGGGTGAAGATGCGGCTGCGGCGCATCTATGGCGAAAGCATCGAGAAGGGCGCGGTCGCCGACGGGCCGGTGCTGATGGAGGCCGACATGGGCTACCAGATCGACAATATGGAAGGGCTCGACGTGTGGACCCGCGACGACGGCGCGCTGATGGTGTCGCTGATCTCCGACGACAACCATTCGATCCTGCAGCGCAACCTCTATTTGGAGTTCGTCTTGCACCAGGATTGAGCAGGACCGGCTGGCAAGGAACCAGCCACCCTGGACTTGCTCTAGATCGTGATGGCGTTTCGTTGAATCGCCGTCACGATCTAACTCTTTGTTGGAGCATGATCTTTCTCCGAAAACCGGTTCCCACTTTTCGGGATCATGCTCTAGCGGCCGACGTGGCGGACTTCGTTCATCACGAAATTGGCGGCGCGCTTGCTCCGGTTGCGGATCTTGAGCGTCGCGGTGTTGTCCACGAAATAGGTGTGAAGGATGCTGTCGCGGGTGCGGACCTCCGGCCCGACGGTATCGACCGCGTGCCAGGTGTCGGTGCCGACCGCAAAGGCGTAGCCGGTGTTCGGGGAAAACGACATCCGGTGCGAATTCTCAAAACGCCCGTCCGGCTTGCGCTCGGCGAAGCGGGTGCCGATGTGGTTGATCGAGTCGTCCTCCGGCAGGTAGAACTGGACCGTGATGCCCTTCCATTTCGTGTCGGTGTGGAAACCGATCTTGTAGCCTGCCACGTCGCGCGTCAGCATCGGCACCGGATACATGCCGACCTTCATGAAATCCGAGCCGAACCGGCGTTCCAGGCCCGGGGCCAGGCGGCGCATAAATGCGTCCCTCAGTTGCGGCGAATGCAGTGCCTTTCCGACCAGGGACCAGATTGCCCTTTTCTCGTCCGGCAGGTGACGGATGTATTCGGGGTAGAGGTCGATCTTGATCCGCGTTGCGGTTCCATCAGTCTTGATGTTCACATTGTTGCGCCCCTTGAGCGCACGATATTCGCGCGCTTCGGGCATGGCGGCGCGCATGCGCAGATAGAGGTCCGCCGGAAAAACATCCGTCATCTCAAGATGCCAGAAAGGCTTTTCCACAAACGCGGCGCGGTCCACGGCGTCCACCATGTGGGAGACAACGTGCTGCAGCGTTTGTTTGGCTGGTGCTGGCGCCACCGCGCCGTCTATGGCCGCCATGGATACTCTCCCCCAATCTAAAGCCCCGAATCCAAATTTCCTGAATACATATATCGCCGCCCCAGCGAAATGCTAACCAAAGCACAGGCTGCATTGCAATGATCCAGGGGACTGACTTCAATCGCGGTTCTCTAAATCACGAAGGGATCTTGCATCAGCGCGAAACGAGCGCGTTGCGAGGAGCGCGGTCGACGGTGCTGACATGGCCGCAGGCCGATATTCAACGGACCTTGTAGATCTCGATCGGCTTTCCCGCGGTAGACTGGTCCAGCTCCAGCCATGCCGGCAGGTCGCCCCGCAGCAGCGCCGCGGCAAGGCCCTTCGGTGCGTCCAGGCCCAGCGATATCTCTTCCGTGTTGCCGCGGCAGATCGCGACCATCCCCACATGCTCGCGCTCGATGACGGCGCGCGCGGCGTCCGGCATTCCCATGAAAGCGTCGAGCATGGCAAGGTTACCGCCGACATTGCGGTGGTAAGGGCCGGCCAGCGCCCGGTGGCGGGTGAACATCAGTATTCCCGAGCCGAGATTGGACGATGCAAGCACCGTCGTCGCCGGCATGGCGGCAAGATCGTGGAAGTCGCTTGGCTTGCCGCAGGTCACGGCGTGATCGGGATCGGAATTGATCCGCTGCGGCGCCTTCTGGACCACGGACTGCGCCGCCACCGCGACCCCGGCCCAGGTCGCGTTGAGCGAGACCAGCCACGCCATGACGATGCCGCTGGAAAGGCGCCATGAAGGCGCGGCGTCCGCCCGCAGGCGGATTTTCGCAATCCAGGCCGAGAGCGGCAATACGGCGATGGCGACGGAAAAGGTCGAGCCGCGCACCTGCCAGAGGCTGACGCCGAAGGCGACGACAAGCAGGATGGCGGCGAGCATCTCCTCGCGGCGCAGGCGACGCGTCCGGAGTTGAAAGCCGATCAGCAGGATGGCGATGAAGGGCGTCACATAGCGCGCCGCCATCAGCTTCGGCTGGTGGACGGCGACGCTCCAGAAGGGCTGTGCTTCGACCACGTCGGCCAGCCAATAGGTGCGGATACGCTCGTCCATGCCCGCATAGGGCGACGCCAGGCATTGCGGGAAGAACAGCATCGCGGCGGCCGCGACCACCACCGCCAGCGCCAGCGCGGAGCCGAGGCGCGCCCGGGTTGTCGGTCCGGTCAATGCAGCGGCGATCGCCAGGCCGAAGCCGGACAGCGCCGCTACCGCGAACTGGAAGGACGAGAAGGCGTCGCATTGGGCCACGCCCCAGTCGGCTGGCCGGATCGTCGCCACGAAGACCAGCGAGGCGATGCCGGCAAATCCGAGGCCGAAGCCTCGTGCCGTGACGCGCTCCTTGTCGTCGAGGATGAACAGCACAGCGGCACAGATGCCGAGCACCGCCACATAGGGGGCGGTCTCCATGCCGACAGCCAGCGTCAGGCCGGCGCAAATGCCCGACAGAAGGGCCGCGGGCCGCCAGGAGGGCGCTTCCATCAGGAGCCAGAGGCTGGTCGCCGTCAGCAACAACTGGACATTGTGGTGATCGATCACGCCCGGGCTGTAGATCACCAGGAAGAAAAGGCCCGCCGTCGACAGGATGAGCGCCGGCATCGCCACATTCGCGCCGGCGAAGCGCTGCGAGGCGCGCATCAGCACGAATATGGTCAGCCCATAGAGCAGGGTCGGCCAGATAATCTGCGCGGCGCGTTCGGCGGTGGCGGTGCTGGCGCCGAGCGCATCGAAGGCCATGATGATCAGCGCGAGCGGCGTGTCCACCAGCCGCGACCAGTGCATGACGAAGCCGCCCGAGGCGCCCATCCTGTATTGATGGAGGTCGAACCAGCCCTGGCCGCCGAGTAGGTCGCGGACGTCGACCAGCCGCAGCATGCTGTCATTGTCGGCGCCGTAGTTGGCAAGGGTGGGGAAGTCGGAAACCGCGTTGATCGTCAGCACCACCAGCGTGGCGCACAACGCAAGCAGGAGATCGTTTTTCCAACCGGTGCCTTGCACGGTCATGCTGGTTGCAATGCCCTGGAGAATTTTCGCGATCCTGCATCATCGGGCGTAACAAAGCGTAAAGCCGCCGCGGCGATCCGGATTACGGCGTTCTGGCCGCGATCCAGATGACGTGGCGGGCGCCGCGCTTGCCGTTGGCCCGCGTGTTGATCTCCTCGACCGCGAAGCCGGCCTGCTTCAGCCGCCGGGTGAAGCGGCTGTCCGCCCCCTGCGACCAGACCGCCAGAACGCCGCCGGGCTTCAAGGCGGCGCGCGCGGCCGCCAGGCCGGCCGCGCCATAGAGCGTGTCGTTGCCCTTGTAGACGATGCCTTCGGGGCCGTTGTCGACGTCGAGCAGGATGGCGTCCCAGGCGGCCTTCTGCGCCCTTATCAACTGGCCGACATCGGCCTCGCGAAGGGTGACGCGCGGGTCGTCGAGGCAGCCGTCGAATATCCCGGACATGGGGCCCCGCGCCCAGGCGACGACCGCGGGAACCAGTTCGGCGACGGTGACGGCGGCGTCGCGATCGAGCGCGGCGAGGGCGGCGCGCAAGGTGAAGCCCATGCCGAGCCCGCCGATGAGGATGCCTGGCCGCTTGGCGTCGGCGATCCGCTCGCAGGAAAGCCTGGCGAGCGCCTCCTCGGAGCCGCTGAGGCGGCTGTTCATCAACTCGTTGGTGCCGAGCATGATCGAGAATTCAGCCCCGCGCCGCTTCAGGCGAAGTTCCTGCGCGCCATCAGGCGTGCGGGCGGAATCGAGTTGAACCCAGGGGATCACGGTCTCTCTTTTGGTTTGAACATGAGCTTTTCCAAAAACCGGGTCCCAGTTTTTGGGATCATGCTCTCTCTTTTTGTTTGGAGCATGATCATTTCCAAAAACCCAGTCCCACTTTTTGGGATCATGCTCCGACCGCGACCGCCGGCTGGCTCCAGCGCGCGGCGAGCAGCCGATAGGGGATCAGCGCCACGATGGCAATGACCAGCTTGACCGAAAGGTCGCCAAGCGCCCAGGACACCCAGCGCATCGTCTCGACCGGCAGCACGCCCATCAGCGGCGCGGTCTCCAGCGCGAAGCTGTCACTGGGGCCGGCAAAGGCGAAGGCGGCGGAGAAGGCGACGCCGAAGAAGACGATGGTGTCGAACACCGAGCCGACCAGCGTGCCGACGATAGGCGCGCGCCACCAGCTCTGCCGGCGCAGCCGGTTGAAGACGGTGACGTCGAGCAATTGCGCGGTGAGGAAGGCGGCACCCGAGGCGGCCGCGATGCGCACCAGCCGGTCGGCGGCGGTCTCGAACTCGATCAGGCCGTGGCGGAACAGGAAAGGCGGGATCAGGATCGAGCAGGTCACCGCCGTCATGAAGCCGACGAACACCACTTTGCGCGCCACGGCCGGACCGTAGCGGCGGTTGGCGAGGTCGGTGACCAGGAAGGAGAACGGATAGGTGAAGGCACCCCAGGTGAGCACGTCCGCCAGCGCCAGACCGCCGACCTGGCCCTGCATCGGGAACTGGACAAGGATGTTGGAGGCCACGACGACAAGCGCCATGGCAGCCACGAAGGGCAAATATCGCGTCAGGAAATTCATTTTTTTATCCTGGGTAATGGAACCAGCCGAGCGCCATGCCGACGCCCGCCCTTGTTTCGAGCACCGGTCTGGCCGGGGCTCGAGGCGGTCGTCCCCCGCCTGAAAGCTGCTTTAAGCGGCCGGCTGCTCGGCCAGCTTCTTGGCGATCTGCTTCTTGAGCAGACGCGCGCGCTGCGACAATTCCTTGGCGTCGGCCTTGGCCAGGAAGGCGTCGAGGCCGCCGCGGTGCTCGACCGAACGCAGCGCGTTGGCCGAAATGCGCAGGCGAACATTCTGGTTCAGCGCTTCGGAAATAAGCGTCACATTGACCAGGTTCGGCAGGAAGCGACGCTTGGTCTTGTTGTTGGCGTGGCTCACATTGTTGCCGGTCTGGACTGCCTTGGCAGTGAGTTCGCAGGTGCGGGACATTTGTCTAACCTTCAGTTTCTAAACCTGCCAAACCATTCTGCCCGCGCCGGGCGGCGCGCGGTCTCGGTCAGGCGGCCTTTGGAAAAGTTGGCGTTCCATAGTGGCATTTCACCACTGCGTCAAGCTCCGGCACGCGGCCCGTCGTCAGGCGCGCTCCATATAAAGGCCGGATTTCACAGTATAAGCCCTTCGCGAAGGGATATGCCAGGCTGGAGCCGCTGCGTTCCGGCCGAACCGCCAGGGATTCGCCAGCCGCCATGCTCCGTCCATCTCATGCATTCGCCAGCCTGCTTGCCCTTGCCGTGCCGGCAACAAGCTTCGCCGCCGCGGCGCCGCAGTCCTTCAAGGGCGAGTATACGGTGTCCTATCTCGGCCTTTCGATCGCCAGGGCGACTTTTTCCAGCCGCTACGAAGGCGACAGCTATGCCATCGACGGCACCGTCTCGGCCGCCGGCCTCGGCAAGCTCTTCGACGACACGAAAGGCACGATCTCGTCGAAAGGCACGATTTCCGGCAAGCAGATGCAGCCGCATGCCTTCCGGGCCGACTATACATCCGGCAAAAAGGCCTCGATGGTCGAGATCCGCTTCGCCAACGGTGCGGTCACCTCCACGCAGGTCGTTCCCGCGCCGAAGAAGCGCGATCCGAAGAGTTGGGTGCCGCTCGGCGATAGCGACCTGAGATCGGTGCTCGATCCCATGGCCGCGACCGTCATCCATGCCGACAGCCTGGACAAGGTCTGCGGGCGGACAGTTAAATTCTATGACGGCGAGATGCGCGCCGACCTTACCTTGACCTATGCCTCCAAGGGCTCGATCTCGGTGCCGGGCTACAAGGGCGACACGGTGACCTGCAAGATGGGCTTCGAGCCGGTGGCGGGCTATCGCAAGGGCCGCAAGGCGCTGAATTTCCTCAAGAACAAGAGCCGCATGCTGGTGACGTTTGCACCGCTCGGCCAATCCGGCGTATATGCGCCGATCCGCGCCACGGTCGGGACCCAGATCGGTCCGCTGACCATCAGCGCGGGACGGTTCGAAGCGGTCAACTAGATCAGGCGCTACCGCGCGCCGGCGGGGAACGAATGGCGCGCGCAACATTGATCGGGTTTTCGGCGGTCGCCATGTGGGCGCTGCTGGCGCTGCTCACCGACGCCTCGGGCCAAGTGCCTCCGTTCCTGTTGTCGGCCATCACCTTCGCCATCGGCACCTGCGTCGGGCTCGCGGCCCGGCTGTTGATGCCGGCGCCCGACCGGAGCCAGAAGATCCCGCCACAGGTCTGGGTGATCGGCATAGCCGGCCTGTTCGGCTACCACTTCTTCTATTTCACGGCGCTGCGCAACGCGCCGGCGGTCGAGGCGAGCCTGATCGCCTATCTGTGGCCGCTGCTGATCGTGCTCGGCTCGGCGCTGATGCCGGGCGAGCGGCTTGCCTGGAACCATGTCGTCGGCGCGCTGCTCGGCCTTGCCGGCACCTTCCTGATCGTCACCAAGGGTGGCGCGCTCGCCTTCGACGCGCACTATGCCTTCGGCTATGCGATGGCCGCCGTCTGCGCGCTGTTGTGGTCGTCCTATTCGCTCCTGTCGCGGCGCTTCCCGTCGGTGCCGACCTCGATCGTCACCTGGTTCTGCGCGGCGACGTCGGTGCTGTCGCTTATCTGTCATTTTCTGCTTGAGAGGACGGTGCTGCCGGATGGCCCTGGACAGTGGCTGGCCGTGATCGGGCTCGGCCTGATGCCGGTGGGCGCGGCCTTCTACGCCTGGGACATCGGAGTCAAGCGCGGCAATATCCAGGTGCTGGGCGCCGCGAGCTATGCCGCGCCGCTCCTGTCGACGCTGGTGCTGATCGCTGCCGGCGTCGCCGAGCCGTCGCTGCGCATCCTCGCCGCCTGCGTGCTCATCACCGCCGGCGCCGCGCTGGCGGCGAAGTCGCTGCTGATGCGCAAGACGGCGGCCAAAGAGGTCAACGCATGATGCCGTTTCCCGGCGGCATCGAGGCCAACGCCAATGCGACCCTGCTGTTCTCGTTCGTCGCGGCGGTGATCTACGCCTTTGCGCTCGACATGCCGCCGAAATGGACGCGCAGCGCGGCAAAGACTCTGGCCGTGGCTTTGCTGGCCGTGCTCGCCGCCATGCAGGGCGGTCCGCTGCTGCTCGTCGCGGCGCTGGGCCTAAGCGCCGTCGGCGACGCCTTCCTGTCGCGCGACGGCGAAAAGGCTTTTCTCGGCGGGCTGGCGAGCTTTCTCGCCGGCCACATCGCTTATGTCGCGCTGTTTTTGCAGGCGGGCGGCGGGCTCGGCCTGTTGAGCGCGGAATCCTGGCGAGGCGCGATTGCACTCGCCATGGCCGCATTCAGCATCGTCATGCTTGCCGCGCTCTGGCGCCGCGTCGGCCCGCAGTTGCGTATCCCGGTCGCCGTCTATGTCGCGGCGATCCTCGCCATGGGCATTTCGGCGCTCACCACGGACAAGGTCTGGGTCATCGCCGGCGCGGTGCTGTTCATCGCGTCGGACGGGCTGCTGGCAACCGAACGCTTCCTGCTCGCGGCGATCTCGCCGCATCGCGTTTGGATGCGCTACGCGGTCTGGGTGCTTTACTACGCCGCCCAACTGGCGATCGCGCTGGAATTTCTTCTCAGCTAGGCGATCTTCGGCTGCCAGCCCGGCTCGGCCAACTCGAAGGCCGCAAAATCGAAGCCCGGCGCCACGGTGCAGCCGACCAGCGTCCATTCGCCGAGGCTGCGCGCCGATTGCCACCAGCCGGCTGGCACGACGATCTGCGGCCGTTCGCCGGCGGCAAGGGCGGTGCCCAGCACCTGCTCGATGACCACGCTCGCGCCTTCCTCATGCATCGACAGCGCCAGCGGCGCGCCGGCATAAAAGTGCCAGGCCTCGGCCGCGTCCTTCACCCGGTGCCATGCCGAAAGCTGGCCCTGCTCGAGCAGGAAATAGATCGCGGTCGAATGACCGCGCGAGCCGCCCGCGGCGTCGCGAAAGGTCTCGGCATACCAACCGCCCTCGGGATGCGGCTTGAGGCCCAGCGTTGCGATGATCTCGGCGGCGCTGGTGGTCATTCGCATCCTTTGTCTTGATGCATGTCGTCATCCCAAAACCGCCGCACACTTTTGGGCGACATGCCTCTCAAAAATTATCCTTGCGCTTGCGGATCTCGGCAAAGACCTCGGCGTCCGAGGCTTTCTCCATGCCGAGATGCTTGCGGATCGCCGGGTCGTGCCAGCGCAGGAACGGGTTGGTCGACAGTTCCTCGCCGATGGTCGTCGGCAATGTCGGCTTGTTGTCGGCGCGCAACGCCTCGATCCTTGCCGCGCGCTGCTTCAACACCGGATTGCTGGGGTCGACCGTCACCGCGAAGCGGGCATTGGCCAAGGTGTATTCGTGGCCGCAATAGATGGCGGTTTGCGCCGGCAGCGCCGCCAGTTTCTTCAGCGATTCATACATGACCGGCGGCTTGCATTCGAACAGGCGGCCGCAACCCAGCGCAAACAGCGTGTCGGCGGTGAAGGCTACTTTCGAAGCGGGCAGATGGTAGGAGACGTGGCCAGCAGTATGGCCGGGCGTCTCGATGACCTCGATCCTTTCCTCGCCCAGGCGCACGACCGAACCCTGGCCAACCGTCTCGTCGATGCCGGGGATCTTTGCCTTTTCGGCTTCCGGGCCGAGGATGCGCAATTTGAAGCGTTCCTTCAGCGCCAGATTGGCTTCGACATGGTCGGCATGATGGTGCGTGGTGAGGATCAATGTCGGCGTCCAGCCGGTGCGCTTGATCGCGGCCAGGATAGGCGCCTCTTCCGGCGCGTCGATGATCGCCGTCTGCCCGCTTTTCGGATCGTGGACTAGCACGCCGAAATTGTCGGTGCGGCACATGAACTGCTCGATTTCGACCGGCATCGACATTCTCTCCGTTATCGCCGCAGAGATAGGGCGGCCGGCCGCCGATGTCATCTGCCTTTGTTGAACTTGACCACTTTGTTGAACTCGGGCTCCTTCGCGGCTACCGTCCCGCGCATGCATTCGGATATCGTCGATCTGCGCTCCTTCTACTCGACCACACTCGGGCGTCTGGCCGAGCGTTCGATCACCATGGCGCTGTCGTCCATATGGGCAACCGTTCCCAACGAGCGGCTGGTCGGCCTCGGCTACACGCTGCCCTGGCTGGAACGCTTCGGCACCGATGCCGAGCGCGTCTTCGCCTTCATGCCGGCGACGCAGGGCGCGGTGGTGTGGCCGGTGTCGGGGCCGACGGCGACGGCGCTGGTCTTCGACGAGGAACTGCCGCTAGTCGATTCCTGCATCGACCGGGTGCTCTTGGTGCATTCGCTCGAACATGCCGAAAACCCACGCGAGACGCTGAACGAGATTTGGCGCGTGCTGTCGCCGGCGGGCAGTGTCGTCATTGTCGTGCCCAATCGGCGCGGCGTCTGGGCGCGGTTCGAGCACACGCCCTTCGGCAATGGCCGGCCGTTCTCGCGCGGCCAGTTGACCGAGTTGCTGCGCGAGGCGAATTTCACCCCGGCGACGTGGAGCGACGCGCTGTTCTTCCCGCCGTCGCCGCGGCGTTTCATGATGCGGTTCCACAATGTGCTGGAGAGAGTCGGCCGGCGGTTCTGGCCGATCTTTTCCGGCGTCATCGTCGTCGAGGCACAGAAGCGGCTCTACCAGGGCGTGCCGGTCGCGCAGCGCGCCTCTCGCCGTGTGTTCGTGCCGGTGTTCTCGCCACAGGGCGCAACGCGGCTTGGCCGGCATGCGGCTGACGCCGCGCCTGGCCAAGTGACGCGTTCGTGATCGCGACCGCGCCTTGCATCGCGCGGCGATCGTCACCCTATCTGAGGCATGCTCGATCTGAGGAATGCCCGCTTGGCGCGGTGTTCGTGCCCGCCGCGGAAACCAGGAATATCCTTCATGGACAACCAGACCGATAAAAAGCCAGGCTCAAAAAAGGCCGCCGTCTCGGTCGAGGCGAGCAGCCTCGCCGACCAGGTGGCGACGATCAAGCTGGGGTTGAAGGCCTCGCCGGTGCGCAGGCAACTTGCCTGGGTCTCCATCGGCATTGTCGCGGTCATCGTCGCAACCTCGATCGGACAGGTTCTGCTCAACCGCTGGAACCAGCCTTTCTACGATGCGCTAGCCCGGCGCGACATGGCTGCTTTCCTGCACCAGTTGCTCATCTTTGCGATGATCGCCGGCGGGCTTCTGGTGCTCAATATCGGCCAGACCTGGCTCAACCAGATGATCCGTTTGAGGCTGCGCGAGGCGCTGACGCTGGACCTGATCGATCAATGGATGCGTCCGGCGCGGGCCTTCCGGCTGGCCAATGCCGGCGCCATTGGCGTCAATCCCGACCAGCGCATGCAGCAGGATGCCGCTCATTTGTCGGACCTGTCGACAGATCTCGGCGTCGGCCTGCTGCAGTCGTTCATCCTGCTCGTCTCCTTCGTCGGCGTGCTGTGGCAGCTGTCTTCCGGCTTCGTGTTCCACGTCGGCGGCTATTCGCTGGCGATACCGGGCTACATGGTCTGGGCCGCATTCCTCTATGCCGGCATCGCCTCGTGGCTGAGCTGGCTGGTCGGGCGTCCGCTGATCAGCCTCAACAGCGAGCGCTACACCCGCGAAGCGGAGCTGCGCTCCTCCATGGTGCGGATCAACGAGAATGTCGACGCGATCGCGCTCTATCATGGCGAGCCCGATGCCCGGCGCCGGCTCGAGCTCGACCTCGGCACGGTGCTGGGCGCCATGCGGCGCATCTTCACCGCCCAGATCAACCTGTCCTGGGTGACCGATACCTATGGCTGGATAACGGTGGTGGCGCCTATCCTGGTGGCTTCGCCGGTCTATTTCTCGGGCGATATCAGCTTCGGCGGGCTGATGATGGCGGTCGGCGCCTTCAACCAGGTTCACTCGTCCCTGCGCTGGTTCATCAACAACATCGGCAGTATCGCCGACTGGCGCGCCACGTTGATGCGCGTGGCCGATTTCCGCATCGCGCTCACCGAAACCGACGCGCTGCATGACACGGAAAAACGCATCCGGTTCGGCGAAAACGCCAATGGCAGCCTGACCTTCGACACGCTTGAGGTGGCTTCGCCGGAAGGCTGCACCAAGCTTGCCCAGACGGATGTCGAAATCCACTCCGGCGAGCGCGTCATGATCACCGGCGAGCCGGGGGCCGGCAAGACATTGTTCTTCCGCGCCATTGCCGGCCTGTGGCCATGGGGGAGCGGCCGGATCGGCTTGCCGGCCGGGGAGCCCCCCATCTTCGTGCCGCGCGTGCCCTATTTTCCGGCCGGCACGTTGCGCGAGGTGCTCGATCATCCGAACGGCGAGGCCCCGGCCAGCGATACCGAAATTTCGGCGGTGCTTGCCGAGGTTGGCCTCGAACGGCTGTCATCCTCGCTCGACCGCAGCGGGCGTTGGGAGCGTGAGTTGGGCGACGACGAACAACGGGCGCTGGCTTTCGCCAGGCTCGCCTTGCGCAAGCCGAAATGGGTAATCATCGACGAGGCGCTCGATGCGTTCGACGGGCCGACGTTGCGGCGGGTTCTGGCTATGCTTCAGAAGCGCCTGCCCGAAACCGCGATCGTCAATATCGGACGTGGTCAGCACAACAATCAGTTTTTTCCGCGCTCGCTGAACATCGTCAAGGATACCGGCGCGCCGGCGCTGAAACCCGCGCGAGTCAGGGCAGGGGCGATCGAACCGCCGCCTCCGGTGGCTCGCCGCAAGAAGGAATCCACTGAAGCATAGGGCGTTTCACCGTTTCGCGGAAAACGGCTCTATCTCTTTGTTTTCACGCAGTTCCTGACGGAAAAATGTGCAGCGGTTTTCGTCGGCGTCGTGTCAAGGAGGCAATCAGACCGCCCGGGCGCCATATTTGGCGCGGAACTCGTCGTAGCAGTCGCGCCGCCAGCGGCGGCCGACGACATAGCCGCGCAAGAGTTCGGCGGGCGAGTAGCCGAGCGACTTGGACGACCGGTTGGCGTGATAGCCCGAAAACGCCTGCGGCAACCTGCCCTTGAGGATATCGGCGATGATCTGGCGCGCGATCATGTAAGGCGGAACGTCGGGATAGCGGTCGGCGATATAAGGATGCTTGTCGATCAGACTGGCGTAGGCCTCGACATAGCCGTCGCGGCGGCCGGAGATCGAATTCTCCGAATTGTACTTCTTCCAGTCGATGTCCTCGGACAGCAAGGCGCCGCTGCGCTGGGCAAAGCGCAGCAGCAATTCGCGATCCTGCATGCGCGTGATGTCGCTGTCATAGCCGCCGATCGCGAGCAGCGACTCGTGCCTTGCGGTGATCGCCGAGCCGGCAATGAAGATGGTCTGCGAGACCAGGGCACGCTGCAGCGTGCCCTTGTCGAGGAAAGCGTCGCGATTGATGCATTTGGTGCTGCGGCTGCCTTTCAGCGACAAGAACGAGCTGATGAGGACTTCGAGCGAGGGATTCTGGTCGAAGCGCGCCAGCGTCCGCTCCAGCCGATCCGGCAGATAGACGTCGTCCGAATCGAGGAAGGTCACGACCGGTGCCCGCGCGCGCTCAATGCCCGCATTTCGCGCGGCATTCGCGCCGCGCCATTTGGCGCCGACATAGATCAGCCTCGGGTCGCGGATTTGGGCCAGCGCGGCGGCCGTCCCGTCGGTCGAACCGTCGTCGACCACGATGTGCTCGAAGCGGGTAAGTGTCTGGGCGAGAACACTTTCCACCGCGCGCACAACCTGACTGCGCCGGTTGTGGGTCGGCGTGATCACTGAGATCAGCGGAACCGTGTCGGTCGGCATCTGATTTCCGCTATGTCCGGGCATTGAAGTCGCTGATTGAATTTGCCGCCGCTCGCTCTGCATGCCCGTCCCAGGATATATGTGTTGAAGCTACAGAAAACGGCCGCCGCTGTCACGTCGATGTGTCTTGACGGAGGCCTGTTTTTTGCCCGTCGCGGTTTAAAGGCAACACTGTTCGCTGCGATCTTGATTGACGGCGTTGAGCATCCGCAGCCGGTAAGCAGCGTCAGCCCCGCCTCAACAAAAACACCGCCTGCTGGCCGAAGAAATTCCAGAACCACCAGGGCATTGACAGGCCGATCTTCTGGCCGTTGGCGTCGAGCGCGGTTGCTCTCTCGACGGTCGCACCGAGTTCCTCGCACAGGTTGACGAAGTCGCGGATGGTGCAGAAGTGGATGTTGGGCGTGTCGTACCAGGAGTAGGGCAGGTCCTTGGTGACCGGCATCCTGCCCTTGATCAGCAGCGAAAAGCGCACGCGCCAGTGGCCGAAATTGGGGAAGGAGACGATGGCCCGGTTGCCGATCCGAAGCAGCTCGTCGAGCACGACCTTCGGGTTGCGCGTCGCCTGCAGCGTCTGCGACAGCACGACGAAGTCGAAGCCCTTGTCGGCGTAGAATTTCAGATCCGTGTCCGCGTCGCCCTGGATAACCGATAGCCCGCGCGCCACGCATTCATTGACGCCGCGCTGCGACAGTTCCAGCCCGCGGCCGTCGACCTGCTTGGTATCCTGCAGGAGCTCCAGAAGCACGCCGTCGCCCGAGCCGACATCGAGGACGCGCGAATTGGCCGGGATGAGATCGGTGACGACCTCGAGGTCGACACGCTGGGCGCGATTGACGCTCATGGCCTTGCCTCCTGCATGACGCGCGATCGCGCTCCGAAAAGTCCGCAACTTTCTGCGTTCGCTGACCTTCGGTTCGGGGTCACAGGCTGAGCCCCCTGGCGCGGGCGGCAGAGGCGATGAAGCCGTTGATGGCCGCGAACAGCTCCGGCTCGTCGAGCAGGAAGGCGTCGTGGCCGCGATCGGTCTCGATCTCGACGAAGGAGACGGAAGCGCCCGCCGCGTTCAAGGCATGCACGATCGACCGGCTCTCCTCGGTCGGGAACAGCCAGTCGCTGGTGAAGGAGACCAGGCAAAAGCGCGTCTTGGTGCCGGCGAAGGCGTCGGCGAGGCGCCCGCCGTGATCGGCGGCAAGGTCGAAATAGTCCATCGCGCGGGTCAGATAGAGGTAGGAGTTGGCGTCGAAGCGGTCGACGAAGGTCATGCCCTGGTGGCGTAGATAGCTTTCGATCTGGAAATCGGCGTCGAAGCCGAAGGTCAGCGCCTCGCGGTCCTGCAGATTGCGGCCGAACTTGCGGTGGAGCGCTGCTTCCGAAAGGTAGGTGATGTGAGCGGCCATGCGCGCGACGGCAAGCCCCTTTTCCGGCCGCTTGCCGAAATCGAGATATTTGCCGCCGTGCCACTCCGGATCGGCCATGACGGCCTGTCGGCCGACTTCATGGAACGCGATGTTCTGCGAGGAATGGCGGGCGCCGCTGGCGATCGGCAGGGCGCAGAACACACGCTCGGAATGGCTCGCCGCCCATTCCAGAACCTGCATGCCGCCCATCGAGCCGCCAAGCACGCAAAACAGCTTTTCGATGCCGAAATGATCGACCAGCATCGCCTGCGCGCGCACCATGTCGCGGATGGTGATGATCGGCAGGTCGAGCCCGTAAGGCTTGCCGGTGGCAGGGTTGGTCGAGGCCGGGCCGGTCGAGCCGAGGCAGCCGCCGATGACGTTTGCGCAGATGACGAAGAAGCGGTTGGTGTCGATGATCTTGCCTGGGCCGATCAGCACTTCCCACCAGCCCGGCTTGCCGGTCACCGGATTGGTGTTGGCGACGTGCTGGTCGCCCGTCAGCGCGTGGCAGACGAGGATGGCGTTGGAGCGCGCGTCGTTGAGCGTGCCGTAGGTCTGGTAGGCGATCTGGAAAGGCGAAAGGATGGTGCCGGCGTCGAGCTTCAGCGGCTTGTCGGGGCCGAACTGCAGCACCGGGCTCGACGGATGGTCGGCCTCGTCCTTGGTCCTTGCAACGCGCTGAGCGGCCATGTCCATCCTCATCCTGTCCCGCATCGGTCTCGTCCCGACGCGGTGTCCGGCCGGCAGCGGACAACAAAAAACCGGCATTGCCGTCGCAAAGCCGGTTACAGGTTGCAAACGGCCCTTTAGCGAGTTGTTTAACGTGGCTGCAAGCCGACCGGCCAAATCACCACGGAAGTCTGGCAGTTCTTCTAGGACCAGTGCCGCTCTTCGTCAACGGGTAGCCTCCTCGCGGCGCTCCAGTCGGTTCACAGCACCCAAGCAGGCCATTTCCTGCCAAGCCAACACATGGCCTGCCTATCCTGCCGCAGTTTCTTTCCGGAAAGCCGTGTGACGCCTTCGCGGAATCTGTTCAGCGCTTCGACGCAACACCCAGTTCGCTGCGCCGCCAGGCCGAAGGCGAAATGCCAACGGATCGCCGGAATTCGCGGCCGAAATGATAGACGTCGCAAAAGCCGCACGTCTCGGCAATCTCCGCGATCGGCTGGTCGTCCTGCACGAGCAGCGACTGCGCGTGCATCAACCGCTCGCGCATCAGCCACTGGTGCGGGCTGGTGCGAAGATAGCGCTGAAACATCCGCCGGGTCTGCGACGGCCCGAGCCCGGTGACGGCTGACAGGGCCGACGCGTTCCACGCAAAGCCGAGCGCTCCGCGCATCGCTTCGATACCGGAAGCGAGCGGTTTCGGCAGGTCGTCACTATCGGGGCCCGCCAACGCGCGATCGATCAGGAGCAGGAATTCGGCAACCAATTGCGAAAGGCGCAGGTCAAGGCTGGCGTCGCGGCGGCGCAGCGCGGCAAACAGGCGCTCGAACCATGGGACCGGAGTCGCTCCCTCGGCGAAGCTGGCGCGCGGCGTGCCCTCTCCGAACAGCTTGCGCCGCAGGATGGCGGGCTCCGGCCCGTCCAGCCTGAACCAAAGTACCGTCCAAGGATCCCGGGGATCAGCGGAATGGACGTGCGGCGCCTCGTTCGCCATCCAGACCAGTTGACCAGCACCGACATCTATCCTTTGCCCAAGCGTTTCGACATAGCCGGCGCCCGCAAGGCAATAGAGGATGTCCTGTCCCGCATAGATGGCGCGTTCTATCCGGTAATCCGGCCCGGCGGCGACTTTTCCGGCGCGCAGCACGCTGAATGCGGCGCGGGTCCAGGCCGGGGCTGGCACATAGTGGAAACTCTCAATTACGGACGTTCTTTTTTGCATGCGCGTTTTATACAAAAAATACGTTCCCTTTGTCCATTTTGTTCCCCGGCGGAGGGGCTAAATTCTCCTCAAGAGCCTGGGAATTCCGGCCGGAAGCCGATCGGGACCGGGCCTTCAAAAAGGTTCAGGGGCGCCCGTGCCGCATCGCGGGACGCCTTGGGATTCTAGGGAGAATACCGATGCTTGCCATGACCAGACATGAAGCCGAGCTTTACGCGCGCGACGGCTACATCATTCGCCGTGGCCTGCTGGGCGCCGGCGAAGTCGCCAACTTCCGCGACCACGCCCGCAAGCAGCTCGAGGAGGAGCAGAGCAAGGGCGGCGTGATGTCCAAGGGCGACAAGGAAGGCAAGACCACGCTGCTGAAGATGTGGACCAAGGCCGAGGACGACAAATACGGCCTGCTGGCCCGCGACGAGCGCATGGTCGATCTGGCCGAGGACGCCGTCGGCAAGCCGATCTACCTCTACAGCCACAAGATGACGATGAAGCAGCCCAACGAAGGCGGCGCATGGGAATGGCACCAGGACTTCGGCTACTGGTACAATTACGGCTGCCTGGCACCGGAAATGATGAGCATCTACGTCGCGCTCGACAAGGCGACCCGCGAAAACGGCTGCCTTCAGGTGCTCAAGGGCACGCACAAGCTCGGCCGCCTCAATCATATCCGCGAGAACGAGCAGACCAATGTCGAGCATGAGCACCTGGAAGCTGCCCTGAAGCGCTTCGAGCACATCTATGTCGAGATGGAGGCGGGCGACGCCCTGGTCTTCGACGGCAACCTGCTGCACCGTTCGGACGCGAACCGCTCGGACACGTATCGTTGGGGCTATATCTGCTCCTACAACGCGGTCGAGAACGCGCCCTTCAAGAAGGTGCGCGAATACGGCAACTACGAACAATTGCGCAAGGTGCCTGCCGGTTCTTTCCAGCAGGCTTAATGAGCAAGCACGACCGGGTAGAAGCCCGGCCTTGAGGACATCGAACCAGGCTTGGGCCCAGGCCGCGGATCGATGGGGAGATGAAGAACAGCGACGGACGGCTGCAGCCGTAGCGCCGCCGTCGAGGGAGGAATGGGATGGCCGATACGGTCAGGAGCGGCGCGCGCGCGGCAGCCGCAGGCCGGTTTGAATTGTCGCGACTCTTGCGGGTCCGTGAGGCTGGCGTGTTCATCGCGCTGGTCGCGATCTGCTTGTTCCTGACCTTCGCGACAGACACCTTCCTCACGTCGCTGAACCTCTTGAACATAGGCCGACAGGTTTCGCTCCTCGGGATCATGGCGGTCGGCATGACGTTCGTGCTGATCTCCGGCGAGGTGGATCTGTCCGTCGGATCGACCTACGCCTTTTCCGGGCTTGCCACCGGCATGCTGATCATCGCTGGCTGGGGGGTGTTGCCGGCGCTCGCGGTCGGCCTCTTCGCCGGCGCCGTCATCGGCGTCGTCAACGGTATCCTGTCCACCTACGGCCGCCTGCCCTCGCTCATCGCCACGCTCGGCATGCTCAGCATCGTCCGCGGCGCCGCGCTCATCCTGACCAACGGCCAGCCCGTCACCGTCAACGCGCGCAACGGCGCGCTTCCCGACGTTCTCGACACCTTCAACTTCATGGGTCAGGGCTATCTGTTCAGCATCATTCCGATGCAGCTCGTGCTCTTCGCCATCATCGCCGTGCTGGCATGGCTGGTGCTTTCCTATTCGAACTTCGGCTTCCGGGTGTATGCCGTGGGCGGCAGCGCCAAAGCGGCGCGCGTGTCGGGCATTTCCGTCAACACCGTGAAGATCTGGGCCTTCGTGCTGATGGGGCTGCTCGCCGCCTTCGCCGGCATCCTCAGCCTCGCCTTTCTGCCCAGCGGGCAGGCCGGCCGCACCGGCCTCGGGCTGGAGCTCGACGTCATTGCCGCGACCATCGTCGGCGGCGCCTCGCTGTCGGGCGGCGAAGGCACCATCCTTGGAACCATACTCGGCGTGCTGATCATCGGCGTGATGCGCAACGGCCTTGTTCTGATGGGCGTGTCGCCCTTCGTGCAGGAGCTGATGATCGGCCTCGTCATCATCATCGCCGTCGGCATCGACAAATGGACAACGCGCCGCGCGGCCTAGAACCGGATTCAGGTTTCAGGCCGCATCAACCCGAATTCTGAATCCGGTTCTAAATCAGAGAGATAGAGCATGATGTCGTCCGAAAACCGCTGCACACTTTTCGGCATCACGCTCTGAGGGCAATCAAGCCAAACAGAAAAGGGAGGACTATCCATGAAAATCAGACATGTCATTCTCGCGGCGGCGCTCAGCCTGCTTCCCGCGCTCGCGCATGCCGAGGCCAAGCTCGCCGATTTCTCGCTCGCCGATCGCATCAAGGCCAAGATCGCCGCAGGCCAGCCGCTCGACATCTACGTCTCCTACCATGACGTCTCGAACGAGTTCGCGCCGTTCATGAAGGCCGGCGTCCAGCGTGCGGCGACCGAGGACAAGGTCAGCGCGCAGTTCATCGGCCCGGTCGGCGCCGATGCCGATGGCCAGATCAGCGAGATCGAGACGCTGATGGGCAAGATGGACGGCCTGGCGATTTCATCGGTGTCGACCGACGCGCTGGCACCGCTGATCGACAAGGTGATCGCCGCCGGTATCCCGGTCGTCACCTTCAACACCGACAATCCCGAAAGCAAGCGCCTGGCTTTCGCCGGGCAGGATCTCGTGCAGTCGGGCCGTGAGGCCGGCAAACTGATGGCCAAGGTTCTCGGCGGCAAGGGCAAGGTGATGATCACCACCATCGACGCCGCCGCCCAGTGGTCGCTCGACCGTGAAAAAGGCGCGCGCGAGGCGCTGAAGGCCGAGCCCGGCATCGAGGTGGTCAGCACGCTGAACACCGGCACCGATCCGCAGAAGATCTATTCGGCGATCGAGAACGCCATGCTGGCGAACTCCTCGATCTCCGGCGTCCTGTCGCTGGAATGCTGTTCCACTCCCGCCGCCGGCACCTGGGTCGAGCGCAACAAGGCGGCCGACAAGGTGAAGGTGGTCGGCTTCGACCTGCTCGACCAGACCGTGCAACTCGTGCAGAGCGGCGACGTGCAGGCCACGATCGACCAGGCTCCGGAAAAGCAAGGCTTCGCCGCGGTCGACCTCCTCGTCCAGTTCCTCAAGGGCCAGACGATCGAGAACCTCGACACCGGCGTCGGCGTCTACACCAAGGAGAACATTGCCGAGGTGGCCAAGAAGTAACAATGCCAGCGTGACAGGCCGGCGGGCCGCAGGTTCCGCCGGCCCGTCGAGCCAGCTCGATGACGGCCGCCCCCTCCCTCGCAAACATCGTCGAGATCGCCGGCGTAACCAAGCGGTTTCCCGGCGTGCTCGCGCTTGACCGTATTTCCGTCGGCTTCCGGGCCGGCGAGGTTCACGCCGTGATCGGCGAGAACGGCGCCGGCAAGTCGACGCTGATGAACATCCTGGCCGGGGACCTGCGCCCCGATGGCGGCAAGCTTCTGGTAGAGGGCAGGGACGTGAAACTCTCCTCCCCGCTCGACAGCCGCGCCCACGGCATCACTGTCGTCTATCAGGAGTTGGCGCTCTGCCCGACGATGAGCGTGGCCGAAAACATCATGATGTCGGACATGGCGGCGCGCTCTGCCGTTTCGCTGCTGCCGCGGGACATGATGCGGCGGGAGGCGCGCGATGCGCTTACCCGGCTCGGCATGGGCGGCCTCGACCCCGACACCAAGGTCGGCCGCCTCTCGGTCGCCGAGATGCAATTGGTCGAGATCGCCGGCGCCATCCGCCAGAATGCCCGCGTGCTTGTGCTGGACGAGCCGAATTCGGCGCTTTCCAAACGCGAAAGCGAAAGGCTGTTCGAGGTCGTCAGGCAGCTCCGCGCCGAGGGCGTGACCATCATCTACGTATCGCATCATCTGCGCGAGGTGCTGGATATCGCCGACCGCGTCACGGTGATGCGCGATGGCCGCACGATCGTGACGATGGACAATGAGGGCCTGTCGGAGGACCAGCTCATCCGGGCCATGGTCGGCCGCGACCTCGACGCCGCCATGCAATGGTCGCTTCAGGTCGAACCCAGGCCTGAAGACGAGGACGCCGTGCTGGCGGTCGAAAACCTTGAGGCGGCGGGGCTGGAGGACGTCAGCTTCAGCGTGCGCGGCGGCGAGATCCTCGGCATCGGCGGACTTCCCGATTCCGGCAAGGACGGACTTGGCGACGCGCTTTTCGGGCTCTGCGCCCGGCGCGGCAAGGTCACGATCGACGGCAAGGAACTGCGCGGCGCCGATCCAGTTGCCGCGATCCGCCTCGGCATGTCCTTCGTTCCGGCCGACCGGCGCGGTTCCGGCGGCCTTCTGCAAATGAGCGTGGCCGACAATGTCGTCTCCGCCTCGCTGCCGCGGTTTTCGCTGGCCGGCTTCGTGCGGCGCGGCGCGGTGAAACGCGAGGCCCGCGCCCAGGTCGCGCGGCTCGATGCGCGGATTTCACATCTCGGCCAGAAACTGGGAACGCTTTCGGGCGGCAACCAGCAGAAGATCATCCTCGGCCGCAGCCTCGTCACCAATCCGCGCGTGCTGGTGCTGCACGAGCCGACACGCGGCATCGATGTCGGCGCCAAGGCGGAAATCTACTCGATCCTGCGCGGCATCGCCGGCGAAGGCATGGCGATCGTCATGATCTCTTCGGAGATACCGGAGTTGATCATGAATGCCGAACGAGTGCTTGTGCTGCGCGACGGTCGCCTGTCGGGAGAACTGACCGGCCAGGCTATCACCGAGACGGCGATCCTCGCACGCGCCATGACATCCTGAGACGGGAATGCGGATGACCAAGCCAAAGATAACCATCGTCGGCAGCTTCGCGGTCGGGCTGACCATGCGGGCGCCCAAGCTGCCCATTTTCGGTGAAACCATGCTCGGCACCGATTTCGACATGGGTCCGGGCGGCAAGGGGTCCAACCAGGCCGTCGCAACGGCGCGTCTGGGCGCGTCGTCGTCGCTGCTCGCCATCCTCGGCACCGACAAGCTCGCCAGCATCGCCACCGACCTCTATGCAATCGAAGGCGTCGACACCAGCCTTGTGAGCGCGCGGACGGAGCGGGCGACCGGCGTCGGCTTCATCATCCTCAACGACAAGGGCGAGAACTTCATCATCCTCGACATGGGCGCCAACGAGTTGATGGACGCGGCCACGGTCGACATTGCCGAGGCGCGCATCGCCGAGAGCGATGTCGTCATGACCGTGCTGGAGGTGCCGACGGCCGCCGCCACGCGGGCGATGGAGCTTGGCCGCAAGCATGGCGCAAGGACGATCCTCAATCCGGCGCCGGCGCGCCAGCTGCCGGACACGATCTTCGCCTGGGTCGACTATCTCACGCCGAATGAAAGCGAACTGCGCATCCTGCTCGGCCTGCCCGCCGACGACCCCAGGTCCTCGCGCGAACTCGCCCGGGAATTGCGGCGGCGCGGCGTGCGCAACGTCGTCGTCACACTCGGCCGCAGCGGCGCGCTCATCCTGACCGACGAGATCGACGTCATGGTGCCGGCGGTGCCGGTGGAGGTCACCGACACGACCGGCGCGGGCGATGCCTTCAATTCGGGCTTCGCCATGGCGCTGGCGGAAGGCCGCGACATCGTCGACGCCGTGCGTTTCGGCGTCGTCTGCGGCGCGATCGCCTGCACCAGGCTCGGCGTCATTCCCGGTCTCCCCCAGCGCGCCCAGGCCGACGCGCTTTATGCCGAAGCCATGAAAACCGTATGGAAGGAGCAACCGTGAACCGCAACCGACTGCTTAACGCCGAACTCGCTCATGCCATCGCCTCCATGGGGCATGGCGACCTGATGATCGTCTGCGACGCGGGTTTTCCCATTCCGTCGAGCGCATGGCGCATCGACCTCGCCATCACCCCTGACGTTCCCGATCTTGAGACCGTGCTGACGCCAATCGCGGCCAACCTGATCGCCGAACGCGTCGCCTATGCCGACACGCTGCCCGTGCACAACGCGCCGCTGCTCGCCAAGGTGAAGCGCCTGTTCCGGGACGCCGACCATGAAACCGTCAAGCACGAGGCCATTCTCGGCGAAATGGCCGCCAAGGCCAAGGTGATCGTGCGCACCGGCGCCTTCGACCCATGGGGCAACATCCTGCTCTATTCCGGTGTCGACGTTCCGGCCTGGTTCTCCAAGCCCGGCGTTGTCGCGCCCGACTACTACGCCAAGAAACTCAAGGGCTGAGCGTGCCGAAAATCTTCGATTTCGGCGGCCGCGAGGTCGAGCGGAGCATCACGGTGGCCGGCCTGCGCGCATTGCGGCAGGCCGGCCGGCGCGTCGCCCAGGTGACCGCCGAGACGGCGGACGAGGCCGCCGCGGCCGAGGCGGCCGGCATCGAGATGGTCGTCTGCCGGGCGGCCAATGTGACCCGCGTCCGCGAGGGGTCGCGCCGCGTCTTCGTAACGGCCGCGCTCGGCTTCGCCGACGCGGTGACTGGCGACGAAATCCTGCGAACCGCTTTTTCGGCGATCACCTCCGGCGCGGACGCGGTCATCACCGGACGCAGCTACGACATGGTCCGTATGCTGGCGAACGAACGAATACCGGTCATGGGCCATCTCGGTTTCGTGCCGCGCAAATCGACCTGGGTCGGCGGCATCCGGGCGGTCGGCAAGACTGCGGCCGAGGCGGTCGAGCTCCGGGATCAGTTCCGGCGGCTGGAGGATGCCGGCGCCTTCGCGGTCGAGTGCGAGATCATACCGGCGGCGTTGATGGCGGAAATCCACCGCCGCACCTCGCTGGTGACCGTGTCGCTCGGCTCGGGCGCCGAGGCGGACGTCATCTTCCTGTTCACGTCGGACATCTGCGGTGAGTCGACCCGTCTCCCTCGCCACGCGCGGGCCTGGGGCAAGCTGGCCGCGTTGCATCGGCAGGTGCGTGACGCCCGGATCGACGCGCTCACCGCCTTCCGCAAGGAGGTCGACGGCGGCAGCTACCCCGGCAAGGCCGAGATCGCGGCCATCGCCGAAGAGGAATTGGAGGGGTTCCGCGCCCTCGTCGATTCGACGAAGCCATAACCGGCGCTCGAGACCCGGCGTGATTTCAAGGCCCTGATCCTCGCGGTCGGTCCGCATACACCAGGCGCCGGCACTCGACATTCCAGCCCGTGGCCTGTATTTCCGCTGCGGCCTTGAAGGCCTTCTCGACGGATTTGTGACATGAAGCAGGATCAGCCCCGTCCGACGCCCCGCGCGGGGATCATGGACATCGAGGCCTATGTGCCGGGAAAAAGCACTGCGCCCGCCGGCGTGACGAAAGTCTACAAGCTGTCGTCGAACGAAAATCCGCTCGGGCCCTCGCCGAAGGCGATCGAGGCCGCACGCGAAGTGGCGGCGAAGCTCGACGTCTATCCCGATGGCACCGCCCGCCGGCTGCGCGAGGCGATCGCCGAAGTGCATGGGCTGAACCCGGCAAACATCATCTGCTCCAACGGCTCCGACGAGATCCTCGGGCTCCTGGCGCAGACCTATCTCGCGCCGGGCGACGAGGCGGTGTTCACCGAGCACGCCTTCATGGTCTACAAGATCTACATCCAGGCGGCGGGCGCCAAGCCGGTGGCGGTCAAGGAAACCGACGAGCGCGCCGACATCGATGCGATTTTGGCCGCGGTGACGCCGGCGACGCGGATCGTGTTCCTCGCCAATCCGAACAATCCGACCGGTACCTATGTGCCGTTCCAGGAAGTGCGCCGGCTGCACGCGGCGCTGCCGAAGGACGTGCTGCTGGTGCTCGACGCGGCCTATGCCGAATATGTGCGGCGCAACGACTATGAAGCCGGCATCGAGCTGGCGGGCAGCTCCGAGAACGTGGTGATGACCCGCACCTTCTCCAAGCTCGGCCTTGGCGGCGCGCGCATCGGCTGGATGTACGGCCCGGCGCATATCGTCGATGCGATCAACCGCATCCGCGGCCCGTTCAACGTCAATGCCACCGCGATCGAGGCCGGCATCGCCGCGATCCGCGACCGCGCCCATATCGAGCGCAGCGCGACGCATAACGAGAAATGGCTGGCCTGGCTCAGCGCAGAGCTGACCGGGCTCGGCCTGCGCGTCACGCCCAGCGTCGGCAATTTCGTGCTGATCCATTTTCCCGACGGCAAGAAGCATTCGGCGGCGGCGGCGGACGATTATCTCAGTGCGCGCGGTTACATCCTGCGCCGCGTGACCGGCTACGGCTTTCCCAATGCGCTGCGCATGAGCATCGGCACTGAAGAGGCCAATCGCGGCGTCATCGACGCGCTCAAGACCTTCCTGAAAAGCTAGAACACCATGGCATCACCGATGTTCGAGAAAATAGCGCTGGTCGGCATCGGCCTGATCGGCTCGTCGCTTGCCCGCGTCATCCGCCGCGAGGGCCTGGCGCGCCATATCGCCATCGCGACGCGCAGCGCATCGACGCTGAAGCGCGCCGAGGAGCTAAGCCTTGGCGACTCCTACACGACGGATGCCAAGGAAGCGGTGCGTGACGCCGACCTCGTCATCGTCTCGGTGCCGGTCGGCTCGTCCGGCGAGGTCGCGGCCGAGATCGCGCCGACGCTGAAGAAAGGCGCCATCCTTACCGATGTCGGCTCGACCAAGGCCTCGGTCATCGCGCAAATGCAGCCGCATGTGCCGGAAGGCGTGCACTTCATCCCCGGACATCCGCTGGCCGGCACGGAAAAGTCCGGACCCGATGCCGGCTTCGCCGACCTCTTCGAGAACCGCTGGTGCATCTTCACGCCGCTGCCGGGCACCGATCCCGCGGCGCTCGAGAAGCTTTCGGAATTCTGGCGGCGCTGCGGTTCCAACATCGACACGATGGACCCGCAGCATCACGACATGACCTTGGCGATCGTGTCGCATCTGCCCCACATCATCGCCTACAACATCGTCGGCACGGCGGACGATCTGGAAGCGGTGACCAAGAGCGAAGTCATCAAATATTCCGCCTCCGGTTTTCGCGACTTCACCCGTCTTGCAGCCTCCGATCCTACCATGTGGCGCGATGTTTGCTTGCATAACAAGGACGCCATCCTGGAGATGCTGGCGCGTTTCTCGGAGGATCTGGCCTCGCTGCAGCGGGCGATCCGCTGGGGCGACGGCGAAAAGCTCTTCGATCTCTTCACCCGCACCCGCGCCGTCCGCCGCTCGATCATCGAGGCCGGACAAGACATCGATGTGCCGGACTTCGGTCGGCAGGCCGTCGAGCATCCCAAAGGGAACTGATGTTCACGTGAGGCCGGCCTGCAAATGGCAGCTCCCTGCGCTTCCGGTGCTCACGTACTTCAAGTACGCTCCGCTCCGGTTCTCGGGACCCACCATTTTCGACTCGGCCTGACCTGAATCTCAGCTTCCTTTGCCTTCTCGGGCTGGTGGCCAGTGCGCCGCCATCATCTCCATCGTCTCAGCCCGATCCGGCGCGCCGAGGCGGCCGCCGAAGCGCAGGCATTTGAGCGCGGCGGCGGCGCTGGCGAAGCGCAGGGCCTCTTCCATGGGCATGGCCTCGGCGAGGCCTACGGCGAAGGCGCCATGGAAGACGTCGCCGGCGGCGAGTGTGTCGACAGCCTTGACCTTCGGCGCCTCGACATGGCGGACGCGTCCGATCGCCCGGTCATGCCACCATGTGCCAGCCGCGCCGCAGGTCACCGCGACGAAGGCATCGGTGCGCGAGGCAAGGTCGGCGCAGGCGCTTTCGGGGTCGAGCGCGTGGCCGCAGACGATGCGCGCCGCCGGCTCCGAGGCGACGATGTGCGAGGCCAACGGCAGCAGCCGCTCCAGCACCTCGACGGGCGCGGTGTCGGCATCCAGGATCGCCGGGCGGCCGATCGATCTGGCCGCGCTCAGCGCAAGCGCCGCGGCCCCCGGCCAGCGGACATCCACCAGCACGGCGTCGAAGGCGGAGAGATCGGCGAGCGGCAGCGCCTCGGGATCGGCTTGCGCCTTCTTGTCGTAGAAGGGGACGATGACGCGCTCGCCATGCGCATCCACCAGGATCGCTGCCAGCGCCGACCGCGCGCCGGCGACGCGACGGATCAGGCTGCAGTCGACGCCTTCGACCTCGATGTCGGCGAGCAACTGGTCGCCGACCGGGTCGTCGCCCGCGCTAGCCCATAGCGAGACCTCGGCGCCGAGACGCCGCGCGGCGCAGGCGGCGCTCGTTGCCATGCCGGAGGCAATCTGGACGCCATCGCTGGCGATGAACTTGCCTTGATGCGCGGGCAGCGCCTCGACGCGAAGGATCGTGTCGAGGGTGAAGGCGCCGACGCTGAGCAGTCTGACCGGCTGCGCCATCACCGTGTTGCTCTTCTTAGCCGGCATGTTGGCCGGCATTGTCTTGCCCGAAAACCGGTTCCCACTTTTTGCTACGCTGACCTTCGGTTCGGAACGATGCTCTATTCAAGCGGCTTGATCTTGCCGAGCGGGATGAAGCCCAGCGAGGCCTTGCCCTTGACGATCTTCAGCGGCAAGGACGGTTCCTTGCCAAGCATGGCGATGGCGGCAAAGCCCTGCTCGATTTCGCTTTTGTGCTCCGGCATGGCACCGCCAAGGATGGCCGCCACCGCCTTGGGATCCTTGAGCTTGATCGTCAGGCTTGCGTCGATCAGGCCTTCCGCGTCGACGGAGACCGGCCCGGACACGGTGATGCGCGCGGTTCCCGACGACAGGTCGAGCTTGGCGATGTCGATCGACTGGCCGCGCAGGCTTTTAGGCGGCGTCGCGATCAACGCCACGCCGTTCTTCAGCATTACGTCGCCACTGCCGTCCAATGCCGGCAGCACGCGTCCGTCGATGGCATCCGCATTGATCTCCAGATCGCCAAAGCTGCCGACATAGTTGATGTCCTGGCCGGACGGCTGCAACTGGCCCGCCGCCTTGGCGGCGCTGAACAACTGCATCGGGTCTGTGTCGTCCTGCGGATCGGTCTGACCGTTGAGGCCTTCAGCCTGCAGCGAAACGCTCCTTGGCAGCGGCCACGACACTTTCACCTTTGCCTGCAACTGGTCCCAGTCGATCCAGAGCGGCGGCATGCCGGGCGCCATCGTCCGCAGCGGCCCGCGCAGGTCGGCGACCGGCGACAAAGGCCCGGTGATCCCGGCCACGGCGTTGAAGCTTCCGGTGGAGGCGGCGACCTTCCGGACGTCGTCTTCGTAGGCGATGTTGTCGCAGGAGACCGTGAAGCTCATCGGATAGCCGCTGACGGTGAGGTTGCCGCAGCCGGCGGCGATCCCCTTGCTGCCCAGCCTCGCCACCGTCTGGTCGGCCTCGGTCTTGAGCCTGTCGGCGAGATAGAACCAACCGCCGCTGTAGATGGCGAACAGCACGAGGATGAACGCGGCAAGCCAGAACAGCCGGCGGCGGGGTTTGGGCGATCGCTCGTCACTTGACGTCATGCTGCGGCTCTCGTTAACCCCTCATCCAGCGAGCGGGCGCTCACTCTCACGCAGACAAGCGGGGGGCAGAATAAGCACCTTGGCGGTGCGGTGTCGTTCACTCGAATGCGATCAGGCTTGGCGATATGGGCGATTTTTGGGTTTTTGGCTATGGGTCGCTGATCTGGCGGCCCGGATTTGCCCATGTCGAGACGCGCCGCGCCCGGCTTTACGGCTATCGCCGCTCGCTTTGCGTCTATTCCTTCGTTCATCGTGGCACGCGCGCGCGGCCGGGCCTGGTGCTTGGCCTCGACCGGGGCGGCTCCTGCATTGGCTTGGCATACCGTGTTCCCGAGAATTTGCGCGACGAGGTGCTTTCCTACCTGCGCGAACGCGAGCTGGTGACCAGCGTCTATCTCGAACGCATGCTCGACATCCGGCTGAATGGCGGCGGTTCGGTCGAGGCGGTCGCCTACACCGTCGACCGGCAGCATGAACAATATGCCGGCGGACTCGATGTCGATCACGCCGCAGAGGTCGTTCGCGGCGCCGTCGGCCAGTCCGGCCGGAACGAGGACTATGTCTTGAGCACGCTCGAGCATCTCAAGGCGCTCGGCATCCGCGATCACTGGCTGGAGGAGGTGGGCCGCCGGATCGCGCTTTCGTGACGGTCTGGTCCGATCAAAAAGCAAAACCATGCCTTTGACCTCCGCCGGGCACGACCTAACTTAGCGGCAACCCCATCCCTTGGCATCAAAGCCCTTTCCAGCATCACGGAGATCAGTCTTGCAGAAACGCCGTCTCGGTCGCACCGACCTTTCCATCGCGCCGCTGGTCCTGGGCGGTAACGTCTTCGGCTGGACCGCCGACGAGAAGACCTCCTTCGACCTGCTCGACCGGTTCGTCGGCGCCGGCCTGAACGCCATCGACACGGCCGACGCTTATTCGCGCTGGGTTCCCGGCAACAAGGGCGGCGAATCGGAAACCATCATCGGCAACTGGATGAAAAGCCGCGGCAACCGCGACAAGGTGGTCGTCATCACCAAGGTCGGCTCCGACATGGGGCAAGGCAAGAGGGACCTCTCCGCCGCCTATATCGAAAAGGCGGTCGACGCTTCGCTGAAGCGGCTTCAGGTCGATGTCATCGACCTCTATCTGTCGCACTGGCCGGATCCGGCGACGCCTTACGAGGAAACGCTCGGCGCCTATCAGCGCCTGCTCGAAAAGGGCAAGATCCGCTATGCCGGCTGTTCCAATCTCGATGCCGGGCAGTTGCGCGCGGCGCTCGACGTCGCCAGCCTGCGCAGCCTGCCGCGTTACGAGGTGCTGCAGCCTGAATACAATTTGTACGACCGCTCGTCGCTCGACGGACCGCTGCTCGACCTCTGCAAGGCCGAGGATATCGGCGTCATCACCTATTTCAGCCTGGCCAAGGGATTCTTGAGCGGCAAATACCGCAGCAAGGCAGATCTCGGGCAAAGCGCGCGCGGCGAGGGCGTTGCCGGCTACCTCAACGAGCGCGGCATGCGCATCCTTTCCGCTCTGGATGCCGTGGCCGAGCGCCATTCGGCCAAGCAGGCGGAAGTGGCGCTGGCCTGGATCATCGCGCGGCCGGGCGTTGCGGCGCCGATCGCCAGCGCCACGACGCCGGCCCAGATGGACAGTCTGATCCGCGCAGCGTCGCTCAAGCTTTCGGCGGACGATATCGGGGCGCTGGACCGCGCCAGCTCATAGCATTCGCACGATCGTCCAAGACGGCCATTACGATCCCTCGTAAGTCCTGTCGCATCGCGGCGGGAGGAGGTACGGCATGGCCGACGGCATCTTGGGCGAAGCGCAGCCCTGGCAGCAAGTACTGGCGCTTATCGTGGCCGCGACGGTCGTCATGGGCAGTCCGGGACCGGCGACGATCAGCGTCACCGCCATTGGCGCGGCGTTCGGCCTGCGTCCTTCCCTGCGTTACACCTCCGGCGTGGTGCTCGGCACGATCGCCGTGCTTCTGGCGGTGGCGGCCGGGATTTTCGGCATGCTGACCTCGGTGCCGGGAGTGGCGCCGGTGCTGGCGATCGCTTCGGCGGCCTACATCCTTTATCTCGCTTTCAAGATCGCGACCGCGCCGCCATTGGCCGAGCGCGGCAACATGGCGACGAAGCCTGATTTTTTCGGCGGCTTCATGCTCGCCGTCGCCAATCCGAAAGCCTATGTGGCGATCGGCGCCGTGTTCGCCGGCGCAGCGTCGCGGGCCGATACGCTCGGCGCGCCCACCAGGCTACTGGTGCTTGCCGCGATGATCGTCGCGATCCATGTGGCGTGGCTGCTTGCCGGAACGGCTTTCGCGCGCTTCCTGCGCCATCCGCTGGCCTCGCGGATCATCAATCTGGCGTTTGCCGCCACGCTCGTGCTGACGACTGCGCTGGTGGCGTTGCGGTAGCCGATCAGGTCTTCGCGGTCACGCCGAGTTCCGCCAGCCGCTTCAGCGCGGTCGGCGGCATGGGCGGCGGGTTCGGCGTTTGCGCCGCCTCGACAAGCATCTGGTCGCAGGCGGCTTCGGTCTCGCCGATCAGCCGCTGCATGAATTCGTCCTTGCCGAGACCGGGCGGGATCGGCGGCAGGAAGCGGGCCTTGATGGTGCCGGGATAGCGCAGGAACTTGCGGCGCGGCCAGTAGAGGCCGGCGACATGGGCGACCGGCACCACGGGCACGCCCAGTTGCGAATAGATCTCGACAATCCCGTATTTGTAGGACGGCTCGGCGCCCGGCGGGCGGCGCGTGCCTTCGGGGTAGATGATGAGTTGGCGCGGATTGCGATCCATTTCCTGCCTGGTGGCGGCAACGACCGCCTTCAGCGCCTTCGAGCGGCTGCCCCGATCGACCGGGATCATGCGCATCTTCATGATGTACCAGCCGAAGAAGGGGATCCAGGTCAGCTCGCGCTTCAGGATATAGAGCGCGTCGTCGAGATAGGGGAAGAAGGCGATCGCGTCCCAGAAGGACTGGTGCTTCGGCGCCAGGATGAAGGAGCCTTCGGGCAGGTTCTCGGCACCCGTGATCTCACTCTTGGTCGCGGCGATCTTGTCATAGAGCCACATCGAGGTGCGCGACCAGAATTTCGGCACGAACCAGGCGCGGTGGCGCGGCGACAGGAAATAATAGGGCGTCCAGAAGATCATCTGGACGATCAGGCTGAGATAGAAGACGAGGTTGAACGCCAGCGAGCGGATGATGAGCATGCAAGGGGCCCGTGAGAAAGTGTGCGTTGGTTACACCAAGCGGCGGCAAAAAGGAAACGGCACGGTGGTCAAATGCCGGCCTTACAATGACTGCGCCAGCCGCTCCTTCAGGCGCGGTGCTGCAAAATCGAGGAAGGCGCGCAGCTTCACCGGCAGCCGGCCCTGGCCGGCATGAACGAGGCTCACCGGCCAGGGCGGCGGCTCGAACGGCTCCAGCACCACCCGCAGCGCGTCGGCGCGCACTGCAGCGTCGGCCTGGTAGGACAGAACCCTGGTCAGGCCCAAGCCTGCAATCGCGGCATCGATCGCCGCCTCGGCGGTGTTGACCTGCAGCCGCGAGCGGACCGGCACCACGATCTCCGTCTTGCCCGTGCCGAAAGTCCAGGTCGCGGGCGCGGTGAGGCCTTCGAAGGTGACGCAGTTGTGACCCGCGAGCTCAGATGGTTTCTCCGGCGTGGCATGTAGGGCGAGATAGGCGGGGCTTGCGCAGACGATGCGACGGATCGAGCCGACGCGGATCGCAACCATGGCCGAATCCGGCAGTTCGCTGATGCGCACCGCCAGATCGATATGCTCCTCGGCCAGTTGGGTGATCCGGTCCGACAAGGTCAGGCGGACGTCCACTTGCGGATAGACGGCTAGAAAGCCGGTGATTACCGGCAGCACATGCAAGCGGCCGAAGACGACCGGCGCGGTGATGACCAGCTCGCCCGTCGGGCTCGAATATTCGCCGGCAGCAGAGCGCTCCGCCTCGCTCACCTCGTCGAGAATGCGGCGGCAGGCGATGAGATAGGACTGGCCGGGATCGGTCAGCGTCAGCCGCCGCGTCGAGCGGTTGAGCAGGCGCGTCCCTAGGTGCTTCTCCAGTTCGGAGAGCTTGCGGCTAATGGTCGGCAGCGGCACGCCGGCGTGGCGCGCCGCGGCGGACAGGCTGCCGGCATCAACCGTGGCGACGAACAGCGACATGGCGTCGAGGCGATCCATTATTCTCCCGAAATCTGGAAAGATACCTTACAAATATGCTCCCTACATCCGATTTTCGGAAGGGGCTAAATCATGTGCGATCCTGTCCGAGGAGCGCCAGCATGAATGAATTCCCCAGCGACGTCGCCTTCACGCCGACCGTCAAGGCCATCCAAGTCCGCAAGGGGTCGCGCGACTCCTATGCGCGCGTCGAGCAACGCGGCGGCTGGCGGGCGACGATCACTGCCGACCTCGCCGCCTTCGTCGAAGCGCAGACCAGCGTGTTCCTGGCGACGGCCAATGCCGAAGGCCAGCCTTACATCCAGCATCGCGGCGGGCCTGCCGGCTTCCTCAAGGTGCTCGACGAGCACAGGATCGGCTTTGCCGACTTTTCCGGCAACCGGCAGTTCATCACCCAGGGCAATCTCGAGGACAACGACCAGGCTTTCCTGTTCCTGATCGACTACATGCTCAGGCAGCGTATCAAGATCTGGGGCAGGGCGGGTGTCGTCGAAAATGACCCGGAGCTGACGGCGAGGCTGATGCCGCCGGATTACAAGGCCCGGCCGGAGCAGGCGATCCTGTTCACGGTTACGGCCTGGGACGCCAATTGCCCGCAGCACATCCCGCAGCGTTTCGAGGCGGCGGATGTCGCGGCGGCGCTGGCCGAGCGCGACCGGCGCATCGCAGGCCTGGAGCAGGAGATTGCATGCCTGCGCGAGAATGCGGCGGCTAAGGTTTAGTTCTTCGCCACAGTCGATGCTTCCGCCAGCGTGACGCCCTCGGGCGCCGCGCGGAGCGGCAGGAAGCCGCGCGCCAGCGACAGCACATATTTGCTGTATTCGGTCAGCAGCACGCGCAGGGCCTCCGGCTTGGTCAGCCAGCCGCCATTGCCGAGATTGGTGTTGACCACCGGATAGGGCTCGAGGCGCGCGCCATGCAGCAGCCGGCTCATTTCAAGCAGGCTGCGCGGCATGTGGTAATTGTTGGTGACGATGATGATGCTGCCATAGGCGTGGTTCTCCACCCATTTGGCGCTTTCCTCGGCATTGCCGATGGTGTCGAGCGCGGCGCGGTCGATATCGACGCAGCAGGAGAAGAGCTGCTTGTCGCCGCCCATTGCCGCCTGCAGCTGGCGCTTGGTGGCCGATGGATGGACGCCGCTGATCAGCAGGCGTTCGCCCTTGCCGGAGGCCAGCAGGTCCATCGCCGCGTCGAGCCGCGACTGACCGCCGGTGAGCACGACGATGGCGTCGGCCCTGGCCGGGTTGAGCGGGGTGGTCATGTGGCTGACCTTGTCGGCGAACCAGCCGAAGCCGCCGGCAAAAAGTACCAGCGCGGCGAGAGCGATGAAGCCGCAGACGCGCAGGGCAAACCTTAAACGGCCAGGCGTGGCGGAAGCAGCGGCGCGTGCACGCACCACCGGCATCCGTCCAGTTGTCCCGATCGAATCCCGCGCTTCCATCATCCCCAGGTTAATCCCGAAAACATCCCATGGTTAACTCCGAAATGCGGCCTTTGACAGATAAGACGCGCACATTGCGTTACGGCAAGTATCCCATGTGTGATCGTTGTCTCGTTTGCAGATAACGCTTTGCACTGTCTGTCCGTTGCGGCTCATGGCTCAACCCGCGTCCGGTTGGCGAACGTCGATGTCGCTGAGATAGGTGACGACGGTCGCGTGCGAGGTCGCCGCGGTCAGCGCGCCGATCACCAGCACCATCAGGCCGACGCCGAAATAGCCGGCGGAGCCGATGGCGAAATTGCCGAACAAGGCGGTCGCCTGGTCGGCCTGGGGCGTGGCCATGTTGCGCGACGACCACCAGGAAAAGACGATGAAGACGGCAATCGCCAAGGCGCCGCCGGCGGCCGCGCCCTTCATGCCGGTGACGAGGAAATGCCAGCGGAATTCGCGCGCGATGAAGCGCGCCTCGGCGCCGACGAAATGCAGCACTTCGATGATGTGGCCGTTGCCGGCCATGGCGCCGCGCGTGGCGAACACCACCGTCAGCACGGTTGCCGACAGCATCAGCACCAGCACGGCAATGCCGATCGTCACTGTCGTGTGCGCCATGGCGATAAGACGGTCGACCCAGGTGCGGTGATCGTCGAGCGCCGCGGTCGGGATCTTGGGCGAGATGGCGGCGCGCATGGCGGCGAAGTCCGGGGGGCTGGCCTCGTCGATGGTGACGATGATGAGGCGCGGCACCGGCAGCTCGTCGATGTTGAGGCCGCTGCCCAGCCACGGTTCCAGAAGGCGCGCGGTCGCGTCGCGGTCGATGATCATGGTGCCCTTTACGCCGGGGAACTCGCCGGCGATCTGCGAGGCCTGCGCAAGGGCCGCCTCCATGTCGAGGCCGTCGGCCGGCTTGATCTGGATCGTCGCCTCGCGCGATATCTGGTTCTCCCAGACGGAGGCGGTATCGCGCACCAGCGTCACCGCGCCGAAGGTGAGGCAGGACAGGAAGGTCATGATGGCGATGACCAGCACCAGTGCCCGTCCGGCGATGTTCTGCGCCGGCACGATGGGCGCCGTCTTGCGCTGCACACGCCGGACCGTGACCGGCGCCTCGGCGTCGGCTTCATCCCGCAGACGATCGGCCGGAAAGTCAGTCATAGACGTCCAGCCTTCCGCCGGCCAGGATCATGCGCCGCGCATCGACCTGCTCCATCAGGCCGAGGTCGTGGGTGGCGATGACCACGGCTGTGCCCAGCCGGTTGAGCTCGATGAACAGCCTGAGCAGCCGGCGCGCCAGCGGCGGATCGACATTGCCGGTAGGCTCGTCGGCAAGCAGGATCTCCGGCTGCTCGATCAAGGCCCGGGCAATCGCGGCGCGCTGCTTCTCGCCGCCCGAAAGCACCGGCGGCAGGACATGCATGCGGTCGCCGAGGCCGACCCATTTCAGAAGCTCGGTCACGTCGGTGCGATAGCTCGCTTCCTCGCGCCCGCGCACGCGCAACGGCAGCGCGACATTCTCGTAGGTGGTCATGTGGTCGAGCAAGCGGAAATCCTGGAACACCACGCCGATGCGGCGGCGCAGCAGCGGCAGTTCGCCGCGCGAGATGCGCGAGCGGTCCTTGCCGAAGATGGTGATCAGGCCGCGCGTCGGCTTCAGCGACATGAACAAAAGGCGCAGCAAGGTCGTCTTGCCGGCGCCCGAGGGGCCGCTCAGGAACTGAAAGGAGCGCTCCGGAATGTGCAGGGAGATGTCGCGGAGAATCTCCGGACCCATGCCATAGCGGAGGCCGACATTTTCGAAGCGGATCACGTTCGGCGACCTGAAACTTTCGGCGGCGACGCGCCACAATCTACTCTAACAGACCATCGGCCGGCATGGTTAACCGGCGGTTAATTTTGCAACGTTCAGCGCGCATCAAAGCCATTCCGGTGGGGAAGCGTTAACCAATTCCGTTTACGCAAACGAAACGAAGACTGCACTGGTGCCGTAATGGCTGACGAGAGAACCGCGCGCCCTGTTTCCGGCGAAATCATGACCGGTACGGCAACAAATGCCGCGCCGCAGCGCGTCATGTTCGATGCAGCCGATATCGTCGATGCCGATTATGTGGTGCTGCCGCGATTTGCCGCGGCGCCGTCGGCGCCCCCGCCGCAGGTCCCTCCGACGCCTTCGATCGAAGGCATGGGCATGCTGCGCAAACCGGAGGCGGCGCCGTCGCGATTCTCGCGCGGCGGTCCGACATTCTGGATCACCGGCGTCGGCATAGCGCTGATCTCATTCTGGGTGTCGGGCGGTCATGCGCTGGTCCGGCAGAGCCCCCTTTGGGCGGCCGCGGCGCCGACGAGCGCGCTCACCATTTCCGGCGTAACGTCGCGCATCGATGAATCGGGCCTGAAGCCGGTGCTGTTCGTGGATGGGGAGGCGGCCAATGACGGGACCAGGCCGCAAACGCTGCCGCCGCTCGAGATCCGCGTCACCGACAACAACTCCAACATCATCCGCTACAGGCTGGGGACATCCAACCGGTCGCTGGGACCGGGCGAAAAATTCGGCTTTTCCAGTCGCCTCGATGTGCCTAAAGACGGCGTAAGAACCGTCGCAGTCATCTTCGCCGGCTAGACGGGTCGATATTCAGGTCAGGCCGGCCTGCAAATAGCGGCTTCCTGCGCTTCCGGGCTCGCGTACTGAAATGTACGCTCCGCTCCGGTTCTCGGCAGCCACTATTTTCGGCACGGCCTGACCTGAATCTCAACCCGTCTATCGACACCGCCGCCAATTTTTTGAAGGAAAAACTATGCCAGTTGTGCGTGGCAAGGACATTGAGGTCCTGTTTTCGGCGTCGGCGATCGCCCGCCGCAATCTCGAGCTCGCCAAGGAAATCGCCGGGCGCGACTATCACGACCTGCTGGTGATCTCGATCCTCAAGGGCTCGTTCGTCTTCGCCGCCGATCTCATCCGCGCCATGCATGATGTCGGCCTGTCGCCGGAAGTCGAGTTCATCTTCATTTCCAGCTACGGCGCCGGCACCACGAGCGGCGAGGTCAGGGTGCTGCGCGACATCGACAACGAGGTCGCCGGCCGCGATGTGCTGTTGATCGACGACATACTGGAATCCGGCAAGACGCTTTCCTTCACCCGCGACCTGATGCTTTCGCGCGGCGCCAAGAGCTGCGCCATTGCCGTGCTGCTCGACAAGCGCATGCGCCGCCAGACCTCGCTCAACGCCGACTATGTCGGCTTCGACTGCCCGGACTATTTCGTCGTCGGCTACGGCATGGATGTCGCCCATGCGTTCCGCGAACTGCCGTTTGTCGGGGTCGTGAAGGGAGACGCCTGAGGAGGCGTTGAAGTCACCTCGAAAAGCCGCCGTTCGTTAGAATTTTCAGAAAACGTCAACGTTTCGGCGGCATCTATCTCGGCATGGCAAAGCTTCTGATCGTCGAGGACGATGAGTCCGTCCGCACCCTCGCCGCCCGCGCGCTGGAGCGCGACGGCCATAAAGTCACCATCGCCACCGACGGCGCGCAGGGCCTGGACATGATCCGGCAGACCGGTGGCGACTACGATCTGGTGGTGTCCGACATCCGCATGCCGGAAATGGACGGCATCGAGATGGCGACGGCGGCCGCGAGGGAGTTCCCGACGATGAGGATCGTGCTGATGACCGGCTATGCCGATCAGCGCGAGCGCGCCGAGGAACTCAACGGCATCATCCTCGATGTCGTGCAGAAGCCGTTCACGCTGGCCGAGATCCGCGCCCGCGTCGGCAGGGCATTAAGCTGCTTCGCTTGAGACCGCCCCGGCGGCCGGCGCGGCCCTTCGCCGACGCCCGCCGCTGAGCGCAAGCAGGCCGGCGCCTATGATCAGCGCCGCGCCGAGCACGGTCGTTTCGCGCGGCACCTCGGCGAAGAACAGGAAACCCCACAGCGGCGACCAGAGAATGCCGGTGTATTCGAACGTGGCGACGCGGTTGGCCGGCGCCATCCGGTAGGCCTGAGAGAGCAGGATCATGCCGGCGGAAGCGACGAAGCCGCAGGCGGCCATCTTCAGGAAATCCGGCATCGTCGGCCATACCCATGGCCGCACCAGGAATTCGACGCTCGGATGCGCCGCGTGGGTGATGCCGGCGAGATGAAAGACGGCAGCGACGGCAATGGCGCCGCTGAGGTAGGCGCCGTTCTGGTAGAAGGCCATCACTGTCGATGATTCGGTGTCGCCGATGCGGCGCGCCATCAACTGCGAAAAGCCGTAGAGGAAGGCCGAGCCCAACGACAGCAGCGCCGCCCAGTCGAACACGCCGGCGCCTGGACGCACCATCACCAGCACGCCGACCAGGCCGATCAGAACGGTCGCCAGCGTCTTCCAGGAGACGCGCTCGCCGAGATACGGACCGGCCATCGCCATGATGAACAGCGGCGCCATGAAATAGAGCGCCACCGCGTCGGCCAGCGGCAAGGCGGCGATCGCCAGATAGTAGACCGTGTAGGACGAGAACTGGATGAAGGCTCGCAGCGTCAGCATGCCGAAGCGCTTCGACAGTACCGCCTTCAGGCCGACATCGGCCTGGACGAGCACGATCAGGATCGGCAGCGCGACGATGGCGCGGATCGCCATCACCTCGGTCACCGGATAGCCGCTCGACACCGCCTTCACCAGCGGATCCTGCAGCGAAAAGACCAGCACGCCGAGGCAGAGGCTCAGAATGCCTAGCACCATCCGGTTCTGCATCAATGTCGGCCCCCCGCGAGCCGTTGGTTATTCATTTCACGCAATTCCGGACGGAAAACCGCTGGGCACTTTTCCTGGAATTGCTCGTAGAGCAGAGATGACGCTTCGTCGAACGGTCATCCTGCTCCAACTGTGGTCGTTTGAGCATGATCTTGTCCGAAAACCGGTTCCCACTTTTCGGAAAAGTGCTCGTAAAAAGAACCCGCCACCATTTTCAGGCAGCGGGTACGAGTGAGGACTCTTCGATTGGTCCGCGGCCGATTTCGCGGTCGCATATCCAATGGGTATGGCGACTATCCTGCGGCGTTTGACATCTTGCAAACGAATTGGAATGATGCCAGCAATCAAATTTTCTTATGGCGGAAATCGATGAAACCCGTGCTCGACAGCGACCTCCTGCGCACTTTCGTGGCGGTGGCCGAAACCGGCAATTTCACCCGCGCGGCGGAGAAAGCCGGGCGCACGCAATCAGCCGTGTCGATGCAGATGAAAAAGCTGGAGGACATGGTCGGCGACGATCTGTTCGAGCGCGGCTCGCGCGGCGTGGCGTTGACACGCCGCGGCAGCGAATTGATCTCGAACGCCCGGCGGATCGTCTCGCTGCTCGACGAGACGGCCGCCTCGCTGGTGGCGCCGCCGCTCGGCGGGCTGGTGCGCATCGGCATCCCGGCTGAATATGGCCGGTCGATCCTGTCGCGGGCACTTGGCGAATTCGCCAAGCGCCATCCGCGCGTCGAGGTCACGGTGCGCTATGCGCATTCTGATTCGCAGGTAAGGGCGCTCGCGGCGGGCGAACTCGATCTCGCGGTGGTGTTCGAATGGGAGGGCTCTTCCGGCGGCGAGGTGCTGATGCACGACCCCACGGTGTGGGTGACGTCGACGCTTCACCACATGCATGAGGAAAAGCCGGTGCCGATCGCGCTTTACAGCCGCAACGGTTGGTGCCGCGACTTCGCGATCAAGTCGCTGCAGCAGCGCGGCCTCGACTACCGGGTCGCTTACACCAGCGACACCAATGGCGGCCTGACGCTCGCCGTCACTTCCGGCCTTGCGATCGCGCCGATCTCGCGCAGCAACATCCCGGACGATTGCCGCGAGCTGACGGTCGCCGACGGTTTCGGCGACATCGATTCCTCCAATGTCGTCCTGCACCGCAATCCGCTGGCGACCGGCGAGGCGATCGACGGCATGGAGAATGCGATCCGTGAGGCCTTCATGCTGACCCGGCAGACACCGGCCGGTCTTTGAATTCTGCAACTGCGTCCGATTTGGAGCAGTTTGCCGATAGAATTCGCGCGCCTTGGCGATGTCGAACATGCGCAGGACCGGGGTGACGGGTCCAAGTTTCGGCATAGGTGACGGAAATCCGAAAGGCGCAGGCGAGCTTACTTCAGCTCCAGCAGCCGCTCGAGATAGCTGCGCTCGATATCGGGGCTGAGCGCATTGCCGAGCCGCTTGCGGATAGCGTCGAGGATCTGGCGCGCGCGCTGCACGTCGATCTCGTCGGGAACCTTGACCGAGGTGCCGTCATCGGGGCCGTTAGTGGCGCGCGGCCGTCCCAGCGGATCGCGGTCGGCGTCCTGCCGGCGGCCGCCCTGCTCGTTGCCGCCCTGATCGCCCTGCATGGCCTGCATCTGTTTCATCATGTCCTTGGCGCCGCGGCGCAGCGCCTCCAGCGCGCGGCCCTGGTGGCCGACGGCCTGGTCGCCGTCGCCCTGGCCCAGTGATTGCTCGGCATTGCCCATCGATTTGCCGGCCTCGCCGAAGCCCTCATTGGGCTCCATGCCCATGCCCTCGAGCCCCTTCTTCAACTGGTCGAGCTCGCTCTGCAGCTGGCCCTGGCCTTCCTGCAACTGCTTCAACGCATCGGCCAAATCCTTCGGCGACATTTTCGGACGTCCGAGCGGATCGCGGTCCTGGCCGGGGCCGGGCCGCTGCTGGTCGTCGGACTGGCCCTGTTCGCCGTCCTCGCCAAGCTGCTGCTGCTCGCCGCCTTCGCCACGCTGCCCGCGCTGCATCTGGTCCAGCCGGAAGGTGTCGTTCATCATTTCCTGCTGGCGGCGCATGATGTCGCCGAGCTTGTCCATCTGCTGTCGCAGCTCGCTGTCCTGCTCGCCGCCCTGCGGCTGGCGGCCGGCCTGCAGGTTGTTCATCATGTCCTGCAGCTCGGAGAGAAGCTGCTGGGCCTTGTCGCGATCGCCCGATTTGGCCAGATTCTCGATCTGGTCCATCATGCGGTCGATATCGCTCTGGCGCAGCTCGCGGCCGTTCTGCTGCATCTGCGGCGCGTTCGGGTTCTGCTGCGCGCGCTGGGCGAATTCCTGCAGGAACTGGTTCATCGCCTCGCGCAGTTCCTTCATCGCCTTCTCGATCTCCTGATCGCTGGCGCCGTTCTTGATGGCATCCTGCAACGCCTGCTGCGCCTGGCGCAGCCGCCGCTCGGCGGCCGACAGATTGCCTTCCTCGATGCCGAGCGCGATCTCCCACAGATAGGACACGACGTTGCGCAGCTGGTCGTCGCTCTCGGAGAGCTTCAGCCGGCTCCTCGCGCTCATGATGGCGAGATAGTTCGACATGTTGTCAAACGTGTCGTCGGGGCGCAGCGTGATCGCGTCCATCAGGTCGAGGACGTGCGGCTTGGCATTGGTATCGAGCGCCAGCAGCCGGCGCTGCTCGATCACCGCGCGGGCGAGCGGATTGGCGAAGGGCCGCTCCGGCATGACCATTGTCCTGGTTTCGCTGGTCGCGGTGTGGCCGGCATCGTCGGTGACGCTCAGCGTCAGCTTGACGTTGGTGCCGGCCCAGACATGCTCAGTCAGGTCCTTGGTCGTCTTGGCCGCGTTCGCCTTGCCGCCGCGACGCGGCAGCGTCAGCGGCATGTCGGGCGCGCCGTAGAGCGGATGGGCGTTGGCGGCCGGCGGGTCCGACGGCTCGAAAACGGCCTTGGCGGAGGCGGCACCGTAGTCGTCGTCGATCTGGTAGTTCAGCTCGATGGCGCCGTTGACCGCGCGCTTCGGCTCGCCGACGAAGCGGATCGTCGGCGGCTTGTCGGGAATGACGGCAAAGGCCCAATGGCCGAGATCGCCCTCGCCGGATTTCAGCGTCAGCGTGCCGTCGGTGTTCAGCTTGCCGGAGAACTGTCGCACCTTTGGCGCCGTCTGGCTGGCGGCGGGCGGGGTCCCCTTGGATGCCACGGGGGGCGCCGCGGGCTCGATCGCGCGGTCATTGCCGCCTTGATCGGCATAGCTCAGCGTTTCCTCGCCCGAGCCGCCGGTGACGCGCAGCGAAACGTCGCTGCCTTGCGGAACGGAAAAAGTCTGGACGGCCTGGTTGGCATCCGCGGTCAGGAACAGCGGCGCCTTGCCGGTATAGGCGGGCGGCGTCACCCAGGCGTCGATGCGCGGCGGCACGGCGTCGTGCGCGGCGCGGGCGACAAAAGCGTCGCTGACGCTGCCGCCAAAGGGTCCGAAGGAGAAGGCCAAAGCCGTGACGAGCAGCAACCCCGCCACGGCGCGCAGGCCCCAGCGGTCATAGTCCGGCACGCCGGTGCGCGGCCGGTCGGCGCCGAGACTCGATAGCCGCTCGGCCATGCGCTTCTGGTGCTCGCGCCACAGCGCCTGCGAGAAGATGCTGTCGGCGCCGCTCGGCCGGTCGGTCTGCACCTGCACCGGGCTGTGCAGCAATTCGTTCGCCGCCTCGATGCGCCTGTCGACCTCGGCGGCCGAGGGCATGCGGAAGAAACGCAGCGGATAGAGCGCCGCGACCGCCGCCAGCGCGAACAGGATCAGAAGGCCGATGCGCACGACGTCCGGCAAACGCGGGAACAGGCCGAACCACGAAAAGCTGAGGAACAGGCTGGCGACGACCAGCAGCGACAACACGAGCGGCCAGGCGCGCTCGAAGGTCATCGAGGCCCGCGTCGCCAACCGGCTGAGCGCCAAGCGCCCGGCCAGGCCGCGTCCATCGCCGGCCCGACCGCGTTCGCCGCTGGAAATGGGTCGTTCGGTCATCGGCCCTTCCTGCCCGGGCGCAATAGCCCGGACGTCATCACCAGAAGGATACCAGCAAACACGGCAAAGGCGAGGCGGGTTCCAAAAACGTGAAGCGGTTTGGCCGGGTTATGATCAGAAATTGGCGGGATTCGTGTTGGAACCGCAGACGAGGACCGCCACGCGCTCGCCCTCCGCCGGCACATAGCGCCCGGAAAGCATGGCGGCGAAGGCCGCGGCGCCGCCGGGCTCGGCGATGATTCGCACGCGATCCCACAGCGCTTTCTGCGCCGCGACGATGTCGTCGTCGCTGACCAGGATCGAGCATTCGACGAAGGCCTCGGCGATCGGGAACATCATTTCGCCGACGCGCTTCGGCGCCAGCGAATCGGCGGCAATGCCTTCGGCGGGCGCGTCGACCGGCTGGCCGGCCTCCAAGGCGCGGTAAAGCGTCGGCGCCCCCTCGGGCTCGACGGCGACGATGCGGATGCGTCCCGAGAACCAGGCGGCGATGCCGCCGATCAGGCCGCCGCCGCCCACGGCGACCAGCAGCGTGTCGATTTCGGGCAAGTCGGCTTCGATCTCCAGGCCGAGCGTGCCCTGGCCGAGCAGCGTTTCCTCCTGGTTGAAGGCATGGATCTGCAGGGCGCCGGTCCTGGCCGCGAAATCCTCGCTGGCGGCGAGCGCCTCTGCATAACGCGCGCCGACGACCACCAATTCGGCGCCGTAGCCGCGAATGCGCGCGAGCTTGGCCGGCGGGCTGACCTCGGGCACGAAGATGGTCGCCTTGTGGCCGAGCTTCATGGCGGCATAAGCGACGGCGGCGCCATGATTGCCGCCGGACGCGGCGACCACGCCGGCCTCGGGCACCTGGCGCTCGAGCAGGTTGGTGAAGGCGCCGCGCGCCTTGAAGGAGCCGGAATGCTGCAGGCATTCGAGCTTCAGATCGACCGGAAAGGCGGGACGGCCGAAATCCGCCAGGTCGACGCGCATCACCGGCGTGTGGCGGACATAGGGGCGGATGCGCGGTTCGACAGCGGCGATGCGTTCGCGCGTGATCGTCTTTTTTTCCAGCATGGCCAGCTCCTTAAGGCGCGCCGCTCGGTTATTTCAGCCAGTCGGGGGTAGAATCCAATCCGATCAGGTCCTCATAGGTCTGGCGCGGCCGCACGACGTGAAAACGGTCGCCGTCGACCAGCACCTCGGGCACCAGGAGCCTGGTGTTGTAGGTGCCGGCCTGCACCGCGCCATAGGCGCCGGCGGTGGAAACCGCGATCAGGTCGCCCGCCTTCAGCCTCGGCAGGTCGCGGTCGAGGCCAATGAAATCGCCGGTCTCGCAGACCGGGCCGACGACGTCGACCTTCATGCGCGGCGTGGAGGAGGGCGGCTGCACCACCGGCCTGATGTCGTGGAAGGCGTCATAGAGCGTCGGCCGGATCAGGTCGTTCATGGCGGCGTCGACGACGAGGAAGTTCTTGGCGTCGCCTTCCTTCACATAGATGACCTCAGACACCAGGATGCCGGCATTGCCGACGATCAGGCGGCCGGGCTCGAACATCACCTTCAGGCCAAGACTGGTGACGTGCTTCCTGACGATCTCGGCATAGGCGTCGGGCAGGGGCGGCGGGCTGTTGTCGACGCGGTAGGGAATGCCGAGGCCGCCGCCGAGATCGACATGCTCGATCGCATGTCCGTCTGCACGCAGCGCCCCGACCAGTTCGACCAGCAATGCGAAGGCATCGTCGAACGGCTGCAATTCGGTAATCTGGCTGCCGATATGGGTGTCGATGCCGGTCACCCTGATCCCGGGCAGTTCAGCCGCGCGGGCATAGACTTGCCGCGCGCGCTGCCAGGGAATGCCGAACTTGTTCTCGGCCTTGCCGGTCGAGATCTTCTTGTGGGTCTTGGCATCGACATCCGGATTGATGCGCAGCGAGATGGGCGCCACCTTGCCGAGGGCCACGGCACGCGTCGACAGCAATTCCAGCTCCGGCTCGGATTCGACGTTGAAGCAGAGAATGCCGGCGGAAAGCGCGAAGTCCATCTCGCGCGCGGTCTTGCCGACGCCGGAAAACAGGATCTTGCTGGCCGGGATGCCGGCGGCCAGGGCGCGGCGCAACTCGCCTTCGGAGACCACGTCGGCGCCTGCGCCCTGCCTGGCCAGCGTCCTCAGCACGGCCTGGTTGGAGTTCGCCTTCATGGCGTAGCAGACCAGCGCGTCGAGGCCGGAAAAAGCCTCGTTGAAGACGCGGAAATGCCGGATCAGCGTCGCCGTCGAATAGCAATAGAAGGGCGTGCCGACCTCGGCTGCGATGTCGGGGATGGCGACGTCCTCGGCATGGAGCACGCCGTCGCGGTAGTCGAAATGGTTCACGGGGTTCGGTTCCGGAAGGTTGAAGCTCGATGAGATCGGGTCGATCTCATCGGCTCTAGAGCAGGGGATCGAGGATGAACTTCCTGTCCTTGACCGGTTTTTCCGGCTCGGGCGGCACCAGCTGCTTGGCCTTTTCCGCATCCTTGCGCGCCTGCTCCGCCGCTTCATAGGGCGTGTCGAGGCCGGTCTTCCTGCCGCAGGCCGTGACGGTGACGACCGCCGCCAGCAGCGCCAGCGTCACCAAAATCCTGCTACGGGTCATCGGTCCATCCGTTCGAAACTGTTTCTTGTGACGCCGCTTTTAGCCGAGTTTTCAGCGCTTTGCATCCCGGCAATTGCTTTGATGCATATCGTTGTCCCAGAACCGCTGCACACGTCTGGGCGACATGCATTAAGCCTTGGCGAGCCGCTTTTTCCAATAGCGGATCTGCTTTCGCACCTCCGACGGCGCGGTGCCGCCGAAGCTTGTGCGGCTCTTCACCGAATTCTGCACGGCAAGCACCGAAAAGATGTCGTCGGTGATGCCTGGATGGATCGAGCGCAGATCGTCCAGCGAGAGCTTCTCCAGCCCGAGCTTCTTCTCCTCGGCAAGCGCCACGGCGCGGCCGGTGACATGATGGGCCTCGCGGAAGGGCAGGCCGAGATTGCGCACCAGCCAGTCGGCAAGGTCGGTCGCGGTGGCATGACCGGCGCCGGCTGCCTTCTTCATGGCGGCGGCGTTGACGGTCATATCGCGCACCATGCCGGCGGTCGCCGCCAGCATCAGGTCGAGCGTCTCGGCGGCGTCGAAGACCGCTTCCTTGTCTTCCTGCATGTCCTTGCCGTAGGTCAGCGGCATGCCCTTCATCACGGTCAGCAGGCCGACGAGATGGCCGTTGACGCGGCCGGTCTTGCCGCGCACCAGCTCGGCGGCGTCGGGGTTCTTCTTCTGCGGCATGATCGAGGAGCCGGTGGAGAAGGAATCCGACAGCCGGACGAAGCCGAATTGCGGCGTCGACCAGATGATGATCTCTTCGGCGAGCCTGGACAAATGCGTCGCGCAAATCGCGGCGAGGCTCAGGAATTCGAGCGCGAAATCGCGATCCGAAACGCTGTCCAGCGAATTGCGCGTCGGCTCGCGGAAGCCCAGCGCCTTCGCGGTCATGTGGCGGTCGATGCCGAAACTTGTGCCAGCAAGGGCCGCCGCGCCGAGCGGGCTTTCGTCCATGCGCTCGATGGCGTCGCGGACGCGCGCGAGGTCGCGGCCGAACATCTCGACATAGGCCATGCAATGGTGGCCGAAAGTCACCGGCTGCGCCGCCTGCATATGGGTGAAGCCGGGCATGACGGTCGCCGCATGTTCCTCGGCGCGTTCGAGGAACGCGGCGATCAGGTCCTTCAATGCCCGGGCGACGCGCTGACATTCCTGCTTGACCCAGAGCCTGAGGTCGACCGCCACCTGGTCGTTTCGCGAGCGGGCGGTGTGCAGGCGTCCCGCCGCCGGGCCGATCAGGTCGGCAAGGCGGGCCTCGACATTCATGTGGATGTCTTCCAGCTTGGTCGAGAATTCGAACGTGCCGGCCTCGATCTCTTTCAGGATCGTGTTCAGCCCGTGAGCGATTTTTTCTTGATCGGCCGCCGAAATAATGCCTGTTTCGGCCAACATCTCGCTATGGGCGATCGATCCGCTTATGTCCTGCGCATAGAGCTTGCGGTCGAAACCGATCGACGCATTGATCGCTTCCATGATTGCGGCCGGACCCGAGGCAAAACGTCCGCCCCACATCTGGTTGCTGGCCTTCTTGTCGCTCATCGCTATAACCCGTGCTCCGGAGCAGTTTTGAAAATGGCAGACGGCAAGAGATACTTTTTTCCCGCCACGCGCCTCATCCTCGTCGCTTTGGTGGCGGGCGTGCTGGCCGGCGCGGTCGCGGTATATGTCAGCGAGAGCGGTTCTGGCAACAACGCTCCCGAGAAGGTCGCCGCGGTTGCCGGCAATGATGAAGCCGCCTGTGCGGCCAAGGCCGGTCGCGCCAAGCAGGTCGCCGCCAAGGCCGTCGGCCAGGTCGCGGCCCTGCGGCCGGCCGATCCGCCGCAATCGCTGAAGAGCCTGGCCTTCAACGGTCCCGACGGCAAGCCGATGACGCTGGCCGACCATGCCGGCAAGACGGTGCTGCTCAATCTATGGGCGACATGGTGCGCGCCGTGCCGCGCCGAGATGCCGGCGCTCGATGCGCTGCAGAAGGAAAAAGGCGGCAATGCCTTCGAGGTGGTCGCGGTCAATGTCGACACCGGCGACGACACGAAGCCGAAGAAGTTCCTCAACGAGATCGGTGTTCAAACGCTCGGTTTCTACCGGGACCCGACGATCGCCCTGTTCAATGAAGTCAAGACGCGCGGGCTGGCGCTCGGGCTGCCGGTGACCATGCTCATCGACGCGGACGGTTGCCTGATCGCGCATATGAACGGCCCGGCCGAGTGGTCGAGCCCCGACGCCAAGCGGCTGGTGGAAGCGGCGCTGGAACCTTGATCGTATCAGGCCGAGCGCGCCGCCGCGGCAGGCTCGAGCATCAGGATGCTGCCGCCGCTCCTGCCGGCAGGCTTGACGCCGTCATCGGCGGCCGGAACGCCGGTCAGCTCGCCGAACGCCTCGATCGGGCCAGGCCTGCCGAGATAATATCCCTGGCCGATGTCGCAATCCTCGGCATCGAGAAAGCGCAGCTCGTCCAGCGTCTCGACGCCTTCGGCCAGGACCGGCAGGCCGAGGCCGCGCCCCAAACCCAGCACGGCGCGCACGATGGTCGCGACCTGGTCGTTGCGGTCGACCGACTTGATGAAGGATCCGTCGATCTTGATCTTGTCGAAAGGGAAGGCGCGCAGGTTGGACAGCGACGAATAGCCGGTGCCGAAATCGTCCATCGCCACCCGCACGCCGAGCGCCTTGATCTGGCGCAAGGTGGCCAGCGCCCGCGGCATGTCCTTCACCAGCGCCGTCTCGGTGATCTCGAGCTCGAGCCTGCCCGCCGCCAGGCCTGAGCGGAGCAGCACCTCATGCACCCGGCGGCTGAAATCGAGGTTGTGAAGCTGCACCGCCGAGACGTTGACCGCGACCGTCAACGGGTTCTTCCATGTCGCCGCCTCCTTGCAGGCCGTCGCCAGCACCCACTCGCCGATCTGGGCGATCGAACCGCTATCCTCGGCCACCGGGATGAAGACCGAAGGCGAAACCTCTCCGCGTTCGGGATGCTGCCAGCGGAGCAAGGCCTCGAACCCGATCATCCTGCCGCTGCTGATTTCCTTCTGCGGCTGATAGACGAGCCGGAATTCGCCGCGCGCCACGGCTTGGCGCAGCTCCTGCTCCATGATGCGCCGGTCTCGCGCCTCGGCGCCCATCGAGGCCTCGAAATAGCGGAAGGTATCCTTGCCCTCGGCCTTGGCGCGATAGAGCGCGGTGTCGGCATGGCTGATCAGCGCCGCCTGTTCGTCGGCGTCGAGCGGGTAGAGCGCGATGCCGATGCTGGCCGAAACCATGCCGCCGGGCGACAGCCGGTTTTCCTGACGCAGCGCCGAAAGCACCGCTTCGGCAATGCGGCCGGCCGCCTGCGGGTCGGGAAGGTTGGGGGCTATGATGGCGAATTCGTCGCCGCCGAGCCGGGCCAGCATCTGGCCGTGGCGCAGCACGCCGGAGGCGCAGTGAGCCACCTTTTGCAACACGACGTCGCCGGCGGCGTGGCCGAAGAGGTCGTTCACTTCCTTGAACCGGTCGAGATCGAGAAGCATGAGCGCCAACTGGCCACCCTTGCCGCTGTCTTTGCCGCCGGGCGCGGACGCGGCGATCTCGGCTTCCAGGCGGCCGGTGAAACTACGGCGATTGGCAAGCCCGGTGAGCGGGTCGTAATGCGCGAGGCGCATGATCTCCTGCTCGGCCTTCCTGCGCTCGCGAATATCGCGGACGGCAACGACCAGGTGCGGCTTGCCGCAATAGTCGATGCTCCTGGCGATCAGTTCCACCGGAATCCGGCTTTCATCCTGGCCGCGCAGGTCGACTTCCTGCGCCTGCCCGTTGCCGGCGGCGACGGCGGAAGCAATCCGCTCGCCGAACAGGTCGGCCAGCGTCATCGCGTTCAGCGTGCCGGCGCCGATGCCGCTCAGCGCAGCGATGCTGTCATTGGCGCTGACGATGCGGCTGCCGTCGCAGACGATGAGGCCTTCGACGGCGGCATTGGCGAGGCCGTGCATACGCTCCGCCTCGATCCTGTGACGGCGGAAGCGCAGGTCGATCCACAGCGCCGTGGCCGACAGCACCAGGATGACGAGGCTTGCCGCCGCGGCGGTAAAGGCCTGCGACATGGGCGCAATCGTGAATTTCGAGATCTCGATCGAGGAGTCCGGGTGGATCGAGACGGCGGCCATGGCGATGAAATGCAACGTGCAGATCGCCAGCGTGAGCAGCAAAGCGCCGGCGACCGTCGCCTGTGTAGACGGCCGGCGTAGCACGACAAGCATGGAGAGCGCGGCAAGCGTTACGCCCGAGGCCAACGAAGCGGCGACCAGCAACTGATTCCAGACGATCCGGCCTTCGACTTCGAAAGCCGCCATGCCGGTATAATGCATCGCCGCAATGCCGATGCCGAGCACGGCGCCGCCGACGAGGTAGTGGTCGATGCTACGGCGCACCGTTGCGATCCACATACCGGCCGCGGTCAGGATGACGGACATCGCCAGCGAAGCCACCGAAAGCTCGGCGTTGTAGGCGTTGGGTATTCCCGGCGTGAAGGCGATCATGGCGATGAAGTGCGTCGCCCATATGCCGAAGCCGGTCGACGCGGCTGCAATCAGCAGCCACGCATGACGGTTTCGGCTCGTCGATTGGCCGACATGGCCAAGCAGGTTGACGGCCGAGAAACAGGAGATTCCGCAAATGAGCGCGGCCAGTGCCACCAGTCTCAGGTCGTGCTCGTTCACGATGCAATTATAGACGGCCAGCATCTTGCTTCACCTGATCTTCCCGCATCAATCAAGCCAACGTGATTGATTAGGGCTGGACGGCTGAAGAATCGATTATGCTGCCCGCAACCGTCGCGTGCTTTGCAGGTTGTATTGATTGCGCCGGAACGATCTCGGGATCGAATGCGTCGATCCGGGAGGCCGTTACTTCACTCGCACCGTGACCACCAGCGCCTCGTGATCGGCGCTCGGGCTGCCGTCCGGCAACACCGCCGGCAGCGTCGCCGGCGCGCTTGCCGTGAGGCCGCGGGTGAAGAACCAGTCGATATGGCCGGCTGGCGTCAAGTCGCCGACCGCGCGCCGCTGGGTGGGCTTGTCGAAAGCATTGGCCGTCTTCCAGTCGTAGCCATGCTCGGCAAACACCGCGAACAAAGGCTCATGGCGCTCCGGATACATCAGCCTGTCCGGTTCGGAGGCAACGCGCCTTAGCCACGCCGCAGGATCGTCATTGCGTTCCGGGTATGTGGCGGTCAGCGTGTTGAAGTCGCCGCCGATCAGGACCGGCGCCTCCGCGTCATATCTGTCGATGGCGTCGAGGAGATGGCGCGTCTGGTCGGCGCGGCCGGCAGGCGTGGTGCGGTTTTCGAGATGCACCGAAACGACGGTGACCCGATGGTCGCCGACCATCACCTGCCCGCCAAGCGCCATGCGGCCGCCAATGCGCGGCTGGCCGTGCTCCGGCAGGAACCAGGCGCCGGCCGCGTCCAGGCGAATGAGAAAAGGCCGCAGCAGCGGAACGGCACTGGTTATGGCATTGCCATGGAAGCCCTCCGTGTTCTCGGCGCCGCCATTTGCCGCCTGCTCCGTCTCATTGCCGGTGCCGAGTTCCAGAAACTCGACGGCGTAGGCGTAGGAATGGCCCAGACGATCGGCAAGCCGGCTCAACAGATGGCCGTTGCCGGAGCGGGCCATGCCCTTGTCGACCTCGGACAGCAGCACGACGTCCGTCGCCCGGCCGGCGATCGTTGCGGCGATGGCGTCGAGATAACGCAGCCGCTCGACGTTCCAGGCCATGACGGTCAGGCTCCCGCCGACGCTCTCACGCGACGCCTGGCCGCCGATCTCGATCTCGCCCAAGGCGGGAACGGCGGCGGCGTGGCGCAGATGGGTGGCGCTGTCGCGCGGTCCGTCCCGCATCGCGTTGCGGGCGGCGACAGGCACGTGCGTGAGCCGCGGGACCAGCATGTCTCTTCTCATCCAGTTAGCCGGTTAATCACGGAAAGGTCTTTCACCGCTTCGAGGCGCCCTAGCTTCCTAGAGCGCCGATGTGACGTTTTCATGCCGGGGCGACCGCTGCCAGGGAAGGAGAGGCTGGCTGTCCACAAGAACCGCTTACCGGTCCAGGGGCCACAACAGAACTGTCACATACCTTCTCTATGAGAGCGGGCAAGGACTTGCGCAAAACCCTTGTCACACTGCCATTCAAGAGGGAAAACCATGACGATCATCAAGCGGGGCTTCGCTGCCCTTGCCGCCGGCGCGCTCAGCACCGCGCTCGCGGTTCCTGCTTTTGCGGAGCCGGTCAAATTCGATTTCTGGTTCGGTCTTTCGGGCGATCTCGCCCGCGTCGTCGATACGCTGTGCAAGAACTTCAACGATTCCCAGAAGGACTACGAGGTCGTCTGCACCAGCCAGGGCAATTACGACGCCACGCTGCAAAACACGATCGCTGCCTTCCGCGCCGGCAAGCAGCCCACCGTCGTCCAGGTCTATGACGTCGGTACCGCCACCATGATGCTGTCGGGCGCCTACAAGCCCGCCGACAAGCTGATGGAAGAGAACGGCTACAAGATCGACTACAGCGACTATTTCCCAGGCATCGCGCGCTATTACGCGACGTCGAAGGGCGAGATGCTGTCCTTTCCGTTCAACTCGTCGACGGCGCTGATGTACTGGAACAAGGACGCCTTCGCCAAGATCGGCAAGACCGAAGCGCCGAAGACCTGGGAAGACGTCGCCGCCGACCTCAAGGCTTTGAAGGACGCCGGTTATGATTGCCCGATGGCGATCAACATCTCTGCCAATGAAAGCTGGCAGCTAATGGAGCAGTTCTCGGCGCTGCACAACCAGCCGGTCGCCACCAAGAACAACGGCTATGACGGCCTCGACGCCCGCCTCGAAGTCAACAAGACCAAGTTGGTCCAGTACGTCACCGATCTCAAGAAGTGGTATGACGCCGGTCTGGTCAAGATCAAGTCGAAGGACCTCGGCCAGGATATGGTTCAGGCCTTCGCCACCGGCACCTGCCAGCTTATCCTGACCTCGGTCGGCGATCACGGCACGGTCGGCCGCACGCAGAAGGAAGGCATGAACTGGGACGTCGCCGAGTTGCCGGTCTATGCCGGCACCGAGCGCAAGAATTCGCTGGTCGGCGGCGCTTCGCTGTGGGTGCTGTCGGGCAAGTCGGACGCCGAATACAAGGGCGCGGCCGCGTTCCTCAACTTCATCCACGACCCCAAGACCGCTTTGTTCTGGTCGACCAACACCGGCTACATTCCGGTGACGAAGTCGGGCTTCGATTTCATGAAGTCCAACGGCTTCTACGACAAGGCGCCCTATAAGGGCCGCGAAGTGGCGATCGCCAGCCTGACCGCGTCGGAGCCGACCGACATCACCCGCGGCGTTCGCCTCGGCAACTTCACCCAGATCCGCGCCGAGTTCGGCACGCAGATGCAGGCGATCTTCGCCAACAAGGTCAGCGTGCAGGAGGGCCTCGACGCGCTGGTCAAGAATGGCGACGCGATCCTCGATCGCTTCCAGCAGACCTATCCGGGTAAGACCCTGCCCTGATCCCGGATACTGGAACGGCCGCCCGCCGAGCATCGACGGGCGGCCATTTCCTATGGGTTTTGATTTACGCATGTCTTTGTCCCGAAACCGGTTCCCACTTTCGGGAGACATGCCTTAGTCTTGTTGCCGCGCCAGCGGGTTGGCGGTTCAACGACATCGGCGGATCGATGGAAAAACGCGTCACTTTCAGCAAATGGACGATCGGCATCCTGTTCGCGGTGCCGCAGCTTTTCCTGATCTTCACCTTCTTCTACTGGCCGGCCGGGCAGGCCGTGTACTGGTCGCTGACGCTGCAGCAGCCTTGGGGTGGCGGCAATATCTGGGTCGGGCTCGACAATTTCCGCTCGATCCTGTCCAACGCCAGCTACTGGGACTCGATCACCGCCAGCATGATCTTCGCCGGCATCAGCACGGGTCTGGCGATGACAATCGCGCTGGTGCTCGCCGCCTTGACCGACCGGCAACTTGCCGGCTCATGGCTGTATCGTGTGGTGCTGATCTGGCCCTACGGCATCGCCGCGCCGGCGCTTGCGCTGGCGTTTCGCTTCATCCTGGCGCCGGAAGCCGGCTTCATGGCCGTGGTCAACCGAGCCTGGCCCGGCTTCTGGGACCCGGGCCTCGACGGCGCCGACGCCATGGCCTCGATCATCATCGCCTTCTCGTGGAAATATGTCGGCTACAACTTCATCTTCTTCCTCGCCGCTTTCCAAGCGATTCCGCGCTCGCTGATCGAGGCGGCGGCGATGGACGGCTCCGGCGTCATCCGGCGTTTCTGGGATATCCAGTTCCCGCTGATCACGCCGACCATCTTCTTCCTGCTGGTCATCAACATCACCGAGAGCTTCCAGGACTCCTTCGGCATCGTCGACATCATGACCGCCGGCGGCCCGGCCAACGCCACCAATCTGATGGTCTACAAGATCTATTCCGACGGCTTCAAAGGTCTGGATTATTCAGGCGCCGCCGCGCAAAGCATCATCCTGATGCTGCTGATCATCGCCCTTACCATCGTCCAGTTCCGCTTCATCGAGCGGCGCGTGCATTACCGGTGAGGCGGCCATGGTCGAGCGCACCCCGATCCTTAATTTCTTCACGCATCTGATCCTGTTCGCCGGCTTCGTATTCTGCGTAGCGCCGTTTGCTATCGTCGCGATCGCCGCCTCGCACAATCTGAAGGACGTCAACGACGTGCCGATGTCGCTGCTGCCCGGCAGCGATTTCTGGCTCAACATCAAGACGGCGTGGACGACCGCCGATCTCGGTCCGAAGCTGCTCAACTCCTTCATCATGGCGTTTGGCGTCGCCGCCGGCAAAGTGATCATCTCGGCGCTGACCGCGTTCTCGATCGTCTATTTCCGCTATCCCGGCCGCATGCTGATGTTCTGGCTGATCTTCATCACGCTGATGCTGCCGCTCGAGGTGCGCATCGTGCCGACCTACGCGGTGGTCGCCAACGTGCTCGAGCCCTATCAGGCGATCATGGACCTGACCGGCCTCTCCTGGCTGATCGAAAAGGTCTCGGGCGTGCAGGTTTCGCTCAGTCTGGGACTGCTCAACTCCTATAGCGGCCTGATCCTGCCGCTGGTCGCCACCGCCACCGGCACGTTCCTCTACCGCCAGTTCTTCCTGACCGTGCCGGACGAGTTGACCGAGGCGGCGCGCATGGATGGCGCCGGCGCGCTGCGCTTCTTCGTCGATATCCTTCTGCCGCTGTCGCGCAACAACATGGCGGCACTCGGCACCATCATGTTCCTGTGGGCCTGGAACCAGTATCTGTGGCCGTTGCTCATCACCACCGACCAGTCGCATGCGATGGCGGTGACCGAGCTGAAGCAGCTCATACCCAATGTCGGCGGCGCGCCGGAATGGCATATCGCAATGGCCGGCACGCTGATCGTCATGCTGCCGCCGCTGATCGTCGTGGTCTTGATGCAGCGTTGGTTCGTGCGCGGCCTGATCGCCACCGAAAAATAGGGAGACAAAAATGGCCTCCATCACCATTCGCGGCGTCAAGAAGAACTATGCCAAGACGCAGGTCGTGCACGGCGTCGACCTCGACTTCGCCTCGGGCGAATTCGTCGTGATCCTGGGGCCGTCGGGCTGCGGCAAGTCCACGCTGCTCAGGATGATCGCCGGGCTGGAAGAGATTTCCGACGGCACGATCGCGATCGACGGCACGGTGGTCAACAGGCTCGAGCCGCGCGAGCGCGGCTGCGCCATGGTGTTCCAGAATTACGCGCTCTACCCGCATATGAGCGTGGCACAGAATATCGGCTATTCGCTGAAGGTAGCCGGCGTTGCGTCGGCCGAGCGCGCCCAGCGCGTCCAGGCGGTGGCGCGCGTCCTGGAGCTGGAGCACCTGCTCGACCGCAAGCCGATGGCGCTCTCCGGCGGCCAGCGCCAGCGCGTCGCCATGGGCCGCGCCATGATCCGCGAGCCGAAGGTGTTCCTCTTCGACGAGCCGCTCTCCAACCTCGACGCCAAGTTGCGCGTGCAGATGCGCTCCGAGATCCGCAAGCTGCACCGGCGCCTCAGCGCCACCTCGGTCTTCGTCACGCACGACCAGGTCGAGGCGATGACGCTGGCCGACCGGCTGGTGGTGATGAATGGCGGCCGCGTCGAGCAGGTCGGCACGCCGGCGGAAGTCTACAGCCGCCCGGCAAGCCGCTTCGTCGCCACCTTCGTCGGCGCGCCGGCGATGAACATGCTCGAAGGCACCGTCACGCTCGACGGGCTGTCATTGCTCAGCCGCGAGCTCAATGTGTCGCGCACGGGCGTTCCCGTGGGCGCGAAAGTCGCGGTCGGCGTCCGGCCGGAGGCGGTGCGCATGGTGGCGCCGGGCACGCCGGGAGCGCTCGCGGCGACTGTCGATCTCATCGAAGAGTTGGGCGCCGGCCGCGTCGTCTATGTCGATCTCGACGGCGCGCCTTTCTCCATCGTGACGTCGGAGACCGTCCACCCCGAACCGGGCAGCACGATCGGCCTGCAGTTCGCCGAATCGGACCTGCACTTCTTCTCCTCGGAGACGGGTGGCAGGCTCGACGTGTTCAAGGCCTCGGTGCCGGAACCGGCTCCGGCGACGTTGTGAATTTGATTTGAGGGTTCATGCAATGAAAATCATCCAGGTCACCGACGTCCATCTCGGTCGTCGGCGCGAGATACGCTACGGCGCGAACCTGAATGAACGACTCGATCGATGCATCGATCATATCAATCAACGTCACGGCGATGCGACGCTCTGCATCTTCACCGGCGACCTGACCGGTGACGGGGAGGCCGAGAGCTATGCCGACCTGAAGGCGGCGCTGAGCCGGCTGACCCTGCCTTACCGTCTATTGCCCGGAAACCACGACCGGCGCGCCAATCTCATCGCCGCCTTTCCCGAGAATGGAACCGACGGCAACGGCTTCGCGCAGTCGGTTTTCGACACGCCGGAAGGGCGGCTGGTTTTTCTCGACAGCCTGGCGGAAGGCCGTGTCACCGGCGAGTTGTGCGACAACCGGCTTGCCTGGCTCGATGCACGGCTTGGCGAGGCGGCAGGCAAGGCGGCCTATATCTTCCTGCATCATCCGCCGGTAGAACTCGGGCTCACGCTGCTCGACCCGCTCGGCCTCGAACAGCCGCAGCGGCTACTCGATGTGCTGACCCGCCACGGCAATGTCCGCTACATCTTCTTCGGCCATGTCCACCGCGACATCGCCGGCACCGTCGCCGGCATTCCCTTCTCGGTGCAGCGCGGCCTGCATGCCCGCTTCATGCTCGATCTCGTCGGCGACGAGGTTGTCGAGCAGGCGCCGCCCGCCTATTCGATCATCCTGATCGATAGCCAGCGCGTCGTCATCCACAGCTGCGATTTCCTCGAGCAATGGCCGCTATGGTCGCCGGCGACGTGCGTGCGCTGAGGCATGCCGATATTCAGATGAGGCCGGCCTGCAAACGGCCGCTTCCTGCGCGTCAAATACGCTCCGCTGCAGTTCTCGGAACCCGCCGCTTTCGGCTCGGCCCGACCTGAATCTCGACGCCTCGCCCCGGACCTAAGCAAAGACATGCGCCTTGCCAGTGACGGTCAAGCGCACGATCTCGCCGATCTCCGGCGCGTCCATGCCTGTCCTGCGCAGGACGAGCGGCGTGTTGCCGATGGCGGCCGCGTCGGGCGGATCCGGGCTATTGAGCAGCCGCACCGCGACGGTGCAGACCGAGCCGGCGAACTCGCAGTCCGTCACTTCGCCGAACAGCATGTCCGGCGTGCCGGACATGCCTTCGCGCGAGGTCCGCTTGAGCAGGACCTGCTCGGGCCGCAGCATGATGCGCGCGACATCGCGCCGTTCCTTTGTGTCGACCGCGATGCGGCCAAGCCGCGACACGGCAAAACCGTCCGCGATCCTGGCCGGCACGATGATGGCGTCGCCAAGAAACTCGGCGACCATCCGGTCCCTGGGCTGGAAATAGAGCTCGCGCGGGGTCCCGACCTGCGAGAACAGGCCTTCGCGCATCACCGCCACCTGGCTGGCGAAGGAGAGCGCCTCGGCCTGGTCGTGCGTGACCAGTATGGTGGTGATGCCTGCCTCTTCCAGAAGCTCGGCCACCGCCTTGCGCATTGACGTGCGAAGCCCGGTGTCGAGCGCCGAGAACGGCTCGTCGAGCAGCATCAGCCTGGGCTTCATGGCCATGGCGCGCGCAAGCGCCACGCGCTGCTGCTGGCCGCCGGAAAGCTCGTGCGGGCGCCGTTTCAGGATCGCCTTGTCCAGTCCGACGATGTAGGCGAGCTCGACGATATGCTCGCCTCGTCTATCGGCATTCCGCGCGATGCCGAAACCAATATTGTCGGCGATGGTGAGATGTGGGAACAGGGCGCCGTCCTGCGCGACGACGCCTATGCCGCGGCGATGCGCCGGCACGGCCGCGCCGTCACTGGCGACCACCTTGCCATCGAGCGCGATGCGGCCGCGATCCGGCGCCTCGAAGCCGGCGATCAGCCTGAGCAAGGTTGTCTTGCCGCAGCCGGACGGCCCGACGATCGCGGTGCGGCTGCCGCTCTCGACAGTCAGGTCGACGCCGGCGAGCGCCGCCACCGGGCCATAATTCTTCGCGACGCCATTGAGTTCGAGAAAGCTCATCGTCCGGCCATCCGCTTCGATTGGACGTAGAGCCACCAGGTCATCGGCAACGACATCGCCACCATGATCAGCGCGTAAGGGGCGGCGGCGGCGTAGTCGATCTCGCCGCTGTAGGACCAAAAGGCCATCGCCAGCGTGCGGGTGCCGTTGGGCGCCAGCATCTGGGTGGCGGTGAGCTCGTTGGTGATGCCGAGCGCCACCATCGCCATGCCGGCCGCCGCACCCGGCGCCGACAGACGGATGGTCGTCGACCACAGCGCCTTGACCGGCGGCCGGCCGAGGCTGGACGCGGCGCGCTCCAGCTCCACCGGCGCCTGCGCGATCGAGGCGCGCAGGCTTATCAGGGCGCGCGGCAGGAACATCAGCGCATAACCGAACAGGATGGTGAACAGCGTCTGGTAGAGCGGCAGCGCGACGCGCACGGTGATAGTCACCAGCGCCAGCGCGATGACCACGCCCGGCAACGCGCCGACGATATAATTGCAGCTCTCGAGCAGGCGCTGCAGCCGTCCCGGCGCGCGGATCGAGATCCAGGCCATCGGCATGGCGGCCAGCGTTGCAAGCACCGCGCCGGCGATGGCGAGGAACAGCGTCTGGCCGAGCGCCAGGCCGATCTCGTCCCAACGCCAGACTTCCGTGCCGCCGGCGAGCAGCCAGCGGCTGACCGTGACGAAGGGCACGCCGAGCGACAGCAGCGCGACGACCGCCGGCAAAAGCAGGCAGGGCAAGGTGGCGCGGCCGAGGCGAGTGCGCTGCTGCTGGCGCGCGGCGCCGGAACCGACGCGGGCATAGCGTTCCTCGCCGCGCATCATCACCTCGAGAGCGAGCAGGAAAAGGCAACAGACCACCAGCACGGCGGCCAGCATGTTGGCCGCCGGACCGTTGAAGGTCGACTGGAACTGGTCGACGATCGCGGTGGTGAAGGTGTCGAAGCGGATGAAGACATAGAGGCCGTATTCGGCCAGAAGATGCAGGCCGACCAGCAGCGAGCCGCCGCAGATGGCGAGCCTGAGCTGCGGCAGCACGACGCGCGCGAAAACCCGCCAAGGATCAAGACCAAGTGCCGCGGCCGCGTCCTCCAGCGCCGGATCGAGCCGGCGCAGCGCGGCGGCGATCGGCAAGTAGAGGAAAGGGAAATAGGCGATGACGGAGACCAGCACCCCGGCCCACAGCCCATGCAATCCCGGGACGAAGCTGATCCAGGCGTAGCTGTGCACGAAAGCAGGGATGGCGAGCGGGGCGACCGAAAGCCAGGACCACCAGCGGCTGCCCGGCAGGTCGCTGCGCTCGGTCAGCCAGGCCAGCGACACCGAGAGCACGATGGCGATCGGCACGGCGACAGCGACGAGGAGCACGGTGTTGATCAGCAATTCGCCGACGCGCGGCCGCAAGATCAGCGCTACCACGGTATCCCAGCCGGTCTGGATCGCCACCCAGACGATGAAGGCGAGCGGCAGCAGCGCGATAAGCGCGATCAGGGCGGCGGCGAGCGTGATCCAAGAGGTGGACCGGCGCTTCTTCATCCCGGCCGCCGGCAGTCTCGCCGGCGTCATGTCGATCGCCGACTGCATCAGGCAGGCCGCTGGGTCGCCTCCGCCTGCCGGCGGAAGCGGTGCGATTTGCCACTCAGGCGGGTCGAAGCGCAGTCGACTGTCATCGACGAGGCGATCTCCAAACAAAAACGCTCCCGCGGAAGCGAATTGCCGCGGGAGCACGGTCGTTCGCCCTTTTAGGACGAACGCGAACTAAAGCAAGCCGGCTTGCGTCATCAGGTCGATAACCTTCTTGGAATTCAGCGTCGCCGGATCGACTTTCGGCGCCTGCAGGTCGGGGAGCGGCACCAGCTTCGGGTTGGATTCGGCACCCTTTCCGACCGCATATTCATACGACGTGCCGGTCTTCAGCACGTCCTGGCCGCCTTTGCCGGTCACCCATTTGAGGAACGCCTGGGCTTCCTTCTGATGCTTGCTGGAAGCCAGCACGCCGCCGCCCGACACCGAAACGAACGCGCCCGGGTCCTGGTTCTTGAAATAGTGCAGGCCGACATTCCCGCTATTCTCGCCGGTCTTGGCCTGATCGCCGATGTAGTAATAATGGTAGATCACGCCGCTTTCGATCTCGCCGGCATTGACCGCCTTCATCACCGTCGAGTTGCCCTTGTAGGCAGTGAAGTTCGCCTTCATCGCCTTCAGCCAGTCGGCGGTGGCGGCTTCGCCCTTGATCTGCAACAGCGCGCTGACGATGGCCTGGAAGTCGGCGCCGGACGGCGAAGCGGCCCAGCGACCCTTCCAACTCGGATCGGCAAGATCGAGCAGCGACTTCGGCAACTGGTCTTCCTTGAGCTTGTCCTTGTTGTAGGCAAAGACGGTGCTGCGGGCGGCGACGCCGACCCACTTGCCGCTCGACGGCCGGTATTCCTGCGGAACCTGCGCCAGCGTGTCGGCATCGACCGGCGCGAACAGGCCGGCCGCCTCGACCAGCGCCATGGCCGGCGAATTCTCGGTCAGGAACACATCGGCCGGCGAGGCCGCGCCCTCGGCGACAATCTGGTTGGAGAAATCGCTGTCGCCGCCGTTGCGCAGCGTGACCTTGATGCCGGTTTCCTTGGTGAAGCCCTTCGCCCATTCCTTGGCGAGGCTTTCATGCTGGGCATTGTAGACGATGATGCCTTGACCCTCGGCCATGGCCGGGGCGGCGATCAGGCCGAGCGCCAGCGCGGTAGCGAGCGTGGAAAGGGCAATCTTCATGGGCATCATCCTCAAATCTGGAGACAGGGTTCGGGCACGCTGCACCTACCAATACCTGATCATTATAGTCAACATTGTGACCCTGCTTCAATCGGTCGCCGTGCCGCAAACTTTCGTGATTTGGCGGTAGTTTGGCTTGGACATTATTTCGCCGGCCACGTAACAAACCAAGGCCGAGACGCGAACATCTGGGGGTAAACTCTTGTGACCGGCAAGGACGAGGCCGAGCTTTCCCGGCTGCTCAGGGTCGCGATCGGTGGAGACGAAAGGGCTTATGCCGACTTTCTGCACCGGGTCGCCACCCTCGTTCGCGGCTTTGTCCGGCGCAAAATCGTTCAGGGCGGGGTCGACCCCGAGGATGTCGTGCAGGAAACCTTGCTGGCCATTCATGTGAAACGCCACACTTGGCGGCCGGATGCGCCGGTGTTGCCCTGGGTCTATGCGATCGCCCGCTTCAAGCTGATCGACGCGTTCCGCAGGCGCGGGCGGCGCATCGAGGTCGAGATCGACGAGATCGCCGAAACCTTCGCCGAGCCGGAGACGGAGACGGTAAGCGAGCGCGATATCAACAGGGCGCTCGACGGGTTGCCGCCCGCCCAACGCTCGGTGGTCTCCTCGATCTCGGTCGACGGGCAGTCGATCGGCGAGACGGCGGCCAAGCTCGGCATCAGCGAGACGGCGGTGCGGGTGTCGCTGCATCGCGGCCTCGCAGCGATCGCCAAAAGATTTGGACGACAGTGACATGAGGACCGAGGATCTCATCAAGGCGCTCGACGCCGATGCCAGCGACAAGGCGATGCCGATGGGCAAGGCCTGGTGGCTGGCCGTCGGCGTGGCCGTGGCGATCGCGGCGACGGTTTTCTTTGCGACCATCGGGCCGCGTCCCGACATCATGCCGGCCATGCACACGATGCGTTTCATGTCCAAATTCCTGTTCACGCTGGCGCTCGCCGCCAGCGCCTTCGCGCTGATCCGCGCGCTGTCGATGCCGGGCGCTTCGACCAGGCGGGCGACGGCCTGGATGATTGCCGCGCCGCTCCTGGTCGTGCTGGCGGTGGTCCTCGAGCTTTTTGTCGTGCCCGAGGCCGATTGGGGCAAGCGGCTCGTCGGCTCGAACATGATGATCTGCATGAGCTTCATCCCGCTGATCGGCATCGGCCCATTGGCGATCTTCCTCGGCATGCTGCGTTATGGCGCGCCGACGCGGCCGGTGCTTGCAGGCGCCGTTGCCGGTTTGCTCGCGGGCGGGCTCGCGGCAACCTTCTATGCCGCGCATTGCTTCGACGATTCACCGCTCTTCGTCGCCACCTGGTATACGGTCGCGATCGCCTTCCTCACGCTGCTCGGAGCCATCGGCGGCCGGCTCTTCGTGCGCTGGTAGCCGCCGCACACCGGTTCTTCGGTACAGTTTGGAAACAGTAGCTTAAGCATGCCGGCAATTGTTTGCCGGTTAGTGGGGTGATCGCCAGCGTCCACGCAACCATTCCTTAAAACCGATCCGCCAGGGTTGTGGCAACGTGCAGTTGCGTATTGGGTGGAATCGCATCGTGGCGTGGTTGAACCGGAAAGGGCTCCGTGCCGATAGGCACGCTGCGCTGGGTCTGCTGGCGGTCGGCCTGGTTGCCACCGCCGTGTCGATCCTGCTGCCGCGCCTTGAACTGGGCACCGACGCGCTGAGGCTCTGCCTGCAGATATCCGTCGCCATCACCGCCGTGACGCTGTTTCTGTCGGCGCTGTTCATTCACCGCATCGTCGGTGATCGCCGGCAGATAGCCGAGAACGGGCAGCGCTTCCGCCGCGCCATGGAGGATTCGGCGATCGGCGTCGCCATTGTCGGCCTCGACGGGCGCATCCAGCAGGCCAACCCCGCCTTCGCCGCCATGCTGGGCTACAGCCGCGCGGAGATCGAGGCGCTGACCTTCCCGCAGATCACGCATCCGGACGATCTTTCGATCGGTCGCGAGACGATGATGAACGTGCGGGAAGGCCGGATCAGCTCCTACCATTTCGAAAAGCGCTACCTCAGGAAAGACGGGACCCCGGTCTGGGCGCAGCTTGCCGGCTCGGTCATCCGCGACGAGGACACAGGCAAGCCGCTTTATCTGGTGTCGCAGATCGAGGACATCGACGCCCGCAAGCAGGCCGAGGCGCGCATCGCCGAGGCCGAGACCCGATGGAATTTCGCGCTCACCAGTGCCGGGCAGGGCATCTGGAGCCTCGATATGCGCAAGGGCGGCACGACCTATTCCGAAACCTGGGTGAAGATGCTGGGCTATACCGGCGGCGAGCTCGACGGCGATTCCGATCGCTGGCTGGCGATGATCCATCCCGACGATCGCGAACGCGTCGCCGAGGCGGATCGCGCGCATCTTGCCGGCGAGACGGCCTTTTTCGAGGCTGAGTTCCGGATGCGGCACAAGGATGGCCGCTGGGTCTGGATCCTCGACCGCGGCAAGGCGATCGAGCGCGACGGCGAGGGCCGGCTGGTCCGGGCCATCGGCAGCCTGACCGATATCACGGAGCGCAAGGAGGCCGAGGCGCGGCTGGTGGTCTCGGCGGCGATGCTGGCCGACGAGAAGGAGCGTCTCAGGGTGACGCTGCAGTCGATCGGCGACGCGGTGATCTGCACCGATGCCGCCAATCGCGTCACCTTCATGAACCCGGTTGCCGAAAAGCTCACCGGCGTTGACGTTGGCGAGGCCATGGGCAAGGTGCTCGGCCATGTTTATTGGGCGGTCGACGAGGAAAGCGGGCAGAGGATCGGGCTGACGCGCCCTTCGACGAGCGAGCGGTCGCACTGCGACCAGAACACGCGCGCTGTCCTTGTCCGGCGCGACGACACGCGCTGCAGCATCCGCCAGGTGGTGTCGCCGATCATGAACGACCGCGACGAGTTCTGCGGCCTCGTCATCGTCTTCCAGGATTTCACCGATGCGCGCGCCCTGCAGCGCCAGCTGGCCTTCGCTGCCGCCCATGACGCGCTGACCGGGCTCGCCAACCGCTCGATCTTCATCCGCACTATGGAGGAACTGGTCGACCAGTGCCGCCTCAATGGCGGCGAGCATCAGTTCATGTTCGTCGACCTCGACCACTTCAAGGCGGTCAACGACACTGGCGGCCATGCCGCGGGCGATGCGCTGCTCAAGCGCGTGGCGGATACCTTGCGCAACGTGCTTGGCCCGGAAGACATCGTCGCGCGGCTCGGCGGCGACGAGTTCGCCGTCATCCTCAAATCGGCCGCCGCGGCACGCGGGCCGATCGCGGCGCGCTCGATCATCGACGCCATCCGCAACCTCAATTTCAGCTGGGACGGGCGCCCGCATTCGATCGGCGCCAGCATCGGGCTCGCGCCGATCCGCGCCGGTTGCGGCGAAGTGGACGAGATCATCGCCCGCGCCGACGCCGCCTGCTATGCCGCCAAGGCGGCAGGACGCGGCTGCGTTTCGGCGGCCCCCGACGAAGCTTCGTCCGAGGATGTTTCGAAAGGCGGCGTGCGGCTTCCGCCGCTTGCCGCGGCCTCCTGAGCCGCGCCGAAAGGGTTCAGCCTGGGAAGATCAGCGCGTCGGCACCGGATGTTCGCCGCGATAGTCGTAGAAGCCGCGGCCGGTCTTGCGGCCGAGCCAGCCGGCCTCGACATATTTCACCAGCAGCGGGCAGGGGCGATATTTCGAATCCGACAGGCCGTCATGCAGCACCTGCATGATCGACAGGCAGGTGTCGAGGCCGATGAAGTCGGCAAGCTGCAGCGGTCCCATCGGATGGTTGGCGCCGAGCCGCATGGCGGTGTCGATGGCATCGACCGTGCCCACGCCTTCGTAGAGCGTGTAGATCGCCTCGTTGATCATCGGCAGCAGGATGCGGTTGACGATGAAGGCCGGGAAATCCTCGGAAACGGTGATCGTCTTGTCGAGGTGCTTCACATAGGTCTTGGCCGTCTCGAACGTATGGTCCTCGGTGGCGATACCGCGCACCAGTTCGACCAGCTTCATCACCGGCACCGGGTTCATGAAATGAATGCCGATGAAGCGTTCCGGCCGGTCGGTCTGCGCGGCGAGCCGGGTGATCGAGATCGAGGAGGTGTTGGTCGCCAGGATCGCTTCCGGATTGAGCTGCGGGCAGAGCTGCGCGTAGATCTTGCGCTTGACCGTCTCGTCCTCGGTCGCCGCTTCGATCACCAGGTCGGCGGCGGCGAGGTCGGCCATGGTCGGGGCGGCGGAGATGCGCGCCATTGCTTCGTTGCGCGCATTTTCCTCGAGCTTGCCGGAGCCGACCTGACGCGCCATGTTGCCGCTGATGGTGGCGATGCCCTTTTCGATACGGTCGGGCGACACGTCGTGGATCAGGACCTTGTAGCCCCCCAGCGCCGAGACGTGGGCGATACCGCCACCCATCTGTCCCGCGCCGACAATGCCGATCGTCTCGATCTTGCTCATTACCCCGATCCCGTCCGGAGCATTTTCCGCTTCTTTGAAGCGCGGAAACGCTCCTATTTGTTTATTTCCCGCAATCCGGACGCAAAACCGCCGGATTAGCTTCAGGCCTTGATGGCCCGCTTTTTGTGCAGTGCAAACTAAAAGGGCGGGGCGACTTCGTCTACCCCACCCTTCGGATTTTAATATGCCGGAACCGGCTGCGTCAAAGCGCCTTTTGCAACTCCGGCAGGATGACGAAGAGATCGCCGACCAGGCCGTAGTCGGCAACCTGGAAGATCGGGGCTTCCTCGTCCTTGTTGATGGCGACGATGACCTTCGAATCCTTCATGCCGGCCAGGTGCTGGATCGCGCCGGAGATGCCGACGGCGATGTAGAGGTCGGGCGCGACCACCTTGCCGGTCTGGCCGACCTGCCAGTCGTTCGGCGCGTAGCCGGCGTCGACCGCGGCGCGGGAGGCGCCGACCGCGGCGCCGAGCTTGTCGGCGACCGGCAGGATGACTTCCTGGAACTTCTCCGAGGAGCCGAGCGCGCGGCCACCCGAGATGATGATCTTGGCCGAAGTCAGTTCCGGCCGATCGTTCTCGGAGAGCTTGTTCTCGACGAAGGAGGAGAGTCCCGGATTGGCGGCGGCGTTGGCCGTTTCGACCGGGGCCGAGCCGCCTTCCGGCGCCGCCGAGAAGGATGCGGTGCGCACCGTGATGACCTTCTTGGCGTCGGTCGACTGCACGGTCTGGATGGCGTTGCCGGCATAGATCGGCCGCTTGAAGGTGTCGGGTGAGACGACCTCGATGATCTCGGACACCTGGGCGACGTCGAGAAGGGCGGCCACGCGCGGCGCGACGTTCTTGCCCGACGAGGTGGCGGGCGCCACGATCGTGTCGTAGCCGCCAGCAAGCGAGACGACGAGAGCCGCGGTCGGCTCGGCGAGGCGCTCCGAAAGCTCGTCGGCCTCGGCGAGCAGCACTTTCCGAACACCTTTCAGCTTGGCGGCGGCGTCAGCCGCGCGCTTGGCGCCCTTGCCGGCCACCAGCACGTCGACATCGGAGCCGATCTGAAGGGCCGCCGACAGCGCCTTGGCGGTCTGGTCGGAAAGACTTGCGTTGTCGTGTTCGGCGATGAGGAGAATTGCCATTTTCTTTGTCCTTTCCTGACCGCTCAGAGCACGCCGGCTTCGTTCTTCAGCTTCTCGACCAGCTCGGCCACGCTCTTGACCTTGACGCCCGCCTTGCGGCCGCTCGGTTCCTCGGTCTTGACCACCTTGAGGCGCGGCTTGACGTCGGCGCCGTAGTCGGCCGGGCTCTTCTCGTCGAGCGGCTTCTTCTTGGCCTTCATGATGTTGGGCAGCGAGGCATAGCGCGGCTGGTTGAGGCGCAGGTCGGCGGTCACGATCGCCGGCATCTTCAGCTCCACCGTCTGCAGGCCGCCGTCGACTTCGCGCGTAACCTTGGCATGATCGCCTTCGAGCACGATCTTGGACGCGAAGGTGCCCTGCGACCAACCAAGCAGCGCCGCCAGCATCTGGCCGGTCTGGTTCGAATCGTCGTCGATCGCCTGCTTGCCGAGGATGACAAGGCCGGGCGCCTCCGCCTCGACCACGCCCTTCAGTACCTTGGCGACGCCCAGCGGCTCGGTCTGCTCGTCGGTCTTCACCAGGATGGCGCGATCGGCGCCCATGGCGAGCGCGGTGCGCAGCGTCTCCTGCGCCTGCTGCGGGCCGACCGAGACGACGATGATCTCTTCCGCCTTGCCGGCTTCCTTGATGCGGATGGCTTCCTCGACCGCGATCTCGTCGAACGGGTTCATCGCCATCTTGACGTTGGCAAGCTCAACGCCCAGTCCATCGGCTTTCACCCGGACCTTGACGTTGGCGTCCACAACCCGCTTCACGGGCACAAGGATCTTCATTTTCCTGTCACCTCTCCTGAGATAGTCGGGGCGCTATACCAGCGTGCGCCCTGTCAGAGTTGTCGAAAGCCGACATTACGGGCGGAATATCCGCCCAACGGTGCCGTTTCCGTAGTGGCGGCAAATCGGCGCGTCAATATCCCACGACGCACCCAAATCGGTTCAGTCGCGGGACGTCGCTGCGCCACGGCCCCATTGCGACGCCGGCTGGGCCGGGTCGCCGGTGGCCGGCTCGACGGGAACAGGCGGCTGCTGGACGTTGGGCGTCGGATCCGGCTCGCCGTCGGCGCCGGCCAACAGCGGCACGCCACGGCTGCGCAGCACCAGCACCAGGATCGATCCGGCGATGATGCCGCCGATATGGCAGGCCCAGGAGATCTGGTCCTCGCCGCCCGCGGCAAACATCACGATCTGGAACAGGATCCACAGGATCAGCGGAATGAAGGCCGGGATGCGCAGCGGAATGCGGGCAAAGGCCAGCACCCAGACTTTCACCCGGGGGTAGAGGATCAGATAGGCGGCGACGACGCCGGCGATGGCGCCGGAGGCGCCGATGAGCGGTACCTGCGAATCCCAGGCCACCAACCCCTGGAAGAAGGCGCCGGCGACGGCGCAGGCGAGATAGAAGATCAGGTAGCGTATGTGGCCGAGCGCGTCCTCGACATTGTCGCCGAACACCCAGAGAAACAGCATGTTGCCGCCAAGATGGAAGATGTCGGCATGCAGGAAGGGATAGGTGAGGTAGCTCAGGCTCTCGGGGATGACGACGAATTCGGGCGAGAGCTCGACCTTGTCGTGAACCACCGACGGGATGAAGCCGAGACCGAGAACCGCGGCATTGGTGAAATTTTCACCGCCAAGCGTGGTCGCCAGATAGACGAGCACGTTCGCCACGATCAGGCCGATCGTCACATATTGCAGGCGGATGTGGCGCAGCCTGTTGGTGTCGTAAAGCGGGATGAACATCGGACCCTCCCGCCCCCAAAATCAGCGGTTCTTGCCGGGCACCCATAGCACGTCGGCCTTGCCATTGTCATTGACGGCGCGGGCGGCGACGAACAGGAAATCAGAGACACGGTTGATGTATTTGAGCGCCTCGCGGTTGACATGCTCGGCCGGATCCTGCGCCAGCGCCACCATCAGGCGCTCGGCGCGGCGCGCCACGGTGCGGGCCAGATGGAGCGCGGCGGCCGCCGGCGTGCCGCCGTTCAGCACGAAGGATTTCAGCGGCTGCAGGCTTTTGTTGAGCGCGTCAATGTCCTGTTCGACGCGGTCGGTCTGGGCGGCGACGATGCGCAGCGGCTCGTATTCCAAGGGCTTGCCGTCGTACGGCACGGCGAGGTCGGCTCCCAGATCGAAAAGATCGTTCTGGATGCGCGACAGCATGGCGTCGATCGCGGGATGCGCCGCGCCGGTGTGAAGGCGGGCCATGCCGATGCAGGCATTGGCCTCGTCGACGGTGCCGTAGGCGTCGACGCGCAGGTCGGATTTCAGCCGCCGCTCGCCGGTGCCGAGCCCCGTCGTGCCGTCGTCGCCGGTGCGGGTGTAGATCTTGTTGAGCTTGACCACGCGATCCCTCGTCAGCCGCGCTATTTGCGCGTGAAATAGACCACCAGCAACAGCAGCGCCAAGGCCACGGCCTGCAGCATGATGCGCGCCTGCATCAGCTTGTTCGAGGTGATGCCGGAGCCGCCGCGCATCATGTTGATCAGACCGCGGACCAGCACGATCACCACGGCGGCCATGGCGATGACGGCGAGGATCTTCAAGGTGATGAGCATCTGGCTGGCTCCGGTTCAGGTTCGGTCAGGCGCGCCTGGCGAGCACGCGATAAAGCAAGGACGCCGGCAAGACGCGTTTCAGCGCCACACCGATCCTGGCCGGCACCGTTACCACATAGTGCGGGCGCGGGCGCTGTGACAGAAGCGCGTGGCGCAGCGCTGCGTGCACGATCTCCGGTCCTGGTTTCAGCTTCGACACGCTGCCGCCCGCCTGAAGCCGGGCGAGCTGCGCCTGATAGTCGGCGCGGTGGACGGAATTCTCGACATCGATGTTTTTCAGGAACCAGGGCAGGCCATTGCTGGCGATCTTCGACGTCACCGGTCCCGGCTCGATGAGGGAAAGGTGGATGCCGCTGCCTTCGAGCTCCTGGCGCATGCACAGCATCAGGCCTTCGATGGCGTGCTTGGAGGCCGAATAGGCGCCTCGGAAGCGGACCGGAGCCAGGCCAAGGATCGAGGAGCAATGGACGAGGCGACCGTGCCCCTGTCGGCGCATGACGGGCACGATGCGCCGGGTGAGATCATGCCAGCCGAAGAAATTGGCTTCGAACTGTTCGCGAAGTGCCGCGACCGGCAGGTCCTCGACGGCGCCGGGCTGGGCGTAGGCGCCGTTGTTGAACAGCGCGTCAAGCGTACCGCCCGTACGCTCCAGCACCGCATCGACCAAGGCGGCGATGGATTCGGGCTCGCGATAGTCGAGATAGAGGGCCTCCAAGCCGTCGGCCTCGAGCGCGGCGATATCGGCCGGCTTGCGCGCCGTGGCGAACACCCGCCAGCCTTCCGCCTTCAGCGCCCGCGCGCAGTAGGCGCCGATGCCGGAGGAGGCGCCGGTGACGATGACGGTGCGCAACTCTTTGGCGGCGGGGCGCGTTGTGGGAGCTGGGGTTGCCATTTGCCGCAATCCCTTCCCATATTCGCGGCGTCGACACAATCGAGCGGAGCGCGGGTCCTTGCTGCGGAATATCGTTGCCCTCAAGCGCGTGCTCTACGATGCGATTGGCCATTTCAACACCGATGACGGCTGGGCAATGGCCAGCCATCTGGCGATCACCTCGCTGATGGCGCTGTTTCCGTTCCTGATCTTCGCCACGACGCTCGGCAGCTTCCTCGGCGCGCGCGCCTTCGCCGACACGGCCGTGCATCTGGTCTTCGACACCTGGCCGGAGCAGATCGCCAAGCCGATCGCGCATGAGGTGCAAAACGTGCTCACCGTGCGGCGCACCGACCTTCTGACCTACGGCGTGCTGCTTGCGGCCTATTTCGCCTCGAACGGCATCGAGGCGCTGCGCACGTCGCTCAACCGCGCCTATCGCGTCACCGAGACGCGCGGCATCGTCCACCGCAGGGTGCAGAGCATCATCTTCGTCCTGATCGCTACCGCCTGCTTCCTCGCCATCAGCGTGCTTCTGGTGTTCGCGCCGCTGCTCGCGCGGCTGGCGGAAGCGCATCTGGAATGGATCAAGCCCTATATGGGAACGATCACCATCTGGCGCTACGTGATCGCCTCGACGGTCATCGTCATCGGGCTGTTCTCGGTGCATATCTGGCTACCGGCCGGCAAGCGCCGCTTCATCTCGATCATACCCGGCATCGTCTTCACGCTGGTCGCCTGGCTGGTCGGGTCGACGATCTTCGCCACCTATCTCGACCATTTCTCGTCCTATGTGACGACCTATGCCGGGCTCGCCTCGATCATGATCGCGGTCGTCTTCCTCTACATCATCTCGGCGATATTCATCCTGGGCGGCGAGCTCAACGCCGCGATTAGCCGCTATCTGGAAGCCCGCGCGCGCGTTGGCTGAGTCGATACCGGCCGAATGGAGGAAATGAGGAATTGGAGAACTGAAGAATTGAGGAACTGGGGGAAAAGGCGCCGACGCTTGGCTCCGCGCTTCCTCTTCAGTTCTTCAGTTCTCCAATTCCCTTTTTCCTGGGCTTTGCCGTCGCCAGGGCGACGCCGAGCGTGGCGATCGCCATGCCGGCGATCTGCAGAAGGTTGAGCCGCTCGTTGAAAAGCACCCAGGCGATGACCGCGGTTACGGCCGGCACGAGGTAGAACAGCGAGGCGACCTTCGACATCTCGCCGTCCCTGATCATCACCATCAACAGGAATATGGCGCCGATCGACAGCACCAGGACCAGCCAGGCCATGGCGAAGATCAGCTCGCCATTGACGGTGACGGCGCGGGTCTCGAAGGCGAGCGAACCCAGGATCATCACGGCGGAACCGCCGACATACTGCCACATCGTCGCCGACACCAGATCGCCGCCGGAGGCATAGCGCTTCTGCCAGATGGTGCCGGCGCTCATGCCGAGCACGGAGACGAGCGAAGCCGTCAGCGTCGCCGGCGTGACGCCGCCGCCCAGTGCGCCGAGCTTTGGCCAGAGCACGATGACGACGCCAAGCAGCCCGACCGCAAGGCCGGCCCAATGGCGCGGCAGGATCGCCTCGCCGAGGAACTTTCCGGCGAGCACGGCGGTGATCAGCGGCTGCAGGCCGACGATCAGTGCCGATAGACCCGCCGGCATGCCCCTGTGGATCGCCCAGAAGACGGCGCCGAGATAGACGCCATGCATGAGGACGCCGGCCACCGTTGCGTGCAGCGCCTCCTCGCGCGTCGCCTTGCGCGAACCGAGCAGCACGGTCAGCCCCGCAAACAGGATCGCCGCTATCACGAAGCGGATGGCAAGGAAGGTAAAGGGTTCCGCCCAGGGCATGGCATAGCGCGCGCCGATAAAGCCGGTCGCCCACAGAACGACGAAGGAGGCGGGGATGAACCGCTTGATGCTCTGCATGGGGGAGGCTGCCTGGATGAACGGTTGATGACGGCAATTGCTCTAAAGCCGTTCAATCCCGCAAGCAAAACGAAACGGTTGATCCATAAGCTAAGTCGAATTCATCAAACCGTGCCAAGAGGGGCATGGCGCGTGGCCGCGCCATGGTGAGGCATGTTTTTGCATCTCGACACGACCTGGCTTCTGTTCGCCTTCGCGATCATCGCCGGCTTCGGCTTCTTCTTCGGCACGGCGCTCGACGCGATCATGAAGGAGAGCGGCTTCGGCCCGACAGGCAATACGCTGCTGTTCATCTTCGGCTTTTTCGTCGCCGTGGCGGTCGCCAACAAGCATGGCATCAGCCTGAGCGATCTCAAGCTGGCGGTTGCCTGCGGGCTGGGCGGCGCCTTTGTCTTCATCAGCGTGCTGGCGCTGATCAAGGCTGGGATGGCCCGACTTTAATCAAGTTCGATAAGACGCCTGACGTCCCGTGCCGGCACGCCCGCGTCTCGAAGCGCGGCAAGACCGGTGTCCTTGAAGCTCTTGGACAGTTTACGGCCGTCCGGGCCAAGGATCAGGAGGTGGTGGAAATAGCGTGGCTGAGGCAGGCCGAGCAGTTCTTGCAGCAGGCGCTGCACCCCGGTCGCCGAATAAAGGTCCTGGCCGCGCACGACGTGGCTGACATCCTGCAGCGCGTCGTCGATGACGACGGCGAGATGGTAGCTGGTCGGGATGTCGCGGCGGGCGACGATGACGTCGCCCCAAGCCCGCGGTTGTGCTTCGATTGCTCGCGTCGCGGACATCGTCTCGTCGGTGAACTCTGTCCATGACAGGGCGCCTGAGGCGCGCGCCATCGCCGCCTCGACATCGAGCCGCCAGGCGAAGGGCATGTTCTCGGCAATCCGCCGCTTGCGTTCCCTGGCCGGCAAGGCCTTGTCGAGCGGCGGGTAGAGCGGCACTCCGTCGGGATCGCGCGGCCAGTCGCGGCCGCCGGTTTCGGCGATGAAGGCGCGGATCTCGCCGCGGCTCATGAAAGCGGGATAGACGAGCTCCTCGGCGATCAGCCGGTCGAGCACCGCCCGGTATTCGGCGAAATGCTCGGACTGACGGCGCACCGGCCGCTCCCAGTTCAATCCCAGCCATTCGAGGTCGCGGAAAATGCCGGCCTCGAACTCGGGCGTGCAGCGGGTGACGTCGATATCCTCGATGCGCAGCAGCAGGCGTCCGCCCGCTTGCGCCGCCATCCGCTGGTTGAGCAGAGCTGAGTAGGCGTGGCCGAGATGCAGTTCGCCATTGGGGCTCGGCGCGAAACGGAATGTCAGGAGCGTCATCTTTCAGGCGGCATTCGGGTTGAAAGGCGCTTTTGCCAATTGGTATTTAGCCCTCCATTGCCACTTCGCGGGCGCCCTGGGAACAAGCAACGTGCAACGCATCGCCTCGCTCGACGACATTGCGACAGGGCTCGACGCGCTCTGCCGGATCGATCCGCGGCTGGAGACCATACGCGGCAAAGCGGGTGAAGTGCCGCTTCGGCTGTCGGAGCCAGGCTTTGAAAGCCTCGCCTCGATCATCGTTTCGCAGCAAGTTTCCCGCGCGAGCGCCGACGCCATCTTGGGGCGGCTGGTGAAGCTGGTCGATCCGCTGACGCCACAGGGGATTCTTGCCGCCGGCGAAGGGATTTTTCGCGAGGCCGGGCTGTCGCGGCCGAAGCAGCGCGGGCTGCTCGCCGTCGCGCAAGCCGTGGCCGGCGGGCTCGATCTCGATCACCTGTGCACGCTGGACGCCGGCGAGGCGATCGCGGCGATGACGGCCGTGCCCGGCATCGGCCCATGGACGGCCGAATGCTATCTGCTGTTTGCAGCCGGCCATCCCGACGTGTTCCCCGCGCGCGACGTCGCTTTGCAGACGGCGGTCGGCCATGCGCTCGGCATCGACCCGCGTCCGCCGGAGAAAATGCTTATCCGGCTGGCCGAATCATGGAGTCCGTGGCGGGGTGTCGCGTCGCGGCTTTTTTGGGCCTATTACCGGGAATTGAAGGGCAGGGATGCGGCGCCGCCTGTCGAAATGGCCAAAAAAGCATGAAAATCATGCGTTTTTGGCGGCTTCGGCGAGAGACAATCCGCTTCACATCCCTGTCATGTCGGGCTTACAGTATCCGCGCCGTTCGGTTCTAGAAGCAAGGAGGCGAAGGACGTGACGGTTGCCGTATCTCCGGATGGGCTTCCCGCGCTGGTGCTGAATGCGGACTACCGTCCGCTCAGCTATTACCCCCTGTCGCTCTGGTCGTGGCAGGACGCCATCAAGGCCGTCTTCCTCGACCGGGTCAACATCGTCGCCGAATACGAGCACGCCGTCTCCTCGCCGACCTTCTCCATGAAGCTGCCGAGCGTGGTGAGCCTGAAAGCCTATGTGAAGCCGTCCCGGCATCCGGCCTTCACCCGCTTCAACGTCTTCCTGCGCGACCGCTTCCAGTGCCAATATTGCGGCACACCCGAGGATTTGACGTTCGATCATGTCATCCCGCGCCATCGCGGCGGGGCGACGACCTGGGAGAATGTCGTCGCCGCCTGCTCGCCCTGCAATCTTCGAAAGGGCGGCATGATGCCGGCGCAGGCCAAGATGTGGCCGCTGCAAAAACCCTATCAGCCGACGGTGCACGACCTGCACAACAACGGCCGCCTGTTCCCGCCCAATCATCTGCACGAAAGCTGGATGGATTATCTGTACTGGGATGTCGAACTCGAACCTTGAGATCGTTCGAGAATTCGGGAGGCTGGCCGCCTGAAGCAAGCGTCTGCGCTTCCGGTGCTCACGTACTGTAAGTACGCTCCGCTCCGGTTCTCGACGCTCACTTCATACGGCTCATCCTGCCGAATTCTGTGAACGATCTCGCGTCGGCGCCTTGGTGCTGACTCAATCCCTCGCGAGCGCGCTGCGGAAGGCGACGGCGGCGAGGATGAGGCTGGCGATGGCGTTCCAGCCAGCGAGGGACAGGCCGAGGATGCGCAGCGCTGCCTTGTCGCAGGAGGGCGGCACGAATTTGTCGAGCGCGTCGAGCACGCCCTTGCCGCCGGTGTCGACCGGGCCGGCGCCGGCGGTGCAGTCGGCCGGACCTTGCCACCAGGCCCATTCGACGCCCGAATGGTAGACGCCAAGATAAAGGCCGTAGAGCATCAAAAGGCCGCCGATCGCCAGCAGGCCGCGCGTCACCCAGGCGGGCGCGCGCAGCATCGAGGCGATCGTCGCCAGCACCATCAGCGGCACGCCGATATAGTACGGGGTGCGCTGCTCGAGGCAGAGATGGCAGGGGATGTAGCCGCCGATATATTGGAAGGCCAGCGCCGAGCCGACGGTCGCCGCCATGGCGACGGCAAGAAAGAGCGCCGCGCGCGTGCGCTGGCGTCCAGTGTCGGCAATCATGGTCGCTGTCATCGATGGAGATCCGTTGTTGCGTCGCTATCCGTGGGCGTATCTGACGAGGATATAGAGCAAAATCAGGGCAGCGGCGCCGGCGCCGACAATCAATCCCAAACGCTTTTCGATGAACTCCCTGATCTCTTCGCCATAGCGGCGCAGCAGCCAGGCAAGCAGCAGGAAACGGGCGCCGCGCGCCACGATCGCCGAGACGATGAAGACCAAAAGATTGACGTGAAGCGCCCCGGCCAGAATGGTGACCACCTTGATCGGCGGCAGGTGCGCAGCGCCGGATGTGACGAGCAGCACCAGCATCAGCCCGGCGCCTGACGACTGCCATTTCTCGAACGTGGTCAGGCCGCCGAAATGCTCCAGGATCGGGCGTGCTATCGTGTCGTAGGCATAGTAGCCGATCAGCCAGCCGGCTATGCCGCCCAGCACGGAGGCAACCGTAGCCGTCAACGCGTAGCGATAGGCGCGTTCGGGCCGCGCCAACGCCATGGGCAGGAAGAGCACGTCGGCCGGTATGAAGAACACGGAGCTTTCGACGAAGGCGATGAAGGCCAGCCACCATTCGGCGGATTTCCGCGCCGCCAGCGACAGGGTCCAGTCGTAAAGTCCGCGAAGCATCGGCTCTCCTAATGCAGTTGACGCAATTCCGGACGGAAAACCGCAGCGCACTTTTCCTGGAATGCTCTAATCAATGCCACCCGAGGCGCTTGGCGGTTTTGGGCAACGACAGGCAGGAAGACAAGGACCCAAAGCGCCGCATCCAGCTTCTGAATGCGAGCCGCTCAACGTTTCGTCTGTCTAGAAAGATTTTCCGCTCCGCACAATGTCTGCGTCGCCACGAGGCGGGGAGATGAGCAATACAGCCGGCTGCGCCGGCAAATCCGCAACAGGCCAGTTGACGAACACCCATCCGCCCGTATAGTCCGCGCCCATCCAGGCCGCCCGGCCTGAGCCCCTATGGCGGAATTGGTAGACGCGCTCGACTCAAAATCGAGTTCCGCAAGGAGTGCTGGTTCGATCCCGGCTAGGGGCACCACCACCTTTATGCAGGTGTTGAATTATCAGGGCTTTTTCTGTTTTTTGTCCCACCAGTGGTCCGCGCCTTTTTCGGTGGGACAATTTTGTCCTGATTTTGTTCTGGGATGACCAGTAGGTGGGCGGCATGCTCAGCCATCCGGCGGCGTTGCGCCTTCTTGGTGTAGTGCGTCGTTTGCTGCTTGGTGGTCCAGCCGAAGATCGCCATGAGCTGCTCGTCGGTGGCCCCGTTCTCGGCGGCGATGGTGGCTCCTGCCTTTCGGAGCCCGTGGAGGGTGCAATGGGGCAATTCGGCCTGGTCGCACCAGTCCCGCATTTTGTTACCAAGTGAATTAACGGTAAACGGTTTTCCCCACTCCGAGGTCAAGAAGGTCAGGTCACCGCAGGTACTGGCGTCGATGGTCGCCCTCAACTGGGGAAGGATTGGGAGCTCCACGTCCACGCCCGACGATTGGCTGGTCTTCTGAGGGCGGATGCGGAGCCACCCGTTCTTGACGTGCTGGCGCCCAAGGATCGCGAGATCCTGGCGACGCAGCCCTGTGAACAGTCCCAGGTGGAGTGCCAGGCGTGCCTTGCTGCCGATCTGGTGGCGGGCCTCGAACTGGCGCACCTCTTCGACTGACCATGTGTGAAATCCATCGCCAGACTTCAGGCGCTTGATGCCGAGGGCTGGGTTGCTCCGAAGGATATCGTTCTCAATGGCCCACCCGTACATGGCCGAGATGACCTTGACGACCTCGTTCTGGGCGCCTGGCGTCGAGCGGAGATCGTCACGGATTTCGAGGACGTGCCTTCGCTCTAGGAGGTCAAAGGGTAGCGTACCCCGCTTGTTGCCGCTCTTGTGCTCACTGTTGCAGATTTCATCGAGAACCGATGACCGCCGGGCCAGAATTTTGGGGGAGAGCCTTACGCGTCGCTTGTACTCCTGACACAGCCAGCGGAAGGACCTCTGGGACACCGCTTCAGGTCGATCCACAGTGGCGCCGGTCTTGAGGGGTGAGTACGGGACGTTAAGCCGAGCGCAGGCCACCTCGGCCTCGAACTCCTTCGTCCCAGGCCGTTCCCGAAGTCGAACTTTCGACCGGCCATGGGTGCGAAAATACAAGCGCACATTTCCATGCCGGTCACGATCGTGGGTAACGCCTTTTGGTAGTTTTCTCGGCATCAGTTCCAGGGGTTGTTGGGCAGGGAAGATGGCCCTGTTCTGCTGGTCTCGCCTCGATGTGGCATCGCCCGAAAGGCGGCTACAACCTCCTCCACGTCCCAAAGAAGGCGTGAAGCGATCGGCCGAGGTTCTGGCATTTGGCCGGCGGTGACTAGCTGAGTGAACAGCGACGTGCCGATCCCGATGAGCGCGGCAGCTTGGTCAAGGTTGACCCCAACAGGTGCGAGATTGTCTGGCAGTCGGCTTGACGGTCGTTTCATGCGGTGCGGGCTCAATCATGTGGAACGTCCTCGATCTAGTTCCGCCCGTGTCTTGGTTCTATGGGTCATCCGCATGGTACTCTAGGGGAAGTCCCTTTTGTCAGCCGGAGGGGCTTGCTGCGGCGAGTGCTATTACCTGAAAACGCAAAATTTTCTTCGGGCCGAGGGTCGGTCTATTCCCGCCCCAACCCGGCCCCTCCCCACGAAAAAGGGTGTACTCCTTCCGCGCGCCGGTCCGAGAGCGCGCGTGTGATCGAAAGATCCGCGGCCGAGCCGGTTCCAAAACGTTCGGGCCGGCGGCCGGGCGGCAGGAGCGAAATGCCGACCGAAGATCCAGCTGGCCATCCCGTGCTCTTCCCGCAGCTGGACAGCCTGGCCGAGAGGGCGACACCTGCGAGATGCACTTGAGGGCCGGCAATCGACCCGCAAGTGCGAACACGAGAGCCGTGGGCGAAAGGGGGCGGAGACGAGGGCCATTGGACAGATCATTGGCCGCTGAGGAAGTATGGAAGACAGAACGTGAGAGGATCATTCAGGATCCTCAGGATCAAAGTTCGCCATACGGTCGACGGCCTCTCGAAGCGTTGCCGCCTTCCGCTTGCGTCGCTCCTGGATCATTTCCTGCAGTTGGTCATCCGGAAGGGTTGGCATGAAGTCCGCCGAGGTAATTTCGCCATCCTGATAGGTGAAGCTGAGCGCCATTACACCGACCAGGTTCACGTGCTGGGCAAGGACAAAAGCGAGCTCCTTGAGGCTGGCAGCGTGGGCGTACAGGAGAGCCGTGGCCACAGGCGATCTGCGGACGATTGCATTGCTGACCAGGAGTTCGTAGTCCTTCCACCACATCAGTTCCCCTACGCCTCGCCAAGGGACTGAGTAAGCGGACTGAGCCGCGTTCACGTACCTGGCGAGAAAGTCTTCTTCATAAATAATGTCGTGGTCGCCGCGGGCCCAGTTGATCTCCGCATTGCCTTTTTGGTTGACCCTGGCATGCAGAAAGACCCGCGGTTTTCTGTTCTCGTCGCGGACAGCGATGCTCCAGTTGGCAGGATAGATCAGGACGTCGACGTTCTCTTGGTTTAGGCCGCAGGCGTAGTCGTCGTCGAACATCTGGGCCAGATCCTCATTCCGTCTCGATGTTCCGGCCCGGTGTCGTTCACGGGCCAGGGTCAGGTAGTCAGCGCTCGAGATGGAGGGGTCGAATGGTTCTGTCATTTTGAAAGTCCTGTGGAGGAGGGTGGCTGTGCGCCGTGAAATTTCGCCGACGGTCGCTATGTTAGGAGCGAGTCGACCGTTCGAAGCGGCGCATGACATGATGGTAGACCTCAGGGGCCTTCAGGCCGGCGTCCGCCATCAGGGTAGCAGCACGTCGCAGCGTTTCGAGCGTAGGCTCCAGAGCTCGAAACTCGTCATCGTCGTGATGAAGGTCTAGCTCCGAGGAGAGTTCGCGCAGGAGGTCGGTGAGCACTTTTGCCGTGGTCTGGTCGATGGTCATGGAGTGAGTTCCTCGGGATAGAAGCGTTGATCATATTCAGTGCATGCGCACTGTTTACGATACATAAGTGGCGAATATATGGCTTCAATGGGCCGCCAAAGATTTTTCTTGCGGAGAAGATTCGGATGACCGAGATCGAGTGGGAGCGGCTGATAAGTGGCGTGCTGAAGGCTGAGCTAAAGCTCCAAGGCCTCAGCTATGCCGACCTGGCCGAGAAGCTGGCTGCCATTGGCGTCGAGGAAAAGGTGCCCAATATCCGCAACAAGCTGTCGCGCGGACGGTTCACCGCTGTGTTCTTTGCTCAGTGTCTCACTGCGATTCAGTCGAAGAGACTGAAGCTGGACTGACCATGTGGGGCGCCTGCGCCTGGGCCTGTCCTGAGCCGACGCCTTCATCCCACCAGGGTAGTTGGCATGTACCGGTCGCAACCTTGAGCGCTGGTGCGCGAGCCGGCCCTGGCGTTGGCGTCTGGGACTACCTCGGACATTGTCATCCATTGGCTCCCGCCGTCATCATAGAGTTATAGGCAGGTGCTTCTTGAAAAACGGGATGCCTATTGACCGAACTGCCTGAGCGGGAAAACTAAACCGTCTCATCCTATAGTATCGCGCAAGTAGGATCTGGCGAGTCTGTCGTGACGTGACCAAATGGGTCGGACGAAGCTATTGAAAGGAACCCTATGTCCGACAAACATTTGACGGTTACAGAAGTCGCCGAACTGCTCGGCGTGCTCGAACGGCACGTGCGGTGGATGGCTGAGCATGGCGTCCTGCCGCATCCGATCATGATCGACGGCGAACCGCACTTTCTTGAGGAGCCGATCTTGCGGCTACGCGAAGAACAGGATGACGCCGTCCCTTCGGCTGGCGTTTACCTGTCGACAGGGAAAGATACTTCCTACTTCAAGGTGGTGAAAGCCAGCTACATGGTCATGCACAAAAATTGGCCGTTCGCCGCCTTTACTCTTTGGGATGGGAGCCTGCACATCCGTCCTTGGCTCACCCATGTTGTTGACGATCTTCCCGACCACGAATGCATTTTGCTCTCGTGTGAGGACGAGAATGTTCTGGAGGTGCATGTGGAAGATCTTCCCAAACCCTCCTCGATTGTTTGGGGCTACTGTTGGGTTGGTCAATACGATTTGGAAAGCACAGCCACGGCGTCAAACGTGAGCCACTGACCGACAATCATCAGGGCCGTTAAATGCGGTTTCCATAGTTAGGTCGCGGCGCAGTCGCACCTGCTCAGGTATGGGAGGAGGGGGGCCAAATTGCCCTATTCCTCGCATATCGGTCCCGGCGGTGCATCTTCTTGCTGCGCGGCGCATCACCCGTCGGTTGTTGCCTTCTTTTCCGGTTCACATCTGTTCGACGCTGGCAGAAGCCAGTTTGTGCAGAAGGAAGACCCACATGAAAGAGCAGTTTCCGATCGACCTCTACCCACTCTTGGCCAAACAGGACCGACACCTAATGGTCGACATCAACGTCGCTCGGCGACTTCACATCCCGAAAGCAGCACTCATAGAGCTTGTCCAAGCTGGGCTTGGCCCGAGGCCGCATCCCGCTTACGCCTCAGACCACTACTGGTTTCCGAAGGAGTTTGTTCCGAGCTGGAAATCCTGGGCTGCTCGCGAAGCAAGTGACGAAGATGTCAGGGAGGCCGCCGAGATCATCCTGAAGGACGATCGCGCTCGGCGCATTCGCGAGTTCGTGCGCTTTGACAATGCCGATCCGCGAGCGTTTCTCACCGAACTGTTCTCAAGGAAGGCATGGTAGGCGCAGTGCAATCCAACAGGAAGCAGATCAAGGACTACATCGAGCGCATGTTCGGGCAGCTGAGCGAGGGCAACCTCGTCGTGTTCGAACGCCACCAGTCAGGCACGCGGCGGAGGCATACGGTTTTCCCTTACAGCAATCGGGAGGTCGCCTTCGATTATCTGGCAACACAGCCCGAAGGCGTTCACCGGTACTTGGCGGTGGCTCTGCACGATCAGCAGGCCGTCGAGCACCAGACGCGCCGGCAGGACACGGCCTGTACCATGGCCTTCTTGGCACTCGACGTCGACCTTGCCACTGGGGTGCACGCCGCCAAGAACCTGCCTGAGAACGAGAAGCAAGCGCTCGAGCTGCTGGCGGAGGCAGGCTTGCCCGAGCCCACTCTGACTATCCATTCGGGTGGCGGGATCTACCCGGTCTGGCAGTTCCAGGAGCCATTGCTTCTGGAGGCGAAAGAAGATCGGAGCCGCGTTGAGCGGCTCTGGTCGGCCTGGAACGAGCAGGCTCGGTTGGTCTGGGAAAAGCACGGGCTCAAGCTGGACACGATCGCAGAGCTCGCGCGTGTTCTCAGGGTGCCGGGAACGTTCAACCCGAAGACCAAGCCGGCCAAGCCCGTCCACATCTTGGACGGGGCAAGTGGTCGGACTTGGACTCTCGAACAACTGGAAGGCGTGGTCGCGGCCCGCATAGCCGACAGTCCGCAATGCTCTGGCGAGCATGAGCTGGCGGACGCTCTCCGTCAGGAAATGGCCTCGGACGATGAGGATGCGAGTAAGTGTGCGGCCGGTGCTCTCGCCATGTTCACCGCCTGCAATTTTCTTCGTTCCTGTGACGAGGGAAGCGAGGGGCTGACCGAGCCGCAGTGGAAGGACGCTGCCGACATTATGGCGCATATCTCCCACGGGCAGCGGTATTTTCATCTGATGTCTGCCCGGGACTCGCGATACGACTATCGTGAAGCCCAGGCCAAGCTGGATCACGCCGCGAAGTTCCGCCCGAAGCTTTGCTTGACGATCGCCGCAACCAACGCTGAGTGCGAGGGATGCCTCTTCCGCGAGGGGATGGTCATTCGGACTCCGGTGGAACTGGCCTACACGGACCCGGGCCTCGCGCCGCTACAGGCGAAGTATGTTCTCGACGCCAAAACCGGCCTGTTCTTTGACATCTCGACCGGGCGAGACAAGACGAAGGACAATTTCGATCGCTCCTTCACGCGGAACATGCGCAAGAAACAGCTGGCCAGCACGGCCTTCCGCAATTCGAAGCTGTCCTGTCTGGCCGACGAGCACGACTTCCTGGTTGGGAATGAAAAGCTCATCGTCGAGGAGAATGGCGTCCGGACCTTCAACACCTGGAGGGACGGAGGCATCGCTTCCGCGGAAGGCGACGCCTCGCTCTGGCTTGACCACCTTCATTACCTTTTGCCTAGCGACGCCGAGAAGCGGTGGGTCCTTCAATACCTTGCCCATCTTGTCCAGCGGCCGGCCGCCAAGATCAAGTCGGCGATCGTGCTGCAATCCAGGCAGGGTGTTGGCAAGAACCTCCTGATGCAGGTCGTCAAGCGCATGTTCCATGAGAATGACGTTCGCGAGGTCTACGGCGGCGTCCTGGCCGAGCGTTGGCAAGCTGAGCTGGGAAACGTTCGTCTTTTGGCCCTGGATGAGCTGCAGATTGATGATCTTAAGGTGGCCTACAACCGCCTTAAGCGTTGGGCCACGGAAGAGATCCAATCCGTCGAGCGCAAGGGGATTGACGCGTTCAACGTGAGGACGCCTCGCGGCATCATCATCATGACCAACAGCGATAAGCCCATGGCCATCGAGCATGACGACCGGCGGCTCTTCGTGTGCAAGGTCGACGCCGCTAAGCGGGAAGACGCATATTATCGTCAGCTCGTCGACGTCGGCCTCTCGGACGAGTGCGTCGCCGCCTTCAAGCACTACCTCCTGCATGTCAATCTCACTGACTTCGACGCGAACGCTGAGCCGCCGCGAACCGGTGCGAAGGAAGAGTTGATCCGGGCCAGCGCGCCCGTGCTGGAACAGGTTATCGTTGAGCTGCGGGAAACCCGCTCTGGACCGTTCAATCGGCCCGTGTACCTGGCCGAGGACGTCGCCGAGGCGGTGGAAGAGCGGATGAGGAAGACAATCACGGTGCAGCAGATCACGCCGATCCTAAAGAGGCTCGGCGACTCCAAGCGGAGCACGAAGACGTCCATTCCGCGCCTTGGGCGGTCGCCGCGTGGCTACGTGTGGGCGTGGCAAGAAGTCGAAAGGTGGATGGACGCTTCGAGCGATGAGGTCCGGGCTGCCCTGACGGGTAGGGACTCGGAGGTCATGTCATTGGGACTGCCGACTGTCGTTGCAGCCGCTGTCCAGCTGGCCAACTGACCAGGTGCGCGGAGCAAGGTACTATGCAGACTTATACCTCTTCTAATTATCACCTTGAAGAAAAAGAGGTTGGACAGTTGGACAGTTGGACACCGAAGGGCATTGCTAGGCACGTCGACATTAAGCATTTCTACACGATCGCCATGTCGACCAGCCTCCCTCCGTGGCGGCCGATACCCTCCCGACTCGCAGCCCGGTCCCTGGGCACCTCCCTCCAGTCCCTGGCGAATTGGCGAATGAGGGATCTGGGCCCCGCAACCGAACCGATGCGGCGCGGGCAGGGCAACCGCATCTACTATCGCCCGGACAAGATCGCCGAGTGGCTCTCAGGTGGTAAGTGTTCCGATTGGCAGTTCTCGGCGCTCTGGCTGCGGGAGATGGGCATGCCGCTCGACGTGGTCAGCGAGGATGCGGTACGCGAACGTATCGCCCAGCTGGAGGGCGTGAACAACCTTTTCCCCGCGGTGAATCGGCTGTGGCGGAATTTCCGCGAGGTCGAGGTCGCCTAGGTTAGATGAAATAATTGTACTAACGCGAGGATTGCTCACGTTTGTGCATGCGCCCCGCGCAGCACGGGCAGCTGAGGCTTGGTCTGGTTTCCTCCGAGACACGTCAGCGATGGTGAGTACCAATGCGCTGTCGCCTCGCTACAGCGAAGACGAGGATCTTTGCCTGTGGATCCCATTCGCAACATCACCAAGGTTGCGCTGAGCGGCTTATCCGAGCCTTTCTGGCCGATATTATAGGGTAAGTGGAATTTACCCATCGTACCGCATGGCAGGTTTCACTATTTCACGTTTTGAGCCAGCGCGACAAACGTGTTGGCGAACGATCTGAAAGGACCTTTATGGAAATTGGTGAATATGTGTCTCTCGGGGCTAAATTTTTCGCGCGACGGTGGGGTTGTAATTTCCTCTACATGAACTCTGACATTGATGAGGATGCCATTAGGTATGTGGTGCAGGAAACAGAAAGGATGAGGCGCAGAGCGTTCCTCTTTTTCTTCCTGCAAACAGAAAACGGAAACGCGGCCTCGGCGCAATCTATTGTCAGCTACTTGAACGAAAAATACCATTGGGTGAGTGTTGTTGCCTTGGAGCGATGTCGTGGCGCCGGAGCTGCAATGTGCACCGGTTTTCATGAGCTGTGGGTCAGCGAGCCAAATGCGCTTCAAGCGGCATATCAGTCTCAGGTGCCCTTCCACACACTAGGGTTTGTTGAGATTCATCGTGAGTTTATGACGGCGGCAGCGAGATGGATGATGGCACTGAAACTCTGGTCGGTTTTGTCGGCGCGCATGGCGATACGTTTGAATTCCTTGAGTTTGCAGAAGAAGTTTTCGATCAGATGACGCCATTTGTACATCTCGGCATCGAGCGGCAGCGGCTTTGCACGGCGCGAGTGCTGAGAAATGACGACCTTGGCGCCGCGCTCGTTCAGATCGGCGATGATGACGTTGCTGTCGAAGGCCTTATCGGCGATCAGAGCGTCGAAGCTGAGACCCGCGATGAGCGGTTCGACACCGACCGTATCGAACCGCTGGCCCGGCAGCAGAACAAAGCGCACGAGATTGCCAAGCGCGTCGGTAAGCGCCAAGATCTTGGTCGTCATGCCGCCTTTGGAGCGACCAATGGCCTGGCTCTGAGTCCCCCTTTTGCGCCCTGGCCGTGGCGATGGACCTTGACTATGGTAGCGTCGACCATGGCGTACTCCATATCCGGGGCATCGGAGCAGGCCTCGAAAAGCCGAATGAAAACATCGGCTTTGACCCAACCGCGGTATCGCGTGAAGACGCTGTTCCACTTACCGAAGAAGGCAGGCAGATCGCGCCATGGGCTTCCAGTGCGCACGATCCAGAGAACTGCTTCAACAAACAGGCGATTGTCACCTCCACTTCGTCCAGGGTCTATCGCCTTACCCAGACAGTGCGGTTCCATCCTCGCCCACTGGGCGTCCGTCAATACGAATCGTTCCATCAAAAGCTTGAATCACGACCAAGCCAAGATGGGAATCCTGAATCTCAACAAGCCTTAGACCGCAGCAAGGTGTGGAGTGAATTCAAAATGCACGACGAGATGGGTGATGAAGATGATGATGGAAGGTTCGAAAGGGACCTCCAAGAATTCACCAAGGATGTGCGGGAGATGATCTCAAAGCAGCCGGTGGGGGAGCGCGGTCGTGACATCCGGTATTTGAACAAGATGGATCAACCGAACCGCGTCAACTAGGGGGCAAACCTCACTAAGCGGTAAGGTTGAAGCCGCCAGGGCTGGAACTGAGGTTCCAACTGGCGGCCCTCCACCTCGATCCTCTTTTGGCGTAGGCGCAACTGCATGGGGCGGCAACGCGAGGCGTGGATAAGTCAGGGCGTTCGGCGCGAGCGCATCATCTGATCTAGGGCCCCGGAGTTGGCTCAGGGGGTAAGAGGGTTCTAGAAGCGGGTAGCTGCCCTGCCGGTGGATTGAGCGCTTGGTTCAAGATCCACTGCAATGAGAATAGTGCATTCGCGCCGGGCATCGAAATGCCTAGGTTAGTGGCGGTTTGACAGCAAGCAAATTAACAACGTCCTGGAAGTTACTCGCTTCGGCATCAACTCGACATCAGCCGATGGAGCCAGGCCTCATCCAACAGAGAACGTGTCACGCCGCCGAACACCCATTCCCGCACGCGGCTGTGTCCGTAGGCGCCTGACACGACCAACTCCGCCCTGACCGAGGCGAGGAAATCTATGAGGCGGTTGCCGTCATCATCCTCCGTCTTGATGACTTCCGTTCGTGCTTTGATATCGTGGTCTGCCAGGAAGCTTACGGCGTCGTTGACACTATCACTGAGCCAATCATCCGGATTATGATCGATCGCCACGATGGTGACCTCGCTTGCCATCGCCATGAGCGGCAAAGCGTCTGCGACAGCCCGTCTCGCTTCACGAGTGTCCTTCCAGGCCACCACGATCTTGCGAGCTGGCAAATCCGCCGCACCGTGGGCAACGACCAGGATCGGCCGGCCGGCACGCAGCACCAGGGAGCCTGGATCGGCCGTGCGGTAAGAGTCGCCCGTGGATGCCCCCTGCGAGGCTGTCGTGACGACGAGGTCGGCGAGACGAGAACTCCTGGCTACGGCGTGATCCGGATTCTCGATCGTGCCTCGCCAATCCGTCTTTACCGCTCCGGCGACGAGACTCTCGAATTCGCTCCTGATGCTTCCAAGCCTCTGCCGAATTTCATCCTTAGACTGCTCCCAGATCTCGGCCGCGATCGCCGCGCCCTCGGGCGCCATCGTCACCGGCAGCGGTGCGTCCGCGGCGCAGAAGCCAATCAGCTTTGCATCGAAACGTTTGGCAAGATCGATGCCGATCCGTGTCAGGGGTTCGATTGAACCGTCAATGCCAAGGTTCAAAAGAATGGATCTGTAGCTCATCGGGGTGCTTCCGGTTTGTGAGGTTTGGTGCACCGAAGCTAGATTTGCAGGAACGTTCCCACCTTGATGTCGATCAAAATGGCTACAGCGGCATCAGGGGATGCGGGATTCGAAATGGACCGACTCGCCGTCCACGACGAAGGTGCCATTTCCGATGTGATGGATCGTCTTCGGTTTCGGTTGAACCGGGTCGATCCAGGCTTTCAGGACCTCGAGGACGAACAGGTTATATCTGTTCACCAGGCGTGTATCGATGACCCGGCATTCGAGATTGGCGTAGCACTCGGCGATCAGGGGAGCCGAAACGCGCTCGGCGGGAAGAGGCGTCAACCAGGCTGTCGCGAACTTGTCGGTGTCGCGCCCGGAGCAGTTTCCGATCTTGACGACCTTTTCCGCAAGGCCAATGGCAGGGATCGCGACTACGCATTCCTTCGTGTGACGCAAGGCGAAGAAGGAGAAGTCGTCGCTCGATACGACGCGGGCCATGGTCGGCGGCGCGATCCCCATCATCATGTGCCAGGACATGGTCATGACGTTCGCGCGACCCTGCTTTGACCTTGTTGTCAGGAGGACAACGGGACCAGGCTCGATCAGCCGATAGACTTCGGCAAGCGGCAGTTCCTTCATCGCGTCCTCATTCCGCTTTCTGCAAGACAATTGCTTCGCCGATGTCGTGCCCGGCAATGCCCTTCCTCGCCTTGATCAATGTCAAAGTCGGGAAGCGGCTGGCGAGAAGGGGAATCCGGAGGTCGATGCAGGTTTGCGCCTGGCGGTCGATTGATCGGGATCAATGCGTGCCGGAATCGACCTTGCGATGTTTCGATCAGAGCCACACGAGGATCAGTTCATGTCCGCTGGAGGCATTCTCTTTCGGGGCATCCTGCATTGCCTCGCTTGGATCGCCGGGGTCGGCATTTACTTCGAAACGGCGTCTTCCAAGAGACGCAAGCTCGATGCGGTGAGCCATCGCTTCGGCCGCCGTTCAAGGCCGCGCCGGCCAGAGATGAGGCAGTGAAAGCTGAGATCGAGGAGGCCATCATGTTTTGGAATGCAGGAGAATTCCGCGCGCCGGAGTTGTTCCCCTTTGTCAGGGCAGGGCAGAAGCTGTTGGAGGCGACCACCGCGCTGCAGCTGCATTCCATCCAAGGGCTGTTCCGCTGCCAGATTGAAGCTGCGTCCTTTCTTGGCCGGCGATTTTGGGACGATCTGAAGCTGATCGAAACGCTGAAGGATAGCGGTGAATTCGCCGATAGCTTCGACGTGTTCGCCAATTTTTGGCAGAATGCCGCGTCCGACTATGCGAACGAGGTGGGCGAGTTCGCGTGCATCGGTGCCAAGCTCGCGACGGAGACGGCCGGCCAAGTTCGCAAAGAGGCGTATACAGCGGTCGATGATATGGCCGCGGCAACCCTGGCGCCCTGAAGTGTTCCAATCAAACAAGAAGGCGAAATCGATAGCTGGACGAACTGAGGTTGCGATCAGTCGTCTGCGTATCGTGGAGTAAGAGCTCATTGGCGTTTGAGCCAAGTCAAGGCGCTGCAGATCTTGATGCCGTATGCTACGAGTATGAAACGCAAAACGCTGTTGAAGATTATTATCGTTGCGCCCATGCTCGCAGGCACGCCGGCAACCTGGGCAAACGACAATCTCCAGGTTTCCCATGGCCGAAGGCTTGTGGAGGCAAACTGCGCACGCTGCCACGCAACCGGCTCGACTGGTGAAAGCGCACATCCGGACGCACCTCCTTTTCGAACACTGCATCTGCGCTACCCGATCGAAGACTTGGAGGAGGCGCTGGCGGAAGGGATCTCGACTGGCCACCCGGACATGCCGGAGTTTGTCGCCGATCCCCAGCAGATCGGAGCGATTGTCGCCTACATCCGGACGCTTGACCGTTGATTTAGCTGCCGCGTCGACTGAATCCGAAAACTAGCCTTGGCAATCCGAGCCGCATGTTCTCAAGGATTCCTCAGGATGTATGCGCAACGTCGTGATCGTCAAAGGGATAGAAGTGGGCCGCCTTCAACGTCACCGGAACGTCATGGCCCTCGATGACCACCTTGACCCATTGGTCCCCGAAATCATCCTGCCAAGTGTCGGTAACGCGACATCTTGCGGCGAGGTCCATGCCAATCTCGATCCTTTCGGTTCTCTTTGCCATCCTGAACTCCTCTCCTGCTAGCGCGATCTGCCAATCGCCATCTGCCCCTTCAGCGTCTTTCGCGCTGACCATATCGACATAGTCGATCTATTTAGCCGGGCCGGCGCAGACTGGCATTGATGCGCATCAATTGCTGATCAGGCGGCGTTGATCGTGATCAATGACGTTCGGGCGCTCGGCTGATCTGCTGTCGCGCATCGGGAGACCACTATGCGCACCAACGAAACACCGCACTACGATGCCAGCGTGAACACCACGGGTTGCTGTCCAAAATTCAACCCGGTCGGCTGGGACAATCAGGAATTGCATTTCACCGACAAGCCGTTCGTCAGGGCGACAACCCACAGCATCATGCATGTTCCGGTGAACATGGGCAGCGTCTTTGCCCGCGTCAGCGAGCATATCGACGACGCCGGCGCTTCTGCCGAAGGTCAGTTCATCGTTCTAAGCCGCGATCTCTCGCCTTGGACGAGCGAGCATCTTTTTTCGGTTTCGAAGGCCGTGCCCGAAGAGGAAACGACTGCACTGACGGGCGACTTCGTCACCAAGGTTTTCGAAGGGGCATTCGAGCAGGCAAGAGGTTGGCATGAGGAAATGCTTGAGCTCGCGCACCAGCGCAATCCCGATGCGAGCGATGTGTATTTCTTTTATACGACCTGCCCAAAATGCGCTGCGGCCTATGGCAAGAACTACATTGTCGGCGTGGCGAAAATCTCCTGAAATCGGCCAAGGCTAGGGCTCGAACCAGGTGCCCTTACGACGCTCGACGATCTCCGTCGCGTCCTCTAGCCGGCCGATCGCAGCGGGATTGCCCGTCGCTTGGACGAATTCGGTCGCGGCACTGATCTTGGGGCCCATCGAGCCGGCGGGGAAATCCTTGCCCGAAAGCTCCCTTGCTCCGACATTGCGCAGCGCGCGGGCATCCGGCGTGCCGTAGCCCACATAGACTGCGTCGACATCCGTGAGCATCAAGAGCATGTCGGCTTTCAACTGGCGCGCCAGCAGCGAGCTCGCGAGGTCCTTGTCGATGACGGCTTCGACGCCAATAAGACTGCCGTCCTCACGCGCGACAACCGGGACACCGCCTCCGCCACCGCAGATAACGACCACGTTGCGATCGACAAGAAGTGAAATGACGGATGCCTCCAGTATCTCGACGGGTCGAGGCGAGGCGACGACACGGCGCCACTTGTCACCGTCGGGCGCGATTGTCCAATTTCTCTTTGCTGCCAATTGCCGAGCGGTCTCTTCAACATAGACCGGGCCTATCGGTTTCGTCGGCTGTGCGAAGGCCGGGTCGAGCGGGTCGACCTTCACCTGGGTCAGCAATGTCGCGAACAGCCTCGAGCCGATGAGGTTGCGAAGCTCCTGCTCGATCACGTAGCCGATCATCCCGGCACTTTCGGCGCCGAGCACATCTAGCGGAAATGCGCTGCCATTCATTGCGGCGGCCTGAAGCGCCAGCAGACCGACCTGCGGGCCGTTGCCATGCGTGATTACGAGCGAATGGCCCTCGCCAATCAGCGCGGCCAGAGCGGACGCGGCGCGCTTGACATTGTTGCGTTGGTTTTCGGCGGTCATGGGTTCGCCGCGCCGCAACAGCGCGTTCCCGCCGAGGGCCGTCACGATCAGCATGTCAGTTGCCGATCGTGGCGACGAGCAGCGCCTTGATCGTGTGCATGCGGTTCTCCGCCTGGTCAAAGACGATCGAGGCGCCGGACTCGAACACGTCGTCGGTCACCTCCATGCAGTCGATGCCGAATTCGCGCGCGATATAGGCGCCGACTTCGGTGTCGGTGTCGTGGAATGCTGGCAGGCAGTGCATGAACTTCACATGCGGATTGCCGCTGGCCGCCATCACTTCCTTGGTCACCCGATAGGGCGTCAGGAGACGGATGCGCTCCGGCCAGTCGGACTTGTCCTCGCCCATCGACATCCAGACGTCGGTGTAGATGAAGTCGGCATCCTGGACGCAGCCCTTCACGTCTTCATCGAGCCGGAAGCGGCCCCCGCTGCGATCCGCGAGTCCCTTGACATGGTTGCAGAATTCCTGGTCCGGCCACAACTCCTTCGGCGAGGTGATGCGCATGTCCATGCCGACCTTGGCGGCCCCCAACGCCAGCGACTGGGCTACATTGTCGCGTCCCTCGCCGACGAATGCGACGGTCATATCCGACAGATGCTTGTGCGTGAACTCGCGCATCGTCATGAAATCGGCGAGGATCTGGGTCGGGTGTGCTTCATCCGTCAGGCCGTTGTAGACGGGCACGCCGGCGTGCGCCGCCAGCATTTCGGCCTGGTGCTGGGCAAAGCCGCGATACTCGATTGCGTCATACATCCGCCCCAGCACGCGCGCGGTGTCCTTCATGGATTCCTTGTGCCCGATGTGGCTGCCGGACGGACCGAAATAGGTGACGTGGGCGCCCTGATCATAGGCGGCCACCTCGAAGCCGGTCCGTGTGCGTGTCGAATCTTTTTCGAAGATGAGGGCGATGTTCTTGCGAACCAGGCGCGGTATCTCATGACCCGCCTGCTTGCCGGCCTTAAGATCGGCGGCCAACTTCAGAAGGAAGCGGATTTCTCCGGCCGAAAGGTCATCCAGTGAAAGCACTGAACGGCCATGCAGGTTGATCGACATTGGGTGTCCTTTCAGATGGGGTCGCGTGCGACGGGGCAGGTCATGCAATGACCGCCGCCGCGGCCGCGGCTGAGTTCGGCGCCCTCGACGGTGATCACCTCGATACCCGCGCGCCGCAGGAGCGTGTTGGTGTAGACGTTGCGGTCGTAGCCGATGACGACCCCCGGCTCGACCGCGACGACGTTGTTGCCGTCGTCCCATTGCTCGCGCTCGGCCTCGTAGCGGTCGCCGCCCGTGGCGATGATCCGCAGCGACTTCAAGCCGAGAGCCTCCGCCACGACCTTTGTGAAGGGGGTGTTCTCTTCCCTGACCTCGACTGCCGCATCGCCGTCTCCGGGCCGGATCGAGAAGGTGCGCAGCCTGTCGACGACGGGCGGGTACATGGTGGCAAGGTCCCGGTCGCAGAAGGTGAAGACGGTGTCGAGATGCATGAAGGAGCGGTCGCGCGGCATCAGCGCCGCGATCACATGCGTGGCTTCGCCGGCCGCGAACAGGCTGCGGGCGAGATCACCCACTGCTTGCGGCGTGGTGCGCTCGCCCATCCCGACCAGAGCGACGCCCTCGCCAACGGGCATGACATCGCCGCCTTCCAGGCTGATACCTGTTCCTGCCTGCGGCGACACGAGCGGAATGCCGCTGTCACGGAAATGCGGGTGGAAGCGATAGACCGCTTCGACATTGGCCGCTTCCGGTCGCCTGGCAGGCCAGTACATGGCATTCACGGAGACGGAGCGGTAGATCCAGCAGGAGCTGTCGCGGGTGAAGAGCTGGTTGGGCAATGGCGGCAGGACGAAGTCCTGGGGCGCGAGCGTCCTTCCAGTTAAACCCTTGGGATCGAACGGCAGCTCCGCGCGGGCGATGCCGCCAACGAGACAGGTTGCCAGCAGGCCGGCCGACATCTCGTTCAGCCAGCCTCGCATCTCGTCGACCATGTCAAGGCCAACCACGCCGGCGTGCACCCGGCGATCGAGGAGCCAGTCGCGGGCCTTGCCGATCCCCATGGTCTCGGCGAGGAGCTCGCCGAACGAATGCACCACCACGCCGCGCTCACGTAGTGCATCGACGAAGACGTCGTGTTCCTGGCGCGCCCGCTTTACCCACAACACGTCGTCGAACAGCATCGACTTGCAGTTGTCCGGCGTCAACCTGCGCAGGCTGAGATCCGGCCTGTGGACCATCACCTCTCGCAGGCGACCGACTTCCGAGTGAACCCCCAGATTTGACATGGGATAGCTCTCAAAGTGCGCTGACGGCGCCGGTCCACATCTCGTAGACGGCGAGGATTGCGACTGCGACGAGCGCGACCGCGATGACAGCCTCCACCGGGCGGAAGGCGCGTTGATCGGCCTCGCGGCGGGCCCAGACGTAGAAGATGATGCCCGGTGCATAAAGGATCGCGCACATGAACAGGTACGCAGGTCCGGCCGCATAAACGAGCCACAGTCCGTAGATCGTCGCTACGATGCCGGCAACGAGCGGTCCCGTTCTGCCTTCGCCGCTCTGATAGCTTTCTCCGGTGAGTGCTAACTTGGCGGCGAAAGCTCCTGAGAAGATGTAGGGCACGAGAATTGCCGCCGAGGCGATGTAGAAAAGCGCCTGGTAGGTGCTATGGGCAAAGAGCGTGATCACCAGGAAGGTCTGGACAAGCAGGTTGGTGATGAGCAGCGAGGTCGAGGGGACGCCGCGTTCGCTCTCGTGACCGAAGAACTTCGGCATGGTCCCGTCCTTGCCGGCGACGTGTGGAATCTCAGCGGCAAGCAGGGTCCAACTCAGGAAGGCGCCGACCACCGAGACGACGAGCGCAAGATTGATGAGCATCGCGCCCCAAGGTCCGACAACTGCCTCCAGCACGCCTGCCATGGATGGGTTCTTCAGGGCGGCCAGGTCGGGTTGGCTCAGAATACCGAGCGAAAGTAGCGATACCAGCGCATAAAGCGCGAGGCACGTGAAGAAGCCGAGTACCGTCGCGGTCGCGATGTCCTTGCGGCGCTCCGCGCGCGCCGAGAAGACGCTAGCACCCTCGATGCCGATGAAGACCCACAGCGTCACCAACATCGTGCTCTTCACCTGAGCGGCGATCGAACCGAGAGAAGCGTTGCCGAGCCCTGTGAAGTCGAGCGACCAGACTTTGAGCTTGAAGGCGATCGCTACAACGCCAACAAAGAGCACCACCGGAGCGATCTTGGCCACGGTCACGATGGTGTTGACGATTGCAGCCTGGCGAATGCCACCAAGAACGAGGAAATGAATGATCCACAAAAGGATCGAGGCGCCGAGCACCGCCTGCCAGGTATTCCCATCGCCGAAGGCGGGGAAGAAATAGGACAACGCGCTGAAGACGATTACGGCGTAGGACACATTGCCGACCCATGCGCTGATCCAATAGCCCCAGGCGCTGTTGAAGCCGATGAAGGGGCCGAAGCCGGCTTTGGCATAAGCGTAGGGGCCGGCATCGAGTTCAGGCCGGCGCACTGCCAGCGATTGGTAGACGAATACCAGTGCGAGCATGCCGACGGCCGTGATCGTCCAGCCAATCAGGACAGCAAGTGGACCAGCGCCGGCCGCCATATTCTGGGGCAGGCTGAACACGCCCGAGCCTACCATCGAGCCGATGACGAGTGCCGTAAGCGATCCCAGCCTTAATTTCGTCGATGCTGCGGTGGCCGCTTCCCGAATAGGGACATTGAGGTCTGTTGTGGCCATAGGGCCCTCCCACCTTTGGAGTGATGGGGGCATTCAACAGGAAAAGAGGTCGGGGGCCTTGACCCTGGTCAAATCCAGTTCGTTGCAAGTGACTGTTCAGCGCAGACAAGTTCGTACGAGGCTATAGCAGTGCGGCTGCGGTTCGGCGCATCGCGCTCTCGCCAGCTATGTGCGAGGCCATGGCGGAGCCTCAAGTCGGCTGCATATGCGGCCAGTCACTTCGACCGGCAGTTGGCTTGGCGCAGCATACGCACGCCCTCTACTTAAGGGTTAGTTCTCGAACAACTCGCGACCAGAAACTTCCGCGATGAAGATGCTGAAGAATACATGAGGAATGTGCTCCGCGTCTGTGGATGCGATCGGCTTGAGCGCGCCTGGTTCCCACCAGTCGGCATGCTTGCTCAGCAACGACCATGCGTGATCAAGCTGCACCTTGTGTTCGGTTCGATCGGGAAGTTCCTCATAACGGCCGCCGACGACCACGCTTTTCCAACCTCGGGTGGTGCTGTGTTCGTCGACCTGCACCGACACAAGCGGATTTATGCGCATCCAGTCGATCTTCTTGCCCACCATCGAAAACGCATAGAGGCGATTGTCCGCATAGGCATAGTAGAGCGGCACGACATAAGGTTGCCCGTCTCTCGCACATGCCAGGCGGCCGACTCGATTGGCCATCAACAGCTTCGTGCATTCCAAGGTGGAAAGGGTGCGGATCTGCATCGCCGAAACTCCTAGGTGCCGGCCCCATGCCGCAATTTGCTTGCGGCGTTTGTGCCGGAGCGTGTTTTGTCGACAGCATTGCGGCGATCCTCGTGAGCCAGCGCCATCATATCGAGCACCTCGCTGTCGGAGAGCTGTGGAAAGCTGCCATAATAATAGCTGAGCGCCCGGAAACGAGCAGGCTGGTTGAGACAGATCGTCAGATCCGCTTCCTGCGCGAGCTCGTCCATCGTCTCCGGCGGCGCGACCGGCAGCGCGACGATGATCCTTTGTGGGGAACGTCGCTTCAACGCCCGGATGGCCACCTTCATCGTCGTTCCGGTCGCAGCTCCGTCGTCGACAACAATCACCGTTTTGCCAGCCACCGAGAGGGGCGGCTCCTTCCCGCGATATATTGCGCGACGCTGCTCCAATTCGGGCCGTTCCTGCGCGATCAAAACTCGTAGTGCGCTGTCACCGAGAGCGTAGACTTCCACGATCTCCCGGTTAAGAACGACGTCCGGCGGGTTTCCGTCCACGATGGCGGCGACGGCAAGTTCCGGATTGCCAGGTGCTCCGACCTTTCGAACGATGACCAGGTCTAAAGGCGCCTTCAGTGTCTTGGCAATCTCGGCTGCGACAGGAACACCACCGCGTGGTAAGGCGAGCACAATTGGATCCTTCAGCTGAAGCGCCTCCAACGAGGCTCCGAGCTTCTGCCCTGCCTCCTGCCGATCGCGAAACATCGGTCATCCCTCCGGCCAGAGTTGACGCAGCGAGTTCTTCATCGAGTTCCGGACCTGGACGATTTCGCCGTGGGAAATGTGACGGTCGAGCAGTCGGAACACAACTGCAATAGCCTTATCGACGTCGATCTCCGGCTCGTAACCGAAGCTCTTCCTGACGCTGATGACGAAGTCGCGCTTCTTGCGCTCGCACACGGGGTCGGGTGGGTTCCACCCCTCGAAATAGATTCCTCGGATCAAGGTGGGCAATTGTGCCGACAGATCCGCCGTTTCCTGTGGCGAGAGCCAGTCGCGCAAAGTGTGCAGGACTGCCTTCAACAGCCGGAACGCACTTTGTTCGTTCCAATCCAGGTCCTTGGCAAGCTCGTTTACCCATTGCTGCGCTTGATCGGCAGCATGCGTGATTGAGGTGTGCGAAACAGAGTGTGTCATGGCTGGTATCCCTGAACGTGGTTTCCTTTTTTCCTCCTTTGGAAGCCCCGCGCATTGCGTCGGATCAAAGTTCGACGTCCTCGATTTCAGCCGCCCGCCGCCGCCGTGAGCAGCGGAATGATCCGGTCGGTCTTGGCGACGGCGGGACGACCGCTTGAGGCATAGGGAATGCCCAGCGCATCCCAGGTCTCGACCAGCGCGTCCTGCAATTCGGCGATCAGCGCGTCCGAATGGAACGGCGTCGGCGTGATGCGCAGCCGCTCGGTGCCGCGCGGCACCGTTGGATAGTTGATCGGCTGGATGTAGATGCCGTGCACGCCGAGCAGGCGGTCGCTCGCCATCTTGCAAAGCTCGGGGTCGCCGACCAGCACCGGCACGATATGGGTGGCCGATTCCATCACCGGCAGGCCCGCGGCGGCAAGCACCTGCTTGGTCCTGGCAGCCTGGCGCTGCTGCGCGTCGCGCTCGGCCTGCGAGCGCTTGAGGTGACGGATCGAGGTGGTCGCCGCGGCCGCGATCGCCGGCGGCAACGCGGTGGTGAAGATGAAGCCCGGCGCATAGGAGCGCACGGCGTCGATGACGGCACTTGTGCCGGTGATGTAGCCGCCCAGCGTTCCGAAGGCCTTGGCCAAGGTGCCCTCGATGATGTCGATGCGGTCGGCCAGCCCTTCGCGCTCGGTGATGCCGCCGCCGCGCGGCCCGTACATGCCCACCGCATGGACCTCGTCGATATAGGTCATGGCGTTGTAGCGTTCGGCGAGCTCGACGATCTGCCTGATCGGCGCGATGTCGCCGTCCATCGAATAGACGCTCTCGAAGACGATCAGCTTGGCGCGTTCGCGCCCCGCGGCCTGCAGCAGGCTTTCCAGATGCGCGACGTCGTTATGGCGGAAGATCTTCTTTTCCGCGCCCGAGCGGCGCACGCCCTCGATCATCGAGGCATGGTTCAGCTCATCCGAGATGATCAGGCAGTTGGGCAAAAGCCTGGCGATGGTCGAGATCGAGGCTTCGTTGGAGACGAAGCCGGAGGTGAAGACGAGTGCTGCTTCCTTGTCGTGCAGGTCGGCGAGCTCATGCTCCAGCTCGACCAGCGGGTTGGATGTTCCGGAAATGTTGCGGGTGCCGCCGGCGCCCGAGCCCATCTTGCCGGCCGCGGCCTGGAAGGCGGTGATCACATCCTCGTTCTGGCCCATGCCAAGATAGTCGTTGGAGCACCAGACGGTGATTTCCTGGGCGCGGCCGTTGGAACGCCAGATGGCGCGCGGGAACTTGCCCACCATGCGCTCGAGGTCGGCGAAAACGCGGTAGCGACGCTCGGCGTGGAGCTGGTCGATCGCATCTTCGAAGAACCGCTGGTAATTCATGGTGAGCTCCTTTGCCGGACACCCGCCGCCGGTCGCGGCAGGCCTGTCCTGTTGGGTCACCATACTCAGTTTGCCGGTCTCGACTTTGAGCTAGGTCAATTCGCGTGCCGAAGTCAAACGAGCCTTGTTGGCCATCCTTTCGAAAACCTGATTCAAATCAAAGCGTTCGCCGGCATCTCGATCCACGGTAAGCGGATGTGGAATCCAATAGCAAGCGCCCCCTTTGGCCGTAGCCTCGAACTAGCCGTTCTGGACGAGGAAGGTCTGCACGCGCTTGTTTTTCCTTGCGAAAAGGGTCGGGATGGGTGGATGGATGTCGTTACCCGCGTTCGTGTCGACATCAGGCCGACCCACTGGCGGGACTGGAATCCAAAGGAGCGGCGGGCGAGCTTGCTGCGAGACCTGTCCTGACGTCGGCCAAGGGCGCGCGTGCAAACAGAAGCGGCGCTTAATGTTTGGGCTCGGCGATCAGTGCCATGCGTACCAGATGTGAGAGACTGCCCGCTCCCATCTTGCTCATGACATTCGCACGATGGATTTCAACCGTGCGCGGGCTGATCCCGAGATCGTAGGCAATCGTCTTGTTCGGCAGACCAGAGACGAGCCCGTCAAGCACTTGGCGCTCACGTTCCGAAAGAGTGGCAAGGTTCTTCCGGATTTCGTTTGATTGTGGGTGGGCCGCGACAGGCTGGCTGCGGTGATCCAGCGCCGAACGCAGCGAATCAATGAGAACCTGGTCGTCGAACGGCTTTTCGATGAAGTCGGCAGCGCCTTCCTTCATCGCTTGGACGGCCAGCGCGACATCGGCGTGACCGGTCATGACAATCACCGGCACGTTCAAACCGCGGGATCTCAATTGCCGCAAGAACTCGATGCCGTCGATGCCAGGCATACGCACATCCGTGACGATGCAACCCTCGAGCTCCTTCGGCTCTGTCGCCAGAAATGCGGTCGCCGACTCGTAGAGGCGCACGGCAAAATCGGCTGTCGCGAGGAGAAAGCCCAGCGATTTGCGGACATCGACATCATCGTCGACCACATGGACGACATCACTGGCCACTGGCGACCTCTTCTTTTTCTACCGCGCGCAAAGTGAACCGGAAGGCCGTTCCACCCTCGGGCATCGACTCCGCCCAGATATGACCACCGTGCGACTCGACGATAGTGCGACAAATAGACAGTCCCACTCCCATTCCCTGCTTCTTCGTTGTCACGAAGGGCTGGAAAAGCTGGGCTGAAACCTCCGGTGCCAGCCCAGGCCCAGTATCGACCACGCTGACCTCTGCCATCCCGTCATGTCGAGAGGCGGTAGAGACCCGCAACTCCCGGCGCGGCGCGCCCTGCATGGCCTCCACGGCGTTTCTCATAAGATTGAGCAGCACCTGCTCGATCTGAATTCGGTCGGTCAGAACGAGCTCGGCCGCTGGGTCGAGATCGTATGTGACGCGGACATCGGCCTCCCTCGCGCCAACCAGAGCGAGCGAGGAGGCATCCTCGATGAGCGTTGGCAGGTGTTCGACCTGGCGCTCGCTTTCGCCCCTGGCAACGAAGTCCCTGAGGCGACGAATGACGTCGCCCGCGCGCAAGGCTTGCTCGGCGGCCTTTTCGACGGCCTCTCGCAACATAGTCGCGTTCTCGTCATTGCTTTTCTCGAGCAGACGACGGCTGCCTTTAAGATAGTTTGTGATGGCTGTCAGCGGTTGGTTGATCTCATGCGCCAATGTCGAAGCCATTTCGCCGAGCGCGGTGAACCTTGCCATGTGGAGCAGCTCCTGCTGCTGCTCTTGCATCCTCGCTTCCGTCCTATGGCGTTCGGTCAGGTCGCGACAGAAGCCCGTGAAGAAACGGCCCGTTCCCGGATGCATTTCGCCGACGGCCAGTTCCATGGGAAAGGTCGAGCCATCCTTGCGCATCCCGGTCACGGTGCGTCCAAGTCCTATGATGCGGCGTTCTCCGGTGGAAAGGTATCTGTGCAGATAAGCGTCATGTTCCTCTCGATAGGGATTGGGCATCAGCAAACTGACATTTCGACCGATAACTTCGCTGGATTTATAACCGAACAGCATTTCGGCAGCAGTGCTGAAGGACTGCATCAGACCCTGTTCGTCGATAACGACCATGGCATCGGGTACAGTCGCCAGGATCGAACGCAGGTGATCCTCACGCAGTTGCAGCGCGGCGTTGGCGAAGGACAGCTCGCTGACGTCCGTGCCTTGAACGAATATCGCGGTGATCTGGCCGTCCTTTGCTCTAATGGGCTGATAGACGAAGTCTAGGATGCGTTCTTCCGCGCCGCCCGTCTCGACGTTGCGGTATACGACCTTGACGCTTCGGCCCACATAGGGTTCGCCGGTCTCGTAAACGCGGTCCAGCAATTCGAAGAAGCCTTGGCCTTCGAGGTCGGGAAAGGCTTCACGCACCGATCTGCCAATGACATTTCGCTGGCCGACCATTCGCTGATAGGCGGCATTCGCCAGTTCAAACACGTGCCCGGGCTCTCTCAGCAATGTCATGAAACCCGGTGCTTGCTCGAACATCAATGCAAGCAACTCATGTTCCGGCAAATCATCACTTCGCGACAAGCCGTCAAGCGAAGCGGCTGCTTCGGCGATGGCTCCCGCGGAAGCTGGGCTCTTCTGGGTCACATCCAATCTGCTTCTGAAGGAACACTGGCGGTCACTGGTTTAGCACTCACGCAGGCATTCGCAAACATAGAGCCACCAGAGTTTGATCAGCATCAAGGTCGTGCACTTCGCGGAATGGCACTCATCAATCGATCATCATCTCCTGAAGGTGCCGCATGTCCTACAAAACGATTGTCGTCAACTTGGCCGTCGATGCGGATCCCGCGCCAATCGTGAAGCTTGCAGCAGAAATGGCGCATCGCTTCGACGCTCATCTCATCGGCTTCGCTGCCGCGGATGTTCCGCCTTTGGTGGCCACGAGCGAAGGCCTAGTTTATGAGGGCGAGGTCATGCAGGTCAAACGGCAGGAGATCGAGAAGCGTCTTGCCGAACTGCGCGACAGTTTCGAGAGGCTTGTCCCGCAATCCATCAGCAGCGAATGGAAACAATATATCTGCGGTCCGACTCGCGCCGTGGGACTGGTAGCCCGTTCAGCTGATCTCATCGTGACCGGCGATGGCAACGACGATGTCTTTCGTGCACTCGATATAGGAAGCCTGGTGCTGGGGGCCGGTCGCCCTGTGCTGGTTGCCGCGGGCAATGCCGAACACCTGGTCGGGAAAACCGTCCTGGTCGCTTGGAAGGACAGCCGGGAAGCTCGAAGAGCTCTGTCCGACTCCTTGCCCTTCCTTGCCAAGGCCAAAGAGGTTGTCGTCGCTACAATGGAGACTGCCTCGGGTGAGGATGTTCGAGACAGCCTCGCCGATGTGGCGGTGTTTCTGGAGCAGCATGGCATCATGGCACGAACCGAAGTGATCGCCGACGCTGCGGACGGCGAAGGGCTCGTTGCGTTTGCTCGCTCGGCCCACGCCGATCTGATCGTTTCGGGGGCCTACGGACACAGCCGGCTCAGGGAATGGGCATTTGGCGGCATCACACGCTCGCTGATTGGCGAGAATAGCATCAGCCGCCTGTTTTCGAACTGACTGCACGACCATGGCGACCAGTACGGCAGATAGCTCGAACCGACTGGAAAGCGTTCCAGGCGGGAAGCGACCGGTCAGCCGCTTTTGCGGCGATGTCGAACCAGCATACTGGTCGCTCGAAATGGCGGAGTTGGTGGACCAACTGCAGACCTCCACTTCCGGCTTGCTCAGTGTCGACGCGGCAATCCGGCTTGCTAGTTTCGGTCGCAATGCACTGGCGCCTCGATCCGGCGGATCGGCGCTGAGCGTATTCGCGCGCCAGTTTCGCAGCCCGTTGGTCCTCATCCTGGTCTTTGCCGCCGCCGTTTCTGCATTCGTCGGGGAGAGGCATGAAGCTGCAATCATCGGCGTGATCGTGCTTGCCAGCTGCGTTCTCAGCTTCACTCAGGAGTATGGCGCTTCGCGAGCGATGGAGGCTTTGCAGAACCGAATCTCCCGCAAGGCGACTGTGCTTCGAGACAGCTTCGAACGCGCCGTCAATGTCGAGGAGATCGTTCCAGGCGACGTCGTCTGCCTGTCAGCTGGCAATCTCATCCCAGTCGATGGCGTCATCCTGGAGTCGCGGGATTTCAACGTCAGCGAGTCTGTTCTGACCGGCGAGACTTTTCCCGTCGTGAAGTCCGCCGGTCGCTCGCCGCCCGAGGCCGGCATCGCGCAGCGAAGCAATGCCGTATTCACCGGCACGTCGGTTCGCAGTGGAACGGCAAAGGTGCTGGCCGTCGCTACGGGAGCGCACACCGAATTCGCGTCGATCGCCGAAGCATTGGAGCGACGGATACCCGAGACCGAGTTTGCTCGCGGCATCAGGATGTTTGGATATCTGATGACCGAGATCATGCTTGTGATCGTCATCCTGGTGTTCTTCGCCAATGTGATGCTCAACCGGCCCTTCATCGAGTCCCTGTTGTTTTCACTAGCGCTGGCGGTTGGTCTGACCCCCGAACTGCTTCCGGCGATCATCAGCGTGACGTTAGCCCGGGGCGCTCGGACGATGGCCGCCGGCGGTGTCATCGTGCGCCGTCTCGATGCCATCGAGAATCTTGGCAGCATGGATCTGCTGTGCACCGACAAGACCGGGACGCTGACGGAGGGCGTCATTCACCTCGATGGATCGTTCGACGCCGAGGGCAACGCGTCGACCGACGTCCTGTTTTTCGCCCGGCTCAACGCGACTTTGCAGACGGGCCTGAAGAATCCTCTCGACGAGGCGATTGCGAGCGCACCGCATTTACATGAGGCTTTGTCCGGCTTCACCAAAATCGATGAGATCCCCTACGATTTTGTGCGCAAGCGCCTGTCGGTCGCAGTGCAGGACAGCAAGCGTGAACAGATCCTTATCACCAAGGGAGCCGTACAGAACGTCCTCGATGCTTGCGGTTTCGTGCAAGGTTCGCATGGCTTGACACCCCTCGGCGCGACGGAGCGCGAGGCGATCGACGAACGATTCAGACACTGGAGCGCACAAGGCTATCGCGTTCTCGGCCTGGCGATCCGTCGATTTCAGAACAAGGCGAGCTTCAGCCGTGATGACGAGACCGACATGGCGTTCGCGGGGTTCTTGCTGTTTCTCGATCCGCCGAAGGAGGGGGTGCGGGAGACACTGTCGGCGCTTACCGACCGAGGCATCGGCGTAAAGGTGATTTCCGGCGATAACCGCTACGTCGCGGCGCATCTGGCCGAGGCCGTGGGTCTGCCGGCCGATCGGATCATGACCGGCGAGGATCTATCGAAGCTGACGAAGAACGGGCTTCTGGCCGGCGTCCGCAATACTGATCTTTTCGTCGAGATTGACCCGAACCAGAAAGAGCGCATCGTCGAGGCACTGCGCCGGAGCGGCCACGTGGTCGGCTATCTGGGCGATGGCATCAACGATGCGCCGGCGCTTCATGAGGCAGACATCGGCATTTCGGTCGATACGGCCGTCGATGTGGCGCGCGAAGCCGCGGACATCATCTTGCTCAAGCGAGACCTGAGCGTGTTGGTGAGGGGCGTCGACGATGGCCGCAAAACCTTCGCCAACACGATGAAGTACATCTCCATCACGACCAGCGCCAATTTCGGCAACATGATCAGTATGGCCGCCGCCTCGCTCTACCTGCCGTTTCTGCCCCTGCTGGCCAAGCAGATCCTGCTGAACAATTTCCTCTCCGACATTCCATCGCTTGCGATCGCTGGCGACAACGTCGACATCGAACAACTGCGCAGACCGCGGCACTGGGACATCCATTTCATAAGACGTTTCATGGTGAGTTTCGGACTGGTGAGCTCCGCGTTCGACTTCGCGACCTTCGCCTTCCTTCTGCTGGTAGCGCATGCCGAAGCAGCCACATTTCAGACGGCCTGGTTCATCGAATCGGTGCTGACTCAACTTGCCATCCTGTTCATCGTGCGCACCCATATGAGGCCATGGAACAGCCGTCCCAGCCGCTTGCTTGCGGGGCTCGCGGTCTGTGTCGCCGCTATCTCCATCGCTGTTCCTTATGCTCCGTTCGCCAGTTGGCTTGGGTTTGTGCCTCTGCCAGGACCGGTTCTGGCCGGGCTGCTCGCGATCACCGTGCTGTACATACTCGTATCGGAGCTTACAAAGAGCTGGCTGTTCGACCACGGCAGCCGGGCCAAGCCCAGCCAAAAACTTTGACCTCACATCGGCACCGGGCCGCACCGACCCGCATCCCGGGTTGAGCCGAAAGATGCGGCTCGATGTGCGCGGCCCAAGGTCTAACACCGCGACGTCAGCCTCCGACGGCGGTCTTGGTGACGTTTACGCCAAGGTCATAGACAAGCTGGCCCCCATAATAACCGGTTACCGTGACCAGAGCTGCGCCGGCTATCTCAATGGCTGGAATGGCGAGAGCCAACGTTCCCAGGTCACGATTTCTTATCCACAGCGCGAGCCGGATGGCGCCCCAGGTCAGAAAGGTGAAGGCGCTGACCGTGCCCAAGCTCTCATGTATCTCCGCTATTTCGCTGCTGAAACCGGCAGCCTCCGCGTAATCAAGGGCCATACCGCCGAAGAGCCAGGTGGCAATGGCGAACAGTCCCGCGGCGACGGCGACAAAAGTCGAAATGGTTCCTACGCCCGATCGCATCGTTACGGCATTCCTGCCGGCGAGCGCGGCGAGATCGATGATCACAAGTGTGTAGATGAGTACAATAGGGAAATGCACCAGAATGGGATGGACGTGCTGAATTTCAGGCATTGCAGGTATTCTCCAGGTAGATTGAGCAAATAGTCAGTCAGATGGCCAATCAGTCGTCGCTATTGCCGGGTTCGTCGGCTCGCTCGCTGCGCGCATCGGATGCGGGCATTCGGCCGTCACATTCGTCGTCGCCGATGCCCACCACCGCCTTGGGGCCGGCGGCGCTCTTCATGGGAATGGCCTCGAGGTCGATTGTTGAGGAAGACGTGGCGGATGCGGCCGCGCATGATTCATGGTCGGATTCCGCGGCCGCGGGCAGTACAAAAGCAGCGAGACCTCCCAGGGCGACAACTAGGACAGGAAGATTGCGCATGGTTTCAGCTCCTTCTCTACGCGCCCGTCATCGGGGACGGCGGCCCTTAATAGAGACGTGGTCCTTGCCGCCGGCTGACGATGATTGACAGCGGTTTGACAGCTTCGGCATGCGACAGCTCTCGTCCATGAAAATCGGGTGGATACGCCTTGCAGCTCTGGGGATGGCCGCACTTGTGCTGGTCACGCCGTTGGCCGCCAGGGCGCAAGATGACGACGATGACCACGACCGGGCGCGCGACCTTTATGAGCGCGGCGAAATCGAGGGCCTTGCCGATATCATGGCCATCGTCCGCGCCAGGGCTCCTGGCGAGATCGTTGCGGTCGACCTCATTCGCGTCGGAAGCAAGTGGATCTATCGGTTCCAGGTGGTTGCTGCCGATGGACGCCGCAGGACCGTTGATGTCGATGCCGGTGCCGGCGGCGTCTTGGGCAGCGAAGGCGACCACAAATGAAGATCCTCGTGGCAGAAGACGAACCGCGCATTGCGGCCGATGTCGCCGCGGTTTTGAAGGCCTCGGGCATGGCCGTCGACACCGTGAGCGATGGTGAGGCCGCTTGGTTTGCAGGCGACGTCGAGAACTATGATGCGGCGATCCTCGATCTTGGATTGCCGAAGCTTGACGGCCTCACGGTCCTGAAGCGCTGGCGCGCCAATGGCCGGCGCTTTCCGGTCCTGATCCTGACGGCGCGGGGGTTGTGGACTGAGCGGGTGGAAGGCATCAACGCCGGCGCCGACGATTACCTTCCCAAGCCTTTTGAAATGGAGGAACTGCTGGCGAGACTGCGCGCCATCCTGCGCCGTTCGAGCGGACAGGCGGCACCGGTCCTGAAGTCGGGTCCCTTGTCGCTCGACACGCGCCAGATGCGCATCTCGCTTCGCGGCATTCCCGTGGCACTTTCGCCGCTCGAGTATCGGCTTCTGGCGTTCCTGATGCACCATGCCGGTCGTGTGGTCGCGCCGACCGAGCTCGCGGAACATCTCTACAGCTCCGACAACGAACGCGACCCGAACACGATCGAAGTCATCGTTGCGCGGCTGCGGCGCAAACTCGGCAGCGATGTTATCGAAACCCGACGCGGCTTCGGATATCTCGTGCCGGACGGGCCTGGCTGATGCGCAATTCGATCCGCTTCAGGCTTTGGTCGGCCGCAGCCATATCGATCGTGATCGCTCTTGCCATCGCCGGCGTCGGCCTGCGCTATCTTTTCGAGCTCAACGTCGAACGGCGGGTCGTCAGCGAGTTGACCGTCGACCTCAATGAGTTGATCGGTGCGACGAGCTTCGCGGCCGACGGCCGCCTGCTGGTCGCATCGACGCTGGCGGATCAGCGCTTCGCCAGTCCGCTGTCCGGGCATTACTGGCAGGTGGAAGACCTTGCGACCGGCAACCTCGTTCGATCGCGCTCCTTGTGGGATGCCACGCTCGCCTTGCCCGAGCAGGCAGCGAATGGCGAACTGAGGAAGGAAGAGCTCAGAGGGCCAGGCGGCGAGCTCACCGTCGCCGTTCTGCGTACGATTACCGACGCCGACGGGAGGGCGTTTCGTGCTGTCGTTGCGGAGGATCACCGCAATGTCGAGGTCTCGGTGGGGGAATATGTCCGTGATCTCGCGCCGGCGCTCACGGTGCTCGCATTCGCACTGATGGGCGCATTCTTCATCCAGATCACCGTCGGCTTGGCGCCATTGGAAGGCCTGCGAGTCGCCGTCAGGGACGTGATTGCGCAACGGAAGACTCGGCTTGACGTGGCCGCGCCGAGCGAAGTGCAGCCACTCGCAGACGAAATTAACCGGTTGCTTGCCGCCCAGGAGAAGGCCCTGTCTCGCGCACGCTCGCGCGCCACGGATCTGGCGCACGGCCTCAAGACGCCCTTGCAGGTCCTTTCCGCTGATATTCGGACTCTGCGCAAGAAAGGCGAGACCGGGCTCGCCGACGAGATCGAGAAAAGCGCCGGCGCCATTCGCCGCCATGTCGAGCGGGAATTGGCGCGTGCTCGTCTGGCTCCCGGCGTTTCCGGCGATGCTGCGTGCCTCGTCCGAGAGGTGGCGAATGGCGTGATTGCCGTTGTCAGACGAACGCCAAGGGGCAAGCAGCTCTCATTCGAGATCGATGTCGCCGAGGATTTCATGGCGCCGGTTGACGAGGGCGATCTATCCGAGGTCCTCGGCAATCTGGTGGAGAACGCTACGCGTTTCGCGAACTCCCTGGTCCATGTGAGTGCGTCCGAAAGCGCCGGCGAAGTCATCATCAAGGTCGTCGACGATGGGCCGGGCATTCCGGAGGCCGCCCGGAATGCCGCTTTGTTGCGTGGCGTCCAGCTTGACAGCAAGGGCGGCGGCAGCGGCCTCGGCCTGGCGATCGTTTCGGACATCGTCGAAGCTTATGGCGGCCGCCTCGAAATGGCGAACGCCAATTCGGGTCTGGCGGTGACCATTTACTTGCCTCGGCTTGGTTGAGACCTCAGGCAAAACCGGGAAAATAATCGACCTTTATTTTCGAACGGCTGACGCCCATTGCAAGGAGCTTCTGGCGCAACGCCTTGACCATCGCCTGCGGGCCGGAAATGTAGAAAGTGCGCTCTAGATAGTCGGGCATGGCGAGGCGCACTAGGTGTTTGATCCCAGGCTTTGATGGGGCATCCTTATCTTCCGAATCAAAGGATGCGCTATGGGCCAGGTTCTGCATGGG
>NZ_VFVI01000011.1:0-220029 GCF_006442775.1 Mesorhizobium sp. B2-4-6
ATACACCAGAACCAACACACAGGATTCCAGGGTCTGTGCGCGTCGCTTCGCTCCTTGCTCCGCCCTGGAATGACGAACGCGGTAAGGGCCGGATCAGCCAATCACCCAGCGCTGTTTTGCGGATAGCAGATAATCGACAGATAGCGCATCGGCAGTTGCGTCAGCTCTTCCGGTCCGTGCGGGGCGTCGGCGTCGAAGAACAGGCTGTCGCCCGGCTTCATCGCATAGAGATTGTTGCCGTGCCGGTAAACGACCTCGCCTTCGAGCATGTAGAGGAACTCCATGCCGGCATGCTGGAAGGTCGGGAACACGTCCGAATTCTCGGTCAGCGTGATGAGATAGGGTTCGACGACGACGCCGCTGGTGTTGGCGCCGATATGTCCGAGCAGATTATACTGGTGGCCGGCGCGCGTGCCGCGCCGCTCGACGTCGACACCCTGGCCGGCCTTGACGAAAACGGCGCTGTGCTCTTCCTCGAAACGGCGGAAGAACGCGGTCACCGGAACGCCCAGCGCCCGTGACAGCGCCTGCAGCGTCGTCAGCGACGGCGAGGTGATGCCGTTCTCGATCTTCGACAGCATGCCAAGTGAAATGTCGGTGGCGGTGGCGAGATCGGCGACGGTGATGCCGAGCTTCTTGCGGAACGCGCGCACCTCATGGCCGATCGCCACTTCCAACACTTTCTCGCGCGTGTCGCGGATGGCGTGAGGATTCTGCGTCAATGGCGTGCGGATCGTGCGCCCGTTCGCCGAAACGCGCTTCGGCGGCGCGTTGCCCTTCGCTGCCGCATCGGTGGACCTGGTGCCGGAATTCTTGTTCGCCATATCGCCCCCGACTCTCGCGGATTTATTTCACTCAAGGTGAACATATGCGGTGGCGATACAAGAGCGCAACCGCGACAGCAAGCCGACAAGTATCGCTGGGGACCGATGGCTGCGACGCGAATGCCACGGCTTTTGCGCACAAAAACCGTTCACGCAAACGCCGTTGCCGCAGATGTCTGTTGACAGCACCGAAGGCCCAATTACTGTCACTGTGAGTGAAATTTGTTTCGCTGGGGAAATCAAAAAGAGGAGGCCCGCAATGAAAACTCGTGTTGCCGTCATCGGAGCCGGACCGTCGGGCCTGGCGCAGCTAAGGGCCTTCAAGTCGGCAGCCGACAAGGGCGCCGAGATCCCGGAAATCGTCTGTTTCGAAAAGCAGAGCGACTGGGGCGGCCTGTGGAATTACACCTGGCGCACCGGCCTCGACGAGCATGGCGATCCGGTGCATGGCTCGATGTACCGCTATCTCTGGTCGAACGGCCCGAAGGAATGCCTCGAATTCGCCGACTACACGTTCGAAGAGCATTTCGGCAGGCCGATCGGCTCCTATCCGCCGCGCGCCGTACTGTGGGATTATATCAAGGGCCGCGTCGAGAAATCAGGCCTGCGCGAATGGGTGCGTTTCAACAGCCCGGTGCGCATGGTGACGTTTTCGGACGAGACCAAAAAGTTCACCGTCACCGCGCATGACCGCGGCAACGACGTCACCTACTCCGAAGAGTTCGACAATGTCGTCGTCGCCTCAGGGCATTTCTCCGTGCCCAACGTGCCCTATTTCGAGGGTTTTTCGACATTCAACGGCCGCATCCTGCACAGCCACGATTTCCGCGACGCTATGGAATTCAAGGGCAAGGATATCCTGATCATCGGCCGCTCCTATTCGGCCGAGGACATCGGCTCGCAATGCTACAAATACGGCGCCAAGTCGATCACCTCCAGCTATCGCTCGAAGCCGATGGGCTTCAAGTGGCCGGAGAACTGGAAGGAGGTGCCGCTCTTACAGAAAGTCGTCGGCAAGACGGCGCATTTCAAGGACGGCACCACCAAGGACGTCGATGCCATCATCCTGTGCACCGGCTATCTGCATTCCTTCCCTTTCCTCACCGACGACCTGAAGCTCAAGACCGCCAACCGGATGTGGCCGCTCGATCTCTACGAAGGCGTCGTCTGGGAGAAGAACCCGCAGCTTTTCTACATCGGCATGCAGGACCAGTTCTACACCTTCAACATGTTCGACGCGCAGGCCTGGTTCGCGCGCGATGTCATCATGGGCCGCATCAAGCTGCCGTCGGCCCAGGCGATGGCCGAGCACGGCGCCAAATGGCGCGCACGCGAGGAGACGCTGGAAGACGCCGAGCAGATGATCTGGTTCCAGGGTGACTACACCAAGGAGCTGATGGACCAGACCGACTATCCGGGCTTCGACGTCGAGGCGGTCAACCGCACCTTCATGGAGTGGGAGCACCACAAGATGGAAAACATCATGACCTTCCGCGACAACGCCTATCGCTCGCTGATGACCGGCACCATGGCGCCGATCCACCATACGCCCTGGCTGCAGGCGCTGGACGATTCCATGGAGAGCTATCTCGAGGTGAAAGGCGTGGCGGCGGAGTAAAGGCGAGGGCCGGCAGCGCCACGACGCCGTGGCCCTCAAAACTCGCAGGCCTTGGGGCGCTTGACGGCGGACCAGTCCTTCAACGGCACCGGCCTGAATTTGCCCTTGATCGGTTTGCCCTCTTCCAGATCCTTGGAGGCGGTGGCCCTGCCGGTGAGATAGTTGATGTCGCAATCGCCAAGCGTCGTCTCGACGCCGCCTGACGTCTGCTGGTTCCAGTCCCAGTTGCGGCTATAGCCGCCGACCAGAAACTTGCCGCGGCGATTGACGATCGTCAGCGTCTCTTCCGTCGATTTGCCGGCGCCGCAGCCGAAGCATGACGTGACTGCCAGCGATCCCTTGCCCTTGCTTTCGAGGCCGATGACCCGGTCGTCTGTCAGCCCTTTCCTGACGAAATCCGGCTGGCGCGCGGGATCGGGCTTCTCCTCGCCCAGATAGATGTAGAGATCGGCGGGACCGCCGGCCTCCTGCACCACGACCGCCCGGTCGGTCTTGCCATCCTGGTCGATGTCGAGCTTCAGTTCGAGACCGGGAGCATTTTCGGCAAACGCTGGCACCGGCGTCGCCGCCAGGACGACAAGCCAGGGCCAAACCGCATGATGGAATGCGTTCCTCATAAGCAGACGTCCGCCGCGCGCCGCAAAATAGCACCGCCGCGGAGCGGACGCAAAAAGCGAAACTCAGGCTGAGCCAGGTCCTGACTCAGTCTGAGCCAGGACCTGGCCGGTCGAGCATGGAGTTTCAAAAATAGCCGTCCGACGCCGCCGTCGCTTCCTTCGGGATTTCCACGCCGTCGACCAGGATCTTGTCGGCCAGTTCATGGTGGAAGCAGACCAGCCCCTTGATCCGCTCGGCTTCGTGCACCGGCTCTGGATAGTACCAGACCAGGTTCTCGTGCCGCTTCTTCGGGGTCGTCACATGGTAATAATTGGAGATGCCCTTGTAGGGGCAGCGCGAGATGTAGCGGCTCGGCGAAAACATATCGAGCCGCGTGTCCGAGATCGGCAGATAATGCCGTACCGGATGTCCGGTCTCGAACAGGAACACGCCGCGCCGCGAATCGGCCACCTGCTCGCCGTCGAGGATCACCTGCACGCGCCGCGATGAAGGCAGGCAGTCGACGCGGCGGAACGGATCGCGGGCGTGCACGAAGATCTCTTCGTCCTCTTCATACCAATGGGTCATCTTCGGCCAATAGAAGGAGATGTAGTCGCCGATCGGCGGACAGCCCTTGACGGGGTCGAGGTAGCGCCAGGCGCCGTCCTCGACCAGCGTGATGCCGGTGTTCAGCGAGTAATGCGTGGCGACACCCTTGAACGGGTCTTCGGTCGTCGTCCGGCTCGGCAGCAGGAACTCTTCCCGCACGTCGCTCATCGGGAAGTAGTATACGGGCAGATGGTCGCTCTCCTGGAACACCAGCGCCTTGGTGGTATCGGCGACGATCATCGACCCGACCTGCACGCGCAGCCGCTTGGGCGAGGGCATGGTGAAGGCGACATAGCCCGGTTCGAACTCGTACTGCACGATGTTGTCGAGCACCGGGAAATGCGGCCCGCGGCCGCGCAGATGGGGCTTGCGAATGGTCGTCGTCCTCTTCTCGTCGCCTGCGGCCGCGTTCTTTCGCGCAACCATGGTCATGACGCCACCGATACACGATCGAGCAGCAGGCCGGCGGCGATCGGCGGCAGGCCGCTGACATTCTTGCGCACCGGCACCAGGAGGTCCGGGAAATAGCTGAAGATCACCGGCGTCTCGTCGAGCAGCAGCTTCTGGATGTCGGAAGCGGCCTTGCGCTGCGCGTCGAGGTCGAGTGCCTTCAAATAGCTGGCGACCATGCCGTCATAGGTCGCGTTCTTGAAATGCGCCGCGTTCCACGGGCCATCGCTGACCAACGGGCTCTTGAGGAAGACGTTCGGCACGCTGCGATGCGCGTAGTCGGTGATGCCGAGCGGGCTGTCCAGCCAGTCCGACTGACCGAACACCGCCTTGCCGTAATATTTGTCCTGGTCCTCGATGTTGAGCGAGATGCGGGCGCCGATCTCCTTGGCGAAGTTCTGGAACAGTTGCGCGTAGCCGGGAATGTCGGAATAGCGCAGCGTCGTCAGCGTCATGTCGAAGCCGTTGGCGAGCCCCGCCGCTTCCATCAGTTGCTTGGCCTTGGCGATGTCCTGCGTGCGTTGCGCCACCGACTTGTCGGTGACCGGGAAAGCCGGCGCGAGCGGGCTGTCATTGCCGGTCGCCGCCATGCCGCGGCAGAGACCGTCGACCAGTTGGGAGCGGTCGATGCACAAGGCCAGCGCCTGGCGCACGCGCTTGTCGGTGAAGGGCGCCATGTCGCAGCGCATATGGAACTGGCGATGCGCGGTCGAGGCGACGCGCAGCACGGTGATGTCGGGATTGCCCAGCACCACCTGGCTGACATCGAGCGGGATCGCGTCGAGAACGTCGACCTCGCCCGCCTGCAGCGCCAGGATGCGAGGCTGCACGTCGCCGTAGAATTTGAACTCGAGCCGGTCAGGCAAGGCCTTCTCGCCCCAATAGTCGGGATTGCGCACGAAGCTCGCGCCGACCTTCGGCGTGTAGCTTTCGAGCCGGAACGGACCGGTGCCTTCGAAGGTCTTCTCGTAGTCGCCCTTGTAGCTCGCCGGCAGGATGACGGCGTTGTAATTGTCGATCGACACCGAATAGGGGAAGCTGCCGTTCGGCGCGTCGAGATGGAATTCGACGGTGTGGTCGTCGACCTTGCGCGTGCCGCCCTTCGACAGCAGGCCCTTGAACACCGAGAGAGCGTTGGACGTGCCGTTCGGGTCGGCAAGGCGATCGAAGGTCGCCACGACGTCGTCGGCTTTGAAATTCTCGCCATTGTGGAATCTCACGCCCTTGCGCAGCTTGAAGGTCCACACGCTGCCGTCAGCGTTGGGCGACCAGCTTTCGGCCAGCACCGGCTTCAGCGTCAGGTCCGGCTGCGTCACGCAGAGGAACTCGGCAGTCTGGAAAACCAGCTGATAGCTGCCGCTGTCATAGAAGGTGACGGGATCGATGGCACCGCCCGGCACGGCGACGCCGGCGCGCACCGTGCCGCCGGGCTTGCCTTCGGCGCGCGCCTGCGGAGCGCCGAGGCCGGCCGCCGAGGCGATGCCGCCGAGGAAGGGCAGCGACAGGCCGAGCACGCTGCCATGGCGCAGGAATTCGCGCCGGCCGATCCTGCCGGCAAGCAATTCGTCGACAGCGGAATTTTCGATTGCGCCGAGGGTTTTGCGAGCGGCGTCGATCGTCCTGAAATGCTTCGGCATGGCGGCATTCCTTGTTTGTCGCGGGGGGCTTTGGCATTTAGGCCACTGTTGACCGCGACCGGAAAGCGATATTTTTTGATTGAAGCCATCGGAATTTTCGATGGGATCCACTGAAAGGCGAGGAACCATGGACACCGAGACTCTGCGCAGTTTCCTTGAGGTCGCGGCACATGGCAGCTTTACCGTCGCCGCTCATCGGCTGAACCTCGCCCAGTCCACCGTCAGCGCGCGCATTCGCGGCCTCGAGGAACAGTTGGGGCGCAAGCTGTTCGTTCGCGATAGTGACGGCATCACGCTGACGCCGGCCGGCCGGCAATTCCTGCCGCATGCCTCGACGATCACCCGCACCTGGGAGCAATCGCGCCAGGACATCGCCGTTCCCGATGGTTACGAAACGCTGCTGAGACTGACCGCGCCCGCCTATCTCTGGGATAGCATCACTTCGCCCTGGATCGAATGGATGCGGGCGAAGCGGCCGAATGTGGCGCTCAGGCTGGAAGGCAGTTTCCCGGATCTGGCGGTCGACCAGATCGCCGAGGGCTTGCTCGACATCTGCATCCTCTATCTGCCGAAGCCGCATCCGGGCATCGTCTATGAGACCTTGGCCGTCGACCAGGTGGTTCTCGTCCAGCACGTCGGACAGCCCGGATCATGGACCGAGAATTACATACTGATGGATTGGGGGCTGGAGTTCCGCGTCGAGCACGACCGGGCCTTTGCCGGAATGGTGAAGCCGGCGATATCGGCCGGGCTGGTGTTCATCGGCTTGCAGCACGTCCTGTCGCAGAAGGCGGCCGCCTATCTGCCGCTGAGCGCGGTCAGCGCCCATATCGAGCGCGGCGAGCTGAAGTGCGTCGAGGATACGCCGGTATTCCAGCGCCCGATCTATCTTGCCTATCCGGAGAACCCTGTATCTTCCGATGCCCTCGACGTTGCGCTCACAGGCCTGCGTACGCTCGCCAGGAATCTGTCCGGCGATCAGGCTTTCGCGGAGAGCGACCGCGCTTTCAGCATGGCAGGCGCGGCGGCATTCTGATCACGCCGGCTCCACGGCCTTCGGCTTTTGCAGCCTTGCCAATTCGTCGTAGGGGATATGGCATCGGATGGTATGTCCCGGCTGCGCCTCGGTGAGTTCCGGCTCCTGCGTCTCGCAGATGGCGCCGATCTTGCGCGGGCAGCGCGTGTGGAAGACGCAGCCGCTCGGCGGGTTGGCGGCGCTTGGTATCTCGCCGTCGAGACGGATGCGCGAACTCTCGGTGCGGTCGAGTTTTGGAACCGCCGACAGCAGCGCTTCGGTGTAGGGATGGTGCGGGCCGGAAAAGACCGCCTCAGACGGTCCGAACTCCATGATGCGGCCAAGATAGAGCACGGCGATCTTGTCGGAGAGATAGCGCACCACGCCAAGGTCGTGCGAGATGAAGATATAGCTGACATCCTGCCTCGACTGCAGGTCGGCCAGAAGGTTGAGGATCGCCGCCTGCACTGAGACGTCGAGCGCCGAGGTCGGCTCGTCGCACACGACGATGCGCGGATCGCCGGCGAAGGCGCGCGCGATCGCCACGCGCTGCTTCAGCCCGCCCGACAGCTGTCGCGGCTTGACCGCGAGATGCCGGTCGGTGAGCCGCACCGAGCGGACGAGTTCTTCCAGGCGTGTATCCAGCGTCTTGCCGCTGAGCCCGCCCAGCCGCTTCAGGGCGCGGCTGAGGATATGCCGGATCGAATGCGAGCGGTTGAGCGCCGAGTCCGGATTCTGGAAGACGATCTGCACTGCCTTGACCTGGTCTTCCGAGCGGCTGGCGAGCCGTGGCGCCAACTGCTTGCCCTCGAGCTCGATCGAGCCGCCGTCGTCCGGTGCGACGAGGCCGAGCAGGAGCCGCGCGAAGGTGGTCTTGCCGCTGCCGGATTCGCCGACCAGGCCAAGAGTCTCGCCGGGCCTCAGGCTGACCGAGACGTCCTTCACCGCCCGCAGCGGGCGGCCGTGGCTGGCATAGGTCTTGTTCAGCCCCTCGACCTGCAGCACCGGCGGCGCCTGCTTCGGCGGGACGGCGGCGATCTCGGCGGGCGTGGCGCGCGGCAGCGACTGCGCCTTGTCGTAATAGTGGCAGCGCGACAGGCGGCCATCGCCGAGCTCGTAGAGCGGCGGCGGCTCGGCGCGGCAGCGTTCGGTGGCCAAGGCGCAGCGATCGGCGAAGGCGCAGCCGGTGATGGTGGCGCCGATGCCGGGCAGGAAGCCCGGAATGGTGTCGAGCCGGCCCTGGTCCTTGCGCTGGCCGCCGCGCGGCAGGCAGCGCAGCAGCGCGACCGTATAAGGATGGCGCGGATCGTTGAAGACGTCCTTGGTCGAGCCTTCCTCGACCAGCATGCCGGCATAGAGCACGCCGACGCGGTCGCACATGTTGGAGACGACGGCGAGGTTGTGGCTGATGAACAGGATCGAGGCCGACAGCTCGCGCCGCAACTGCCCGATCAGGTCGAGCACTTCCGCTTCGACCGTGGCGTCGAGGCCGGTCGTCGGCTCGTCGAGGATCAGCATCGAGGGGTCGTTGGCCAAGGCCATGGCGATCGCCACGCGCTGCTGCATGCCGCCGGAAAGCTGGTGCGGATAGCGCTGCATGACGCTCGCCGGATCGGATATGCGCACCCGGTTCAGCATGGCGAGCGCCTTGTCTTCAGCTGCCTGTCCGGTGATGCCTGCCAGCTCGAAGATCTCGGTCAGTTGGCGGCCGATGCGCAGCGACGGGTTCAGCGCCTTGCCGGGGTCCTGATAGACCATCGACACGCTGTCGGCGCGGGCCCGCCTGAGCGCTTCGCTGTCGAGCTTCATGACATCCTTGCCGTCGAGCGCGATCGAACCGCCTGTGATCGACCCGTTGCGCGGCAGATAGCGCACCACCGACAGCGCCACGGTGGATTTGCCGCAGCCGGATTCGCCGACCAGCCCGTAGGCTTCGCCGGCCCTGATGGTCAGGTTGACGTTGCGCAGCACCGCCCGGTTGCGGCGGCCGACGCGATAGGCGACCGAGAGGTCCTTTAGCTCGAGCGCATTGGCGGCTTGGCTAGGCTCAGTCATTGAACGCTCCATGCACGCCGTCGGCCACCAGGTTGACGCCGATCACCAGCGAGGCGATGGCCAAGGCATCGAACAGCACCGTCCACCAGAAGCCGCCGCCGATCATGCCGTAATTGGAGGAAATCGACAGGCCCCAGTCGGGCGAGGGCGGCTGGATGCCGAAGCCCATGAAGGAGAGCGTGGCCACCGCGAAGATGGCGTAGCCCAGCCGCACCGTCGTCTCGACCAGGATCGGCGGGATGACGTTGGGCAGGATCTCGACGAACATCGTGTGCAGCGCGCCTTCGTGGCGCAGCTTCGCAGCGGCCACATAGTCGAGTTCGCGTTCGGCCAGCACCGCCGAGCGCACGGTGCGCGCGATGATCGGCGCGAAGCTCAAGCCGATGACGACGATGACGGTGATCTTGGACGTGCCGAGGGCGACGATGGCGAGCAGCGCGATGATGACCACCGGGATCGCCATGAAGGCTTCCAGCACGCGGCTGACGATGTCGTCGACGATGCCGCGGAAATAGCCGATGACGAGGCCGAGCGCCGTGCCGGCGATGGTCGCAAGGATGGTGGCCAGCGGCGCCACGGTCAGGATGTCGCGCGAGCCGACGATGACGCGCGAGAACACGTCGCGGCCGAGCTGGTCGGTGCCGAACCAGTGATCGGCCGCCGGCGGCGTAAGGGCGTTGATGATGTCGCTTGCCAGCGGGTCGTAGGGGACGAAGTGCTGGCCGAACAGCGCGCAGACGACCCAGAACAACAGGATGAAAAGCCCGGTGAGGAACGTGCCGGACCTGGAGAGCGAATGCAGCACTTCGCCCCAGGGGCTGCGCTGTGCGGTATCGGGCGCCGGCAGGCTGGCGGGGGTGTCTGTCGCGCTCATTGCTCTGCTCCCAGCCGGATACGCGGATTGAGCACGGAATAGAGGAAGTCGGCGATCAAGGTCGCCACCGCATAGACGATGCCGATGGTGAGGATACCGGCCTCCAGCATCGGAAAGTCCTTGCCGCGCGCGGCGGTGAAGATCAGCGAGCCGATGCCCTGGTAGCGGAACAGCGTCTCGATCACGACCAGGCCGCCGATGAGATAGCCGGTCTGGGTGGCGATCACGGTGATGGTCGGCAACAGCGCGTTGCGCAGCACATGGCGCCAGATCACCGTTCGCCAGGGCAGGCCCTTCAGCACGGCGGTGCGCGTATAGTCGGAATCGAGCGCCTCGATCATGCCGGAGCGCGCCATGCGCGCGATATAGCCGAACAGCACCAGGAAAAGCGGCAGCGAGGGCAGGATGAGATAATAGAGCTGGGTGAGGACGCCGGCGCCCTTCGGCCAGGCGGCGGCGATCGGCAGCCAGCGCAGCCACACGCCGAAGATTAGGATCAGGATGATGCCGGTGACGAACTCGGGCAGCACCGTGACCGACAGGCCGCCGAGGCTGATGATGCGGTCGAGCGGCCGGTTGAAATTGAGCGCGGCGATCACCCCGCCCAGGATGCCGATCGGCACCACCAGCACGAAGGCGACCAACGCCAGCTTCATCGAATTGCCCAAGGCATCGATGACGAACGGCGCCACCGGCGCGCGGAAGACATAGGAGGTTCCCATGTCGCCGTGGAGAAAATTCCAGATCCAGCTGCCATATTGGACGAGCAGCGGCCGGTCGACGCCGAGCGAATGGTTCAGCGCATCCACCGCGCGCTGGTCGGCGAATGGCCCCAGAATGGCCCGCCCGACATTGCCGGGCAGTACCTGGCCGCCGAGGAACACCATGACGCTGAGCAGGAACAGCGTGACGAGCGACAATGCCAGGCGCCGGACGAGGAAAGCTAGAATGGCAGCGTCTCCTTACGAAGGACCTTTGCGCCCAGCCAAGCCGGACGCATCGGACAAGCTCATAGTGGCAGGCGGATCGAAGGCTGTCACGGGCGGAACAGGCCCCGTAAACCGGGACACCTGAACCAGCGTCGAATTGCAGGTCGGCGACTGCGCAAGCCGCGACGTGCCGCGATCGGGCGTCAGCACATTCGGATTGCCGTGCTTTTCGAGGCCCTCCGGCTCGCCCGGCCGGGCCGGATCGAACCAGGCGCCGGTCGGCAGCTGCACGACGCCGGGGATCAGGCTGTCGGTCAGCACGGCGCCGGCGAGGCATGATCCGCGATCATTGAAAACCTTGACCGCCGCGCCGTCCACGATGCCGCGTGCCGTCGCGTCCTCGCGATTGATCAGCAGCGGCGCGCGGCCCGCGACCTTGGCCGCCCGGCTGACCGACCCATGGTCGTACTGGCTGTGCAGCTTGTCGGCCGGCTGCGGCGACAACAGATGCAGCGGAAAATTCTCCGCCAGGCCGGCATTGCCCAGCCACTCCCGCGGCTCGCGCCATACGGCGTGGCCGGGGCAGTCGTCATAGCCGAACGACTCGACCGTTGCAGAGAACAACTCGATTCGCCCGGACGGCGTCGCCAAGGGATGCCGCTCCGGATCGGCCCGGAAGGCGCCAAGGAAGGTCTGCGACGTCACCGAGCGCGCAAGCTCGGCATGGCCGTCTTGCCAGAACCGGTCGAACGGCGGCATCTCCACGCCGGCCGCGCCGGCATTCTCCACCGCCTGGCCGTAGAGATGCCGGATCCATTCGTCGGCGCCGCGCCCTTCGGTGAAGGCATCGCTCGTGCCGAGCCGCACTGCCAGCTCGGCGAAGATGGCAAAATCGTCGCGCGCCTCTTCGAACGGCTCGATCGCCTGCTTCATGGCGACGATCAGGTTTTCACGGTTCGAGAAGCCGAGGTCGTTGCGTTCCAGCGCTGTCGTCACCGGCAGCACGATGTCGGCGTGACGCGCCGTCGCCGTCCAGAATTGCTCGTTGACGATCACCGTTTCAGGCCGCTGCCAGGCCTCGACCAGACGGTTGAGATCCTGATGGTGATGGAACGGATTGCCGCCGGCCCAGTAGACGAGCCTGATGTCGGGATAGGTCAGCGCAGCGCCGTTGAAGTCGAACGATCCGCCTGGATTGAACAGCATGTCGGCCACGCGCGCGACAGGGATGAAGTGCGCCACCGCGTTCCTGCCCTGCGGCACCGAAGGCCAGCGGAATCCCATCTCCGGCCTGCCGGCGCCGTTGGTGGAGGAATAGCCGAAGCCGATGCCGCCGCCCGGCAGCCCGATCTGGCCGAGCAACGCGGCCAGCGTGATCGCCGCCCAGTAGGGCTGCTCGCCATGGTCGGCGCGCTGCAGCGACCAACTGACCATCAGCATGGTGCGCTTGGCGGCCATCTGCTGGGCCAGTGCATCGATCGTTGCCGCGTCGACGCCGCTGAGTTTCGCCGCCCATTCCGGATTCTTCGGCTGGCCGTCGCTGTCGCCCATGAGATAGGCGCGCACGATGTCGAAGCCGGTGCAATAGCGTGCGAGGAACGCCTCGTCGTGAAGGCCCTTGCGGATCAGCACATGGCAGAGCGCCAGCATCACGGCGGTGTCGCTGTTCGGCTTGAGCGGCAACCATTCGGTGTCGACGCCGCGCGGCGCGTCGTCGCGCACCGGCGAGACATTGATCAACCGTGCGCCATTGGCGACGGCGTTGCGCAAAGCCGCCGACGCCTCGTGCCGCGCCGAGCCGCCGCCTTGCACCTGCGCGTTGCGCCATGGCAGCCCGCCGAAGGCGACAATAAGCTTGGCGTGCCGTTCGATCCCGTCCCAGGTGGTGTGGTTGCCGGTCAGCGCATCGGTGCTGCCCAGCACATGCGGCAGGATGATCTCGGCCGCGCCATAGGAATAGCTCAGCACCGAGCCGGTATAGCCGCCGATCGTGTTGAGGAAGCGATGGACCTGGCCCTGCGCATGGTGGAAGCGTCCGGCGCTCGCCCATCCATACGAGCCCGCATAGATCGCGCTGTTGCCATGCGTCGAGCGAACGCGCTCCAGCTCAGCCGCCACGATATCCAGCGCGATCTCCCAGGACACTTCGACGAAGGGCTCGTCGCCGCGCCTGCTTGCCGGGCTGGACCTGTCTCCCTCCAGCCAGCCGCGCCTGACGGCCGGGCGGGCGACGCGCAGCTCGCCTTGCACCGTGCCGAGCAGCGACCGGCCGATCGGCGACGGGTCGGGATCGCCGCTCCACGGCTCGACGCCGACGAGCCGGCCGTTCTCGGCGCGGACCTCGTACGTCCCCCAATGCATGGTGGTGAGCAGGGTTGCGGTTCCCATGGGACGCATCATCCCGCCGCGACGGTTGAGGGCAGGGCGCCTTGTCACCCTGCTCCGACCGGCCGCGAATCGCCAGCCCCCTTCGAGGCTGGCGGTGCGGGATCTATGCTTGCCTCATGCTCAGCCTTTCGACGCCTTCTCGAGAAACAGCTGCGACATGGCGGTGGGCTGCACGCCCGCCACGCCCTTCGCCGTCGCCGTCAGGTAGTCGTAGAAATAGCCGAAGATGACCGGCGTTTCCTCGAGCAGCAGCTTCTGGATCTTGCTGGCCGTGGCCTTCTGCGCTTCGAGGTCGAGGGCCGCGATATAGCTCGCCGCCATCTGGTCGTAGTCCTTGTTCTTGAAGTGGGCGGCATTCCAGGTGCCGTCGCTCTTCAAAGGCGCCGCCAGATAGACGTTGGGCACGCCGCGGTGGCCGTAGTCGGTGATGCCCATCGCCGAATCCAGCCAGTTCGATTTGCCGAACACGGCATCGCCATAATAGGCGCTCTGGTCGAGGATATTGAGCTCGAGCTCGATGCCGATTTCCTTGACCCAGTTCTGGATGAGCTGGGCGTATTCAGGGATCTCCAGATAGCGCTCGGTGGTGAGCGTCATCTTGAAGCCCTGGCCGACGCCGGCCGCTTCCATCAGCTGCTTGGCCTGGGCGATATCCTGCTTGCGCTGCGGCACGCTGGTGTCGGTCGAGGGGTAGACGGCGGCGAACGGGCTGTCGTTGCCGAGCGCCGAGCGTCCCTTCATCAGGCCGGCGGCGAGTTTCTCGCGGTCGAGGCAGAGCGCGATGGCGCGGCGCACGCGGGCATCTTTCGTCGGGCCTTCGTCGCAATGCATATGCAGCTGCTGATGCGCGGACGACTTCAGGCTGACGATGTCGACATTGGGGTCGTTGAGCACGGCGACGCCCGCCAGCACCGGCATCTGGTTGATGATGTCGATCTGGCCGCCCTGCAGCGCCAGGATCTGCGGCTGGATGTCGGTGAAGAAGGTGAATTCGGTGCGGTCCGGCAGAGCCTTTTCGCCCCAGTAATCGTCGTTGCGCACGAAGGAGGCGCCGACCTTGGGCGTATATTTTTCGAGCTTGAACGGCCCGGTGCCGTCGAAGCTCTGTTCGTAGCCGCCCTTGTAGCTCGCCGGGATGATGACGGCGTTGTAGTTGTCGGACGACAGCATGTAGGGAAAGTTGCCGTTCGGCGCATCGAGGTGGAATTCGACGGTGTAGTCATCGACCTTCTTCGAAGCGCCCTTCTGCAGGATGCCGGTGAATACCGACAGCGCGTTGGACGAGTTTGCCGGATCGGCGAGCCGGTCGATGCTGGCCACCACGTCGTCGGCCTTCATCTCGCCGCCCGAGTGGAATTTCACGCCCTTGCGCAGTTTGAAGGTCCACACCGTGCCGTCGGTGTTCGGCGACCAGCTTTCGGCCAGCGCCGGCTTCAGAACGAGGTCCGGACCGTCGACGCAGAGGAATTCCGCGACCTGTTGCATGACGAGCAGGCCACCGGCGTCGGCGATGGTGACCGGGTCGATCGCCGCTGCCGGCACGCTGCTGCCGACGCGGATGGTGGCGCCGGGCGCGCCGGCGCGAGCGAGCGAGGGTGCTGCACCGAAGCCGGCGGCCATGCCGATGCGGCCGAGCAGCGGCAGCGACAGGCCGAGCAGGCTGCCGTGGCGCACGAATTCGCGACGGCTGATACGGCCGTCGATCAGGCCGTCGATGAGGTGGTTTTCGAGTGGCGTCCGGCTGCGCCGGATGAGATCGAGAATGCGATAGTTCTTGCTCATGGGTCTAAGCCCTTTCCCCAGTTGTTGTGGTTGGCGGGTGCATTCCGGTAGACGAGTTCCGTGGAGTTCTCCGGTCCAGGCGCTCAGTATCGGTCGATGTACAGTAGCATGCGGTTCCGACCGGTCCATCCGCTCCTTGGGACGGAAAAGTCAGATTTTCTTGATGGATTGTCTGTCGGCCAGGCGGCCCATGGTCGCCTTATTCCCGATAAGTCCTGTTTGCTTTTCGACATCCTCCTAATTCAGCGGCAATCTGCGGTAGGTCCCGGGCTTTTCCGGGTCGTGATATTTGTTGCAGGGGCCGTTTTCGACGAAGTCGCGATGGCAGGCGGCAAGCCTTTCCCGCGACAGGGTGACCCCGAGGCCGTGGCCTTCAGGCACCCGTACGACGTTGTTTTTCGGCGCGAACGGGCCTTCCTCGATGATGTCCATCGGCTGCATGCGAAACAGCGACTGGTTGGGCTCCCTGATCCAGCCGAGTGCGGCGCACAGATGCATGTAGCAGGCGCTGCCGATGCCGGTGTCGCCGCTGTAGCACCAGTAATCGATGCCGGCGTGCTCGCAGGCGCCGACGAAGCGCAGCATCCGGTTGATGCCGCCATGCGCCGTCGGGTTGCCGACGATGGCGTCCGGAACCTTCAGCTCCATGGCGCGGGCAATGTCGATGTTGTGGGTCGAAAACGGGATCGAGGTGTGGCGGCGAAGCTCGCGCATCTCCTCGATGGTCGCCACCGGATCCTCCCAGTTGCGCACGCCGAGCTCTTCCAGCGGCCGCGCCAATTGCCTGGCGGTCGCCAGCGAATAGGCCTGGTTGGAATCGATGCGGATCATCGCATCGTCGCCAAGCTTCTCGCGGATCAGATCGACCATCTTCAGCGAAACTTTCGGATCGTGCGTCGAGAACTTGCCCTCGAAGAAGGTCGTGCCGTGGCGCTCGTTGAGTTCGACGCAGTAGTCGGCGACTTCTTCCGGCGTCCTCTCGCCTTTGACCGTGGCTCCGTCGCCGCGCAGAGAGAAATAGTCGGTGAAGGGAATTTCCTTGCGCACCGCGCCGCCGAGCAGCTGGTAGAGCGGCTGCTTCCATGCTTTGCCGCGCAGGTCCCACAGCGCCATCTCGATGGCGCCGAAAGCCATGATGCGGGTGCGGTCGTTGATCGACTGCACGCCGCTCCAGAAGGGCAGGCAGACTTCCTCCGCTCCGGCGATGTCGAAGGCGTCACGCCCGGCAAGCCTCGGCGCCAGCACGTCGTTGATGATGGCGGCCGCGCCTGGCGTCGGCGCCTCGCCGATGCCGACAAGCCCGTCCGCGGTCTCGACCTCGACGATGGTCGGCGAGAAGCCGTCGAGCTCGCCGAAGACCCAGACATAAGGGGCCTCCAGCCTGTAATTGATCGGTGTTGCCTTGACGCCCCTGATCTTCATTTCAGCCGATCTCGAAGAAGGGTTTGCCGAGCAGGCCCGGGTCCACGTCGATGCCAAGGCCGGGGCCATCGGGAATGCCCATATGGCTGCCGGTCACCGGCGGCGCGTTGGTGGCCGTGCGCACCGTCACCCATTCGTGAAATGCGATGGCGTGCAGCCGGCGCTCTTGCGGCGTCGACAGCGACAGATGCGCCATGGCCGCGGTGTCGATCTCGGCGCCGCCCGTATCCTCGACCGTGATCATGAAGCCGAGATCGACGGCGACGTCGCGGATCAGCCTTGTCTGCGTCACGCCGCCCAAGCGCGAAATCTTCAGCGTCAAACCGTCGGCAGCACCCCTGCGGTGGATATCCAGCATCTCGCCCAGCGAAGTGACGGATTCGTCAAGCACCATCGGCTTGTCGAGCATGCGGCGCACCGACATGTTCTCCTCGATGGTCGTGCAGGGCTGCTCGAACGTGTAATCGATGCCGCGCGTCGCGTCGGCGAACTGCCGCGCCTGGTAAGGCGTCCAGCCGGCATTGGCGTCGCAGAAGATCACTGTGCCTTTCGGCACCGCCGAGGCGACCGCGCTCACTCGCTCGATGTCGTCGCGCACATTGCCGCCGACCTTGACCTGCAGGCGCCGACACCCTTCGGCGATGATCCGCTTGGCCAAAGTCGCCATCTGGTCGAGCGTGCCGTGGGTGACGACCCGGTAGGTCTCCGCCATGTCGCTCTCGCGCCCGCCGAGCATCGTCACCAGCGGCACGGCGGCCGCGCGGGCGGAGAGATCCCAGCACGCCATGTCCAGCGCGGACTTGATGTAGGGATGGCCCTTGAACACCGTGTCCATCAGCCGGCCGATGCCGGCAAACCCGCGCGGATCCTGGCCGATCAGATGCGGCGCGATCTCCGGCACGCCCGCGCGTGTTCCCGCCGGAAACGCGGCCGAATAGAAATTGCCGAGCGGCGCCATCTCGCCCCATCCGGTCACGCCGCTGTCCGATGTGATGGCGACGATCACCGCGTCGAAGCAGTCGGCGACCCGCCCCTTGGACATGCGGTAGGGACCGTCCACGAAGGGCTGGACGACATGATAGGCTTTGATGCTCTTGATTTTCACGTTTGTATCCGTTGTCCGCACGTCTTTCAGTTCTTCGATGCGCGCTTTTCGAGGCCGCGCGCATAGGCAAGAAGTTCCTCGAAATCGAGGCCGATATGCTCGCGCGCATGGCGCTGGGCGGCGCGCATGTCCGAGCCCTTGAGCAGGGCGACATAGGTTTCGTGCACATCCTCGGCCGGCACCGGCTCGTTGCGGGCGCGCTGGTGCAGGGCGAAATACATCCGCAGCCGGCTGGTCAGCCGCTGCCAGGTCTCCAGCAGCACCGAATTGTCGGCCCATTCGTAGATCAGCCCGTGCAGTTGCAGCGCCGTCTCGATCTGGCGCGTGGTGTCCTTCGCCCGCGTCGCCTGCTTCACCGCTTCATGGCGGCGGTCGAGCTCGTCGAAGAAGCGCTGGTCGCGCTGCGGCCAGGTCTTCTCGATGGCGAACTCGTCCAGCACCTGGTTCAGGGAATAGGCGTCGACGATATCCTTGGCGGTGACCTCGATGACGAAGGTTCCGGCATAGGGGATGCTGGTCAGGATGCCCTCCTGCACCAGCTCGCGCATCGCCTCGCGCAACGGCGCGCGGCTCACCCGCATCTGTTCGGAAATCCTGAGCTCGTTGAGCTTTTGTCCCGGTTCCAGCTGACCGGTCAGGATGGCGCGTCTCAGCAGGGCGACGATCTCCGCCCTGCGCGTCGTATCCGCGATCGGACTGAAATCCGACTTTGCCATGTGTCGACTCCCGAGAGGAATTTCTGCAAGACAAGCAGATTGTCGACAATCTAACAAGAGCCGATTTCCACGAATTCCGGATTTTGAACCGGCAGCATCAAGCCGCTCGCCCGTAGAAGCCGATCCGCTCCTCTTCGGTGAACATGACGCCAGGACGTTCGTAGTAGGAAAACACCGCGATCATGCGCTCGCGATCGCCCTCGACGGTGGTCACGCGGTGCGCGGTGTTCTTGCCGCGGAAGACGTTGAGCGTGCCGGCATTGATGCGCAGGATCTTGGCATCGGGATCGCGTCCCTCGAGCAGCTTGGCCACGCCGTCATAGTTCGGGTTGTCGTCCGAGCGCAGGTCGGTGCGGTATTCGAAGTCGCCGCCGACCTCCGGGGCTTGCAGCAACAACGTCGTGGTGAATTCCGAGCGGTCGAAATGCCAGTTGAGCGCTTCGCCGGCGCGGTAGCCCATGACGTTGGCGCGGGCCAGAGGATCCTGCATGACATGCAACTGCGGCTTGTCCATCGTTGCCGCCAGGAACCGCGCCAGCGGCGCGTATTCGTAGATTGAAAGGACGGTGCTGCCCGGGATCTGGTCGGCGCAGACCGTATGGCTGATCGTCTCGACCTTGCGCAGCGCCGGATGGTCCGGCGAAAGCTCCGGGATCGACGGCTTGAAATAGATATTGTGCATGCGCTTGTGGACATGCGAGTGCGTGTCCATCACCGGCCGGATCTCTGCGACCGCCTTTTCGGCAATGCCCGGGCGCAGAAAACCTTCCAGGTTGAACATGCCGTTAGCCGCCAGCGCGGCCTTGGACTCGTCCACCAGCCGCTGCCATTCGGCGCTGCCTTCGCGATTCAGCGGGTAGCGGTCCAAGTCGAGAATGTTTTCGATCATAGCGTCCTCCGAAATCTGAGGCCTACTACACGGCAAGGAAATCTTTGCCGCAACGCGGAAAATTGTTAGGCTTTCTCAAGAGAAACTTTCGAGGGAAACGTGGACAAGCTTCCGCCATTGAATGCGATGAGGACTTTCGAGGTCGCGGCCCGTGCCGGCAGCTTCACGCTCGCAGCAAGCGAGCTCGGCGTCTCGTCGGCCGCGGTCAGCCAGCAGATCCGCAACCTGGAAGACTGGTTCGGCAAGCAGCTCTTTATGCGCAACGGCAATCGTATCGCGCTGACCGATGCCGGCCACGCCATCTATCCGCAGACGGCGCATGCGTTGGGCGAGATCGCGGCGGTGGGCCGGCGCATGCTGGAAGGCGGTTTGCGCACGCGCCTCGTGGTGAGCGTGCCGTTCTCGCTTGCCGAGCTATGGCTGGCGCCGAGGCTTGGCGTGCTGCTCGGCAGTTTTCCGCGGATGCCGATCGATGTGCGGGTCGAGGACGATCCCGTCGACGTGGTGCGCCAGAACATCGACCTGCGCATCTCCTATGGCGATTATCACTATCCGGCGCTGAAAATGATCCGGCTCGTTCATGACGAGGTCCTGCCGGTCGCGTCGCCCGAGTTCTGGCAGCGTCACGGCAACGGGGCCGCCAGCTTGGCGGACGTGCACGAGAGCCACTTCATCCACACCAATTGGGGACCGAACTATGCCTCGCACCCGAGTTGGGCGGACTGGTTCACGGCCGCCGGCGGCAGCCGCGCGCCGGACCCGTCCCATGGCCGCCGCGTCGGTCTGTCCAGCCTGGCGATCGGCGCCGCGCGGCTGGGGCTGGGGATAGCCCTGGGACAAAGGGTGATGGCGAATGCCGATCTTGAGGCGGGCCGATTGATCGCCCTGTCTTCAGTGTCCGTCCGCCTGGGCCAGCCTTATTGCGCCTTTATGCTGCCGGCCAAGGCCGAGCGCGCGGATGTTGCGGGACTAGTCGAACTGCTTGGCAAAACATCACCGTACCCTCCCGCCTTTGCCGGTGTGCTTCGATCGGCAACCGCCTAGTCATCAGGCTGTGTTGCTACTTTCTCGACTACTTCTGGACTGACATGCATGAAAGTCAGCTCGAAGGGAGACGGCAGGGCATCAGCCGATTCTTCGCCTCTTTGGATTGCATCTTTGATGACAGCGGCATGCATTGCTTCAATCAAGGCAGCCAAGCCGTTACGAGACTTAAACGCAGGGCTCGAATGATTGTCATTCTCATCGAAGTGCGAAAATGCGCTGCGCACATGTATCTCAAAAAATTCTTGAGGTGGCGCCTCGCTTATCCTTGACAACTCAGCGGCCAACTTTTGCAAAGCATCGCGTGTCATATAGACAGTTAGGCCGGTGCAATCGATGTACAAAGCCATGGTGCTTACTGTCATGAGATGTCTTCCGCCACGGTGCCTGTGCTGACGTATTGTCCCGACGATCCTATCGCTATGAATACCGCGCAAGCTAGTGGTGCTATTGCCAGGCTGGGTATTGCGAACTCACTGCCACTCAACAAAAACGGCGCCCTCGACGTGGGTGTCGAGGGCGCCGTCGGACCGGAAACTGATGGGGGTTATCAGCTGGCCGGTTTCGGTTGCGGCAAGGGAGAAACCGGCATTCCGGGTCCGATTTTCTGCAGATTGCCCGTGATCACCTGATCGGTCTCGGAGATGCCGGAGGTCACGGAAATCAGGTCGCCATCGGTGGGCCCAAGCGACACCAGCTTCTGGTCGACAGTGTTGCCCTTGCCGATGACATAGAGATACTTGCCGAGCTGGCTGGAACCCAGCGCCACCTGCGGCACCATCAGCGTGTTGGGCTGCTCCTTCACATGCAGCCGCACCCGCACATACTGTCCCGGCAGCAGCGTGAACTTGGCGTTGCCGATCGTGGCGCGCGCCGTGATCGTGCCGGTCGAGTGGTCGATCGTGTTGTCGATGAAGGTGAGCTCGCCCTTCTGGCTCGGCTGGGTCTCGCCAGGCAGGAGCACGTCGACGGCGATCGGACCGGCGGCCTTCGCCTGCTCGATCTGGACGAGGTCGCTCTCGCTCGGATTGAAGGTCACATAGATCGGGTCGAGCTGCACCAGCGTGTTGAGCACCGTGCCGGCGACGCTGACCAGCGTGCCGACCGAAGCCTGGTTGCGGCCGATGCGTCCCGAGAACGGCGCCTTGATCTCGGCATAGCCGAGATTGAGCTCGGCCGTGCGCACCGCCGCCTGGTCGACGGCAAGGGCGGCTTGCGCCGTGCGCAGATTGCTGGTGCGCTGGTCGAAACTGTCCTTGTCGAGGTAACCGGCCTTGGCAAGATCGGTGCCGCGGCCGAGATTGGATTTTGCATAGTCGAGCGTTGCGGTATCGCGCTGCACCTGCGCCTTCGCCTGGTCCAGCGCGGCCTGATAGTCATCGGGCGCGATGCGGTAGAGCATATCGCCCTGCTTGACGTCGCCGCCGTCGGCCGCGGTCTGCTCCTGCAGATAGCCCGGCACGCGCGCCTGCAGCGTGATGCTGCGGATCGACTCGACCCGCGCGGCGTAGTCGAGATAGATCGGCAGCGTCTTTTTGACGACATTCACCACCGGCACCGGCATGACGAAGGCTGCCGGCGCGGGCGCGGCGCCCGCCGTGCCTCCGCTGAGATTGCCCATGTCGAGCAGGTGGACACTTGCCACCGAGATCGCGCCCAACGCGACGGCCGTCCCCAAAGCGATTTTCCATCTACGCATTTTGATCTCCAATCCTTATTCAGCCGCCTGGGCCAGCGGCTGAAGCGCCAGCTCGGCGGTCGGTTCAATTTCTTCTGGCCGAGGGGCGTCGTGGTGGCCCTTGGCCGTTTCCTTTTCGCTGCGTTCGCGCAGCTGCTCGATCACCGCGTAGAAGACCGGCACGAAGACCAGCGACAGTATCGTCGCCGCCACCATGCCGCCGAAGACGGTGGTGCCGATCGACTGACGGCTTGCTGCACCGGCGCCTGTCGCGAACATCAGCGGCAGCACGCCGAGGATGAAGGCGAAGGCCGTCATCAGGATCGGCCGCAGGCGAAGCCTCGCGGCTTCCATCGCCGCTTCGACGATGGTGAGCCCTTCCTCGCGCCGGCGTCTGGCGAACTCGACGATCAGGATCGCGTTCTTGGCCGCCAGGCCGATCAGCATGACGAAGCCGATCTGCGAGTAGACGTCGATCTGCATGCCGCGCAGCATCAGCACCGCGAAGGCGCCGAACAGGGCGAGCGGCACGGCGAGCAGCACCATGAAGGGCATCGCCCAGCTTTCATACTGCGCCGCCAGGATCAGGAAGACGAAGACGATCGCCAGCCCGAACACCACCGAAGCGATCGACCCGGCCTTGAGCTCCTGATAGGTGATGCCGGTCCACTCGTAGCCGAAGTCGCGCGGCAGCACGTTCGCCGCCGCCCGCTCCATGGCCGCCACCGCCTGCCCGGACGAGAAGCCGGGGGCGGCGCCGCCATTGATCAGGGCGGACGCATTGTTGTTGTAGTGCGGCACGGTCTCCGGACCGACGATCGGCACCAGTCTGCCCAGCGTGCTTAGCGGCACCATGCCGCCCGACGCATTGCGCACATAGAGCCGCGAGATGTCGGTGGCGTCGGCGCGCGCGTCCTTGTCGGCCTGGATGGTCACACGGAAGGTACGGCCGAACAGGTTGAAGTCGTTGACGTAGAGCGAGCCGAGATAGATCTGCAGCGTGTTGAACACGTCCGGCAGGTTGAGGCCGAGCAGCTTCGCCTTGCTGCGGTCGAGGTCGTAGTTGAACTGCGGCGTCGAGGTCGAGAAGGACGAGAACAGCTGTTGCGGATTGAGCTCCGGCTGCTTGCGCGCTTCTGCGATCAGCGCCTGCGTGACGTCGTTCAGCGCCGCACTGCCGCGTCCGGAGAGATCCTCCACCTGGAACTCGAAGCCGCCGGTGGTGCCTATGCCGGGGATCGAGGGTGGGTCGAAGGACAGCGCGAACGCATCCGGCATCTGCAGCAGCTTGCCACGCACCTGCTCGACGAGTTTCGACGCACTCTGGTCGGGTCCGCGTTCGTCCCAGGGTTTCAGGATGGCGAATTCCACCGCGGAGTTCGACTGTGCGGCGCTGGTGAGGAAGTTCAGGCCGCTGATCGAGCCGACGATGTCGACGCCGGGCGTGTTCTGCAGGATATCGCGCGCCTTCTGCGCCACCGCATCCGTGCGTTCGAGCGAAGCGCCGTCCGGCAGCTGGATGACGACGAAGAAATAGCCCTGGTCTTCGACAGGCAGGAAGGTCGAGGGCAGTTTCTGCCAGACGAAATAGGTGGCGACCAGACCGGCCGCGAACAGGACGAGCATCGCCCAGCGCAGCTTGATCAGGATGCGCACGCCATGCGCATAGGCATGCGACAGCCAGTCGAAGCCGGCGTTGAACCAGCGGAACAGCACGAACTGGGTCTCGCCGCGATGGCGCAGGAAGGCGGCGCTCAGCGCAGGCGACAGCGTCAGCGAGTTGAAGGCGGAAATGCCGACGGAGATCGCGACTGTCAACGCGAACTGATTGTAGAGCCGGCCGGAGACGCCGGGGATGAAGGCGACGGGAACGAACACCGCCATGAGCACCGCCGTCGTGGCGATGATCGGGCCGGTCACCTCGGCCATCGCCGCGCGCGTCGCGGCAAGCGGCTTCAGCCCGGCCTCCAGCTGTCGCTCGACATTCTCGACCACGACGATCGCATCGTCGACGACAAGACCGATCGCCAGCACCATGCCGAGCAGCGAGAGCATGTTGAGCGAGAAGCCCAGCATATACATGATCGCCAATGTCGCGATCAGCGAGACGGGAATGGCGATGGTCGGGATGATGGTGGTGCGCCAGCTCTGCAGGAAGACGAATACCACCGCCACGACCAGCACCAGCGCTTCGCCGAGCGTGATCAGCACGTCATGCATCGAGGCCGACACGAAGCGCGTCGTGTCGTAATGCATGGCGTAGTGGACGCCCTTGGGAAAACGCTGCGACAGCTCCTGCATCTTGTCCTTGACCCGCTGCTGCAGGTCGAGGGCGTTGGAGCCCGGCATCTGGTAGACGGCCAAAACCACGGTCGGGTCCTTGCCGAAGAAGGCGGATGACGAATATTGCAGCGCGCCGAGCTCGATGCGGGCGACGTCGCGCAGGCGCACCAGCGAGCCGTTCTGCGAATTGGCGCGCACGACGATGTCGCCGAATTCCTTCGGGTCGCTGAGGCGGCCCACCGCGTTGACCTGCATCTCGAAGGCGGTGCCGGCGGGCGCCGGCGACTGGCCGATCTTGCCGGCCGCCACCTGCACGTTCTGCTCGGCGATCGCGTTCTGCACGTCGACGGCGGTGATGCCGAGATTGGCAAGCTTGTCCGGGTCGAGCCAGACGCGCATCGAATAGCGGCGCTCGCCGAAGATCTGCACGTCGCCGACGCCGGGCAGGCGCTTCAGCGGATCGACCACCTGCAGATAGGCGAGGTTGCTCAGCGCCACCGGATCGACGGAGCCGTCCGGCGAGGTGAGGTCGACAATCAGCACGAAATTGGGGTTTTGCTTCTTGATCGTCACGCCGCCCTGGTTGACGATGGCCGGCAGGGAGGATGCCGCTTGCGAGACGCGATTCTGCACGTCGACGGCCGCCGTGCTCAGCGGGTAGCCGACGTCGAAGGTGATGGTGATGGTCGAGGAGCCGTCATTCGAGCTCGTCGACGACATGTAGGTCATTCCCTGCACGCCGTTGATCTGCTGCTCGAGCGGCGTGGTGACCGTATCGGCCACGACCTGCGCGCTGGCGCCCGGATAATGGGCGCTGACCACGACTTGCGGAGGGGTGATGTCGGGGAACTGCGAGACCGGCAACAGGAAATACGCGATCGCACCGGCGAGCACCATGATGATGGCGATCGCCGACGCGAAGATCGGGCGGTGGATGAAGAAGTTCACCATGATGCGGACGCCTCGCCGAACGGTTTTGCGAAATGGCGCAGGCGCCGGGCCCGGCCGGAACCGGAATCCGCCAGGAAGGAAGGCGGGACATCGTCACCCGGCGCCTGTTCCGCTGCGCGCGAGCGCAGCATCCGTTCGAAGGCTTTTGGGTCGATCCCGTCCGCCTTCATCACCAGCCGGATCATCGGATCCCGGATGGCTTCGTCGATCGTCAGGTCTTTGCGCTTTTGCATAGGAGCGGCTCCTTGCTCGGCCCGCATCGACTGATCACGGGCCGCTTTTTTCTCGTTCTTCACCGGCCGAAGCCGCATGACAGGCAGGTTTTGCGTCCTATCTCACTCTGGCAGGGCTATCGGAGGCCTTGTCGTTTGACGGCGAGTGATATAGGTGTTACCAGTAAGTAACATGCTGGAAGTTACAGACCGGTAACACCCTAGTCAAGAGGTGACGACGGTTTTTTTGGAAACGACGAAAGGAGATCATGATGACTGACGGCGTCGCGGAGCGTTCCCGCCCCCGGGATCGAATCCTGGAGACGGCGCAGGACATGTTCCACAAGCACGGCATCAAGGGTGTTGGCGTCGACGCCATCACCGAGGCTGCCGGCACGAACAAGATGACACTTTACCGTCACTTCGAGTCGAAGGACGAGCTGATCATCGAGTGCCTGCGCGCCACGGCGGCGAAGGCTTCAAGGATATGGGACGAGTTCGAGGCGCAGCATCCCGGCGACAAGCTCGCCCAGCTTCATGCCTGGGTCCGCAAGGCTTCGGAACTGCTGAGCGCCGACAGCCGCGGCTGCGACATGGCCAATGCCGCCGTCGAGCTTACCGAGACCGATCATCCGGCACGGCGCGTCATCAAGGAACTGAAGGAAGCCCAGCGCGAGAAGCTGGTGGCGCTTTGCCGCGATGCCGGCATCGGCCAGGCAGAGCTTCTCGCCGACACGCTGTCGCTGCTGCTCGAAGGCGCGCGCGTCTCGATGCAGAGCGTCGGCGCCGAAGGCCCGAGCGCGCAGTTCGTGCGCATGGCCGAAAGCCTGATCGCCTCGTTCCGGGCGTGCTGAACGGGACTTCCCACATCCGGCCGCTTCGCGGCCACCTTCTCCTCGTGGGAGAAGAGGTAGCGTTGGCGCCGGCGGCTCCTCTCCCCTCGGGAGAGGTCGGATTGCCCGATTGCCTTTGCAATTCGATTTGGCAATCCGGGTGAGGGGCGTTCCGCGTCATTGCGGGCAAAGAAAAAGCCCGCTGCCGGGAGGAGGTGGCAGCGGGCTTCGATTTCGAATACGGCACGGGAGGAGGTGTACCGTACTCAGCGTCGGCATCACATCTGGGAGGAGGAGACGGCCGACACCCAGAGAAGTACGGGATGCCTAACGATTCGGCAATTGCGAAACCTGCATAGCTGCTGTGCAGAATTGCGGCATCAATCGTCAGACAAATGCTAAAGCGCGTCGCGCTGAAGCGGATTCAGGCGACGCGCTTTAAGCCTGTGTTTTCATGCATGTCGTTATCGCAAAACCGCTGCACACTTTTGCGCGACATACTAAGGCCTCCTTCGTGCGCCCACCTGCCGGTTTATTGCACCGGCACGTTTTCCTTGAAGATCAGCCGCGGCTCGATAAACTTTTTCGTCAGATACGGCGCCGACGACGCGATGGAGCCGAGCAGGCGGATCACCGACTGCTCGGCGATCAGTCGCGCATTCTGGTCGATCACGACGTCGGCGAGATCGTCGACGAGATAGCGGCGCGTTTCCTTGGTCAGGTCGTGGCAGATGAAGACCGGCTTCTTGCGCGGCTTGACCTCGAGCAAGGCCTTGGCCACGCCGGACCGTCCGGCGCCGACGCAATAGATGCCGAGCAGGTCCGGTTCGTTGTGCAGCGCCTTGATGGTTGCGCGGTAGCTGGCGTCCGGGTCGTCATTGCTCTCGGCGGCGCTTGAGACCGTGAGGTTGGGAAACTCTTCGTTCAGCACCGAACGAAAACCCATCTCGCGCTCCTCGTGGCCGCGATAGGAGCGCGAGCCGACCACCATCGCCAGATGTCCTGTACGGCCGCCGAGGAAGCGGCCCATCAGCAGCGCCGCGGTGCGGCCCGCCACCCGGTTGTCGATGCCGACATAGGCCGAGCGGGGTGCCGCCGGCACATCCGAGATCAGCGTGACCAGCCTGATCCCGGCATCGACCAGCTCGCGCAGGATGTTGCGCGTGCGCGGGTGGTCGACGGCGATGACGCCGACACCGTTGGCCTTGAGCGACAGATTCTCCACCGCGCTTTGCAGCGCGCCCGGCGAAATACCGGCAAGGTTGTGGATGCGGCAGGAGGCGACCAGCGGCAGGCGTGCCGCATAATCCTCGATGTGATGGGCAAGATCGGCCATGAAGCCATTGGACCCGATCGGCAGGAAGAATTCCAGGTGCGCCGGCTTCGACGGCAAAACCACCTGATCGAGCGTCGGCAGATAGCCGAGCTGCTTGGCCGCCTCCATCACCCGCTGCCGGTTGGCAGCGCTTGCCCCCGGCCGGTTGTTGAGCACCCTGTCGACGGTCGCGGTCGACAGGCCGCAGCTTCTGGCGATGTCGGCTACCGTGGCTTTCATGAGTCCAGTCATAGGATGGGAAGCGAGCCCCTGTCAGGACAATTCAACGTCAGGCCAAACCGACGCCGGGCCAAATCGACGCCGGGCCAAATCGACGGAAGACCGTCAGCCATGCTGCTGCGGGCCGTCGGAAATCGCGTCCCGTATCTCCTTGTCCGACATGCCGGTGATGACGCGCTCGACCTCGGCGACCGTTGTCTTTTTCGGATCGATGTCGTCGGCCACCACCTTGCCCCGGCGCATCACCACGATACGGTCGACCACCTGGAAGACGTGATGGATGTTGTGGGCGATGAAGATGCAGGAGTGCCCTGAATCGCGGGCGCTGCGCACGAAGCTCAGCACCCCTTGCGTCTCGGCGACGCCGAGATTGTTGGTCGGTTCGTCGAGGATGATGAGATCGCTGTCGAAATGCATGGCGCGCGCGATCGCCACGGCCTGCCGCTCGCCGCCCGACAGCGAGCCGATCGGTGTCGTCGGCGGGATATTCTTGGTGATGCCGACCTGCCTGAGCAGGTCGCGCGCCACCGCGTTCATTGCGTCCTGGTCCATGCGGTTCAGGAAGCGCGGCGCCCTGATCGGCTCGCGCCCGAGGAACAGGTTGCGCGCGATCGACAACTGCGTGACGAGAGCCGAGTCCTGGTAGATCGTCTCGATGCCGTGGGCGATGGCGTCGCTGGTGCTGCGCAGCGTGACCTTCTTGCCGCGGATGAAGATGTCGCCGCTGGTCAGCGGCACGGCGCCCGACAGCACCTTGATCAGCGTCGACTTGCCCGCGCCGTTGTCGCCGAGCAGGCCGACGATCTCCTTTTCGTTGACGTGGAAATTGGCGTCCACCAGCGCCTGCACGCGCCCGTAGGACTTGCGGATGTTTTCCATGCGGATGAGCGGTTCGGCCATGGTTCAGGTCCCTGCCTGGTGCCGGCGTTCAAGCCAGGAGTGCAGCGCCATCATGCCGAGGATGATCGCGCCGATGAAGATGTTGTAGGCGAGCCCCGGCACGCCGATCAGCACGATGCCGTTGCGCATGACACGCAGGATCAGGATGCCGAGCACCGTGCCGATGATGGTGCCACGCCCGCCGGTCAGCGCCGTGCCGCCGATCACCACCATGGCGATGACCTCGAGCTCGTAGCCGGTGCCGCTATTGGGGTTGGCGGCGGACGTGCGCAGCGACGAGATGACGCCGGCAAGCGAGGCCATCACCGCCGACAGGATGAACAGGCCGACCTTGACGCGGTTGACGTTGACGCCGCGCGCGCGGGCCGCGTTCGGATTGCCGCCGGCGGCCTGGATCCAGTTGCCGGTGCGGCTCTGCGTCAGCACATAGCCGAGCACGATCGCGGCGCCGATGAACCAGAACAGCGAGGCATAGATTCGGAACGGTCCGACATAGAAGTCGCCGACCAGGATGTTCGCCAGCCAGCTGCCTTCCGCGCTCCAGGTGCGCTGCGGGAAACCGTCGGTGATGAACAAAGCGGTGCCGCGCACGACCAGCAGCATTCCGAGCGTCACGAGGAAGGACGGGATCTTGAGCTGGGTGACAAACCAGCCATTCACCAGCCCGACCAGGGCAGCCACGATCAGCGCGATCAGCAGGCCCATCTCCAGCGAAGTGACGCCGCTGTTGAAGAGCGTCCACATCAGCACCGGCGAGAAGCCGAACAGCGAGCCGACCGAGAGGTCGAATTCTCCGGATGTCATCAACAAGGTCATTGCCAGCGCGATCAGGCCGAGCTCGACTGTGAAGGCCAGGATGTTCGAAATGTTCTGCGGCGACAGGAAGTCGGGATTGATGCCCCAGAAGACGACGAGCTCGACGACGAGCAGCACCAGCGGACCGAATTCCGGCCGCGCGACAAGGCGTTGGACGAAGGAATGGTTTTCCATTGAACCCGCGACGTAAGCGCGACCGTCCGATGGGACGGCGCGGGGAGAAGGAAAATCGGCCGCGACAGGGGGTGTCGCGACCGTTCGCTTGAGGATTATTTGCCGGACAGGATCTTGTCGTAGACGCCGGCGGTGTCCTTCTCGTAGAGCGCGCCGGTGATGACGTTGAAGCCCGGAGGGATGCCGCTGGCGGCCATGTTGGCCATCGACAGCGCGATATAGCTGGTCGCCTGCGGGTCCTGCCACTGTCCGGCATTGACGTAGCCGTTCAGCACTTCCTGCGTGGTGTCGAGCGAGTTGCCCCAGCCGACGACCGGGATTTCGCCCGGCTTCACGCCGGCCTGGTCGAACACGCGCTTGATCGAGCCGGTGACGAGGTCGCCCAGGCCGATGATCGCCTTCACCTTGCCCTTGTGCGCGGTGAGGTAGTCGACCATGCGGTTGATCGCTTCGGCCTGGTCGAGCGTCGCCTCGGTCACCTCATAGGTGATGCCGGCCGGCTCGAACACGCTCTTGATGCCTTCCTCTTCCTGCACGCCATAGGTGGCGCCGGGGATCTCGACCGGCATCCAGACGAAGTCGCCCTTCTTCACCAGGCCCTTGTCGACCAGATACTGCGCCCAGTGCTTGCCGAACGTGACGTTGTCGCCGCCGACATAGGCGTTGAAATTGGCCTTCGGATCGGGCGTGTTGAAGTTGATGATCGGGATGTTGGCCGCGCGGGCCTCCTTGACGATCTCGACCAGGCTGCCCGGATCGGGGCTGGTGGTGGCGATGCCGTCGGCCTTGGCCGCGATCGCGGCGCGCACGGCTTCCTGCTGGGACGCGACGTCGCCATTGTGGAACGAGGTGTTGACGGTGTTGCCCGTGTCCTTGGCCCATTGCTTGGCTCCGGCCAGGAAGTAGGTCCAGACCGGATCGGCGGGGCCGCCATGCGAAATCCAGTAGAACGTCTTGGCCTCGGCCATCGCCGGAATGGCGAGTGCCGCGATCAAGCCAAGCACGAGTAGTCTTAGCCGCGAAAGCATTCGATTTCCTCCCATGTTGAAACTCTCCTCCTGGATCAGCGCGATGCGACCTTGGAACCCGCATCTCCTGCCAGCGCCGACCGGAACGTCCAGAGCATTCTCTTTTTCGGGCGGTGGCAAGCCTCCATCGCCAGTGGATGTTGGCACAGGCGCGCACGCCATCACCAATCCCATCAGATTGCATCAGCAACGGTGATATTCGTTGGGCAAGCGGCACCATCGACCATCCGCTGCACGGATTGGCCTCCAAGCAACCGCCCTTCTGGTGCGGCGTTAGATCAGACCCGCCTTGGCCAGGTCGCGCATCAGGTGGCTGGCGCCGTAGGTCCAGTGCGGGCAGTCCGGCGACAGGCGCACGCGGTTGGTGAGCGCGCCGAGCTTTTCCGACGAGATGGTGACGATGTCGCCGACCTTGTGGGTAAAGCCCTTGCCCTTCTCGCCGCGATCCTTCGACGGCACGAACATGGTGCCGAGATAGAGCGCCAACCCGTCCGGATACTGGTGATGCGGCCCCATCGCGGCCTTGACCAGCTCTTCTGGCGAGCGGCTGATTTCCGCCATCGAACTCGCGCCCTCCAGCGCAAAGCCGTCCTCGCCCTCGACGCTGAGCCGCACCGTGGCGCGCTTCACGTCGGCGATGGAAAACGTCTCGTCGAACAGCCGGATGAAGGGGCCGAGCGAAGCGGAAGCATTGTTGTCCTTGGCCTTGCCGAGCAGCAGCGCCGAGCGCCCCTCGACGTCGCGCAGATTGACGTCGTTGCCGAGCGTGGCGCCGACGATGCGCCCCGAACTGTCGGCGATCATGGCGATCTCCGGCTCCGGATTGTTCCAGGTGGAGACCGGATGCAGGCCGACATCGGCGCCGAAGCCGACCGAGGCCATGGGCTGGCATTTGGTGAAGATCTCGGCATCGGGGCCGATGCCCACCTCCAGATATTGCGACCAGGCGCCGCGCGAAATCAGCTTGGCCTTGATCTCCATCGCTTCCGGCGAGCCGGGCTTCAGTTTCGACAGGTCATGGCCGATCAGCCCGGCGATGTCGGCGCGGATGGCGTCGGCTTTTTCGGCCGAACCACGCGCCTGTTCCTCGATGACGCGCTCGAGCAGGCTGACGACGAAGGTGACGCCGGAAGCCTTCACCGCCTGCAGGTCGACGGGAGAAAGCAGGATCGGCTTCTTCGCATCGCGTTTGTCTTCGAAGCTGTTCGCCGCGATGTCTTCCAGCGCGCCGATTGCCTTGCCCTTGGCCGAGCGCAGATAGCCGGCCGGATCCCTCAGTTCGCAGACATCACGCACCGTGGGCGCCGCGCTCGAGGTGATGTCGATGACCTGGCCGTCCCGCACCGTCACCACCAGCGGATGAGTAGCTTCGCTTGTCCTGGCGCGGCCGACGAAGAGGCCGTCGGCGGGCAGGCGGGTCGGATCGGTCATGGTGATGCTTCCTCTCAACTGTCGCGCGGCACTTTCCCCGGATTTGGGTCAAACGTCCATGCCGTTCGTAGCCCGGTTCGTGGGCCAGTTGTCCCTGTCATCAAAAGCGTAGGCGGCTGGCCCATCGAAACACGCTTTCAAATTCATGAAATCAACAATAGGATTTTCACGAAGCTTCAGCGCCGAGGTGATCTTTGCCCGCAGCCTTTTCCGATCCGATTTGGCAAAAGCCGCAGGCTGCCCCGGCATTTCAATCGGACTTATCGGCCGGCGGCACGCTCGACGCGGTCATCGTCGGCGGCGGCATCATGGGACTATCGACTGCGCTGCATGCGGCGCGCGCGGGGCTTTCCATTCAGGTGCTTGACGCCGGCGCGATCGGGCAGGGTGCTTCGGGCCTCAATGGCGGCCAGGTCATTCCAGGCCTCAAATACGATCCGGAATGGCTGCTGAGGCATTTCGGCAAGGAGCGCGGCGAAGCCCTGGTGGGATTCGCCGCTTCGACGGCCGACGCCGTGTTCGATGTGATCCGCGACGAGAAGCTGACCGTGCCGTTCACGCGCAACGGCTGGATCCAGGCCGCGCACACTGAGACCGCGCTGAAGGCGGCGGCGAACCGAGACCGCCAATGGCGCTCGCGCGGCGCCGACGTCGAACTGCTCGACCGGGCAGGGATCGCGGCGATGACCGGCGCCAGGGGCTATCTCGGCGGCTGGCTCGACCGCCGCGCCGGCGTCATCGATCCGCTGTCCTACACGCTTGAACTCGCCCGCGTCGCCTCGGCCGCCGGCGTGAAGATCGCCGGGCAGCAAAGGGTGGTGAAACTCGCTAAGGAGGCCGGCGTCTGGCGCGTTTCGACGCAAGGCGGCGCCGAATTGCGCGCCAAGTCAGTCGTGCTCGCCACCAACGCCTATACGGATGGCCTGCTGCCTGGCCTCGCACAGACGATCGTGCCGCTGCATTCCTTCCAGATCGCCACCGCGCCGCTGCCGGCGGACCTTGCAGCCGGCATCCTGCCGGGCGGGCAGGCCGTTTCAGATTCCCGCCGCATCCTGGTCTACTATCGCAAGAGCTCCGATGGCCGGATGGTGCTGGGCGGCCGCGGCATGGCGCTGCCCTCCAGTCCCGCGGACTGGGCGCATTGCGAACGCGCGCTCATCCGCCTCTATCCGGCGCTCGCGGGCGTCGCCATCGAAAAGCGCTGGTTCGGTCGCGTGGCGCTGACACCGGATCATCTGCCGCATCTGCATGAGCCGGAAAAAGGCCTGCTCGCGGTCGTCGGCTGCCAAGGCAGGGGCGTCGGCCTGATGAGCGCGCTGGGCAAGCGGATGGCGAATTACCTCGCGAGCGGCGATGCCAGGCAATTGCCGTTCCCGCTGTCGCCGATCCGGCCGATCCCGTTCCATGCTTTCCGCCAGGTCGGCGTCGCCGCGGCGATCACGTGGTACCGGATGCTCGACACGTTCGAGCGCTGATCCCGAACGCGTGCGGCGCACAAGCGATTCAGCTTGACAGTTTCACAAATATGAAAAAGCATTGGGCGATTTCAGAATTCGATGGACAGTTCGATGTCGTCGACCATCGCCGCAGCACGGCCATTGCCGGAAAACCGCATCTCGCCGGTGTTCCGCTTCGCCATGCTGCTGCCGGGCGGACTGGTCACCTTCTTCCTGATCCTGTTCGCGCTTGGCCTGGTGGTCTTCCTCGCCTTCAGGGGCAATGACGGCTCGCTGCTCGGCGTCGGCCTGACGGCGGAGAATTTCGTCACCGTCGCTACCGATCCGCTCTACTGGATGGTGACGCTGCGCTCGCTGGTCATCGCCGGCCTGGTGACGCTCGCCACCGTCGCCACCGCCTATCCCGTCGCCTACTACCTCGCCTTCCATGCCGGTCGCCGCCGCAACCTGCTGCTCTTCCTGGTCACGCTGCCGTTCTGGACCAGCTATCTGCTGCGCGTCTTCGCCTGGAAGATCGTGCTTGCCTATAACGGCGTGCTCAACTCGGCCTTCATCGAGACCGGCCTCTGGTCCGAGCCGACACTCGCGTTCCTCAACACGCCGGCAGCGGTGGTGGTGACGCTCGCCCACGCCTACGCGCCCTTCGCCATTCTGCCGATCTATGTTGCGCTGGACACCATCCCGAAATCGCTGCTCGAAGCCGCATCCGATCTCGGCGCGCGGCCCTTCACCTGCTTCCGCCGCGTCGTGCTTCCCAACTCCATGCCGGGCGTGCTGGCGGCGGCACTCGTCGTCTTCGTGCCGACGGTCGGCGACTATGTCACGCCGGCCATGGTCGGCGGTCCGGCCAGCACCATGATCGGCACGCTGATCCAGTCGCAGTTCGGCAAGGCCAATGACTGGCCATTCGGAGCGGCCCTCTCGGTCTGCGTCATGCTGGTCATCCTTTGCGTCGTCCTGGTGGCGCGCGGCGCCGACCGCAGATTCGGCAGCCGCACATGAGCGCCCGGGCTGACACCAACAGCGGCCGCTGGCTCGGCCTCTATGTGCTCGGCTATCTCGTCTTCCTCTATCTGCCGGTCCTTTTGATCCCGCTGTTTTCCTTCAACAACTCGATCCAGGCGGCGTTCCCGCTGCGGGGTTTCACGCTCGAATGGTACCGCACGCTCTATGGCAATCCGGCGCTTTCCGGCGCTTTGGCCAACAGCCTGGTCATCGGCGTCATCGCCGCCTCCGGCGCGACGCTCTGCGGCATCACCGTATCCTATATGGACCTCTACGGCCGCTCGCCGCTCGCCGCCACGATCAGCGCCATCGCCCGGCTGCCGATCCTGATCCCGGGGGTCATCGTCGGCATTTCGCTGTTGATCCTGGTCAACCTCATCGGCCTTGGACCATCGCGCGTTTCCATCGTGCTCGGCCATATCCTCGTCGCGCTGCCCACTACGGTGGTGGTGATGCGCAGCCGCTTCGCCGCCATCCCGAAGACGATCCGTGAAGCGGCGCTCGACCTCGGCGCTTCCGACTGGACGACGTTCCGGCGCGTCATGCTGCCGCTCAGCCTGCCAGCCGTGCTGTCGGCTTTCATGCTCTCCTTCCTGATTTCCTTCGACGAGTTCATCGTCGTCTTTTTCCTCGCCGGCACCGAGCCGACGCTGCCGCTCTACATCTGGAGCCAGCTGCGCTTCCCGCGCTCGCTGCCGACCGTGATGGCGCTGGGAACGGTGATCCTCACTGTCTCCTTCATCATCGCCGGCACCGCCGAAATCCTTCGCCATCGCGGTCTTGGAACTGCGCGCCGCAATCCAGCCTGAACCACAACAAAGAAGAGGAGAACGAAAATGACATTCCACCTGAAATCGATCGCCGGACACAAAGCCCGGGTCGGCCTTGCCGCACTGGCGCTCGCGCTGTCGTCGACGGTCGCTCTTGCCGCCGACAAGCTGCAATATTTCACCTGGTCGGGCTACGAATTGCCCGACTTCAACAAGAGCTTCCTTGCCGCGCATCCCGATGGCGTCGAGGCGACGATCTTCGGCGATGACGACGACGCCTTTACCAAGGTCAAGGCCGGCTTCAGGCCCGACATCGCGCACCCCTGCTACGACAAGGTGGCGCGCTGGAACAAGGAAGGCCTTCTGCAGCCGATCGACACCAAGCGCATCAAGAACTGGGATTCGATCTTCCCGGTGTTCAAGAACCTGCCCGACCTGCAGGCCGGCGACGGCAAGGTCTGGATGGTGCCGTGGGACTGGGGCAACACTTCGATCCTCTACCGCACCGACCTGGTGAAGAATCCCGAGGCGAGCTGGAAGCTTCTGTGGGACAAGCAGTATGCCGGCCGCATGGCGACCATCGACGCCGTCCACGACACGCCGATCGTGGCAGCGCTTCTGGCCGGCGTGAATCCCTTCGACATGACGCCGGAGCAGTTGGACAAGGTGGCGGAAAAGCTGCGCGAGCAGCGCCCGCTGCTGTCCAGCTACACCACCGACATGACCTCGGTCGAGCAGGCTTTGGCAAGCGGCCAGTTGGTCGCCGCCATGACCTGGAATGCGTCGGCCACGTCGCTGAAGAAGCAGGGCGTTCCGGTGGAGTTCATGAAGCCGAAGGAAGGTATGCTGACCTGGGCCTGCGGCTTCGTCATGCTGAAGGACGCCAAGAATGTCGATCTCGCCTATGACTTCATCAACAGCCGGCTCGACGCCGACTCGGGCAAGTTCCTGATCCAGTCCTATGGCTATGGCAGCTCGCTCTCGACCGCCTTCGCCGGCGTGTCGAAGGAGGAGCTCGACAAGCTGCAACTGCCGGCGGATCCGGACGTGATGCTGAAGAGCACCATCTTCACGGGGCCGATGAAGCAGAATGACGACGTGGCGAAGATGTTCGAAAAGGTGAAGGCAGGGGGCTGAGCGATTAATTGCCGAAGTTTTGCGCTGCCCCTCACCTGCCTGCCGGCATCCTCTCCCCGTATAGTGACGGGGAGAGGGGCGCTGTCGCCAGCGGTTTCGCCAATCAACCTCGTCGCAGCACTGGCGCCAGCGTTGCGGCCAGTTCCTTCTCCCCGTCACTATACGGGGAGAAGTGCCCGGCAGGGCGATGAGGGGCAGTGCCAGCGTCCGGCAGGATAAGAAACTTAATAATGAGGCCGGCTTGGTCAATTGCCGGCCTAATTGACTGCAACGAGGACCATTGCATGGACATTCTCGACGAAGCGGCGGCGAAGCCGAAAGACGATGCCGACGTCCGCGTCGGCCGGCGCGTCCGGGCGCTCAGACTCGAGCGCAAGCTGTCGCTGGCCGAACTCGCGGGCAAGGCCGGCATCTCCATCGGCGCGCTCAGCCAGATCGAGCGCGGCATGTCCTCGCTGCGCGTCAAGGTGATCTGGCCGCTCGCCGCCGCGCTCGACATCGAACCGTCGGCGCTGATCACCGACGGCAACGAGGCGGTCAACGATCTCTATTGCGTGCGCGCCGACAAGCGGCGGCAGATCCCGGTGAAGTCGGAAGGCATCGCCAAGGCGCTGCTGTCGCCACCTGCCGCGACGCTCACCGGCATGCTGGTCACGGTCGAGGCCGGCGGCGGCACGGCGGAAGCCTATGCCCATGCCGGCCACGAATTCGGCTTCGTGGTGACGGGCGAGGTCGAACTGGTGGTGGACGCCACGACCTATGTGCTGAAAGCCGGCGACAGTTTTGCCTTCAAGAGCACGCTGCTGCATGCCTTCCGCAACCCTGGCGCCGAGCGCTGCCAGATCCTGTGGGTCAACACGACAAAACCGTCAGAGGTGCGCGATGGCGCCTGATGCCTCAGAGCAATTCCAGGAAAAGTGTGAAGCGGTTTTCCGTCCGGAATTGCGAGAACCATTGGTTCGGCTGCGGAAAGTCTCGAAAGTCTTTCCGGGTGGCGTGGTCGGCCTCGATGCCGTCGATCTGGATATCGCCACCGGCGAGTTCCTGACCCTGCTCGGTCCGTCCGGTTGCGGCAAGACGACCAGCCTGCGCGTCATCGCCGGCTTCGAGAGTCCGTCGAGCGGCAACGTCCTGCTCGAAGGTCGCGACATCACCGGGTTGCGGCCCTTCGACCGACCGGTCAATACCGTCTTCCAGGACTATGCGCTGTTCCCGCATATGGATGTCGCGGCCAATGTCGGCTTCGGCCTGTCGCTGCGCAAACTCACCGGAGCCGAGCAGGCAAAACGGGTCCGCGATGCGCTCGACATGGTCGGCCTTGCCGAGAAGCTGCGTGCCCGCGTCTCGGAACTTTCCGGTGGCCAGCGCCAACGCGTCGCTTTAGCCCGCGCCATCGTCTGCGAGCCGCGCGTGCTGCTGCTCGACGAGCCGCTGTCGGCGCTCGACGCGCATCTGCGCGAGCAAATGCAGGTCGAATTGAAGCGGCTGCAGTCGCGGCTCGGCACCACCTTCGTCATGGTCACACACGACCAGACCGAGGCGCTGTCGATCTCCGACCGCATCGTCGTCATGAACAAGGGCCGCATCGAGCAGACTGCTGCGCCGGCGACGCTCTACGACCGGCCGGCGACGCGCTTCGTTGCTTCCTTCATCGGCACGATGAACTTGCTGCAGTCACGTTTCCTCGGTCGAGAGGGCGAGCGGCTGCGCTTCGCCGCAGGTGAGTTGCCGCTGGAGGCTACATCCGACAGCGGCGAGACGCCGGCCGCCGGCGACACGCGGACCATCGGCGTGCGCCCGGAGGATCTTCTGGCTGCCGGTGAAGCCGGCGAAGGCACCGCGCCGGCGCGGGTCAGCGGCGTCGTCTTCCACGGCCGCACGCTGCGCCTTCACGCCGAGCTGGGTGAGGGGACCGCGATCGTCATCGATGCCCCGCGCCGCGCCGACGGTTTTCAATTCAGCGTCGGCGATGTGGCGCATGTCAGCCTGCGGCGCGGCGCTAATTGCCCGATGCTTTGCAACTGATGCGATAGCGCCCTCACGACGCCTTGGCGAAGAATCCCTGATAGTCGGACTTGGCCTGCAGCAGGCGAAGGATGTTCTCGCGCGAGCCGCGCACATGCGAACGGGCGCGCTCGCCGGCCAGCGCGACATCGCCGGCGCAGATCGCGTCGACGATGCCGGCATGTTCCTCGCGGGTGAGCTTCCATTCGTCCAGCCACAGAAGCTCGGTCCAGACATATTGCTGGCATTTGTCGAGGATGCCGCAAAGCATGCCGTGGAGCATCTCGTTGCCGCTGATCTCCGCGATCACCCGGTGCAGGTCGATGCCGACCTGCAGCTCCTCGAATTTTTCCCTGGTGCTGCGGTCGGGGATCGCGGCCAGCCGTTCGCATTCGGCGAGCATGTCGCGCAGTTTCGCCTTGTCGGCGGCGGTCGCGTTGGCTGCCGCCAGTTCGGTCGCGCGCCCGTCGAGCAGTTCGCGGATGTCGAAAGCCTCGCGGAACATGGTCAGGTTGAACTCGGCCACCACATAGCCCTGGCGCGGGCGCCCGATTACCAGGCCGTCGCGCTCCAGACGGTTGAAGGCCTCTCGCACCGGCGTGCGGCTCACCTTCAGGCGCTCGGCGATCTCATTTTCCGTCACGCGACCGCCCGGCGGGATCTGGCCGGTGATGATCAACGCCTTCAGCTTCTCGAACACCGAGTCGCGCAGCGTGTTCTTTCTCTCCTTCAAGCGTTCCGCCTCCAACGTTGCGTCACGGATTCGCGAGCTTAGTTCGTTTTAGGGTCTGCTTGAACAGGAGCATTTCGGCGGAGGCAATTGCCCTGCGGAATGGCCGTCCTCCCCCTGCAACCAAAAACGCGAAAACCCGAGTTGACATCGGCTTCCGAAAAATTACACTCGAAATTGTATACAAATTCGCATACCAAATCAACGATAACGGGAACACCGGTTGGAGAAGCGAAAATGAAGAGACTTTGTACTCACGGCATGGGCATTCACGGCATGGCCGTCGCCGGCCTGCTGGCCACGGTCGCCGTTCCGGCGTCGGCCGCCGACACCATCACCGTCGCCTCATGGGGCGGCACCTATCAAGAAGCGCAGACCAAGGCGTTCTTCGATCCAACGGCCAAGGAACTCGGCATCACCATCAAGCAGGACACCACCAACGGCCTCGACGACGTGCGCCTGCAGGTCACCGGCAATGCCGTCAAATGGGACATCACCGAGCTTGGCGCCGACGAATGCGCGCGCGGCTCCAAGGAAGGTCTGTTCGAAAAACTCGACTACAACGTCATAGACAAGAGCGGCATCAACCCGAAGCTTGTCCACGACGACTGGGTCGGCATCTCCTACACCTCCGTGGTGCTGATCTATCGCACCGATGTCTTCGGCGACAAAGGTCCAAAGACCTGGGCCGATTTCTGGGACGTCGAAAAATTCCCCGGCCGCCGCGCGCTTTCCGGCAGCCAGTCCACCGAAACGCTGAGCGTCGCCGCTTTAGCCAAGGGCATTCCGATCGACAAGGTCTATCCCGTCGACATCGACGGCGCGCTGCAGTCGGTGGACAAGATCCGCGGCCACATCGATGCCTGGTGGACATCCGGCGCGCAGGCCATGCAGCTCGTCAAGGACGGCGAGGTCGACATGGCGAGCATCTGGAACGGCCGCGCCGGCACCTTGAAGAAGGAAGGCGCGCCCGTGAGCTTCTCCTTCGACCAGGGCGTTCTCACCGCCGATTGCATGGTCATCCCGAAGGGCTCGAAGAACAAGGACATCGCGATGAAGGCGCTGGCCAAGTTCGTCAGCCCCGAGTTGCAGGCCAATCTGCCGCTCTATGTCGACAATGGCCCCGCCAACGAGAAGGCATTCGAGACCGGCAAGATCCCGCCGGAGCGCATCAAGGACATCAATTCCGCGCCCGAGAACGTCAAGAAGCAGGTGCTGCAGGATCCCGAGTTCTGGCGCGACACCCTCGTCGAGGCGACCGAGAAGTTCAACAACCTGATCCAGCAATAGCGATCCTGTCGGAGCGGCGTCGGCGAGACGCCGCTCCGCATCGTTTCGCGAAAAATGATCCGGAGTTGAAGGAGATGCTCTTGTCTCCCGCGCAGACCGCGCTTCCCATCGGCATCAGCGGTATCGAGAAGCGCTTCGGCGGCCTGTCGGTGCTGCATGATCTCGGCCTCGACGTCGCCGCCGGCGAATTCCTGACGTTGCTCGGGCCGTCCGGCTCGGGAAAGACGACGCTCTTGATGATCATGGCCGGTTTCGTGCGGGCCAATGCCGGCTCCATCAAGGTCGGCGGCGAGGAGATCATCACCATGCCGCCGCACAAGCGCAACATCGGCATGGTGTTCCAGAACTATGCGCTGTTCCCGCATATGAACGTCTTCCACAACATCGCCTTTCCGCTGAAGCAGCGACGCGTGTCGACGGCCGAAACGGCCGAGCGTGTCGAGAGGGCGCTGGACCTCGTGCAGCTGAAAGGCCTCGGCGAGCGCCGCGTCGACCAGCTCTCCGGCGGCCAGCGGCAACGTGTGGCCTTGGCCCGCGCCATTGTCTTCGAGCCGCGCATCGTTTTGATGGACGAACCGCTGTCGGCGCTCGACAAGAGCCTGCGCGAGCATATGCAGATCGAGCTGCGCAGCCTGCATCGAAGGCTCGGCATGACGACGGTCTACGTTACGCACGACCAGCGTGAGGCGATCACCATGTCTGACCGCGTCGCCGTCATGAATGCCGGACGCATCGAGCAGATCGATCAGCCCGAAGCCCTTTACGCGAAGCCGAAGACCAAATTTGTCGCCGGCTTCATCGGCGAATCCAGCTTCATCCCGGTCGAATGCCGCAATGGCGGCGTCTGGCATGAAGGCAGCAAGCTGCGCATGAAGGATCCGATGCCGTCATCGGGTCGGCACCTGATGGTGGTGCGGCCGGAAAAGCTGCGCGTGATCGCCGGCGAACCTGCAGGCGACGTCAATGCGCTGCCGGCAATTGTCGGCGATGTCATCTATCAGGGCGACAGCTTCGTCTGCTACGCGACGCTCAGGGACGGGCGACAGGTGACGTTGCGCGACTATTGCCGCTCCGACGTGCTGGCGAAGTTGCCGGCGCCGGGCGAGCCGATAACGCTCGGCATCGACGCGCAGGACGTCGTGCTGGTGGCCGACCAATGAGCCTCGCATCCGCCGGTTTCGACCGTGTCGGCAGGTCTGATCGCGCGCTCAATGCCGATGCGCTCAACGCCGAGGCGCGGCGGGAGGCGCGTGGCCTGCTCGCGCTTCTGTCGCCCGGGCTGCTTCTGGTCTTCGCCGTCATCATCGTGCCGATCGGCTGGCTGTTCTGGCTGTCGCTGTTCGACGAGGCCGGCCAGCTCAGCGCCGCCAATTACGCGCGCTTCTTCGAGCAGGCCTCCTACATCAAGACGTTCGTCACCACCTTCAAGGTGGCCTTCGTCGTCACCGGCGCCTGCGTGCTCTTCGGTTATCCGCTGGCCTATATGCTGTCGCAACTGCCGCGCCGCGCCGCTGGCGTCTGCCTGGTCTTCGTCATCCTGCCGTTCTGGACCTCGGTGCTGGTGCGCACCTATGCCTGGCTGGTCATCCTGCAGCGCAGGGGCCTGGTCAACAGCTGGCTGATCGATCTTGGCGTCATCGGCCAGCCGCTGCCGCTCGCCAACAATTTCGCCGGCGTCGTCATCGGCATGACCCACATCATGCTGCCCTTTCTGGTGCTGCCGCTCTACGCCTCGATGAAGAGCATCGACACCGACTGCCTGCGCGCCGGCATGAATCTCGGCGCCAGTCCGGCCGCCACTTTCCGGCAGATTTTCCTGCCGCTGTCGCTGCCCGGTCTCGCCTCGGGCGTGGTCATCGTCTTCGTGCTGTGCCTCGGCTTCTTCGTCACCCCGGCGCTGATGGGTGGCGGCAAGGTGATCATGTGGGCGATGCGCATGGAACAGACCACGAGCCTCTATTCCAACTGGGGTGCGGGCGCAGCGCTCGGCGTCGTGCTGCTTGCCGTCACGCTGGCGCTGCTCGGCCTCTTCCAGTGGCTGCTCGGCGCCCGCGCCACCGGGGTCTGGAGTGAGCGATGAGCATGGAAAACGCCCTGCCCATCTCGCATCGGCAACGCCTCTGGCTCTACGCGCTCGGCGGCCTCGTCATGCTGTTCCTGATCGCGCCGTCGGTGATCATCGTCATCATGTCCTTCTCTGGTTCGACGCTGCTGCAGTTCCCGCCGCAGGAATGGTCGCTGCGCTGGTATGAGAGCTATTTCGGCTCCGTCGAATGGCGCGACGCCACCATCGTGTCGGTCAAAGTGGCGGTGATGACGGCGGTCGTCGCAACCCTGTTCGGCACCGCTGCGGCCTACGCCATCAACGCGCGCACCCTGCGGGTGACCGGCGCCATCAACGCGCTCCTCACCGCCTCGCTGATCATCCCGGTCATCCTGATCGGCATCGGCACCTTTTTCCTTTATGCCCGCATCGGCCTCAACAACACGCTGACCGGCCTCGTCATCGCGCACACCGTGCAGGCGCTGCCGCTGGTCGTGTTGACCGTCCTTTCGGGCTTGCGTTCCTATGACATGAACCAGGAGAAGGTCGCGCGCAGTCTCGGCGCCGGCCGCTTCTCCGCCTTCTTCCAGGTGACGATGCCGCAGATACGCTTCTCGATCGTCTCGGGCGCGCTGTTTGCCTTCATCACCTCGTTCGACGAGGTGGTGGTGTCGCTGTTCATCTCCGGCGGCGAGACCACGACGCTGACGCGGCGCATGTTCAATGCGCTGCGCGACCAGATCGACCCGACGATCGCCGCCATTTCCACTTGCCTGATCGTTCTATCGATCGTCTTGTTGTCCGCCGCCCAGCTTTTCGGCCGCGGACGTTGATACAGGGATACCTTGAACAGCATGCGTGACTTCCAGTTTCCCGGCCGCTCGCCGGCCCGCGCCACCGAGGCGATGGCCGCGACCTCGCATCCGTTGTCGACGCTTGCGGCGATCGACATGCTGCGCTCCGGCGGCAACGCCATGGACGCCGCGGTCTGCGCGGCCGCGGTGCAGGCCGTGGTCGAGCCGCAATCGACCGGCATCGGTGGCGACTGCTTTGTCCTCTATTGCCCGAAGGGCGACGGCAACGTGCTTGCCTTCAATGGCTCGGGCCGGGCGCCCGGGGCCGCGACGGTCGACTGGTATCTGGACAAGGGGTTCAACGAACTGCCCAAACAAGGCCCGCACGCGGTCACCATTCCTGGCGCCGTCGACGCCTGGTGCCGGCTGCTGGAGGATCACGGCCGCAAGGGTTTGGCCGACGCGCTCGCTCCGGCCATTCGTTACGCGGAAGAAGGCTATGTCGTGCACGACCGCGTCGCCTTCGACTGGGAGGATCCCGAGACCGACCTGTCGGCCGACGAGGTCGCGACGCGCATCTTCCTGCCTGGCGGCAAGCCGCCGAAGGCAGGTGACGTCCATCGCCAGCCGGAGCTGGCTGAGACGCTGCGCGTCATCGCAAGGAAAGGCCGCGCCGGTTTCTACGAGGACGCGGTCGCGGACGATCTGGTCGGCCGGCTTCGCGCGCTCGGCGGCCTGCATACGCTCGACGATTTCGCCGCCACCAAGGGCGATTACCGGACCCCGGTCAGCACCTCGTATCGCGGCTACGACATCCACCAGATGCCGCCCAACAACCAGGGCCTCACCGCGCTTCTGATGCTGAACCTGCTCTCGGGCTTTGAGCTGGGCAAGCTCGATCCGGACGGCGCCGCGCGCCTGCACCTCGAGATCGAGGCGGGCCGGCTCGCCTACCAGGACCGCGATGCGTTTTTCGCCGATCAGGATCATGTCGACGTGCCGGTCAAGGCGCTGCTTTCCGGCGCCTATGCCGATCGCCTGCGCGCCGCGATCGATCCCGAGCGCGCCATGACCGATCTGCCGCGTCTCGACCTGCCGGGCAGCGACACGGTCTATATCAGCGTCGTCGATCGCGACCGCAATGCGGTGAGCTTCATCAACTCGACCTATTATTCCTTCGGCAGCGGCGTTGTCGGCCCGAAGACCGGCGTCGTGCTGCAGAACCGCGGTTCCAGCTTCCGCCTCGATCCGAAGCACCCGAACGCGATCGCGCCAGGCAAGCGGCCGATGCACACGATCATGCCGGGCATGATGACGAGGAACGGCCGCGCCATGATGCCCTTCGGCGTGATGGGCGGCGGCTATCAGCCCTTCGGCCATGTCCATGTGCTGACCAACATGATCGACTTCGGCATGGACCCGCAGCAGGCGATCGATGCCGCGCGGGTGTTCTACAACCACGACGTCGTCGAGGCCGAGCGAAGCGTGCGCGCCGAGACGATCGAAGGCCTGCGCCGGCTTGGCCACAAGCTGGTCGAGCCCGATCATCCGCTGGGCGGCGGGCAGGCGGTGCTGATCGATTGGGAAAAGGGCACGCTGACCGGCGCGTCCGATCCACGCAAGGACGGCCTGGCGCTTGGATATTGAGCGGCGCTGGACATCGGCCGATCGTTCGAAACATAGTCTGGAACCATGACAAACAGCGAAAACGCCACCGATCTCGCCTATCGCCTTGCACCAGGCGCCGATGACGCGCCGGCCATCGCCGCGCCCGAACGGACGGCCCTCTCGCATGGCGGACTGCGCCGCCTGATCGGCGATACCGTGGCGCGGCTCAACGCGCTCGGCATCGGGCGCGGCGACCGTGTCGCCATCGTGCTGCCGAACGGTCCGGAAATGGCCACGGCCTTCATCGCCGTGGCGGCGGCCGCGTCCACCGCGCCGCTCAATCCGGCCTACCGCGCCGACGAGCTCGATTTCTATCTGAGCGACATCGGCGTCAAGGCGATCCTCGTCGGCAGGGACGAGCAGGGCCCTTCCGTCGAAGTCGCCGGGCGCCTCGGCATCCCGGTGCTGCGGCTGGCGGCGCCGGAAGGTGCGCCGTCTGGCGTGTTCACGATCGAGGGCGATCCCGCCGGGCCGCCGGTCGCCTCGGGCCTGGCCGCCGATGGCGATGTCGCGCTCCTTCTGCACACCTCCGGCACCACGTCGCGCCCGAAACTGGTGCCGCTCAGCCACGCCAACCTCGCGGCGTCGGCAAAGCATATCGGTGCGACGCTCGGCCTGACGCCAGCCGACCGTTGCCTCAACATCATGCCGTTGTTCCACATCCATGGGCTGATCGCCGCGGTGCTGTCCTCGCTCGCCGCCGGCGGCAGCGTCTTCTGCACGCCCGGCTTCAACGCACTGCGTTTCTTCCAGTGGCTCAGCGAGGCCAAGCCAAGCTGGTACACGGCGGTGCCCACCATGCACCAGGCGATCCTGCCGCGCGCCGCGCGCAATCCCGAACAACTCGCCGAGGCGAAGCTGCGCTTCATCCGCTCGTCATCGGCCTCGCTCCCGGCGCCAGTGATGGCCGAGCTCGAATCCACCTTCGGCTGTCCGGTGGTCGAGGCCTACGGCATGACCGAGGCCGCGCACCAGATGGCGTCCAACCGCCTGCCGCCCGGACTGCGCAAGCCCGGCAGCGTCGGCGCGTCGGCAGGACCGGAAGTCGCCGTCATGGCGCCGGACGGGCGGCTGCTCAAACCCGGCGAGATCGGCGAGATCGTCATTCGCGGCCCCAACGTCACCGCCGGCTATGAGAAGAACCCGGACGCCAACGCCAGCGCCTTCGCTCATGGCTGGTTCCGCACCGGCGACCAGGGCGTGCTCGACGAGGACAGCTACCTGCGCGTCACCGGCCGGCTGAAGGAGATCATCAATCGCGGTGGCGAAAAGATATCGCCGCTCGAGGTCGACGAAGTGCTGATGGACCATCCGGCGGTAGCACAAGTCGTCACCTTCGCCATGCCGCATGACAAGCTCGGCGAGGAAGTCGCGTCCGCTGTCGTGCTGCGCGAAGGCCAGAGCGCCAGCGAGGCGGACATTCGCGGCTTTGCCTCGACCCGGCTCGCCGATTTCAAGGTGCCGCGCAAGGTGCTGATCCTCGACGAGATCCCGAAGGGCGCTACAGGCAAGCTGCAGCGCATCGGGCTGGCGGCCAAGCTCGGGCTCGGCTGATGCGCCTTACAGTCTTTGGCGCCGGCGCGATCGGCGGCTACCTCGCCGCGAAGCTGGCGATCTCCGGTTCTGTCGATCTGTCGATCGTGGCCCGCGGCGCGCATCTGGAGGCGATCAAGGCCGACGGCCTTCGCCTGATCGAGGACGGCAAGGAAGCCGTGGTGCAGGTGAAAGCGGCGGCACACGCCGAGGAGTTCGGCGTGCAGGACTATGTCGTGCTGGCGCTGAAGGCGCATTCGCTGGCTCCGGCGCTCGATCAGATCGCGCCGCTCTTGGGCGAGGGAACAGCCGTCGTCACCATGCAGAACGGCGTGCCCTGGTGGTATTTCCACAAGGCGGGCGGCGCGCTCGAAGGCACGCGGCTAAACGCGGTCGATCCGGGCGGAGCGATCTGGCAGCGCATCGGGCCGCAGCGCGTCATCGGCTCCGTCGTCTATCCGGCCGTCGAGGTCGACGCGCCCGGCCTGATCCGCCATATCGAAGGCACGCGCTTTTCGCTGGGCGAGCCGTCTGGCGAGAAGAGCGAGCGAGTTACCGCGCTTGCCCGCGAAATGGTCAAGGCCGGGCTGCAGGCGCCGGTGCGCGAGGACATCCGGTCGGAGATCTGGGTGAAGCTTTGGGGCAATCTTTCCTTCAACCCGATCTCGGCGCTGACCGGCAGCACGCTTGCGGCCATCGTTGCAGACGAAGGCACCCGTGGCGTCGCCCGCGCCATGATGCTGGAGGCGCAGGCGATCGGCGAGAGCCTCGGCGTGCGCTTCCTCATCCCGGTCGACCGCCGCATCAAGGGCGCCGGCGATGTCGGCGAGCACAAGACCTCGATGCTGCAGGACCTCGAACGCGGTCGCCCGATGGAGATCGACGCACTGGTCACGGCCGTGCAGGAACTAGGCCGCCTGACCGGCCGGCCGACGCCGACCATCGACACCGTGCTGGCGCTGGTGCGGCGGCTGGCGATCGAGCGCGGGTGTTGTTCGCCCTTGTAGTTTGTTCCTGATTTGTTCTAAACTGGTCCTTTGGACGATATCCGAAAGGGATCAGCCATGAACGAACAACCGTGGTTCGGGATCGGCAGGAATGGGCAGGCTTTTTTTCGTTGGGACGAGGCCAGTCAGGAGCCCAACGACCGACTGTTCTTCGCCATCCTTCTCGAAGAGGTGATTGCTCGTATGCTGGCCTCACGAGCCGTGACTTGGCAGCGGGAGTTAGGGCTCGGCGGAAAGCTCATTCGAACCGGGCATCTGCATATTTCGCTTGTCATGCTCGGCGATCACGATGGATTGCCAAGATCTCTGGTCGACGCTGCTTGCTCCGCAGGCTCTCTCGTTCAAGCTCAAGCCTTCGATGTGTCGTTTGACCGTCTGTCGGCCTTTGGTGGCGGCGCTCTCGTTCTGCGCGGCAGTGACGGCGTTCCCGCATTGCAGGCCTTCTGGCGAGCGCTCGCCGCTGTGCTGTCCGACAGTCCGTTTAAGCCGCTTGTCGGGAAGTCGATCGAGCCGCACGTCACATTGCTGCGTGACAAGGCGCGTGTTCCGAAAGTCGAGGAGCGGCCAATTGAGCCGATTGGTTGGACTGTGCGCGAATTCGTGCTGATACACAGTTTCCTGGGGCAGGATCGATACCAGATCATCAGACGCTGGCAATTGAACTGTCAGGACGACGCGCATGCTGTCATGTGAGCATCTCAAATCATCCTTATCGTGAACGCCATGCTGACAGGAATTGTCACCTGTGGAGCGACTGAGACGTGGTAGGCGCGCAATCGGTTCCTACTTGATGTCTGATCCAAACCGGGAGGAAATCATGACCACTGCCGAAATCGCCAAGGATTTCACCGAACTCCTCAAGCGGGGCGACAGCCACAGCGCTGCCGCAAAGTACAATGCCGACGACATCGTCAGCTACGAAGCCATGGAAGGCCCGATGGCCGTGTGCAACGGCAAGGAAGCCGTCAAGCAGAAGGGCGAGTGGTGGGAAGCGAACCATGAGGTTCATGGTGGCTCGGTCGAGGGTCCCTATGTCAATGGTGACCAGTTCGCCTTGCGCTTCAGCTTCGACATTACGCCCAAATCTACCGGCGAACGCGTCAAAATGGACGAGGTCGGCCTCTACACGGTCAAGGACGGCAAGATCAGCGAAGAGCGTTTTTACTATTGAGGCCGATCGCCCTGAGGCGTCTCGCTTCTTTCGCCGCGTAAACTTGAAATCAGAGATGGCGACCGGGCTGATCTTCCGGTCGCCATGCCAGCATCTCAAATCGTCTTCACATACTGAGCCAGTTGGTCGGCCACCGTGCCCCAGCCGTCGAAGAAACCCATCTCCTCGTGGCTGTTGCGCGTCGCCTCGTCGCAGTGGATGGCAGTGGCGGTGTAGCGCGTGCCTTTGCCCTCGGGCGTGAGCGCGATGACGGCGGTGATGAAGGGTTCGCCGGACGGCCGGTAGCCCGGCAGCAGCGCGTCGGTCCACACCAGCCGTTCGTTCGGCATGATCTCGAGATAGCAGCAATGACGGTCGCTGACTTGCCTGCCGTCGGGCGACTGCATGCGCGTGCGGAACAAGCCGCCGGGCCTCAGGTCGATCTCGCAGTCGGTGATGACCCACGGCTTCGGCGTGAACCATTGCTTGACATGCTCCGGCGACGTCCAGGCGCGCCACAGCAACTCGCGCGGCGCGTCGAGAAAGCGCTCCAGCGTCAGGTCCAGCTTCGGGTTCGGCTTGAACGGATAGCTCACTTTTCAATCTCCTTGAGGTTCATCACATAGGCATCGAACTGGTCGAGCCGGCGCTCCCACAGCGCGCGCTGTTCGGCGAGCCAGTTTTCCGCAAGCTTCAGCGGCTCGGGCGAAAGGCTGTAGGTCCTGACGCGGCCGGTCTTTTGCGACTGCACCAATCCGCAGCCCTCCAGCACTTTCAGATGCTCGACGAAGGAGGGGAGCGCCATGCCGAACGGCTCGGCCAGTTCGCTGACCGAGGCGGGACTCCTGTTCAGCCGCTCCACGACGCGCCGGCGCGTCGAGTCGGCCAGCGCGCGAAAAATGCCGTCGATGGGCGGCGGGCTCTGGCTGACGGTCTGCGGGCTCATAGCTGTTCCTTCCGAGACCGCCTGGCAGTCAGGTGATCTTTGCAGGAAATACTTAGGAAAAAGCCTTAGTATTGGCAAGGGCCGAAATCGCACCGGCGCAAAGCGCTGGCAAAGCTTATAGGTCCGGCCTAGGCTTCTGCCGGATTCGAAAATCCATCTGACAGAGGCCCGCCTTGACGATCACCATGTACGGCATCACCACCTGCGACACGATCAAGAAGGCGCGCGTCTGGCTGGAGAGCCATGACGTGCCGTATCGCTTTCATGACTACCGGGCAGAGGGGATCGAGGCCGACAAATTGAGCGGCTGGGCCGGCAAGGTCGGCTGGGAAAAACTGCTCAACAAGGGCAGCATCACTTTTCGTGAGCTGCCGGAGGCGGACAAGGCCGGGCTGGACGAGAAGAAGGCGAAGAAGCTGATGCTCGCCAAGCCGACGATGATCAAGCGCCCGGTGCTGGAGGTCGGGGAGCGGATTTTGGTGGGGTTCAAGCCGGAGGTCTATGAGGAGGCGGTTGGCAGGAAATAGGCTCGACCACTCGACGTCTCAATAACTATGCATGGGCTTCCAAATACCGCGCCAGCGCCACGGCATTGTTGTGCGCCTCGTCATGCGCACCGTAGAGCAGCGTCACCTTGCCCCTGCCGAGTAGCGCACGCAGCTCTGTCACCGCGTCGCCATTCCCATCAAGTTCGGCCCGGTACCGCTTCTGAAACTCGGGCCAGCGCTCCGGCTCGTGTCCGAACCATTTGCGCAACGCGTCGCTCGGCGCGATCTCCTTCAGCCACAGCGTCAGAACCGCGTCCTTCTTGGCAATGCCGCGCGGCCAGAGGCGATCGACCAGCACCCGCTGGCCGTCGGCTTTCGCCGGCGGCTCATAGACGCGCTTCACCGCTATGTCGAAGGCCATCTTATCTCCGTTGGCGGGAGAGCTGTTACGCCCACTCGCCCTTGCGCATCACCGGCACGCGGCCGCCGTCCTTGGCGACGCCGTCGATATCGATCTTGTCCGAGCCGATCATCCAATCGATGTGGATGAAACTCTTGTTGCCGCCGCGCGCCGCAATCTCCTCCTGGCTGAGCGAAGCGCCCTCGACGAAGCACTTCGAATAGCACTGCCCGAGCGCGATATGGCAGGCGGCGTTCTCGTCGAACAACGTGTTGAAGAACAACAGCCCGCTTTTCGAGATCGGCGAGGAATGCGGCACCAGCGCCACCTCGCCGAGACGCCGCGCGCCCTCGTCGGTGTCGAGCACTTTCTTCAGCACGTCCTCGCCCTTCGAGGCCTTGGCCTCGACGATCCGCCCGCCTTCGAAGCGCACCGAGATCTCGTCGATCAGCGTGCCCTGGTAGGAGAGCGGCTTGGTCGAGGAGACGTGGCCATCGACTCGCCTTGCATGCGGCGTGGTGAAGACCTCCTCGGTTGGGATGTTCGGGTTGCAGGTGATGCCGTTCTTCGCCGTCGAGGCGCCGCCCATCCATTCATGGCCGTCCGCCAGCCCGACGGTCAGGTCGGTGCCTGGACCGGTGAAATGCAGCGCGTGGAAATTATGCCCGTTCAGCCACTTCGTGCGCTCGGCCAAGGCGGCGTTGTGCGCCTTCCAGTTGCCGATCGGGTCCTCGACGTCGACCCGCGAGGCCGAGAAGATAGCGTCGGCGAGCTTGACGACCGCGACGTCGTCCGCCTCGCCCGGAAATACTTGGCGAGCCCAGGCAAGGTCGGGATAGGCGACGATGTTCCAGTTGATGTCGAAGCCGGTGATTTTTTCCAGCGCCGGCTGGTAGGCCATCGAGTTCGCCTTGTTGGCGCGCGCCACCTTGGCCGGATCCTGCGAAGAAAGCAGCGACGGATCCTCGCCGCGCACGGCGAGCCGAGCCGCGTTGTTCGAAAAGGCCTTCGCCATGCCTTCGTAGAGCCAGCCGGCGGCGCGGTCGAAACCGGCATCCGCCCCATAGCGGAAACGCGCCAGCGTGATCTCGTCGTCGTTGAAGATCGGCGTCACCAGCCCGGCGCCCGCCTTGTAGGCGTGCTCGACGATGCGGCGGGCCAGCGGCAGCGCCGCGATCGACGAGGTCAGCACCAGGTCCTGACCGGGCTGCAACTGCAACCCGACCTTGATGGCGACTTCCGCCAGCCTGTCGAGCTTCACCGGGTCGATGCTTGCTGAAACGCCGCGCGAATGTGTGGTCATGAGTCCTGCCTGCCGCTGTGTTGGGGTTCTCATCCTTACATAGACCGCTGCGATTGACCTTTCCACCGCGATCGACTGGGCCTGGTCTCAAGCATGACGGATCGCGTTGTCGAAAGTGCGCAGCGGTTATGCGGCGCTGTCGAGTGCCCGGAACTGCCATGGTCGCCTCGATCTCCTCGCGGATCCAGGCCTTGAAGTCGCGCACCTTGCGGCTTTCGCTCTTGGTGGCCGAGGTCACCAGCCAGTAGCCCAGCCCGCTCTCGGCCCGCACGCCGAAGGGCGCGACCAGCCGACCGTCGGCCAGCGCGTCGGCTGTGAGCAACTGCCAGGCAAGCATCACGCCATGGCCGGCGATCGCCGATTCCAGGCACAGCATCGGATCGGTGAAACGCGCTCCCTTCTGGAAGGTGACCGGCTCGACGCCGGCCGCCTCGAACCAGCCGTCCCAGCTGAACATCGCCCGCTCGTCGGTGATGGCGCAGGTCTGCGCCAGATCGCGGATCGATTTCAGCCTGGCCGCGATCCAGGGCGCGCAGACCGGAAACACTTCCTGGGCAAGCAGAAGCTCGGCGCGGTCGCCCGGCCATTTGCCGTCGCCAAGCCGGATGGCGATATCGATGTCGGAGCGGTCGAGATCGGCCACCCTGGCCGAGGCGTCGATGCGCAACAGCACATTCGGGTGTCGGGAGAAATGCCGCGACAGCCGGGGCAGCAGCCATTTCGAGGCGAAGGCCGGCGCCACCGAGACGACCAGCGTGCACTCGTTGGCCTCGTCGGCCAGCGCCACCGCTTGCGCAAGCTCGCGGAACCCGGCGCTGAGCCGCACCGTGAAGGCGGCGCTGAATTCGGTCGGCACGAGCCCGCCCGGTGTCCGTTCGAACAGCGCCTGCCCCAACTGCTTCTCGGTGCGTTTGATCTGTTGGCTCACGGCGCTGACCGAGACGTTCAGCTCCGTGGCCGCTGCCGCCAGCGAGCCCAGCCGGGCGACGGTTTCCACGGCGCGCAGGCCGTTGAGATGGACGCGATTGAGCATAGCCATTCAGTTTTTCTAAAGTGAACGAACCGAAATCTCAATTGAACCCCGACGAGAAACGCCAGAATTTACCTGGAGCAGCTTTGAAGCATGAGGCGGCCCCATGAAGATTTTATCCTTGTTGAAAGGGCTTTCCGGCGCCGAGGCTAGGCCGCCTGACGACAGTGAAATCGCTCGCTGGATCACCGATCCGCTGTCCCATCCGGTGCTCGACACCATGTCGGAGCGCGAGCTCGGCGACATGCCGTTCCGGCTGACCGCCCGCCGCACCGCATACGAGACCGCGGGAACGACCTGTCTCTGACGCCGTTCGGTCCGGTTGCAGGCAGCGCTGGCCCAACGCAAGCACATTGTTTCGCGGACGCGCATTCTTATTGTGCGCCGCAATGAACGCCTCGCCATCTCCACTGCGTCCTGCCCTTGCCGGCATGGTTGCGCTCGCCGTCGCCCAAGGCATCGGCCGCTTCGTCTACACGCCGATCCTGCCCGGCATGATGGAAGGACTGCACCTGACGCCGGCCGATGCCGGCTGGATTGCTTCCGCCAATTATCTCGGCTACCTCATCGGCGCGCTCGCCGCGGCCGGCGGCTGGGCGCATGACCGCGAGCGCATGCTGATGTTCGCCGGCCTCGCCGCCAGCGCCGTGCTCGCGGCCCTCATGGGGCTCAATGAGACTATGGCGGCCTTCCTCGTCATCCGCTTCCTCGCCGGCCTCGCCAGCGCCTTCGTCATGGTGTTCATGGCCTCGATCGTCTTCAGCCATCTGGCTGAGGCCGGCCGCGGCGATTTGCAGGCGCTGCATTTCGGCGGCGTCGGCCTCGGCATAGCCGCGTCCTCGGCGCTGCTGGCGATCCTCGTCTCCGAACATGCGGGCTGGGCGGCCGGCTGGCTCTGGTCCGGAGCGCTTTCGGCGGTCGGCCTGCTCGTCGTCATGTTGCTCGCCGGCTCGACCACGCCAGCCAATGTCACTGACGGGCGCGAGCCGGGGCTGCCGAAGGACGGGTCCCTGGTGAAGATGATCGTCGCCTACGGGCTGTTCGGCTTCGGCTATGTGGTGACGGCCACCTTCCTGGTCGCCATCGTGCGCCAGGGCGGCGGCGGGCGCGTCTTCGAGGCCACCGTCTGGATGGTCGCCGGCCTTGCCGGCTTTCCCTCGACTTGGGCGTGGCAGAAGCTCGCCGGCCGGATCGGGCTCTATGCCGCTTATGCCGCGAGCTGCCTGGTCGAGGTGGTCGGCGTCACCGCCAGCGTCGTCGTCAAGGGCGCCGCCGGGCCGCTGATTGCCGGCGTCCTGCTCGGCGGCACCTTCATCGCCCTCACGGCGCTGGGCATACAGATGGGCAGGCAGCTCGCGCCGCGGGCGCCGCGCCGCATCTTCGCGGTGATGACGGCAGCCTTCGGCCTTGGCCAGATCGTCGGCCCGATCGCCGCCGGCCTGCTCGCCCAGGCCTCGGGCAATTACGTGCTTGCCTCGATCATGGCGGCGGCGGCCTTGCTGCTCTCCGGCGTCATTGCCTGGTCGGCTGCGCCAAAATCGCCATGATTTGCGGCCTTGTTCGATGCCGGGCATCGGGCACGGGCATTTTCTTTCCCCCTAATGTGTGACCTTATGCCCGCCGAACAGCAACGCCGCTGATTTGCGGTCAGACCGAGGAAACCCGCCACAGTGTTCGTATCTTTTTTCCCGCAGCCGAAGCTCTTCTTCACCTCGGCCGCCGTCTGGAGCCTTGCGGCGATTCTGTTCTGGTTTTTCGGCGGCGAGCAACTGGGAGCCGTCTTGGGCTTCCCTCCCGCTGCGGCCGGCGCGCCGCCCATCATCGGTATCGCGGTGCTGTGGTCGAAGCCCTTCCTGTGGTTCTACATCTACTTCGCGGCCTGCGTGGTGATCTTCTATGCGTTCTGGAGCTGGTATGCGCCGCATCCGTGGCAGAACTGGTCGATCCTGATGACCGCCGTCATCCTGTTCTTCATCTATTTCAACGTGCAGGTCTCCGTCGCGGTCAACAACTGGTATGGTCCTTTCTTCGACTACGTTCAGGGCCTGATGTCGGGAACGACAGCCTCGACCGACACGGAATTCTACAAGGGATTGGCCGACTTCTCCTGGCTGGCGCTGGTCGGCATGAACGTGCAGGTGATCAACGCTTTCATCGTCAGCCATTGGATATTCCGCTGGCGAACCGCGATGAACAATTACTTCGTCGCCAACTGGAGCCGGCTGCGCCATATCGAGGGCGCTTCGCAGCGTATCCAGGAGGACACGATGCGTTTCTCGCAGATCATGGAGGACCTGGGCTCCAGCTTCGTCCAGTCGATCATGACCTTGATCGCCTTCCTGCCGGTGATGATCCAGCTTCAGGCGCACATCACCGAGCTGCCGATCATCGGCGCGGTGCCGCAGCCTCTGGTCGTTGCGGCTCTGGGCTGGTGCCTGTTCGGCACGGCCTCGGTAATGCTCGCAGGCATCAAGCTGCCGGGCCTCCAGTTCCGCAATCAGCGCGTCGAGGCGGCTTACCGCAAGGAACTTGTCTACGGTGAGGATCATCCCGATCGGGCACAGCCAGCGACGACGGCGGAGCTGTTCACCAATGTGCGCCGCAACTACTTCAGGCTCTATTTCCACTACATCTATTTCAACGTCGTCCGGTATACGTACCTGCAGGCGGACAACATCTTCTCGCTGCTGATCCTCGGCCCATCGCTGGTCGCCCATAAGATCACCTTCGGCGCGCTCAACCAGATTTCGAATGCCTTCGGCAAGGTGACGAATTCGCTCCAGTTCCTGCTGAATTCCTGGTCGACCATCGTCGAACTGCAGTCGGTCCATAAGCGCCTGCGCGCCTTCGAGGCGACGCTCCAAGGCGAGCCGTTGCCCGATATCGACCGGCGCTATCTGGCTCGGCAGGGCGCTGAGGACCCGGCCTGATCTGGAGCGGCCCGGGAGAGCCTAAAGGCAAGCGATCCGGCGGGCGGCTCAGCCGCCGACGGTCGTCTGCGCCTCGCCGGCATGCTGGCGTGCCACATAGTCGCGAAAGCTGATGCATTCCACATCCGCCTTGACGCAGACCTCCCCGGCGAAGCGTTCCAGCGCGTTCCAGTAGGCGCCGTCGTTCATCAGCGTGAAGTGGAAGCCGAGTTCCAGCGGCAGGCGCTTGCCGTTGTACTGAGCCTCGAAAGCGGCATGGAACGCCTGGTAGGCGCGCTCGGTGAATGCGTCCGCCATGGCCGGCTTCTCGGTGCCGTCCGAGTGGCGGACATAAAGATTGTAATCCATGGCGACCACCGGCTTCGCCTTCGGTCCCTCCGGGATGAGCGGCAGGGCAAAGCGGGTTGTCCCATTCAGGGTCGGCGGGAGGGTCGGGCCTTTCGAGACACCGCTGGCGTCATACTGGAAGCCAGCCACGGGCAGGGCTTCGTAAAGCGCCTTGCCGGTCGAGAGATAGGGCGCGCGGAACCCGACCAGCGCATGATGCGCGAAATCGTGCCAGTCGGCCGGCTCCTGGATGCCGTTGATCGCATAGGCGTTCTCGAAGATGCGCCGGACGGAGGCGAATTCGGTCAGCCAGTCCGCCTTGCTCCACGCCTTGCCGTCGAAATGGCCGCAGGCATGGCTGCCGATGTCGTGGCCCTCGGCCGCGGCCAGCCGGACCTGCTCCAGCCGGTCGGCCACGTCCTGTTTCGACGCGCCGAAGCCGACATTGGATTTGCCGGGTGCCTTGCCGGGGCCGGCATAGTCCTGGCGCGTCTCCGGCGAGAGCAGGAACACGCAGGACAGGAAATAGGTGAAATGCGCGCCCGTGCGCTTTGCCAGCGCCCGGCTGCGTTGCCACTGCGAGATATCGCGCGCGGCGTCAAACGAGATCAGCACGACCTGCTTGGGTCCGGCAGGCGAAGCGGCCGGCGATTTCGGCGGATCGGCGAAGGCTGCATTGCCCCAGGCGAGCGAGGCGAGACTGAATGCAAGGACGCGGTACAAACGAAGCATTGGCAACCTCTGGCGGGAACGTCTCCGGATGATCGGAAGCCGGCTATCGCGCAAATGTGGCGCGGGTGCGTTCGGGCAGGCGCCGCGGGCACCGGAGGGCTCCGCGCCGATTTTCCGGCCCGCCCCCTTCCATGCCGACAAAATTTCGCTAAAACGCGGGCTCAAGAGGCGCCCCCTTCCGGGGCAGCAATGGTTTTGATTGATGTCGGACGACAGTTTTATCCGCGAGGTCAACGAAGAGATTCGTCGCGAGCAGGCGCAGAAACTATGGGACCGTTTTGGCCCGGCCATTCTCGGCATCGCCATCCTGATCGTGCTGGGGACCGCCGCGGTCGTTGGTTACCGTTACTGGGACGAAACCCGCGCCAACCGCTCGGGCGACGCCTTTTCGCAGGCCCTCAAGCTCGCCAATGATGGCAAGAATGACGAGGCGATCGCTGCGCTCGACCAGTTGGAGAAGGACGGCTACGGCGCCTATCCGCTGCTCGCCCGCATGCGCGCCGCGACCGTCAAGGCCGACAAGGGCGACGTCGACGGCGCGGTCAAGGATTTCGACGAGGTCGCCGCCGACAACGCCATTCCGGTCGGCATCCGCGACATCGCGCGGCTGAGGGCGGCGCTGCTGCTCGTCGACCATGGTTCCTACGCCGACGTCTCCAGCCGCATCGAGGCGCTGACCGCCGACACCAATCCGCTGCGCCATTCGGCGCGCGAGGCGCTCGGCCTTGCCGCCTGGAAGGACGGCAAGTCGGCGGACGCACTCAAACTGTTCGACCAGATCTCTTCGGATGAAGCCGCCCCGCGCAATGTGCGCCAGCGGGCGCAGCTGATGTCCGAGCTGATCCGCGGGTCGGGCAACGCGTCGTGATCCTGGATGGGCTTCAAAGTCGCCATCATCGGCCGGCCTAACGTCGGCAAATCGACTCTTTTCAATCGGCTGGTCGGAAAGAAGCTGGCGCTTGTCGACGACACGCCGGGCGTCACGCGCGACCGCCGCGTCCACGCCGCCAAGCTCTACGACCTTCACTTCGACGTCATCGATACCGCCGGCTTCGAGGATGCCGCCGCATCGACGCTGCCCGGCCGCATGCGCCAGCAGACCGAGATCGCCATCCGCGAAGCCGACCTCATCTTCTTCACCATCGATGCCAAGTCCGGCCTGCTGCCCGACGACCGCACCTTCGCCGACGTCGTGCGCAAATCCGGCAAGCCGGTCGTGCTCGTCGCCAACAAGGCCGAGGCGCGCGGCGCTCAAGGGGGCATGCTGGAGGCCTGGGAACTCGGCCTCGGCGAACCGATCCCGGTTTCGGCCGAGCACGGCCAGGGCATGCCCGACCTGCGCGACGCGGTGATTGCGGCGCTTGGCGAGGAGCGCGCCTTCGGCGAGGACGAGGAAGACGGCAGCGACGAGATCGCCGCGAGCGAAGTGCTGATCGGCGAGGATATCGCCGACCCGGACGCTGAGGCATCCTATGACGACACCAAGCCGCTGCGCATCGCCGTCGTCGGCCGCCCGAACGCCGGCAAGTCGACGCTGATCAATGCGCTGATCGGCGAGGAGCGGCTGCTGACCGGCCCGGAGGCCGGCATCACGCGCGATTCGATCTCGGTCGACTGGGACTGGCGCGGCCGCCGCATAAAGCTGTTCGACACCGCCGGCATGCGCCGCAAGTCCAGGATCCATGAAAAGCTGGAAGTGCTCTCGGTGCAGGACGGCCTGCGCGCCATCCGTTTTGCCGAGATCGTCATCATCGTCCTCGACGCCACGATACCCTTCGAGAAGCAGGACCTGCAGATCGCGGACCTGATCATCCGCGAGGGCAGGGCGCCAGTGATCGCCTTCAACAAATGGGACCTGATCGACAATCCGCAGGAATTGCTGGCCGAACTGCGCGAGAAGACCGAGCGGCTCTTGCCGCAGGCGCGCGGCATCCAGGCGGTGACGGTATCGGCCGAAACCGGGCGGGGCCTCGACCGGCTGATGGAAAGCGTCATCAAGACGCATAAGGTGTGGAACAGCCGCGTCTCGACCGGAAAGCTCAACCGCTGGCTGGAAGGCATCCTCGCCCATCATCCGCCGCCCGCCGTCGCCGGCCGCCGCCTGAAGATCAAATATGTCACCCAGGCCAAGACCCGCCCGCCGGGCTTCGTCGTCTCCTGTTCGCGCCCGGACGCGATGCCGCAATCCTACGTCCGCTATCTGACCAACAGCCTGCGCGAGGCCTTCGACATGCCGGGCGTGCCGATCCGCATGGCGCTGCGCACCTCGGACAATCCGTTTGCGGGCAGAGCGAAGAAGCGGTGACTTCTGGGAAAAAGCGCCGACGCTGATCCCTCGTCATCCTCGGGTCTACGCGCGGCGCTTCGCTCCTTGCTCCGCCCTAGAATGACGAAGTCGAAAGGCGTCGGCCAAGACCTTAAGCGACCTCTCGCAACCCATCGCGGGTTCGCGCCCCCTCAGGCAACGTCTCCATCGCCCTGCAGCAATATCTCCGCTAGCCGCGCCGCCAGCGGGTCGGGATCGGCGTCCTTCTGGTGGAGATGCAGCGCCATCATCGGCAGGCCGATTTCGGTGCGGATCGTCAGGTCAAGCCCCCGCCGCCAAGGCTGGGGCTCGAGAAGGCCATGCGCCAGGGCATGCCGGCGCAGTCGAGCGTTTCGGTCGCCACGGTGCGCGAGAGGCACGGCGCCTCGAACACCACCAGCGGCAGCGGCTCGCCCTTGCGCGGACCGGTCCCGATCGGCTTTGCCGGACCGATCCAGCGCGCCTGCACGTCGGCGACATGCCGGCTGTAGGGCAGCCGGGTTGCCGCGGAAACGGCAAGCCGGCTTTCCTCAAACATGAAAAGAACACGATCGATGTCGTTAACCCCGCATCAAGGTTAATGCTTCATTTTGACTCTCCGGGGTCAGTAGCGTTCTGGAGAGTTCCGTGCATCGACGCGTTTCATTGCGGCTTGCCGCCGCCGCCGTTGCGAAAAAACGTTCCTTTCTTCCTCCTTTGGTGCTCGGGCTCGGCATTTGGATCGGCTTTCCGTCGGCCGTCGCCTATCAGGATATGGCAAGCCTGATCTCCGGCCTGGAATCGTCCAACACCCGCTGGAACGCCTATATCGAGAAATCCGCCGCCGGCTCGGTGCATGCCGCCGAAATGCCGTTTGTCGATTCCCTCACCACCGGCTCGCTTTCCGGTTCCGGCGTCGACCTGCCGGGCGTCGGCACGGTGGCCTTTCGCGGCAAGGGCAATGTCGCCGGCGCCTCGCCCGACGAAGACCGCGTCATACGCGCCGACAAGAAGGGCCGTCTGGTCAAGGTGGCACCGGTCGCGCCGCCCAAGAACTTCAGCGCCGGCTCGATCTTCGAGCGCACCTCTTCGCTGCTTCGCCCCAGCATGGACAGCGGGCTGAAGCTCACCTTCGCCAAGCCGGGCATCGCGGGCAAGGAAGTCCAGATCGCCCAGGCCTTCCATCTTCGTGAGGACAAGAAGCCGGATCCGGCGCTGCCGGCGGCACTTGTCGCCCTCGTCAATAACGACAAGCCGGATATCCTCGCCACTGCCTATGCCCAGTCCGCGCCCGACTATGCCAAGGCTTCGCCCTTCGAGGCGCTGTTGCAGGACGATCCGAACGATGGCCGCTTCATCCCGCCGATGGGCAAGGGCGACCATTCGTGGATCCAGAACCCGCTGCCGGCAAGCGTCTTCTCCCAGCCGGAACAGGCGTGCCTCGCCAAGGGCATCTATTTCGAAGCGCGCAGCGAGCCCGTGCGAGGCCAGGCGGCGGTCGCGCAGGTGATCCTCAACCGCGTCCGCAACCCCGCCTACCCCAAGACGATCTGCGGCGTCGTCTATCAGAACGACGACTGGTTCAACCGCTGCCAGTTCTCCTTTGCCTGCGACGGCAGGAAGAAGACCATCACCGACCAGGCTTCCTACAAGACCGCCCAGGAGGTCGCCATGGCGGTGACCGCCGGCAAGATCTTCATTCCCGAGGTCGGCTCATCGACGCATTACTACGCCAATTACGTCCATCCGGGCTGGGCGCGAGCCATGCACAAGATGACCAGGATCGGCCTGCATATCTTCTACCGCACCTATGGCGGCGGCTGGAGCTGAGCCGCTTGAATCACCGCCCCGGCCATCCTTCCTTCGACGCCCGGCAATGCCTCGGCGGACGCGCCTTGTTGCGCGGATTCGCACCGAGTCCTCACGCGGCCGTGAAGGGCACGATGTCGCACCTCGATAAACCGTTGATTTAACTGCCAAAAATACATCGCTTGGAAGTTCGGTCCGTGGCTTGACGGGGGCGGACCCTCTAACTATGTTGCCGGCGACTTTAGAAGCGGACGGACGGCAATCGTCTGCCCGGGCAGGGGGGTTGCGATGGCCGACAAAACCGGGCCAGACGGAACCGGAGAAACCGGCCGCGGCAGGCAGCCAGAAGCCACCATCCGCGACGACGAACTTGAGCGCCGCCGGCGCGATCTTGAAGCATCGCTTGCGACGAGACGCACGGACCGGTTCGAGGGGAAAGACGAAGCGAGAGCTGCGACCGGTTACGGTCAGGCGCTGAAGCTGTCCAGCGAGTTCATCGCCGGAGTGGTGGTCGGTGTCGGCTTGGGCTGGATCATCGACCGTCTGGCGGGAACAGCGCCCTGGGGTCTGATCGTCGGCCTGTTGCTGGGCTTTGGCGCTGGTATACTCAATGTCCTGCGCTCGGCGGGACTGGCATCCGAATTCGGCCAGGGCGGCAAGCCGCGCGAGCCGAAAGAATGAAGTGGGGCGCCGCAGGGCGCTGAAGTGAACTTAAAAAGCCGGTTGTGGCTTTGACGGGGATTAAAAGTGGCTGCTGCTGACAAGGTCGATCCGATCCACCAGTTCCAGATCCATCCGATCATCCCGCTGCATATCGGCGGCTACGACGTCTCTTTCACCAACTCTTCCCTGTTCATGGTCGTGACGATCGTGCTGGCGTCGGCCTTTCTCTACATGAGCACGGCCAGCCGCGCGCTCATTCCGGGCCGGCTGCAGTCGATGTCCGAAATGGCCTACGAATTCGTCGGCAACATGCTGCGCGACGCCGCCGGCAAGCAGGGCATGCAGTTCTTCCCGCTGGTGTTCTCGCTGTTCATGTTCGTGCTGGTCGCCAATCTAATCGGCCTGTTCCCCTATTTCTTTACCGTCACCAGCCACATCATCGTCACCTTCACGCTGGCGATCCTGGTCATCGGCACGGTCGTCGTCTACGGCTTCGCCAAGCACGGTTTCGGTTTCCTCCAGCTGTTCGTTCCGCAGGGCGTGCCGGGCCTTCTTCTGCCACTGGTGGTGGCGATCGAAGTCATTTCCTTCGTCTCTCGCCCTGTCAGCCTCTCGGTTCGTCTTTTCGCCAACATGCTGGCCGGCCACATCACGCTGAAAGTGTTCTCGGGCTTCGTCGTCAGCCTGAGCGCGTTTGGCGCCGTCGGCATCGCCGGTTCGGTCCTGCCTTTAGCCATGGCCGTCGCGCTGACCGCTCTCGAACTGCTTGTCGCTTTCCTGCAGGCCTACGTCTTTGCGGTGCTGACCTGCATGTATCTGAACGACGCCCTGCACCCGAGCCACTGATTTTTACCGGCGCCCCGGCGCCAGCATACCCAACGTATCAACTGCAACGAACAAGCAAACCACAGGAGTTTTGAAATGGACGCAACTGCAGCAGCTGCTATCGGCGCTGGTATCGCCTGCATCGGCATGGGCGGCGCGGGCATCGGCCTCGGCAACATCTTCGGCAGCTATCTCTCGGGCGCGCTCCGCAACCCCTCGGCAGCCGACGGCCAGTTCGGCCGCCTGATCTTCGGCTTCGCCGTGACCGAAGCTCTGGGCATCTTCTCGCTCCTGATCGCTCTGCTCCTGGTCTTCAAGTAAGAGCCAGAGCTGACGAAAGGGGCCGCATGGTGCGGCCCCGTTCCATGGACAGGGGAATGAGATGTTCGTGACATCTGCCTACGCGCAAGAAACAGCGCCGGCCGCGGCCGAGGGCGATACGCATGCGGGCACTGCCGTGCCGGCCGCGGAGCATGAAGCGTTCCCGCCATTCGACGCCAAGACCTTCCCGTCGCAGATTCTGTGGCTGGTCATCACCTTCGGGCTCTTCTACCTGTTCCTGAAGCGGGTGGTGATGCCGCGCCTTGGCGGCATTATCGATGTCCGTAGCGACCGCATCACCCAGGATCTCGACCATGCCGCAAGGCTGAAGGGCGAGGCGGACGCCGCCGTTGCCGCCTATGAGCAGGAACTGGCGGAAGCCAAGGTCAACGCCAACAAGATCGGCCAGCAGGCAAACGATGCCGCTAAGGCGCAAGCCGAGGGCACACGCAAGAAGCTCGAGGCCGAGCTCGAGAAGAAACTTGGCGAGGCCGAGGCGAGCATCGCCTCGATCAAGGCCAAGGCGATGAAGGAAGTCGGCACGATCGCCGAGGACACCACGTCGGCCATCGTCGAGGCGCTTGTCGGCGGCAAGGCCGACAAGTCCGAGATCGCGGCCGCGGTCAAATCCGCGAGTCGGTGAGGAGCGGGATCATGGACGCCACATCACTTGCCACGCTCTGGGCCACCATCGCCCTGATCATCTTCCTCGGCGCCGTCATCTATCTGAAGGTGCCGGGCATGCTGACCAAGTCGCTCGACGCCCGCGCTGCCAAGATCGGCGCTGAGCTCGAGGAAGCGCGCAAGCTTCGTGAAGAGGCCCAGCAACTGCTCGGTCAGTATCAGCAGAAGCGCAAGGAAGCCGAGAAGGAGGCTGCCGACATCGTCGCCGCCGCCAAGCGCGAGGCTGAACTGCTTGCTTCCGAAGCGGCCAAGAAGACCGAGGACTATGTCGCCCGGCGTACCGCGCTTGCCGAGCAGAAGATCAGCCAGGCCGAGCGCGAGGCCGTCAGCGAAGTGCGCGCCAGCGCCGTCGACATCGCCGTCGAGGCCGCCCGCGCGATGCTCGCCGCCAAGGTCGACATCAAGGCAGGCGCGGACCTGTTCAAGTCGGCGCTGGATGACGTCAAGGCCAAGCTGAACTGAGCTTGTATCGAAGTTTCGAAGTCAAAGGCCGCCTGGTCAACCCGGCGGCTTTTTTGTTGTTTGAAAGGGAGCGTGGCGCCGAAGCTGCTAATCTCCCACAAGGGGCTACGCTATGCACACATTTCCGAGCAACTGGTCTTTGGCGATAGCGTGCATGGCAGCTTGGCGCATGCATTGTTTAATGTAGCGCTGGTCGACCCCCACTCCGTCTCGGCTTCGCCGAGCCACCTCTCCCCCGATCGACGGGGTAGAGGAAAGGCGCTAAGCTTTTTGCCGTTAACGCTCGTCCAGCAAGGCACCCTTCCTTTCCTCCGGAGGGGGAAAGGTGGCGCTGCGAAGCAGCGACGGATTGGGGGAACCACCTGGCAATCAAGCCTGGGCCGATCAGTCACGCCAGTGACAGAGGATGTCTGCAAGCCGTAACCACATTGAGGGAGATTGACTAACTACTCCAGCCCGGCCAAGCTCTCTTCCTCAACCACCTCCGCGCCACCCAACCGGAACGGCGCGAACGACGCGCGGTGCAATCTCGCCACCGGTCCATGCGCTTCGATCGCGGTCCGATGCCTGACCGTCGCATAACCCATATGCACTTCGAAGCCGTAGTGCTCGTGATGGCCGCCGCAGCCGCACATCATGCGGTCGCGCATAACCTTGGCGACGATCGAGGCGGCGGCGATCGATTGCGAGCGCTGGTCGCCCTTGATGAGCGCCCGGCCCTCGCAGGCGAGACCTGGCGGAATGTCGCGGCCATCGGCCAAAGCGAGCTTCGGCTGCAACGACAGGCCGGCGGCGGCGCGGCGCATCGCTTCGAGGCTGGCTTTCAGGATGTTGCTGCTGTCGATACCTTCGGCGCTGATCGAGGCCATCGAGACGCTGAGCGCCGAGCCCAGAATCTTGAGGAACAGCGCCTCGCGCTGCAAATGGGTGAGGCGCTTGGAATCGTCGAGGCCTTCCGGGATATTCGCGGGGTTGAGCACCACCGCGGCGGCCACCACCGGTCCGGCGAGAGGACCGCGGCCTGCCTCGTCCATGCCGGCGACAGGCCAAAGCCCGTCGGCCATCGCCTTCGTCTCGATCGAGAAGTCGGGCTTCTCGACCATTTCAAAGAGAAGCGGAGAATCGGAACGCGCGCGAGCCATGGTGCGGCGAGGTTCGCATCGGCTCCGATTCTCCGCAAGTCCTTCCGGGTCGGATGGGGCGTCGGACCGGGAAGGCACCGTCTCGCGGCCGGGGGACAGTGGCCGGACGGGATTCTTGAAAGGACGACAATTCCGGACGGGAAATCGCTTTGCCTGGAATTGCTTAGCGCCGACCGTCACGGCCGGCGCAGGTGTCAAAGCAGCATCAACTGCTCGCTGGCGCCGGAGCCTGCGACGAATTGGTCGGTGCGGAGCTGCCGCCGCTCGACATTGAGGCCGAGCCGCTTGGCGGCGATCTCAAAGCGCCTGCCGATCTGCCAGGCATAGGGACCGGCGCCCTTCATGCGCTTGCCCCATTCGGAATCGTAGTCCTTGCCGTCGCGCATCGAGCGGATAAGCGACATCACATGCCGGTAGCGGTCAGGATAGTGGCGCAGCAGCCAATCCTTGAAGATCGGCGCCACTTCGAGCGGCAGGCGCAGGATGACGTAGCCTGCCTCCCGCGCGCCTGCGGCTCGGGCCGAATCGAGGATACGCTCCATCTCCGGATCGGTGAGGCCGGGGATGATCGGCGCCACCATCACCGATGCCGGAATGCCGGCATCCGAAAGCTGCCTGATCGCCTCCAGCCGTTTCGTCGGCGTCGACGCGCGGGGCTCCATGGTTCTCGCCAGCATGCGGTCCATCGTCGTCACCGACAGCGCCACCTTTGCGAGGCCGCGCTCGGCCATGCGCGACAGGATGTCGATGTCGCGCGTCACCAGCGCCGACTTGGTGACGATGCCGACCGGATGGCCGCGCGCCTCCAGCACTTCCAGGATCTCGCGCATGATGCGGTATTGCTTCTCGATCGGCTGGTAGGGATCGGTGTTGGTGCCGATGGCGATCGTGCGCGGCTGGTAGCCCGGTTTCGACAATTCCCTGTCCAGCATGCGCGCGGCATCCGGCTTGGCGAAAAGCTTCGATTCGAAATCGAGCCCCGGCGACAGGCCCATGAAGGCATGCGTCGGCCTGGCGAAGCAGTAGACGCAGCCATGCTCGCAGCCGCGATAGGGATTGATCGAACGGTCGAAGGAAATGTCCGGCGACTCGTTGCGGGTGATGATCGTGCGCGGCTTCTCGACCTGTACTTCCGTCTTGAACGGCGGCAGTTCCTCCAGCGAGTTCCAGCCGTCGTCGAACACATGACGGCTGACCGGCTCGAACCGGCCGGACGGGTTGATGCCGGCCGAGCGGCCGCGATTGCGGTCGGGCCGCACGCGCATGCCGCTCTGTTCGATCATCGCGTTCGCCATCTCGGCCCTTCCTGCTCCGAAAGCAGCAATGTCGGCGCGCACGATCTGTTCCATTTTCGCCCTCTCCCAAGGACTGTCGGCAGGCTGTCGAATCGCTCTGTTCATGAAACTATTCCTATTTTACCGGACAGAACAAAGCAAGAACTTTTTCGGCGGAAAGCCGCAACTGGCGCAAGTCGCGGCTTTCCGCTATTCGGCTAAGGATGCTCAGCGTTCTCATCGAAACCCGCAACGACGAAGAGGGTCTTGCCCGTACGCTGGCGTCGCTGGTCGGCGGCGCGGTCGAGGGCGTGGTGCGCGACGTGATCGTCTGCGACCAGGGCTCGATCGACCAGACGCATCGGGTGGCCGAACATGCCGGCTGCCATTATGTGACCGGCGGCATCGGCGCCGGCATCGGCCAGGCCAAGGGCGATTGGCTGCTTTTTCTGGAACCCGGCGCGCGGCTTGCCGAGGGATGGATCGACGAGGTGGTGGCGCACGCGGCGAAGCAAACCATGCCGGCGCGGTTTTCACGCGCCCGGGCCGACCGCGCGCCTTTCCTAGCCCGCGTCTTTTCGGGCAACCGCGCGCTGGCCGAGGGTCTTGTCATCAGCAAGCGTCAGGCCTCGGCCCTGGCAAAGAGCGCGCGAGGGGCCGAGGCCCTGGCGCGCGGCCTTGCCGCCAGAAGGCTGAACGCCGAAATCTGGGTGGCTCCGCCGAAGTGATGCAGGCTCCCCCTTCTGCCCTTGTGGGAGAAGGAAGAAGCGCAGTCCCTGCCCAGTCAGGTCCCTCTGATTTCGACGGGCATCCAGGCCCTGCGGCGCCTGGCGACACGCTGCTCGCGCGTTTCGGCATCGAACCGGACGGCGACCGGCTCGCGGGAGAACAGCTCGCGATCGTCAAGCGCGTTGATGATGACGACCGCCGTGGCGTCGTCACCTTCTCCGGCGATTGCCGCGACATAGACACCGCATTCGCGGCAGACGAGATAGTCGGCGGTGCGCAGGCCGAACCGGTAGACCTGCAGCCGTGCTTTGTCTTCGACCGAGATGCTCAGGCGACCGTTCGGATCGGCGGTCGCGCGCGAGCCGTGCCGGGTGCAGAACGAGCACTGGCAGACGCGAATTTCCAGTCCGGCCGGATCGAGCGCGGTGGCGAAGCTCAGGCGGATGTTGCCGCAATGGCATCCGCCGCTGTGAACGGTCATGGCAGATGGTCCCTTGTTCGCGGCACAAGATACTTTGCCGGTCGCGACTTCGAAATGGCTGCTCGTAGGCGAGAGCGCCATTCCGCCTGCGAACCGGACGCCGGTCCGGATGTTTTGCCTTTAGTTATGCACCAGTCTTGCCGCGGCGCCTGAGATGCTCGTCCAGCCGCGGCATGATCTCGACGAAGTTGCAGGGCATGTGCCGGTAGTCGAGCTGCGCCTTGATGATGCCGTCCCAGGCATCCTTGCAGGCGCCGGGCGAGCCCGGCAGCACGAACACGAAGGTGGCGTTGACGACGCCGCCGGTCGCCCGGCTCTGGATCGTCGAGGTGCCGATCTTGTCGTAGGAGATGCGGTGGAAGACTTCCGAAAAGCCGTCCATGCGTTTTTCGAAGATCGGCTCCAGCGCCTCCGGCGTCACGTCGCGACCGGTGAAGCCGGTGCCGCCGGTGGTGATGACGACATCGATGTTTCCGTCCTTCGACCAGCCGAGAACCTTGTCGCGGATCTTCTCGCGGTCGTCGGTCACGATGTCCCGCGCGGCAAGCGTATGGCCGGCCTCCGTGATGCGGTCGGCCAGCGTCTGGCCGGACTTGTCGTCGGCAAGGCTGCGCGTATCGGAAACCGTCAGCACCGCGATGCGCACCGGAATGAAGGGCCGGCTCTCGTCAAGCTTCGCCATCGGTCGCCTCCATGCTGCGCGTCGCGGCGACGAACCACTCGGGATGGCGCGCGCGGATCTCGATCGCCGCGCGCTTGGCGACATTGCCGGTCTCGAACAGGCCGAAACACGTAGCGCCCGAGCCGGACATGCGCATGAAAGCTGCGTCGGCGCGCTTGAGCGTCTTGAGCGCCTCGCCGATCGCCGGCTGGATCGAGCGGGCGGCAGGTTCGAGGTCGTTGCGCGTCGTCTCGAGCCAGTTGCGGACGGCGTGAAAGTCGAGGCGTTTCGGCAGGGGCGGCAGCGCCTCGCTGTCGCGCCGGGACAGCGCCTTGAAAACGTCGGGCGTCGAGACGGCAACGCCCGGATTGACCAGAACGAGGCCAAGCGCCGGAAATGCGCAGAGCGGCGATACGTCATCGCCAATGCCGCGCGCGACCAGTGGCTTGCCTTTGAGGCACATCGGCAGGTCGGCACCGAGCGAAAGCCCGATCCGGGCCAGCGAATTGTCGTCGATATCGAGCTTCCAGAGCCGTGCCAGAGCGTTGAGCACGGCCGCCGCGTCGCTCGAGCCGCCGCCGACGCCGGAAGCGATCGGCAGGTTCTTCTCCAGCCGGATGGCGACGGGCGATCCCTGTTGCATGCCGGCTTCCCGGCGCAAGGCATCGCGCGCTCTGACCACCAGATTGTCGCCGTCGAGCGGCAGGCCGGCGGCATAACGGCCGGATACCGAGAATTCATCCTGTTCCGCCGGCTCGATCTCGAGCCGGTCGCCGAAGCGGGTGAAGACGGCAAGGCTGTCGATAAGATGGTAGCCGTCGGCGCGCCGTCCGGTGACATGCAGCGCCAGGTTGATCTTGGCAGGCGCAAGCCACGTCCGGACCTCTGTGCCGGGCTCCAGAATATCGGCTGCTGGCGAGATGGGATCAGTCCTTGGCGAGGCGGTATTCGCCGGTCTTGGGATCCTTGACCAGCGTGCCCATCGTGCCGTTCGCCGCCTGTTTCTCGGTCCGCCGGATCTTGGCCGTCACGCGTTCGGCCTCGCGCACGAAAGCGCGGTAGCCAAAGTAAGCGGCGGCGCCGACAACGGCGAAGAAAATGATCTGCGGCATCTCTAAAACTCCTCCCGCGTCCTCGCGGCAAGGCCGGCCGAATGGGTCGGTCAAGCGGCCATGGTAGCCGCATTCATGGCTTTTTCAAAGCCCGAAGCGCGCCCATAGCGCGCGCTCTTCCGCCGCATCGAGGACGCCGCTGGCGGCGGCCGCCGCGATATCCGGCCCCGAAACACGCGAGCCGAACAGGCCAAATCGGCCGAAAAGCCCGCGCGGCGCGGTGATCAACTTGAGCTGCGTCTTGTCGCCGAAACGCGTCCGGAGCACACCGCGCATATCGCCCAGCGCATCGACAAGGCCGAGCTCGAGGCCTCGCTTGGCGGTCCAGAACAGGCCGGTGAACAGGTCCGGGTCGTCCTTGAGCTTGCTGCCGCGCCGTTCCTTGACGAGGTCGATGAAGGTCTCGTGCACTTCGAGCTGCAGTGCCTTCAGCCGCTCGACGTCTTCCTTCTTCTCCGGCTTGAACGGATCGAGCACGGCCTTGTTCTGCCCGGCGGTGTGGACACGTCGCTCGACGCCGATCTTCTTCATCAACTCGGGGAAACCGAACGAGGCCGAGACCACGCCGATCGAGCCGACGATCGACGACGGGTCGGCGAAGATCTCATCGCCGGCGATCGCGATCATGTAGCCGCCGGAAGCCGCCACATCCTCGACGAAGACCAGCACCTTCTTGTTCTTTTCCACCGCCAGGTCGCGGATGCGCTTGAAGATCAGCCGCGACTGCACCGGCGAGCCGCCCGGCGAATTGATCGAGATGGCAACCGCCGGCGCATCGAAGCTGAATGCCTTTTCGATGAGGCCGGCCGTCGAGGCGAGCGACAGGCTAGGCCGGAATTGGCCGCCGCCCGCCATGATGGCGCCTTGCAGCCGGATGACCGGAATGGTGATGGCTGTCGAGCGCCAGGATTTCGGCAGCAGGCGATTGAAGAGGCGTTTCACGAAGGAATGTCTCCGGTCGATTTGCAAAGCAGCAAGATGAGATCAGGTCGGTTGGTCTGTTTCACGGGCGGCGTCAGCTTGCTTTGGGCATGTAGGAATTCGCTGGCCAACGGCAATGCCGCATCGCCAGCCAGTGCATGTCGCGCAAAAGTGTGCAGCGGTTTTGCGAAAAAGACATGCATAAAACAAAAACTTGAAGCGCGTCGCTAGAATCCATTTCAACGCGACGCGCTTCAAGGATCAATCGCCGAACAGCGATGCCAGGCCGTTATTGATCATTTCCGTCCGCTCGGCCGGCGCGTTGCCCGATGGTCCATGCAAGGTGAGCGGCGGGCGGATCGACAGTTTTCCACGCGCGCCGAGCACCGCCCTGACGACGATGCGGATCGCCGCCGCGTCCGGCCGCGGATGCACGCACAGCATCTCGGCATCGCCGAAGCGCCCCTCGATCGCGTCGAGGATGGCGACCAATTGCTCGGGCCGTGCGATGACGGCAAGCCCGCCGCGCGGCCTGGCGACGGCGGCGGCGCTCCTGATCCAGCGCTCGAACAGCCCGTCCTCCAAAACATGCGCCTCCCTGCGCAGCGCGTTGGGGGTGGCGCGATCCTCGGCGGCGTTGAACGGCGGGTTCATGATGACGAAATCGAACTGGTTGTCGTCAAGGCCGGCTTCCGCACGCGCCCGGCCGGCCAGCGTCACGTCGGCTGCCAGCACCGAAGCGCGGTCGCCGAGATGCGCATTGCCGGGATGCGAAAGCGTGGCGGCGGCGAACCCGGCCATTTCGGCCGAGCGTTCGACGAGCACTGCCTGCGCCGCCGGGCAGCGCGACAGCACGGCAAAGGCCGCCGCGCCCGCGCCCGCGCCGAAATCGGCGAGCCGGCCGGAAAAGCCGGACGGCACGGCGGCCGCCAGCATCATGGCGTCCATCCCGGCGCGATGACCGCCCCGGCTCGGCTGCACCAGCCAGAAGCGCCCGCGATGGAAGGCATCGACCGTGTGCGCCGGCGTATCCGGGACGGGGGCGGTGCTGGCTGCCATTATTTTTTGCGGATCTCGTTCTCGATGCCGGCATCTTTGAGGATGCGGCGCGCCGCATCGACCTTCTCGGCATCGACCATCACCCGCCGCGGCAGGATGCCGAGCGAGCCGTCGAGCACGCTCATATTCTGGTCGGCGACGAAACAGGCGATGCCGGCGTCGCGCATCAGCGATTCGACAAAGGAGATGACGACGGCGTCGTTGGTGCGGACAAGCTCGATCATGGAACGAAAATCGCAGGTTGCGGCGTTCCTGTAAACGTGCGGGTGGACACACCGTCGGCAGAGCCGCGCCAATTCGCCTCTTGCCGTGCCCGGTTGTGCCGCCCTAGAGTCGGTGCGGGATTAAGGGTGCCGTCGTGCGCGTTAACTCGTGCGCGTTAAAGAGACGGGAGTTGTCGTGGTGGGTGTCGTTCTCAACATCGAAGGCAAGCGGGAACCCGCTTCCATCAAGGATTTGATCGATCTGACGGCGGCCGACATGGGGCGGGTCAACGAGCTGATCCTGTCCAAGGCCGGCTCCGACGTCGAGATGATCCCGGAGATCGCCAACCACCTGATCTCGTCCGGCGGCAAGCGGCTGCGGCCCATGCTCACCCTCGCCGCCGCGCAGATGTTCGGCTATTCCGGCGAAGGCCATGTCAAGCTCGCCACGGCGGTCGAGTTCATGCACACGGCGACGCTTCTGCATGACGATGTGGTCGACGAGAGCGCGCTGCGCCGCGGCAAGAAGACGGCACGCATGATCTGGGGCAACCAGGCGAGCGTGCTCGTCGGCGATTTCCTGCTCGGCCAGGCGTTCCGCATGATGGTCGAGGTCGGTTCGCTGGAGGCGCTGGACATCCTGTCGGCCGCGGCCTCCATCATCGCCGAGGGCGAGGTGATGCAGCTTGCCGCCGCGAAGAACCTCGAGACCACCGAGGATGAGCATTTCGCCGTCATCAAGGCCAAGACCGCGGCGCTGTTTTCGGCCGCCGCGGAAGTCGGGCCGGTCATCGCCCAGGCGTCGCGCACCGATCGCGCCGCGCTTCGCTCGTACGGCATGAATCTGGGCCTGGCCTTCCAGCTCATCGACGACGCGCTGGATTATGGCGGCTCGAGCAAGGATCTCGGCAAGAATGTCGGCGACGATTTCCGCGAGGGCAAGGTGACGCTGCCGGTAATCCTCGCCTACCGGCGCGGTACCAAGGCCGAGCGTACCTTCTGGAAGCGCGCCATCGAGGAAAACGTCGCCGACGATGCGGGGCTTGAAAAGGCGATTGGCCTGATGGCCCGCCACGGCGCCATCGCCGACACGATCGGCCGCGCCCGGCATTTCGGTGAGATCGCCCGCGACGCGCTGGCGCCGCTGGAGGCGACGCCGCAGAAATCGGCGCTGATCGACGTCATCGATTTCTGCACCAGCCGCGTCAACTGAGCCTGTCTGTCTTCTCGGGACCTGCCTGGCATCCGCCGGGCAGGGCGCCTGTGAATCCCGCGCCGACCGTCTCGACAAAGGCCGGCCCGGCAAATTATCTATAAAACATGGCCAGCACAGAAGACACCATCGCCGTCCGCATCAGCAAGGAACTGGCGGACCGCATCATTTCGGGCGCCATCGAGCCCGGCTCGCGGCTGCGCCAGGACCATGTCGCGGAGGAATTCAACACCAGCCACGTGCCGGTGCGCGAGGCCTTTCGCCGCCTCGAGGCTCAAGGCCTGGCAATCAGCGAGCCGCGCCGCGGCGTGCGCGTCGCTTCTTTCGATCTGGGCGAGGTCAGGGAGGTGGCCGAGATGCGCGCTGCGCTCGAAGTGCTGGCGTTGCGCCATGCCGCGCCGCATCTCACGGCGTCGATCCTCGAGAAAGCCGAGGAGGCGACCAAGGCGGGCGACAAATCCGGCGACGTGCGCTCCTGGGAAGAGGCCAACCGCACCTTCCACCGGCTGCTCCTGGCGCCCTGCAACATGCCGCGTCTGCTCTCCACCATCGATGACCTGCACGCCGCGAGCGCGCGTTTCCTGTTCGCGGCCTGGCGCTCCGAGTGGGAAATCCGCACCGACCAGGATCACCGCGCGATCCTGAGCGCGCTGAGACAAGGCAACACCGAATCGGCCGCCGCGACCCTCGGGCGTCACGTGCAATGGATCGGCCAGAAGCCCGTCAAGACCGCCTCCGGCAGGACTCGAGACGCCTTCGCCATCGTGGGGTGACGTTGGCTCGACCTCCACGCGGTCGTCATTCTAGGTCCGTGCGTCGCTCCGCTCTTGCTCCGCCTTAGAATGAAATCCGTTGCCTGTTCCAGGTCGGCGCTTGCCATTCTTTTCAAAATATGGATTCGATAATAGATGAAGTCGAAAAATTATCTATAATTTCACGCAAGCCAAGGAAGACACCGTGACCAACGCAGCCGTTTCGACCTACAAGCCCTCCTTCAGCCCACTGCGGCTGCACAGCCGTTCGCTCGCCTGGCAGATCGGCGCCGTCATCCTCGGCTCGCTGTTCCTGGCGCTGTCCTCCTATATCGAGGTGCCGATGGTGCCGGTTCCGGTGACCATGCAGACCTTCGCCGTCACGCTGGTCGGCGCTCTCTACGGCTGGCGCTTCGGCGCGCTCACCATTGCCGCCTGGCTGGTCGAAGGCGCGGCAGGGTTTCCGGTGCTGGCGGGCGGGGCGGCCGGCATTCAGCATTTCGTCGGTCCGACCGGCGGCTATCTCTTCGCCTTCCCGGTCGTCGGCGCCGTTGTCGGTTGGCTGGCCGAACGAGGCTGGAACGGCAACCGCGTCATGTTGGCCTTCGCCGCTATGCTCATCGGCAACCTGCTTTGCCTGGTTCTCGGTACCGCCTGGCTCGCCGTCATGATCGGCGCCGAGAAGGCCGTCACCTTCGGCTTCCTGCCCTTCATCGTCGGCGGCCTGCTCAAGTCGGCGCTGGGCGCGGCGACGCTGAAGCTCTTTTCCACCTATTGGGCAGAACGGCGCGACCGCTCGTCCGGGATGCGATGACCGTCAGGCTGCGCGCCCATCACATGCTCTGCCTGCTGACCTATGTCGGCAAGGGCTACTCGCCGGCCTTCACCGCCAACTACGACAAGGTGGTGAAGCGGCTGGGCGAAGGCGAGGGGGTGGTGATCGTTTCCGGTCCGGACGACATCTGCGCACCGCTGCTCGGCGAACCGGAGCCGCATTGCCTGCGCCAAAGCGCCGCCGAGCGGGACGGGTTCGCCGCGCGCGACGTGGGGGCTTTCCTCGGCCGGCAGATCCAAGCCGGAGACCGGTTGGTGCTGGACGCCTCCAGTCTAGCAGGGATGCGCAAGGCTTTTTCCGCCGGCCTGACGCGCCAGGCGTGCTCCGGCTGCGAATGGTCCGGCCTTTGCGACGCGGTGGCCGCCGGCGGATTCAGCGACACGCGTCTTTAGAGCATGATCCCGAAAAGTTGGCCGCGGTTTTCGGAAAAGATCATGCTCCAACAAAAGAACTGGATCAGGATGGCGATTCAACGCAACGTCATCCTGATCCAGGCAGACCGATGCCGGCAGATGGGCGTCCCGGGCCTCCGCGCGGGATTTTTCGGTGGCGCGGCATCGTTTTTTAAGCCGGATGATTGCATTGTGATTCGCTTGGCGATTGAAGCCCGACCCCAAAAAGGCCATGCTTTGACCGGAAAAGATCGAGTCTGTGGGCGGTCCGCCAAGGGCGGGATCGCGTCTGGCTGAAAGGGATACGATGCGGCAAGGACGTGCGCGCTGGCTGACGAGGCTGGCATTTTTGACCGGTGTGGCGCTTTGGGTGCTGCCGGTCCAGGCCAAGGAAGATGCCCAACCGCTCCAGATCACGTCTTTCTCGGGCGCGTATCTCGCGGCCCATATCGCTGAAAGCGACAACGACCTCGACGACGCGATCGCCTATTACAAGCAGGCGCTGGCCTTTGCGCCGGACGACAAGGATCTGCAGCAGAGCCTGATGCTGGCTCTGGTCGCGCAAGGCCGCTTCGAGGAATCGCTGGTCTATGCCGACAAGCTGAAGGAAGTGCCGGATGTCGAGCGCTTCTCGCGCCTGGCGCTGGCCATCGATTCCTTCCACAAGAAGGACTACGCCAAGGCGCAGTACTGGTTGAAGCTCTCGCTCGAATCCGATCTCGACCGGCTGCTTTCCGGCGTCATGGACGGCTGGGCCAAGGAAGGCGCCGGCAACGCGTCCGAGGCCATGGATTCCGTCGACAAGCTCAAGGGCCCGGACTGGTTCGGCCTGTTCAAATCGTTCCACCGCGCGCTGATCGCCGACGCTGCCGGCCTGAACGACAAGGCCGACGAGATCTACGCCGCCACCATGGCCGATACAACGGCCGGCGGCTCCGCGCCCGAAACCTGGATGCGCAACGCCCAGGCCTATGCCTCGTTCCTGGTCCGTAAGGGCGACAAGACGAAGGCGCTGGCGGTGTTGAACAAGGCCGAGGCCTTCGCGCCGGGCAAGCTTGAAATCACCACGCTGCGCGACCGCATAGCCAAGGGCGACAAGATCGAGCCGCTGGTGGCCGGCCCGGCCGACGGCGCGTCCGAAATCCTGCTCGACCTTGCCACCGCGCTCAACCGCGGCGGCGGCGAACCTTTCGTGCGGCTTTACCTGCAATACGCGCTGGCGCTGAAGCCCGACAGCGATGCGGCCCTGGTGCAGCTTGCCGCCGTTGCCGAGCAGCTCAAGGACGGCGAAGGCGCGGTCGCCCTGTACCGCCGTATTCCGGCGTCGTCGCCGCTCAAAGAGCTCTCGGACCTGCAGATCGGCCTCAACCTTGCCGATCTCGACAAGCATGACGAAGCGATTTCCCACCTCAAGGCCTATCTCGACAAGCATCCGGAGGACATGCGCGCCTATCTGGCGCTTGGCGGCGTCTATGGCGCGAAGGAAGATTTCCGCTCGGCCGCCAATCTCTACGACAAGGCGGTCGAGCAGCTGAAGACGCCGACCGCCGCCAACTGGAACATCTTCTACCAGCGCGGCATCGCTTATGAGCGGCTGAAGGAATGGCCGAAGGCGGAACCGAACTTCCGCAAGGCGCTGGAGCTGCAGCCCGACCAGCCGCAGGTCATGAACTATCTCGGCTATTCCTGGGTCGACATGAACATGAACCTCAAGGAAGGCCTGGCGATGATCCAGAAGGCCGTGGATCTGCGGCCGAATGACGGCTACATCGTCGATTCGCTTGGTTGGGCCTATTTCCGCATGGGTCGCTTCGACGACGCCGTGCGCGAGATGGAGCGCGCCGTCTCGCTGAAGCCGGAGGATCCGGTCCTCAACGACCATCTCGGCGACGCCTACTGGCGCGTCGGCCGCAAGCTCGAGGCCACCTATCAGTGGACCCAGGCGCGCGACCTGAAGCCGGACCCGGATGTCCTTGCCACCTTGCAGCAGAAGCTGCTCAAAGGCCTGCCGCCGATCGAATCCAACACCGCGCAGGAAACCCCGAAGGTGAAGCCGGAGCCGACGCCCGCGCCGAAAGGCTAGCCCGCTCGCCAGTGTTCAAGAAAACGGGGCTCGTCGAGCCCCGTTTTCGTTTGGGCTTGGCGTCTGCCGAGTTTAAGGCGTTGGCAGGTGGCATGCTTTGGAGATTGGCCGAAACGGCCACTCTGTCGTCATCCACGGGCGGAGCAAGGAGCGAAGCGACGCGCGCAGACCCGAGGATCCATTCCGTGACTTCCGAGCGCTGCTGCGGTGCAGAATCCTGCTCCGCTGCATGGCGAAACCTTTGTCGTTGAACCAACGGAGCAAACAGTGGCCGCTGCTCGACAGCAATGGGCCAGCCCGCCGCAATGCTTTCCACTTGCGGGACGCGAGCCGCCGCCTTGACGCTTGCCGGCCCGGCAACTAGGGAAGCGTCATCCTGCGCTTTCCGAGGCCGCCGTGACCATCGAGATCCCCGCCCATATGCATCCCAGCCGCTCCTTCCAGGGGCTGATCCTGACCTTGCACAATTACTGGGCGGACTATGGTTGCCTCATCCTGCAGCCCTACGACATGGAAGTCGGCGCCGGCACCTTCCATCCGGCCACCACCTTGCGCGCGCTGGGCCCCTTGCGCTGGAACGCCGCTTACGTGCAACCCTCGCGCCGGCCGAAGGACGGCCGCTATGGCGAAAACCCGAACCGCCTGCAGCATTATTACCAGTACCAGGTGATCCTGAAACCCAATCCGCCGAACCTGCAGGAACTCTATCTCGGCTCGCTCGAGGCGATCGGCGTCGATCCGCTGCTGCATGACATCCGCTTCGTCGAGGACGACTGGGAAAGCCCGACGCTGGGCGCCTGGGGGCTCGGCTGGGAATGCTGGTGCGACGGCATGGAAGTCTCGCAGTTCACCTATTTCCAGCAGGTCTGCGGCATCGAATGCGCGCCGGTGGCGGGCGAGCTGACTTACGGCCTGGAGCGGCTCGCCATGTATGTCCAAGGCGTCGACAATGTCTACGACCTGAACTTCAACGGCCGCGAAGGCGCCGAGAAGGTCACTTACGGCGACGTCTTCCTGCAGGCCGAGCAGGAATATTCGCGCCACAATTTCGAATTCGCCAATACCGCGATGCTGCTGAGACACTTCGAGGACGCCGAGGCCGAGTGCAAGGCGCTGCTCGATGCCGGCACGCCCAAGCCGAGCGACAATCTGGCGATGCACCGCATGGTCTTTCCGGCCTACGACCAATGCATCAAGGCGAGCCACGTCTTCAACCTGCTCGACGCGCGCGGCGTGATCTCGGTCACAGAGCGGCAAAGCTACATCCTGCGCGTGCGCAATCTGGCCAAGGCGTGCGGCGAGGCGTTCCTGAAGACGCGGGCTGGCGGGCTGGCGGCGGCTTAAGCCGCCGCGGCTTTCACGGTCTCGACGGCGGCGGCACTCGGCAACGCGATCTGCGCCGTTGCGCCGTCGATCATACGCATGGCCTGCCTGACCCCCGGCATCGTGATCGCGCCATGCGCCTGGGTGGCGAAGCAGGCGCTGAGCGCCAGGATCTGCAGGGTTCTCGATGCCGTCTTCATCGTCGTTCAGCCAATAGGTCTCTGCCTGAGCGTTTGTCGCTTCAGCGCAGCGTTCGGTTCATGGGAAGTTCTGCTCCAAGGACGGGTGGGCCGGCGCCAACCCGACAGCGGGTGGCAAAATTCCGCGAAATCGATTGAAGAGGCGGTCTGCTTGCGGGGTGACAGCGGCCGGCCGAGTTGCTATTTCCCGCGCATCCGTGAACCCGGCGCTACGCGCCGACCCTCCCCATCGAGGGGAGGGTGGGGAGCTTAACTATGCCCGACCTGCTCTTGGAACTTCGCTCCGAGGAAATCCCCGCCCGCATGCAGCGCAAGGCGGCCGGCGACCTCAGGAAGATGCTGACCGACGGTCTGGTCGAGGCGGGCCTGACCTATGAGGCGGCGCGCGAATACTGGACGCCGCGGCGCCTTGCGCTCGACATAAGGGGCCTGACCGCGCGTTCGAAGGACATCCGCGAGGAGGTCAAGGGGCCGTCGACGTCGGCGCCCGAGCAGGCGGTGCAGGGCTTCCTGCGCAAGGCCGGCCTGTCATCGATCGCCGAGGCGCATGTCCATTCCGACCCGAAGAAGGGCGACTTCTACGTCGCCCACATCGCGAAGCCGGGCAGGGCAGCCGAAGAAATCATCGCCGAGCTGGTGCCGGGCATCATCCGGAACTTCCCTTGGCCGAAATCGATGCGCTGGGGGCCGGCCTCGGCAAAACCGGGCTCGCTGCGCTGGGTGCGGCCGCTGCAGTCGATCGTCTGCACCTTCGGCCCGGAGACTGAGGAGCCGGTCGTCGTCGATTTCGAGATCGACGGCATCCGCTCAGGCAATGTCACCTACGGCCATCGCTTCCATGCGCCGGGCCCGATCACCGTGCGCCGCTTCGACGACTATGTGGCGAAGCTCGAGACGGCCAAGGTGGTGCTCGATGCCGACCGGCGCAAGGAGATCATCCTGGCCGACGCCCGCAACATCGCCTTCGCCAATGGGCTCGATCTGGTCGAGGACGAGGGCCTGCTGGAAGAAGTCTCCGGCCTGGTCGAATGGCCGGTCGTGCTGATGGGCGAGTTCGAGCAGGATTTCCTTGCCATTCCGGGCGAAGTCATCCGTCTCACCATCCGCGCCAACCAGAAGTGTTTTGTCACCCGGCCGCAGGGCGCGGCCGACGATCTGTCCAACCGCTTCATTCTTGTCGCCAACATCGAGGCGAAGGATGGCGGCAAGGAGATCGCCTACGGCAACGGCAAGGTGGTGCGCGCGCGTCTGTCCGACGCGCTCTATTTCTGGAAGACCGATCAGGGCGACCTGCCGGACCTCGACCAACTCGGAGAATCGGCGGCGAAGTTCGACCTGGATTTGAAGAAGCCGCTGGACCAGCGCATGGCGCGCCTCGACCACCTCAACGTGACCTTCCACGCCAAGCTCGGCACGCAGGGGCAGCGCGTGGAGCGAATCAAGCGGCTGGCCGTGGAACTGGCGCCGATCGTTGGTGCCGATGTAGCACTGGTCGCCCGCGCAGCCGTGCTCGCCAAGGCCGATCTGCAGACCGAAGTGGTCGGCGAGTTCCCGGAATTGCAAGGCGCCATGGGCCGCAAATACGCGCTGCTGCAGGGCGAGCATCCGTCCGTGGCCGCAGCCGCCGAGGAGCACTACAAGCCACAGGGCCCGTCCGACCGCGTGCCGACCGATCCGGTCTCGGTTGCGGTGGCGCTCGCCGACAAGCTCGACACGCTGACCGGCTTCTGGGCGATCGATGAAAAGCCCACGGGCTCGAAGGATCCGTTCGCGCTCCGCCGGGCTGCGCTTGGCGTGGTCAGGATCCTCATCGAGAACCGAATTCGCCTGGCGCTGGCGTCTGTTTTCGCCAAGGCCTTTGCAAACTTCAAAGGCGGCGCGGATCAGTCGTCCGACCTCCTCGCCTTTTTCCATGACCGCCTGAAAGTCTACCTCCGAGACCAGGGCGCCAGGCACGACCTCATCGATGCCGTCATCACGCCTGCGTCCGACGATCTGCTCCAGATCGTCCGACGCGTCGAGGCGCTGGGTTCCTTGCTCGACACCGACGAAGGCAAGAACCTGCTTGCGGGCACCAAGCGCGCGGCCAACATTCTCGCCGCCGAGGAGAAGAAGAAAACGCTGGTCGCCGAGACTGTTGAGCCGGCATTGTTCCGCGAGGAAGCGGAAAAGAAGCTTTTTGCCGCGGTGAATCAGGCTGAGAAGGAAGCCGGCCAAGCGATTCAAAACGAAGATTTTTCCGCCGCCATGCTGGCGCTTAGCGTGTTGCGCGAACCGGTTGATTCATTCTTTGAGGGCGTTCTCGTGAATGATGAGGACCAGGCCGTGCGCGCCAACCGCCTGGCGCTGCTCGCCCGCATCCGCGCCGCCACCGACCAGGTCGCGGATTTTTCAAAGATCGTTGGCTGACGGCGCAAAAATCGCGCCTTCCAACTTGTCCGCATTCGCTAGGATACGGACATTCCTCGACAATTCGGCGCCCGAAATTTAATGCGCCGGAGCCGGCTTACAGTCACACGGCGATGATCTCCGCATGGGACAACCGATGTATGTCGTCCGGAGGCGCTGAGCGGTTCTGGGGCCCCGACATGCATCAACCAAAGACTTAAGGCGCGTTCCCCGAAATCGTTTCGCAGGGCGCGCTGCAAGACGTTCCCCAAACACGGAGGCATGCCATGAATTCCGTTGACGATATCGACCTGATTGAAGAGACCCCGGCCGCCGCCGAGGCCATCGAATCCGCTTCCGAAAACCTCCTCGACCACGCCGCTGCCGCGGCGGTCGAATCTGCCGATCCGTCCGAGGACGATGAGGAAGATGACGAAGACGGCGAGGAGGCCACTGCCTCGGCCGACGACGAGTCGGAAGACGAGGATGAAGACGACGACGAAGACGATGACGATGACGCCGACGAAGAAGCCAAAGCCTCGGGCGACGATGAGTCCGACGACGAGGATGAAGATGGCGAGGATGATGAAGACGACGCCGACGAGTCCGACGATGACGACAAGGAAGAAGCGGCCTGAGCCGTCTCCTGTCGTGTGAAGCATGAGGGGCGGCGCGTTACGCGTCGCCCTTTTTCGTCAGGCTTGTCGATCTTCCAGGAAGATTGACCCGTCAATCTTCAGAAGCCGACCTGGTCAATCTTCCACGATGCTGACCCGGACGCTGTCCGGATAGACATCGACCTCGATCAGCGGCTCGCCATTGACGATCGCGCGCCGGGTCGAGCTGCTCATGGCGCCACCGCGTTCCAGCATGCGCTGCAGGTCGGCGCGCGAGCCGTCGCTGCGGAACCAGGGATCGCCCTGGTCGTCGCCGTCGCGCCGGTGGAACTTATGCCAGTTGGCGCGGTCCTGCCGCACCATCTGCGCCGCGCTGCCGAGCGGGTAGCCGTCGCTGGCGCGATGGTCGCGGTCGGAAATCCGCGCGACGTAAGAGCCGAGCATATCATCGGCCCTCGCCGTGCCCGCGCCCGGCACGCTTGCCGCCATCAGGCCGGCGACGGCGATTGCTTTCGAAACAGTCATGAAATCCCTCTTTTTGAAACGCCAGAGCCAACGTGCCCGATGCGGATGACGAGGATCGGGCAGGCGAGAGCAATCCAGGAAAAGTGTGAATCGGTCATGCTCGGCGGCTTCGCCGTAGCCTTCCGTCCGGAATTGCGTCCCGACAAACAGCGCCTAGCACGTCGAGACGGTATCCGGTGTGATCTACATCGCCTTGCCGGCGCGTGGCAGTGACGGGGCGTTTTGCGGCTGCGCGCCGCTTGACGCATTGGCCGTCGCGGCCGGCTGGCTGCCGGTTTTGCCGTTCGAAGCGGACGCGGCGCCGTTTGCGGGCGTTGCCGGCGAAGTGCCGTTTGCCGGCGCGGTGGCGGCGGGTGTGGTTGCCGGTGTCGCGGGCTTGGCCGACGCGATCGCCGCGGGGGCTGCGAAAGCGCCGCCGACAATACCGCCCCGGATGATCATCGGGGCCTGCTGGTGCCCGGATTTCTCGGGGATTGCCGCGACCTTTTCGTCGGTGACCGCGGGCATAGGATCGCCAAGCGCTATCATCGACGGCGTCGAGGCCGCGGACAGCTTGGTCGGCTCGATCGCATTCAGCCTGACGACGGAAGGCGTCGAGGTCGGGGGTCCGACCACGACGATCGACGAGGCATGTGCCGCGCCGTTCATCGCCAAAAGGCTGATACCGAACGCTCCGAGCAGACGCATCACAAGAACTCCCAAGCCCGCAACCGCATCGAACCCGCACCTTAGGGCCGGCACATTGAAGCCGGCTTGCTTGGAAACTTAACATTTTAGGGATTGATAAATCGCCAATGCCCGCACTTGCCCGATGCAAGCGGCCGTATTACGGGACCGGCATGTTCAGGACTGGTGGCGAATTTGGCTGAGATACTGGCGATCGGCGAGGCTCTGGAGCGGGCTTTGGGGTTGCTCGAAGGCGGCGACGTCGTCGCCATTCCGACCGAGACGGTTTACGGCCTGGCCGGCGACGCCACCAATGGCGTTGCCGTGGCGCGCATTTTCGAGGCCAAGGGCCGGCCGCGCTTCAACCCGCTGATCGCCCATGTCGCGGATCGCGCCATGGCGGACCGTATCGCCGGCTTCGATCCGCTGTCGGCAAGACTGGCCGAAGCCTTCTGGCCCGGCCCGCTGACGCTGGTGCTGCCGCACAGGGCGGACAGCGGCATCCATCCGCTGGTCACCGCGGGGCTGGACACGATCGCGCTGCGCATGCCGCGCGGGTTCGGCGGCGGGCTGATCGCGCGGCTCGGCCGGCCGCTTGCGGCCCCCAGCGCCAATTCCTCTGGAAAGATCAGCGGCACGACGGCAGGCGCGGTCGCCGCCGATCTCGGTGACAGGATCGGGCTGGTCGTCGATGGTGGCGCGACGCCTGTCGGACTGGAATCGACCATCGTCAAGGTCGAGGACGGCAGGCTGCGGCTGCTGCGGCCCGGCGGCATCGGCGCCGAGGAGATCGAGGCGGTGGCCGGCGCGAAACTATCGCGCGGCGCGAGCGGCATCGAGGCGCCGGGCATGCTTGCCTCGCATTACGCGCCGGGCGCCGCGATGCGGCTCAATGTCGGAAAAATTGCCGAAGGCGAGGCTTTGCTTGCGTTCGGCCGCAATCGCGCCGAGGGCTGGGAACGGGCCGCTGCGTTGCGCAACCTCTCCGAAGCGGGCGACCTGCGCGAGGCAGCCAGCAATCTGTTCGCCTTCATGCAGGCACTCGATCGTGTCGGCGCCGCGACCATCGCCGTCGAGCCGATCCCGTTGGAGGGCTTGGGCGAGGCGATCAACGACCGGCTTGCCCGCGCCGCCGCGCCGCGTGACAAGCTCGCCTGAGCGCCCTAGGGTTTGTTTCATGAACGACCAGCCCTTCGATCTCGATCCCGCCGTCATCGACCGCTTCGCGGCCATCGTCGGCGACAAATATGCCTTGCGCGACCAGGCCGACATCGCGCCTTACATCACCGAGCGGCGTGGCCTTTGGCATGGCCGGACATCGCTGGTGCTGCGCCCCGGCAGCGTCGAGGAAGTGAGCCGCATCATGCGGCTTGCGACCGAGACCGGAACGCCGATCGTGCCGCAGAGCGGCAACACCGGGCTGGTCGGCGCCCAGGTGCCGGACAAATCCGGCCGCGACATCGTGCTGTCGCTGTCCAGGCTGAACCGCATCCGCGAGATCGATGTCTTGTCGAATACGGTGACCGCCGAGGCCGGCGTCATCCTGCAGACGCTGCAGGAAGCGGCTGACGCCGCCGACCGGCTGTTTCCGCTGTCGCTCGCCGCGCAAGGCTCCTGCCAGATCGGCGGCAATCTTTCCTCCAATGCCGGCGGCACCGGCGTGCTGGCCTATGGCAATGCGCGCGAGCTCTGCCTCGGCGTCGAGGTCGTGCTGCCGACCGGCGAGGTGTTCGACGACCTGCGCAAGCTGAAGAAGGACAACACGGGCTACGATCTGAAGAACTTGTTCGTCGGCGCCGAAGGCACGCTCGGCATCATCACCGCCGCGGTGCTGAAGCTTTTTCCGAAACCGAAAGGCAGGGAGGTCGCCTTTGCCGGCCTGCCGTCGTCCCCGCACGACGCGCTTTCGCTGTTCACCCTGGCGATGGATCGCGCCGGCGCCTCGCTCACCGCTTTCGAGCTGATCGCCAGAAGGCCCTACGACTTCACGCTCAAGCACGGGCAGGGCATCACCCGGCCGCTGGCCGATGACTGGCCTTGGTATGTCTTGATGCAGATTTCGTCCGGCCGCTCCGAAGAGGACGGCAGGGCGCTGATCGAGGAGATCCTGGCCGAGGCTCTCGAGCAAGGCATCGTCGGCGACGCGGTGGTGTCGGCAAGCCTTGCCCAGGGCGACGCCTTCTGGAATTTCCGCGAGACGCTCCCCGAATGCCAGAAGCCTGAGGGCGCCTCGATCAAGCACGACATCTCGGTACCCATCGCCTCGATCCCGCCATTCATCGAAAAAGCAGCCGGCGTGGTTGAGGAGGTTTGCCCCGGCGCGCGCGTCGTCTGCTTCGGCCACATGGGCGACGGCAATCTTCACTACAACATCTCGCGTCCGGTGGATTGGCAGGACGAGGCGTTCCTCGAGCTCTACCATCTCATGAACAACGCCGTGCACGATGTCGTGCGATTCTTCCACGGCTCGATCTCGGCCGAGCACGGCATCGGCCAGTTGAAGCGTGACGAGCTGATCGCCACTGCGCCGCCGATGGCGATCGACCTGATGCGGCGGGTGAAGGCTGTCTTCGATCCGGCCGGCATCATGAATCCCGGTAAGGTTATCTGATCCTTCCCCTATCAGGTGGCCGGTCGCATTCCGATAACCATCCCTGAGATCAGCAAAATTTAACCGACTTTCTTAAGCGCGCCGGTAAGAAGCCAGCGCTAATGTTTCTTCCCATAACGAGGCCGGAAAAACCGGCCCTGAGAGAACCGGAAAAACGGCCCTCAGGAATAACAGGGAAGACACCGATGAACACTGGGCTGAAGCCAGTCTGGGCCGGGCGCAACATGCGTCTCGACCCGTTTCGCCTGCCGCAAATGGTGAGCTATGCCACGCGCGACGACTATGGCGATGTTACCTTCACCATCGACCAGCGCGGCGCGGTCATCCGCCGTGTGCTGGAGATGAGCGGCGTGCCGGCGATCATCGCGTTGCCCCCCAACGCGTTCAGCGGCGTCGCCGCGCGCGCCATGGAGGATCCGGACGGCAATGTCACCGTGACGCTGGAACTGCTGCACAATGATCCGATGCTGTCGGTGCCGCTTCTGGTCGCCGACGACCTCGACGACGTCGCCGCCGACTGGCGCGCCTGGGCCGATGCCTATCGCCTGCCGATGCTTCTGATCGAGGCCGACGGCATTGCCCGCACGCTGGAGGAATCGCTCGGCGCCGCCATCAAGGCGCTGCCGCCGCAGGAGCGCCGCAAGGGCCGCGTCTCCAACATCCGCCGCCCGCGCTTCCTCGCCCGCCGCAAGGCCGGCAATCTTGGCCTGAGACTGGTCATCGACGGCCAGGAGATTATTGCCAGGGAGTAGGTTTCTTCTCCCCGTCACTATACGGGGAGAAGTGCCCGGCAGGGCGATGAGGGGCAGCGCCGACCTGGGCGTTCAGCCGCCTCAAAATTTGATCCAACACACGCTATATCGCGCTGTGCCTTTCGCCTTACTTCCAAGGTTGGCGCTGCCCCTCATCCGGCTGCCGCCACCTTCTCCCCGTGGAACGGGGAGAAGGAAGACTACACCAGCGGCTTCAGCCATATCCACACCGAACCCCCGATCAGGCCGAGGAAGATCAGCCAGCCGACCTGGTTGTTCGACTTGAACAGCTTCAAGCATTGGTCCGGATTGTCGATGTCGAGCCGGATGATCTGGCGCGCCATATGCGCGCCGGCGGCAATCAGCCCGGCCAGCGCCACCACCGGCACCTGCGCCGAGGCGAACGCGATGGCGAAGCAGACCAGCGCGCCGCCATAGAGCCCGACCAGCCAGGTCTTGGTGTTGTCGCCGAACAGCCGCGCCGTCGAGCGTACGCCGACGATGGCGTCGTCTTCCTTGTCCTGATGCGCATAGATCGTGTCGTAGCCGATCACCCACAGGATCGAGCCGATATAGAGCATGATGGCCGGATCATCGATGTCGCCGAACTCGACCGCCCAGCCCATCAGCGCGCCCCAGGAGAAGGCGAGCCCAAGCACGAATTGCGGCCAGTTGGTGATGCGCTTCATGAAGGGATAGACGGCCACGATCGCCAGCGAGGCGATGCCGAGCGGAATGGCGAAGCTGTTGAACTGCAAGAGCACGGCGAGCCCGATGAGTGCCTGGATGATGACGAAAGCCCAGGCCTGGCGGCGCGTGACCTTGCCGGCCGGCAACGGCCGCGAGCGGGTCCGCTCGACCTGGTTGTCGATATCCACGTCGGCAAGGTCGTTATAGGTGCAGCCGGCGCCGCGCATGGCGACGGCGCCGATGAAAAACAGCAGCAGATACCAGGGCGCCGGCAGCAGCGTCAGCAGCGGGTCGGTCGGGCGCGGATAGGCGCCCGCCGCAAGTGCCGCCGACCACCAGCACGGCCACAACAAGAGCTGCCAGCCGATCGGCCGGTCCCAGCGCGCGAGCTGCGCGTAGGGCCAGAGCCAGCGCGGCAGCACGCGGTAGACCCAATGGCCGCTCGGCGCGTCGGCGACACGGCCCTGTGCTGCTTTCGACTGGACGGTTTCCATCACGCTGGAGTGGCAGCAGCAAGCAGCGTCGTCAAGCGGCCGCGTTGTCGCTCAAGTGTTGAAAACTTGGGCGTTGAAGCCCTAGGCGGTGAAAACATCGTGACTGGCAAACCATGCCTTGGCGGCGTCGATGAAGGCCACGGCCGCCTTCGACAGGCGCTGGCGCGTGTCATGGGTCAGGATGATGCGCTGCATGGGCAGCGGGTCGGAAAGCGGCTTGCAGACCAGCGGCAGCCCGTCATAGCTAACGTCGCCATGCGGCCTCGTATAGCTGACCGCGACGCCGAAACCGTTGGCCACCATGGAGCGCTGCAATTCGAACGAGCTCGTCGCCGCCCGGGCTATCGGCGACAGGCCGCGGCTAAGGAAAAGGTCCAGCATGTGCTGCCAGCTGTGCGGCTGATCGGTGGTGATCAGCGGATGCTGCGCCAGTTCCGCCAGGCTGACGGCGTGCTTGTCCGCAAGCTCATGGCCCGCCGGCAAAAGCGCGTGCGGCCGCAATTCATGCAGGAGAATGCGCTTGAAATGCCCGGGCAGACCGAGATCGTAGGTGAGGCCGAGATCGACGGCGCTGTCGGCCAGGCGCCGCCCCAGCGTGTCGAAGGTTTCGTCGCCGATGACGACCGTGACGGCTGGGCAGCGCTCGGCGAAGGCGCGCATCAGCGCCGGCGCGAAATAGGGCGCCAGATCCTCGAAGCAGCCGAGCACCAGCTCGCCGCCGACATCGGCATAGCGCGAACCGAGCGCCGCCAGCTCGTCCGCCTCGCCTAGCACCTGCCTTGCCTTGGCCACGGCCCTGCGGCCGAAGGATGTCAGCGCAACGCCGCTTCCCCGCTGGCGCACGAACAGCTTCTGGCCAAGCGCGTCCTCGACATTGTCGATCGCCACCGAAATCGAAGGCTGCGAAACATTGAGCGCCGAGGCGGCCGCGGTCACGCTGCCATAGCGGGCGACGGCAACGACATAGCGCAACTGGGTGAGGGTCGGTCTCATAGGTAAAAACTATAAACTAGATGACAAGTTATTATTTTACGCGATGTCCGGCGCTTGCGATAGTCGGGTCACCGAACCACGAGCATTCCAGGAAAAGTGTAGCGGTTTTCCGTCCGGAATTGCGTCAAACAAAGAGAGCGCCATGGCCAGCCCAAAGATCGATGCTTCGACGATTGCCGACTATCAGCGCGACGGCGCTGTCTGCATCCGCGGTGCCTTCAAGGACTGGGTCGATGTCATCGCCGACGGCATCGAGCGCAACATTGAGAACCGCAGCGCCACGGCTTCCGACATTGCCGGCGGCAAGGGCAGCTTCTTCGACGACTACTGCAATTGGGAGCGCATCCCGGAATTCGTCAGGATCGTCAGGGAATCGCCGGCCGCCGAGCTCGCGGCCGCGGTCATGCAGTCGCGCACCGCCCAGTTCTTCCACGATCACGTCCTGGTCAAGGAGCCCGGCACGCAGAAGCCGACGCCGTGGCACCAGGACATTCCCTATTACTTCGTCGACGGCAGCCAGACGGTGAGCTTCTGGATCCCGATCGATCCGGTGAAGGAAGCGACGCTGAGGCTGATCGCCGGCTCGCACAAATGGGAAAAGATGGTGCTGCCGGTGCGATGGCTGAACGACGACAACTTCTATGCCGGCGAGGGCGACTACCGGCCGGTGCCCGACCCCGACAACGACCCGTCGATGAAGGTTCTGGAATGGGAGATGGAACCTGGCGACGCCATCCTGTTCGACTTCCGCACGGCGCACGGCGCGCGCGGCAACCTGACCTCCGCACGCCGCCGGGCGCTGTCGCTGCGCTGGGTCGGCGACGACGCGCGTTATGTCGAGCGTCCCGGCCGCACCTCGCCGCCCTATCCCGGCCACGACATGAAGCCCGGCCAGAAATTGCGCGAGGACTGGTTCCCGGTCGTTTTCCAGAGCTAGAATCGTCTTCCGGGCTTGAGTCGTTTTTCCGGCCCGGCCGGCGACGGGATTTGCCTCATTCCCCTCGATGCCGGCCATGTTCCCGTGCGCAATTGCCGCCAAAATGCCAAGATGCCTTGACCCATCGCCCGCGGACCAATAGCGGGTTCTCTCGACGAGGACGATCGGCAGCAAGAGGTGGCCATGAATGTTCTTCTTCTCGGCTCGGGTGGCCGCGAACATGCGCTCGCCTGGAAGATGGCCGCCTCGCCGCTGCTGACGAAGCTCTACGCCTCGCCAGGCAATCCGGGCATCGGCCGTGTCGCCGAGCTGGTCAAGCTCGACGTCGCCGACCACTCCGCCGTCGCCTCCTTCTGCCAGGAGAAGAAGATCGACCTGGTCGTGGTCGGTCCGGAAGGTCCGCTGGTGGCCGGCATCGCCGACGACCTGCGCGCCTGGGGCATCCGCGTCTTCGGTCCCTCCAAGGCGGCGGCGCGGCTCGAGGGCTCGAAGGGCTTCACCAAGGATCTTTGCGCGAAGTTCAACATTCCGACCGCCGCCTATGGCCGCTTCAGCGACCTTGCCTCGGCAAAGGCCTATGTCGAGCAGACCGGCGCGCCGATCGTCATCAAGGCCGACGGCCTTGCCGCCGGCAAGGGCGTCACCATCGCCATGACCTTGGACGAGGCGAATGCCGCGCTGGAGGCCTGTTTCGACGGCGCTTTCGGCGCCGCCGGCGCCGAGGTGGTGGTCGAGGAGTATCTGACCGGCGAGGAGGCGAGCTTCTTCTGCCTTTGCGACGGCGCCACGGCGCTGCCCTTCGGCACCGCGCAGGACCACAAGCGCGTCGGCGACGGCGATACCGGGCCGAACACCGGCGGCATGGGCGCCTATTCGCCGGCGCCGGTGATGACGCCTGAAATGACCGAGCGCACCATGCGCGAGATCGTCGAGCCGACCATGCGCGGCATGGCCAATATCGGCGCGCCCTTCGCCGGCATCCTCTTCGCCGGCCTGATGATCACCGACAGCGGGCCGAAGCTGATCGAGTACAACACCCGCTTCGGTGATCCCGAATGCCAGGTGCTGATGATGCGGCTGAAGGACGACCTGCTCGTCCTGCTCAACGCCGCCGTCGACGGCCAGCTCGCGCATATGTCGGTGCGCTGGAGCGACGAGACGGCGTTGACCGTGGTGATGGCGGCGAGGGGCTATCCGGGCACGCCGGAAAAGGGCTCCGTCATCCGCGGTCTCGACAAGATGGAAGGCGTCCAGGTCTTCCATGCCGGCACTGCCATCAACGGCGGCGCGCTGGTCGCCAATGGCGGCCGCGTGCTCAACGTCACCGCTTTGGGCGCCACCGTCGGCGAGGCGCAGGCAAAGGCCTACGCGGCGATCGATCGCATCGACTGGCCGCAGGGCTTTTACCGCCACGACATCGGCTGGCGCGCTGTCGAGCGCGAGAAGGGCGCCGCCTGATCAGGCGGCCTTGCTCCTGCTGCCCTTGCGTGTCCAGGCCGGCAGCCAGTCGCCGTGAGCGGCAAGCAGGTCGTCGACCAGTGACCAGATCTGGTCGAGGTCGAGCTCAGCCGCGGTATGCGGGTCCATCATCGCCGCATGGTAGATGTGCTCGCGGTTCTCGCTCATCAGCGCCCGCACCGTCAGTTCCTGCACGTTGATGTTGGTGCGGATCAGCGCCGTGAGTTGCGGCGGCAGATCGCCAATGTAAGTGGGCTGGATCCCGGAAGCATCGACCAGGCAGGGCACTTCCGCCGCGCAATCGAAAGGCAGCGAGGTGATGCAGCCATTGTTGCGCACATTGCCGTAGATCACCGACGGCTCGCCGGTCCAGACCGAATTCATGATCGAGGAGGCATATTCCCTGGACTGCTCGACTTCGATCCGGTCGGCCGAGCGGTAGGCTTCCGCCTGGCCTTTCCAGCGCTCGATCTGCTCGATACAGCGTTTTGGATATTCGTCGAGCGGAATGCCGTATTTCTCGATCAGGTCGGGGCGGCCGTCCTTGATGAAATAGGGCGTGTACTCCGCGAAATGCTCGGAGCTTTCGGTGACGAAATAGCCGAGCCGGGTCAGCATCTCGTAGCGCACCTTGTTCGGGCAGCGCGGGTTCCAGCCGGGCTTCGGCGCGCGGCCCTCGCGATAGGCACGCACGAGGTCGGGATAGAGGTCGCGGTAGCTGCCGTCGGGCTGGCGATGCTCGAACTTGAGATAAAACGCCATGTGGTTGATGCCGGCCGAGCGATAGCGGATCTCCTCATAGGGAAGGTCGAGGTCGTGGGCCAGTTCCATCGCCGTGCCCTGCACCGAGTGGCAAAGCCCGACCTGCTTGATCTGGGGATATTTCTCGGCGATCGCCCAGGTGTTGATCGCCATCGGGTTGACATATTGCAGCATGATCGCCGCCGGGCAGACGGCGAGCATGTCCTCGCAGATTGTCCATAGATGCGGCACGGTCCTCAGGCCCCGCATGATGCCGCCGACGCCGAGCGTATCGGCGATCGTCTGGCGCAAGCCGTATTTCTTCGGCACCTCGAAATCGGTGACGGTGCAGGGCTCGTAGCCGCCGATCTGGAAGGCGACGACGACGAAGTCGGCGCCGGAGAGCGCCTTGCGCTGGTCCAAATAGGTCTCCACCTTCGCCTTGACGCCGAGCGTCGCGATCAGCTTGTTGACGACGACGGCGCTCTCTTCCAGCCGCTGCGGATTGATGTCCATCAATGCGATGGTGGCGCCGGACAGCGCCGGCCGCTGCAGCACGTCGCCGACGATGTTCTTCATGAACACCGTCGAGCCCGCACCGATGAACGCGATCCTGGGATTTCTTGCCACTTTAAAGCCTCCGGCACTTCTCTAAGCCACGTCGAAAGCAGCCCTGACGAGCCGTTCTGTGTAGGCGGTCTTGGGATTGGAAAGGACCTCGTCGACGGGTCCCTGCTCGACGATCTTGCCATGCTGCATGACGATGACGCGGTGGCACAGCGCCCGCACCACCTTGAGGTCGTGCGAGATAAAGAGGTAGCTCAGGCCGCGCTCGTCCTGCAGCTTGCGCAACAGGTCGATGATCTGCGCTTGCACCGAAAGGTCGAGCGCCGATGTCGGCTCGTCGAGCAGGATGAATTCGGGCTCCAGTGCGATGGCGCGCGCGATCGCGATGCGCTGCCGCTGGCCGCCGGAGAATTCATGCGGGAAGCGCGACAGGATATTGCCGGGCATGCCGGCGCTGGCCAGCGCCTGGCGTACCCGCTCGACCCGCTCGCGCCGCGTCGCGCCCAACCGGTTGACGACCAGCCCTTCCTCGATGATCTGGCCGATCGTCATGCGCGGGTTGAGCGAGGAGAAAGGATCCTGGAACACGATCTGCATGCGCGAGCGCAGCGGCCGCATCCCGGCGCGCGTCAGCTTCTCGATCGGCTGGCCGTCGAAGCGGATCTCGCCGCGTTTGGCGTCCTGCAGTCTGAGCAGCGCCTGGCCGAACGTGGTCTTGCCGGAGCCGGATTCGCCGACCAGTCCCAGCGTCTCGTGACGGCAAAGCTTCAGGTCGAGGTCGTCGACCGCGACCAGCTCACGCCAGTCCGGCTTGAGGAAAGAGCCGTGGCGCAGCATGAAGCAGACGCGCACGCCGTTCGCCTCGAGGATCGTGCCGCTGCCCTCCGGCAGCGGCTTTGGCCGCCCGCGCGGCTCGGAGGCGAGCAGCCGCTGCGTGTAGGGATGCTGGGGATTGGCGAAGAGCCGCTCGGTGACGTTGTGCTCGCGCATCTCGCCATGCTGCATGACATAGACGTAGTCGGAGAACTTGCGCACCACGGTGAGGTCGTGGGTGATCAGGATCACCGCCATCTTCAGCTCTTTCTGAAGATTGCGAATGAGGTTGAGGATCTGCGCCTGCACGGTGACGTCGAGCGCCGTGGTCGGCTCGTCGGCGATCAGCACGTCGGGGTCGTTGGCCAAGGCCATGGCGATCATGACGCGCTGGCGCTGGCCGCCAGAGAGCTGGTGGGGATATTGCTTCAACCGCGCCTCCGGCTCGGGGATCTGGACATGCCGCAGGAGTTCGAGCGCGTGCGCCCAGGCTTGCCTGCGGCTCATCTTGCGGTGCGCCCGGATCGCTTCGACGATCTGGCCGCCGACCGTGTAGATCGGGTTGAGCGAGCTCATCGGCTCCTGGAAGATCATCGAGATGCGGTTGCCGCGCAGCTTGCGCCGTGAGCTCTCCGGGAACTTCAGGATGTTCTGCCCGAGATAGTCGACGCTCGACCGCGGCGACACCGTCGCGCGGCGCGACAGCAGCCCCATGACAGTGCGCGCCGTCACCGACTTGCCGGAGCCGGACTCGCCGACGATCGCGATCGTCTCGCCGCGATAGAGCTGGAACGAGACGTCCTTCACCGCCTCGACGGTGCCGTGCTCGACCTTGAAGGCGACCTCGATGTTGCGGGCGTCGATCACGGGCTGATCATGGCGACCGCTATGATCATGCCGGACGGCCGGCGCGAAATTGTCTGCGAGCGCGATCGTCGTCATCCGGCCACCTCAATAGGGATCGACGGCATCGCGCAGACCGTCGCCCAGCGCGTTGAAGGCAAAGACGGTGATCAGCACGAAGCCGACCGGCGACAGGATCCACGGATAGGTGCCGATGACCGAATAGGTCGCGGTGTCCTGCAGCATCAGGCCCCATGAGATCAGCGGTGGCTTCACCGCGAAGCCGAGGAAGCCGAGGAAGGATTCGAGCAGCACCACCGTCGGGATCGCCAGCGTCACGGCGACGATCACATGGCTCATCACATTGGGGAAGATGTGCTGCATGATGATGCGCCGGTCGGTGGCGCCGACCGCCATGGCGGCGCGCACATAGTCGATGCGCGCCAGCGCCAGCGTCTTGCCGCGCACCTCGCGCGACATCTGCGCCCAGCCCAGCGCCGACATGACGATGATGACGAAGGCGAGGAAGACATTCGTCGGTGCCGTGACCGGGATCAGCGTCGTCAGGGCCAGATAGAGCGGCAGTTGCGGGAAGGCGAGCACAAGCTCGACGAAGCGCTGCATCCAGACGTCGAACCGGCCGCCGAAATAGCCGGAGATCATGCCGACGCTGGTGCCGATGACCGTGATGATGAAGACCACCGTCAGCGCGATCATCAGCGACACGCGCGAGCCGTGGATGGCGCGCGACAGCACGTCGCGGCCGAACTTGTCGGTGCCGAGGAAATGCACCGGCTGGCCGTCCATCGAGGAAAAGAAGTGCCGGTTCATCGGGATGAGCCCGAAGAGCTTGTAGGGCGCGCCCTCAACGAAGAAACCGAGCAGCCGCGGATGGTCGTAGTCGGGGCCGACGATCGGCTGGAAGGTGACCGGATCGAGATCGGCCGAATCGGCCAGCGCATAGACCCGCGGCCGCGCGACGAAATTGCCGTCCTTGTCATGGAAAACAAGGGCCTGCGGCGGAGCGAAGGCGACGTCGGTCGCCTTGGGGTCCATTGGCGCCAGGAATTCGGCGAACACCGCCATGACCAGCAGCAGGACGACCAGCCAAAGCCCGGCCATGCCGGTCCAGGAGCGCTTCAGCCGGCGCCAGACGAGCGCGATGTAGCTCTCATTGCCATGCGCGGCTTCGGCTTTGGTTACGCCTTCGGCCGGCAAGGGCGTAAGGGATGGGTGCGGAGGTGAGGGATCGCGGGCCAGCATCTAGCGCTCCCCGAACTGGCGGATGCGCGGGTCGAGCAGGACGAGCAGCATGTCGGCGATGATATTGCCGACGATCAGCGTCGCCGAGAGCACCATCATGAAAGTCGCCGTGACATAGACGTCGCCGACCGCCATGGAACCGACGATCGCCGGACCGACGGTGGGCAGCGCGAAGATGATCGCCGTCTCGATCTCGCCGGTCAGCATATAGGGCAGCACCACGCCCTGATACATCACCAGCGGATGCAGCGCGTTGGGCACGGCATGGCGCATGACGACCGCGCCGCCGGTCAGGCCCTTGGCCTTGGCCGTCTCGACATATTGCGCGTTGAGCGTGTCGAGCAGGTTGCCGCGCATGACGCGCATGTTGTAGGCGAGGCCGCCGAAGGTCGCGATCGCCACCACCGGCCAGACATGCTTGACCAGGTCGACGAACTTCGCCCACGACCACGGCGCGCCGCCATATTGCGGCGAAAAGAACGAGCCGATCTCGGAGACGTTGAACTGGAAGACCAGCAGATAGACGATGATCAGCGCCATCAGGAAGCGCGGCACCGTCATGCCGAGGAATGAGATCGCCGAAAGCGTCGAGTCGATCCAAGAATACTGCCGCGTCGCCGCCCATATGCCGAAGCTGATGCCGAGCACCGAGGCGAGCAGATGGCAGACCAGCGCCAAGAGCAGCGTGCGCGGCAGCCGCTCGCCCACCACGTCGGCCACCGGCTTGTTGTAATAGAGGCTGTAGCCGAAATCGCCGCGCGTGACGATGCCGCCGATCCAGTTGAGATACTGGACTGGCAGCGGCTTATCGAGGCCATGTTCTTTCCGATAGGCCTGGGCCTGCGCGTCCGCTTCGGCGTAGGAAGCACCGCCCTGGTTGATGAGCTGCGATTTGATGTAATCGGCATAGTCGCCGGGCGGCGCCTGGATGATGGCGAAGGTGACGAGGCTCAGGATTGCGAAGACCGGAAGCGCCGACGCTATGCGCATGAGCAGGAATCGCAGCATGGACGGTCCGCTTCCTTGTTTGGCCGGTCGCTGCCTGGGGCGCGTTCGGAGGTTTCGTTTGTCCGGCCGCGCCGCGACGCGGCCGGACGTCTCTTGTCTGGGAGGTAAACCTTACATCGGACCCTTGTCACCCGGTTTGCCGGGAAGCTCCTGCGGGAACAATTCATACTTGGCCTGTTTGTCGGCCGCGACGAAGACGCGTTCGCGGATGATCGAATCCTCGGCCCAGTTGAACATGAAGATCGGCGTGCCCTGCGGGATGTTTGAGAAGCGCTTGTTGACGATCAGCGCTCCAGGATATTCCGTCAGGCCGACATTGTAGACGTGCTCGGTCGAGATCTTCTGGAAATCCCGCATCAGGCTGGCGCGCTGGTCGTTGTCCTGCGTCGAGACGAACTTGTTGACGATGTCGACGAGGTCCTTCTCGAACGGCATCAGGTCGACCTCGCCGCTTTCCGGCGCGCGATGGTTCCAGCTGGTCTTCGGCCCGACCGGCGCGAGCTGCTCGGTGTTCTGCACCACGGACGTGAGTTCCTGGTCGTTGCGCCGGATCAGCCAGTCGAAGCGGCCCGAGTATTGCGAGGCATCGCGCTGCGTGCCGTTGAGCCCGTTGAGCACGACGCGCAGGCCGAGCTTTTCCATCTGCGCGACCACGCCTTCGGCAAGACTCTTGTCGGTGGTGTAGTCGTTGTTGACCAGCATCACGATCTCGGCATTCTTGCCGCCGGCGGTGCCGGCCGGGAAGTTCACGAAGCCGTCGCCGTCGGTGTCCTTGAGGCCGGCCTTGGCCAGCAAGGCTTTTGCGCCCTCGAGGTCGAACGGATAGTAGACGGTCGACTTGCGGTCATAGAAGCTGGTGCCCGACGAGAAGCCGCCCGGATAGATGGCGGTGAACGGACCCTTGACCAGCGAGTTGCCCAGCGCCTTGCGGTCGAGCGCCATGGTCACCGCCTTGCGGAAATCCTCGTTGCGGTTCAATTCACGCACCGCCTGACTGCGCTCGTCGGGATTGCCCCAGCCATTGGCGGAAAAATTCATGCGCAGATTGTAGCCGATGAGGCGCGGACCGAAGGCCAGCCTGGCCGGCGCGCTCGGGTCGGCCGCGCGCTTCAGCGAGGCGACGAAGTTTTCCGGCTGCTCGAGATTGGAGAAGTCGCCCGAGCCGGCAACAGCCTGCACGTCGCGGTCGGCCCAGGTCGAGAGCTTGTATTGCAGCTCGTTGAGGTAGGGCAGCTGGTTGCCCTTCTCGTCGACCTTCCAATAATAGGGGTTGCGGCGCATGACGATGATGTCGTCAGGCCGGTACTCCACCGGCGCCCAGGCGCCCATCACCGGCATGTTCATATATTCGGGCGGGAAGGCGTTCTTGAACTGGTCGTAGGTGTTCTTCGAATATTTCGGATGCTGCGGCTTGAGGATATGCGAAGGGCCGGGACAGAAGGTGCCATAGGCCATCGCGTAGAGATACTGCCGCGGGAAGGCATCCTTGAACGTCCACTCGACGGTGTAGTCATCGATCTTCTTCAGCGTCGTGCCGACCCCGAAGGTTTCCGGCGTGGCGCCGTTCAGCGGCGAGACGTTCGGATCGACGACCTCGTCGTCCCAGTAGAACATGACGTCGTCGGCGTTGAAGGGCGCGCCGTCGGACCATTTGGCGCCTTCGATCAGATGCATGGTCAGCTTGTGGCCGTCGCTCGACCAGTCCCAGCTCTTGGCGAGGTTGGGCAGCGGCTCGGTGTCCTTGGCTTCGACCTGGAACAGCGGCGCCGTGCGCGTCAGGCATTCGGACAGGCCGATATCGATGCCGCCCCAACCTTGCGTCTGGCCTGCGCCGTAGTTCCAGCCTTCCGGCCGGCCGCCGATGACATGGCGCATCGTGTCGCCATAGACGCCGATGCCGTCCGGCATGTTGCCCGTCTTGAAGACCAGCGGCTCCTTGGGCAACCGGTCCTTGACCGGCGGCAGCTTGCCGGTCTTGACGTATCTCTCAGTCACCCAGTCCGGCTCGTGATATTCGGGCAGCGCCTTGAACTCCAGGATGGAGTCGCGCGCCACATAGTGGATCTTGCCCTCGGCCGGGAACGTCGCCGGCTCGGGCGGGATCGTCGGCTCGGATGCGAAGGCGTATGCCGGAACGGCAACGCTTATCGCCAGTCCGGCGGCAAAGCCAATTCTGCGTAAGGTCCTCATCGTCTCCTCCCAGTTGTTTTGACGCCTGCTGCTGCCCGCCTCTTGTTTTCTGGACGGCCGATCCGCCGGACGCGCCTCCTGCGCGTCCGCCTGCTTGCCGGGGATTTCAGCCGGCCTGTTTGAGCGCCGCCCTTTCGGCGCGCAATTCCTCGATCGAACGCACGCTCCGCCGCGCCGCGCCCGCCCATTCGCGGGTCTTGACCCTGGATTTCGAAAGCCGCTCCTTTGCCGCCGGAACGGCATGCGCATATTGCGGCAGCCATTGAGCCTGGGCGACGACCATCTCGTCCACCATCTGCCAGACTTCTTCCGGCGTCGACACGGCGCCCACCAGCGGATCGTGCAGCACGGCGAGCTTGAGCAGGTCGATGTCGCCGGAAATCGCCGCGTGCACCGACATGCGCTGGACGTTGATCGAAGACATGCAAGTCGCCGCGCAGGCCTCGGGCAGCGTGATGCCGGCGGCCATGTTGATGCCGAAGCGGTCGACGAAGCCGGGCGACTCGATGATGGCGTCCTGCGGCAGGTTGGTGATCACGCCGTCGTTTTTGACGTTGAAATGGCCGCGATAGACGCGATTGGTCTCAAGCGCTTCCAGAATGTGGCTGGCGTGTTCGTTGGAGCGCTTGGCCGGATCGATCGGCTTCGACGCCGCTTCGAGGAATTGCGGATATTCCGTCTCGAACCAGTTGCGGGTTTCCGTCGAGTAGCGCAGATAGCCGCCTGTCTCGCCATGGATCCAGTCGGACATGTCGATCCAGCGCGTGATCTCCTCGGGGCGCTTGCGGTACCAGGGCAGATATTCCGAGAGATGGCCGTTGCTTTCGGTCGAGTAGACGCCGAAGCGCTTCAGCACATCAATGCGCAGCTTTTCCTGCTTCGAATAGACCGGATGCGCCTCGAAGGCGGCGACCAACTCGTCCTTGCCGATCGGCCGGGCGTTCAGCCTGAGCTCGATGAACCAGGTCTGGTGGTTGATGCCGGAACAGACATAGTCGAGCTCCTTGGGCGATTTCGCGCCGAGCACCTCGGCGATCTGCTCGGCGCCGTGCTGGACGCCGTGGCAGAGCCCGACCGTGTCGACCTTGCCGTACTCGATCGCCGCCCATGTGTTCATGGCCATGGGGTTGGCATAGTTGAGGAACTTGGCGTTGGTATCGGCGACCTCGCGAATATCCCGGCAGAAGTCGAGGATCACCGGAATGTTGCGCTGGCCGTAGAGAATGCCGCCGGCGCAGATCGTGTCGCCGACGCATTGGTCGATGCCATATTTGAGCGGGATGCGAATGTCGTCGGCATAGGCTTCGAGCCCGCCGACGCGCACGCAGCTGATGATGTAGCGCGCGCCCTCCAGCGCCTCGCGACGGTTCGTGGTCGCCGTCACCCTGGTCGGCAATCTGTTCGCCTCGACGATCCGGTCGAGGATCGCCTTGATCATAGCCAGATTGTGCTCGCTGACATCGGTCAGCGCGAATTCGATGTCCTTGAATTCCGGCACGCACAGGATGTCGGTGAACAGCTTCTTGGTGAATCCGACGCTGCCGGCGCCGATAATAGCGATTTTGAAACTCATCACCTTCACCTCGATCCAATCGAATGCTAGGCAAGGAGCGGCAAGGGAGAATATGGCCGCACGCAACAGCGCGCCCGCCACTCAAAGCCGGAAATCCGGCTCTTTTCTCCTCCCGTCCGCTCCTCGACCGCGGGTCTTTCGCGTCTTGAGGGCCGGATTATGCGCTTATTCGCCGGCGCGGCCAGAGAAGGATTATGCTTTCGAGGGTAATTTTGTGCTGCAGGACCTGATCGCCAACGGAAAGCTGATGCGCACGATCTCGCTGCCGCGCGGCCGCCAGCGCCTGCATGCCATGCCGACCAGCACGGGCTACGAGCTGCGCGAGGACGAGGCCTACGACTGGGACGGCAGGAAGCGCGGCCAGACCCCGTTCACGGTCCTCCAGCATACGATCAGCGGCACCGGCCAATTGCGCTACGAGAGCCGCAACTATCGTCTGCAGGCGAACGACACGCTGCTGGTTCTGGTGCCGCACAACCATCGCTACTGGCTCGCGAAGGGCGACCGCTGGGAATATTTCTGGATCTCGATGAACGGCGAGGAGGCGCTGCGCATCCACAAGTCGATCCTCAGCGTCTCGGGCCCGGTATTCCGGCTGCAGCCGGCGACCATCGATCACCTTGCCGATTGCAGCCTGCGCCTGATCAAGGGTGCGGCTTCGCCCGGCGCCGCCTCGGCGATCGCCTATGAGGCGGCGATGGCGCTCTACGACGACGTCTTCGGCTCGCACGCCTTCGCCGAAAAGCAGAGCGCCATGCAGCCCGTCATCGACCACATCAACGCCAATCTCGACAAGCCGCTGCCGGTGGCGGAGCTGGTGGAAATCAGCGGCCTCAGCCGCGCCCATTTCTCGCGCTGCTTCGCCGAGAGCGAAGGACTGCCGCCGGCCGAATTCGTCCTGCAGCAGCGACTGCAGCGGGCGGCGAAACTCCTGACCAAGGCGGATTTCCTGCCGGTCAAGGAAGTCGCGGTGCTGTGCGGCTTCGACGACTCGAACTACTTCTCCAAGGTCTTTCGCCGCTGTTACGGCATCAACCCGACGCAGTTCCGCACCACCGGCATGTATGCCAGCCTGGGCAGCCACCGCTGAAGCATTTCAGCGCTTGGCCTCAAGCGTCGTCGAGGCGGTGCTCACCGGGTCGGCCGCCGCGGCAAACGCTGCGTCGATCTGTTCGGGCGTGCGCTGCCCGGACCGTTTCCAGGCGACATATTGCACGATGCCGAAACCCGGCCGCGTCGGCACCGTCTTCACCACCGGCATGCGGAACCCGTCGCGGAATTTCTCCCAGCGCGCGCCGAGCACCGCGACCATCTCCTCGACGGTCGGCGGCGTCGCCACATCGGCATAGGTGATGGTGACTTTCCCGGCGAGCGCCGCCTGGCGCGACAGCGGCACCGGGATCGAGGCCAGGTAATCGGTCGGCACGTCGATCAGCCCGCCGAAGGCCCACTGCCGGCGCAATTCGTCGGCGCTCATCGGCGCGACGTTGACGTCGATGTCGTGGGGCGTGCCGGGCACCCGGTAAGGGCAGGAGAAACGGCCGCAATTGGCCTGCGCCGAGAATTGCCACAGCGCGTAGCCCTGCCAGTTGCCCATCGGGAAATGCACGTCGATGTCCGGCTTGTAGCGAGCGTACCACAGCGGCAGCCGCGACAAGAGCCGATACTGGTAGCGATTTTCGGCGATGTACTGGGCGGTCTTGCCGTTGACATAGAGCACCGGGAAGCGGCCGAGGCGGCGATGCACCTGGCGTACGAACTCCTCCGCGTCCTCCATTGACATCCATTGCGTGGCGTCGATGCCTTCGATGTCGAGGGCCATCAGCTCATCCGGAGCCGGTTCCGCGAAATCGATGAAATTGTTGGCCTGCTCGACCGGGTTGCCGGGGCGGGCGAGGTGATAGGCGCCCCATTTCAGGCCAAGCGCCTTGGCCACCACCTTGCGCGTCTGGAACAACTCACGTGTCACCGCGTAGCGCTTCCATTGCGCCTTGCAGAGTTTGACGTCGGCCTCGGCGCCGAAGCAGAAATAGGGCGGCGGCAGCCCGTCGGACGCCTTGTTGATGAAGCCGGCGACGCGCTTGTCGGTGACGAGCTGCTGCCAGTCGATCGAATTGTATTCGTAGGCGTCGATCACCAGCGGGCGGCCGGCATTCTTCCACGGCTCGGAGAAATCCGAGGCCTGTGCCGCCGTGCCCAGCGCAACCGCCGCCGCGAGAAGCGCCAGGCGGCGAAGAGGGCGCGCCGGCTTTTTCAATCAGGGTGTCCCCACTGACCAGGGGACGATCCTGAGCCGCTATGGTTAAGGAAGTGCTTCAGGGGTCAGACGATCGTTTATGTCATCGGCCGCTTCGGTCTGCACTGGACGTCAAAAAAGTATCGGTCGGGTGGACAAGCCGTGGTGGCAGGCGCTTCAATTGCCGCCTAAGCTTTCAATCACGGCGGCCAGTGGGAATACACGCGTCTGCCTGACGAAGCGCAGCAACCGGTCACAAGACCGGACCCGCGCGGGGAGGAAAATGAAGATGAATCCGGACCTGGAAGTCGTCCAGATCAGACAGGGAGAGTCGTTCAAGGCCTGGGCCCACGGCTATCCTTTCCGCACTGTGCGCTGGCACTTCCATCCTGAATACGAGCTGCATCTGGTCGTCGCCACCACCGGCCGCTATTTCGTCGGCGACTTCATCGGCGAGTTCGAGCCGGGCAATCTGGTGCTCACCGGGCCCAACCTGCCGCACAACTGGGTCAGCGACGTGCCGCCGGGCGAAACCGTGCCGCTGCGCGGCCGCGTCGTCCAGTTCTCGGAAGAATTCATCGCCGAGGCTTCCGCCGCATTGCCCGAACTTGCCGCCTGCGCCGGCATCCTCGAAACCAGCCGCCGCGGCGCGCTGTTCTCGGCGGCGACGGCTGAGCTCGCGGCGCCCTTGCTGGCGGAGCTTACCGAGGCGCAGGGCGTGCGCCGCCTGTCGCTGTTCATGGCCGTGCTCGATATCTTGAACCGCGCCGGCGACGTCCGCACGCTGGCCAGCGCGGGCTATCTGCCCGACCCGTCCGGCTTCATGTCGGCCGGCATCAACCAGGCGCTCGCCTATATCAACTGCCACCTGACCGAGCCCTTCAGCGAAGGCACTTTGGCCGAGATTGCCGGGCGCAGCCCGAGCGCCTTCTCGCGCAGCTTCCGACGGCATACCGGAATGGCGCTGGTGCAGTATGTCAACCGGCTGCGCATCAACCTCGCCTGTCAGCTGCTGATGAGCGAGGCGCAGATGTCGATCACTGAAATCTGCTACGCCGCCGGCTACAACAACATCTCGAATTTCAACCGCCAGTTCCTGGCGCAGAAGGGCATGTCGCCTTCGCGCTTCAGGGCCTTGCTGGCTGAGAACATCAACGCGGAGATTGCCGCCTAACAGGGAGGAAGCGGGAGGAGCTTAGAGCAATTGCGAAGCGGTTGAACGCGGCGATCTTGCCGTAGCCTCCGTCCGGAATTGCGTCAAACAAAGAGACATTCAGGGAAGGAAGGATGCGGGGTGCAGGTCACCCTGTGCTGGGGATCGTTTATCCTGAAATCCAGCACGTTCAGGAGGATGTTCGCGCGGCTTACCGGGATCGGATCGATCCTTGGCCGCCGCCGGTCATACTCCTTCCAACAGTTCGACATGCAGTCAAGGCCTGACGCGCCAGCCATCGCGCAGGTCCTCATGAAACCATTGCTTGAAAACGGAGACATTCGAATGACCAGATATGCATGGAAATCGCCGTTTGCCTTGAAATCGACAATCGCCGCGTTCGCGCTCTCGCTGCTCGGCACCACGGCGGCATTCGCCGACACGGTCACCGACGCCACAATTGCCTTCCTGATGCCCGACCAGGCGTCGACCCGCTACGAGCAGCACGACTATCCCGGCTTCGTCGCCGAGATGAAGAAGCTCTGCCCGGGCTGCAAGGTGATCTACCAGAACGCCGATGCCGATGCGGCGCGCCAGCAGCAGCAGTTCAATTCTGTGATCTCGCAGGGCGCCAAGGCGATCGTCCTCGATCCCGTGGATTCGACAGCCGCCGCCTCGCTGGTCAAGCTTGCGCAGAGCCAGGGCGTCAAGGTCATCGCCTATGACCGGCCGATCCCGACTGCGCCGGCAGATTTCTATGTGTCCTTCAACAATGAAGGTATCGGCAAGGCGATCGCGGATTCACTGGTCGAGCATCTGAAAGCGCTCAAGGTCGACCCGGCCGGCGGCGGCCTGCTGCAGATCAACGGCTCGCCGACCGACGCTGCCGCGGGCCTGATCAAGAAGGGCATCCACGAGGGCCTCGACAACAGCGGCTATCCGATCCTGGCCGAGTTCGACACGCCGGAATGGGCGCCGCCGAAGGCCCAGCAATGGGCCAGCGGCCAGGTCACGCGCTTTGGCGCCAAGATCCTCGGCGTCGTTGCCGCCAATGACGGCACCGGCGGCGGCGCGATTGCCGCCTTCAAGGCGGCCGGCGTCGATCCGGTTCCGCCGGTGACCGGCAACGACGCGACGATCGCGGCGCTGCAGCTGATCATCGCGTGCGACCAGTACAACACCATCTCCAAGCCGAGCGAAATCGTCGCGGCCGCCGCGGCCAACGTGGCCGTCAAGCTGTTGTCGGGCGAGACGCCGAAGGCCGAGATGACGCTTTACGACACGCCCTCGCAGCTCTTCACGCCGGCGGTGGTGACGCAGGAGAACCTCAAGGCCGAGATCATCGACAAGAAGATCAACACGGCCGCCGAGCTGTGCGTCGACCGCTATGCCGAGGGCTGCAAGAAGCTCGGCATCACCAACTGATCATATGGCATCCGGCCGCCCGTCGGCGGCCGGATGCCCGAGGACGACTGTCACGAAAGGCGGCGCATGAGTGAGAATTCCGAAAGATCGGCTTCCGTCGGCGAGCTGGTGCTCAGCCTGCGCGGCATATCGAAGAATTTCGGCGCCGTTTCGGCGCTGACCGATATCGACTTCGACGTCCATGCCGGCGAGGTCGTCGCGCTGGTCGGCGACAACGGCGCCGGAAAGTCGACGCTGGTCAAGATCCTTGCCGGCGTGCATCAGCCGAGCTCGGGAACGATCAATTTCCGCGGCAGGGCGGTGACGCTGCCCGACCCGCGCGCGGCGCTGACGCTTGGCATCGCCACGGTGTTCCAGGACCTCGCACTCTGCGAGAACCTCGACGTCGTCGCAAACATTTTCCTGGGCAACGAACTCAGCCCGCTTCGGCTGGACGAGGTGGCGATGGAGATGCGCGCCTGGACGCTGCTCAACGAATTGTCGGCGCGCATCCCGAGCGTGCGCGAGGCGGTGGTCTCGCTGTCCGGCGGCCAGCGCCAGACCGTCGCCATCGCGCGCTCGTTGCTGCTCGAACCGAAGCTCATCCTGCTCGACGAGCCGACCGCGGCCCTTGGCGTTGCCCAGACCGCGGAGGTGCTCAACCTTATCGACCGCGTCCGCGCGCGCGGCCTCGGCGTCGTGATGATCAGCCACAACATGGAAGATGTCCGCGCCGTCGCCGACCGTATCGTGGTGCTCAGGCTGGGGCGCAACAACGGCGTCTTCGAGCCCGACGCCTCGAACCAGGACCTGGTGAGCGCCATCACCGGCGCGTCCAACAACGCGGTGTCTCGGCGCGCCGAGCGCCTGCGCATGGAACGCGACCAACCCGGTAGCGTACAGGCCGGGGAGCAACGCCCATGACGGACGTCAAGCAAGGCGCTCCCGCGCCGATGGCGCTCGACCGCGCCGATGCGCGCGTGAAGCATGAGGCAGGCCTCAGTGGAGCGGTCCGCGCCTTCCTCGACCGCGTGCGCAGCGGCGATCTCGGCTCGCTGCCGGTCATCGTCGGCCTCGTCGTCATCTGGACCGTGTTCACCAGTCTCAATCCGGTCTTCGTTTCCAGCAGCAATCTGGTCAATCTCCTGTTCGACTGCTCGACGGTCGGTGTCATCGCGCTCGGCATCGTCTGCGTGCTGATGGTCGGCGAGATCGACCTCTCGGTCGGCTCGATCAGCGGCTTTGCTTCGGCGATGGTCGGCACGCTCTGGGTCAATCAGGGCTGGCCGGTCGCGCTGGCGATCCTCGCAGCGCTGGCCTTTGGCGCCCTGATCGGCTCGCTCTATGCCTTGCTGTTCAACCGCCTCGGCATGCCGAGCTTCGTCTCGACGCTCGCCGGCCTGCTCGCGGTGCTGGGCATGCAGCTCTACATCCTCGGCTCGACCGGCTCGATCAACCTGCCCTATGGCTCCGCTTTGGTGGATTTCGGCCAGCTCATGGTGATGCCGAAATGGGTCTCGCACTTGCTGGCGGCGATCCCTGGCCTGGCGCTGCTGGTCAGCGGGCTTCGCACCTTCGCGCGCCGCCGCGCGGCTAACCTGTCGACGCCGTCCGCCGCCGGGCTCATCCTGCGCGTCGCCGCCATAACCATCGGCCTCGAGCTGATCGTCGCCTACCTGAACCAGTCGCGCGGCATCCCATGGATGTTCGGCCTGTTCGTCGGCCTCGTCGTGGCGATGAACTATGCGCTCACCCGGACCAAATGGGGGCGTTCGATGACCGCCGTCGGCGGCAACCGCGAGGCGGCGCGGCGCGCCGGCATCAAGGTGCGCGCCATCTACCTCAGCGCCTTCGCGCTGTGCTCGCTCTTCGCCGCGCTGGGCGGCGTGCTGGCCGCCGCCCGGCTCGCTTCAGCCAGCCAGCAGGCCGGCACCGGTGACGTCAACCTGAACGCCATCGCGGCCGCGGTCATCGGCGGAACCAGCCTGTTCGGCGGCCGCGGCAGCGCCTATTCCGCCCTGCTCGGCATCATCGTCATCCAGTCGATCGCCAGCGGCTTGACGCTGCTCGATCTGTCCTCGTCGCTTCGCTACATGATCACCGGTGCCGTTCTGGCCATCGCCGTGATCGTCGACTCCCTCGCGCGCCGTTCCCGTGCTTCGCACGGCCGCGCCTGAACAGTTCAAACGAGAAGGGTACACATGGCTCAAGATCTTTCGGGAAAAGTCGCCGCGGTCACCGGCGCGGCATCGGGCATCGGCCTCGAATGCGCCAGGGCGATGCTTGCCGCCGGCGCCCGCGTCGTGCTGGTCGATCGCGCGCAGGACAGGCTGAAGGAGGTGGTCGCCGAGCTCGGCGACGGCGCGATCCCGCTGGTGGTCGACCTCACCAGCCCCGCCAGCGTGGCGACCATGCTGCCCGGCATCCTCGAAAAGACCGGCCAGCTCGACATCTTCCATGCCAATGCCGGCTCCTATGTCGGCGGCGAGATCCTCAACGGCGATCCAGACGCCTGGGACCGCATGCTGAACCTCAACATCAACTCGGTGTTCCGCTCGGTACACGCGGTGCTGCCGCACATGGTCGGCCGCAAGACCGGCGACATCGTCGTCACCAGTTCCATTGCCGGCCTCGTTCCGGTCGTCTGGGAGCCGGTCTACACGGCCTCCAAGCACGCCATCCAGGCCTTCGTCCACACGCTGCGCCGGCAGGTCGCCAAGCATGGCCTGCGCGTCGGCGCCGTGGCTCCCGGCCCGGTGGTGACGGCGCTGATCAGCGACTGGCCGAAGCAGAAGCTCGAGGACGAGTTGGCGGCCGGCGGGCTGATGCAGCCCACCGAGGTCGCGGACGCCGTCCTGTTCATGCTCACGCGGCCGAGAAACATCACCATTCGCGATCTGGTGATCCTGCCGCAGAGCAATGATTTGTGAGGGGAATAAGGCAGTAGGGGAGTAGGGGAGTAGGGGGGTAGGGAAAGGACCTCTGCTCTTGCGACCGACCGCTCACGACTGACAATCTTCCTACTGCCCTACTGCCCTACTGCCCTACTGCCCTACTGCCCTACTGCCCTATTGCCCTACCTTTGAGGTTCCCATGCCTTCCCACTTTCTCGGCATCGATGTCGGCACCGGCAGCACGCGCGCCGGCGTCTTCGATGAGCGCGGCGAACTGCTGGCTTCCGCCAAGCGCGACATCGCGCTGTTCGTCGAGCCCGGCGAGATCGCCGAGCAGTCGAGCCGCGACATCTGGCAGGCGGTGTGCGCCAGCGTGCGCGAGGCGGTCGGGAAGTCGGGCATCGATCCCCGGGAAATCGGCGGCATCGGCTTCGACGCGACCTGTTCCCTGGTGGTGGTCGGCGACGATGGCAAGCCCTTGCCGGTCGGCCGTTCGGGAGACAGCGATCGAAACATCATCGTCTGGATGGACCATCGCGCCCTCGACCAGACCAGGCGCATCAACGCCCTGCGGCATCCGGTCCTCGACTATGTCGGCGGCGTCATTTCGCCGGAGATGGAGACGCCGAAGCTTTTGTGGCTGAAGGAGAACCTGCCCGCGACCTTCGCCGGGGCAAGCCATTTCTTCGACCTTGCCGATTACCTGACCTGGCGCGCCACGGGCAGCCTTGCCCGTTCGGTCTGCACGCTTTCCTGCAAATGGACCTATCTCGGCCACGAGCGGCGCTGGGACGACAGCTATTTCCATGCGGTGGGGCTCGGCGAACTTGCCGACGAAGGTTTTGTCCGTATCGGCACCGAAGCGGTCGATCCGGGCACGGCGCTTGGCGCCGGGCTGACGGAGAAGGCTGCGGCCGAACTGGGACTGGTTGCGGGCACGATCGTGGCCGCCGGGCTGATCGATGCCCATGCCGGCGGCGTCGGCACGGTGGGCGCTGCCGGCGATGCCGGTACCATTGCCTCGCGCGTGGCCTATGTGCTCGGCACCTCGGCCTGCACCATGGCAAGCAGCGAAGGTCCGGCCTTTGTGCCGGGCGTATGGGGACCCTATTATTGCGCCATGGTGCCGGGGTTCTGGCTGAGCGAGGGCGGTCAGTCGGCGGCCGGGGCGGCGATCGATCTGCTGGTGCGTTTCCATCCGGCCGCAGCGGAGGCTTCCGCGCGCGCCGCGGCTGAAGGCAAATCGCTGGTCGATTGGCTGGCCGCGGCCGCCACGGCGGCTTCGTCCGACCTGTCGGCTGCCGCCACGCTCGCGGGAAGCATCCATGTCGTACCCGAATTCCTCGGCAATCGTTCGCCCTTGGCGGATCCGGATGCGCGCGGCCTGATCGCCGGACTCGGCACCGACCGTTCCGTCGAAAGTCTCGTCGGCCTTTATGCCGCCGGGCTTTGCGGCCTCGGCTATGGCGTGCGTCAGATCGTGGCGGCGATGGCCTCATCCGGTCTTGCCGTCGACACCATCGTCATCAGCGGCGGCGCCGGCCAGTCGCCGCTGGTGCGCCAGCTGCTCGCCGACGCCGCCGGCCTGCCGGTCGCCGCCTCGCAGTCGCCCGAGCCGGTGCTGCTCGGTGCAGCGATGCTGGGAGCGGTGGCATCCGGCCGGTATGGGGACCTTTCGACCGCCATGCCTGCCATGTCCCGGCTTGGTGATGTTTTCAAGCCGGCGACCGATGCCATGCGGACGTGGCACGATCGTCGCTACGAGGCCTTTCTGGCGCTGCAGGCGGTGGGTCGCAGGATACGCTGAGGGATCGATCAACGCTTAAACAGCGACGGGACTTCGAACGGATTGGGCGCCGGCTCCTGCGGCAGCGTGCCTTCCGCCTTGCGCTTCTTGTGATGCGCGAGCGAGCATTGCGCAGAGCACAATATGCCGCGATCGGTCCAGTAGGCGGGGCCTTCCTCGATCATGCCGTGATAGTACGAGAACCCGGGCGCCCGGTAAGGCAAGCCGCATTCGATGCAGCGATAGGCGTCGGGTCTGGCAAGCATGGGGTGTTCCGGTTCGCTTTGCTCTACAATCGGCGGATCATACCAGCCGGATGCAATTCGTCGTAGAAATTTTCAGCGGCAATTGCAGCCTTGAAAAATTGGCCATGGCTATCGCGATTTCGTCATTCTATGGCGGAGCAAGGAGCGAAGCGACGCGCGCAGACCCGAGGATCCATTCCGTGACGTCGAGGCGTTTCGACGATCCAGAATTCTGCTCCGCTGCACTCCATGGCCAAGGGCACGGAATGGATCCTCGGGTCTGCGCGACGCTTCGCGTCGCTCCGCCCGTGGACGACGAAGCCTACGCTTGCAAAATCCGCGTGACAAAGTTTGACGCTTACGTAAAAAGAAGGCGCGAAATCGACGTCTGGTTTCGCTTCGGCCATGCACTAGGATTGGCCGGAACGCAGGAGAATCAGACATGTATCGCGCGCCGGTAGACGACATCGCCTTCACGCTGAAGCAGGTGGCGGGGCTGAAGCCGGCGCTCGACGCCGGCATTTTCGGCGATCTCGGCGAGGACTTGGTCGACGCGATCCTGGCCGAGGCGGGACGCTTCGCCAGCGAGGAGGTCGCTCCGCTCTATAAGATCGGCGACGAGCATGGCGCGGTACTGAAGGACGCTGCCGTCACCACGCCGCCCGGCTGGAAGGAACTCTACCGGCGCTGGATCGACGGCGGCTGGAACGCGCTGTCCGGGCCGGAAGGATTCGGCGGCCAGGGCCTGCCGACGATGCTCGGCGTCGCCGCGCTCGAAATGTGGAATTCCGCCGCCATGGCCTTCGGCATCGGCCCGACGCTCACCATGGGCGCGGTCGAGGCGCTGGACAAGCACGCCTCGGAGGAACTCAAGGCCAAATACCTCGCGAAACTCGTCTCCGGCGAGTGGATGGGCACGATGAACCTGACCGAGCCGCAGGCGGGCTCGGATCTCGCGGCCTTGCGCAGCCGTGCCGAGCCCGTCGGCGACGGCACCTACCGCATCTTCGGCCAGAAGATATTCATCACCTATGGCGAGCACGATTTCACCGACAACATCGTGCATCTGGTGCTGGCGCGGCTGCCCGACGCGCCGGCGGGCACGCGAGGCATCTCGCTGTTTTTGGTGCCGAAGTTCTTCGTCAACGACGATGGTTCGCTCGGCGGCCGCAACGACGTCTTCTGTTCCGGCCTCGAGCACAAGCTCGGCATCCATGCCTCGCCGACCTGCACCATGATCTATGGCGACGGTTTCCAGGGCGCCAAGCCCGGCGCCATCGGCTGGCTGATCGGCGAGGAGAACAACGGGCTGGCCTGTATGTTCACCATGATGAACAACGCCCGTCTTGCCGTCGGCATGCAGGGCGTGGCGGTGGCCGAGACCGCGACGCAGAAGGCGATCGCCTATGCTAATGAGCGCCGCCAGGGCAAGGCCTCGGACTATTCCGGCTCCGGCATGGCGCCGATCGTCCATCATCCCGATGTGCAGCGCAGTTTGCTCACCATGCGGGCGCTGACCCAGATCGCCCGCTCGATCAGCTATTCCTGCGCGCATGCGCTCGATCGTGCGCGCCTCGGCGAGGGCGAGGCCGCCGCCAATTGGCGCGACCGCGCCAACCTGCTGACGCCGCTCGCCAAAGCCTTCTCGACCGATGTCGGCGTCGAGGTCGCCTCGCTTGGCGTCCAGGTGCATGGTGGCATGGGCTTCATCGAGGAGACGGGTGCCGCCGCGCTCTATCGCGATGCGCGCATCGCGCCGATCTATGAAGGCACAAACGGCATCCAGGCGATCGACCTTGTGGCGCGAAAGCTGTCGCTCGGCGGCGGCGAGCATGTGCATGGCTACATCGGCGAATTGAAAGCGGTGGCCGATGCGGTGCGCACCTCCAACATCGAAGGCTTCGGCCGCACCGCCGACAATCTCGACCGTGCGCTTGCCGATCTCGACGAAGCGACGCGCTTCCTGCAGAAACTGCTTGCCGACGGCAATGCCGACGCCGCGATGGCCGGCGCCACGCCCTATCTGCGCCTGATCTCGCTCGCCGCCGGCGGCGCCTATCTGGCGCAAGGCGGGCTGGCCGACCGCAGCCGCATCGCGCTTTGCCGCTTCTTTGCCGAAAACCTGCTTGGCGAGACGCACGCGCTCAAGGAGCGCGTCATCGACGGCGCCGAGAGCCTCGCCGCCGCCGGCAAGGCTCTGATTTCCGCTTAGGCATCCCGACCTTCAAAGGACCAACCGTGACAGACCATATCCTCGTCGAGCGCCATGGTGTTGTGCAGATCATCCGCATCAACCGCCCGGACAAGAAGAACGCGCTGACGCGCGCCATGTACGCCAAGATGTCGACCGCGCTTGCCGAAGGCGATGCCGATCCGGCGGTCCGCGTGCATGTCTTCCTCGGCGTTCCGGGCGCCTTCTCCGCCGGCAACGACCTCGCCGATTTCCTGGTCATCGCCACCGGCGGCGAGGGCGGCGACGAGGTCTGGGATTTCCTGATGGCGCTGGCCAAGTCCGAGAAGCCGATGGTGTCGGGCGTCGACGGCATTGCGGTGGGCATCGGCACCACGCTCAACCTGCATTGCGACCTGACGTTCGCCACCCCGCGCACGATTTTCCGTACGCCCTTCGTCGATCTCGGCCTGGTGCCGGAGGCCGGCTCGAGCTTGATCGCGCCGCGGCTCCTCGGCCGGCAGGGCGCCTTCGCGCTGCTCGGCCTCGGCGAAGGCTTTTCGGCCGAGCGCGCCAAGGCGGCCGGTATGATCTACGACGTCGTCGCAGAAGACGCACTGGAAGGCGCGGTGCTGGCCGCGGCCAACGGCATCGCCGCCAAGCCGCCGCAGGCGCTGAAGATCGCGCGCGACCTGATGCGCGAGCCGCGCGAGGAACTCGTCGCCCGCATCGAGGTCGAGAGCCAGCATTTCCGCGAGCGGCTGACCTCCGAAGAGGCGCGCGCCGCGCTCACTGCTTTCATGACGCGCAAGAAGGGATAGGCTCGAAGCCCATCCCACGAAAGCGCCCGCCGCGGCGGGTGTCCGCCTGTTCACGTCAGCTTCTTGGCCGCCTGTTCGTCCAGCGCCTTGCCGAAAGCCTCTGCTGTCCATCCGGCTTCGAGCGCGCGGTGGAACAGCGCCTGCTGCGTTTCCGGCGCCAGCCCGCCGATCGGCGGATCGCGATCGAGATTGGTTGGGAAGGAATATCCTTCCGCCGTCGAGGCGATCGCGTTCGCGGCCGCCGCTTGCGAGATCGCGCCGGTTGCCAGCATCTTCTGTATCGCCGGATAGAGCGCGCGGCTCATCCTGGTGCGGTCGACGCTTTCCATCGCGCGGCCATAGCCTGACGACACCTGCAGCAAATTGGCCATGCGGCGGACGTCTGCGGAGCGATTGTTGCCGGCGGCGTGGAACAGCGCCGGGTTGAAGAAAGCGGCGTCGCCCTTTTCCAGGGCAAGCTGCACGTGATGCTCGGCGAAATACGCCTTGAACTCCGGCAAGCCCGCGGCGAGATATCCCGGCAAATAGGCTTGCGAGTAGGGGAGGTACAGCGTCGGCCCGCTCTCCAGCGGCATGTCGCAATGGGCGACGGCCCCTTGCAGCGTCAGCACCGGCGAGATGCTGTGCACATGCACCGGATAGCGCTCGATCACTTCGGGGGTCTGGAAACCCAGATGATAGTCGCGATGCGCCGATTGCGCGGCGCCGCCCGGATTCACGCAGTTGATCTGCGAGGTCATCTGATAGGCCGGGCCGAGCCAGGCTTCCGAAATCAGCGCGATGATGTCGTTGGCGTAATAGGCGGCGAAGGCTTGCGGGTCGCGCAGGCAGAATTTTTCCAGCGCGTTCCAGATGCGGTCATTGGCGCCCGGCTTGGCGAAATGGTCGCCGCCGCCGGTTCCCGCGGCGTGCTGCTCGGCGATCATCTCGTTGAAGAGCTTGGTCGCCGTATCGACCGGCGTCGTGTCGGCGAACGCTCTTTTGAAGGCCACGACACCGGGCCCGCTGGTCATCGCCTCGACCCACTCCGCCAGCAGCGCCTTGCGCGTCTCGGGGTCGGCTGCCGCCTTGCGGACGGCGTCGCCGTCATAGATCAGCACGTTCTTTTCGACACTGGCGGCGAAGGGGTAGTCGGCGGGGTTGGTCGTCTGCTCGACGATCGTCCGGAAGCTTTCGATGTCGCACTGGTCCTTGGTCAGCCAGACCCGTTCGGACCGGATCTTCGCTGGGTTGTCGGCCTTCATGACGCATCCTCCTGTTGCGGTCCCGATTGTCATTGCCGTATACCGCAATCTGGGGCGCCGTTTGCCTCCGAAACACCTCAAAAACACCTCAGAAGATGTCTCGTCCGTTTCTCGTCAAGGATATCGCTCTCCAGGCCGGGCTCAGCCTCGCGACGGTCGACCGCGTTCTCAACGAGAGGCCGGGCGTGCGCGAGCACACCGTACGGCGGGTCAGGCAGGCTATCGGCGAGCTTGAAAAGCAGCGCGACCAGATCGGCCTTTCCGGCCGCAAGCTTGTCCTCGACGTCGTCATGGAAACTCCGTCACGCTTCAGCGAGGCGGTGCGGCAGGGGCTGGAACAGGCGATGCCGTCGCTGCAGCCGGTGATCTTTCGTGCCCGCTACCATTTCGCCGAGACGCGCGGCGTCGGCGACACGGTCGCCATCATCGAGACCTTGCGGCGGCGCGGCAGCAACGGCGTGTTCCTCAAGGCGCCCGATGTCGCGGAGGTCAGGAGCGCGACGGCCGGGCTCATCGCCGCCGGCATCCCCGTCGTCACCCTGGTGACGGATCTTCCCGACACGGGTCGGCAGGCCTATGTCGGCATGGACAACCGGGCGGCCGGCGAGACCGCGGCCTATCTTCTCGGCGAGTGGCTTGGCGGCGGGCCGGCGCGCATCCTCGTCACCATCAGCAGCAACCGGTTTCGCGGCGAGGAGGAGCGCGAGATAGGCTTCCGGCAAGCGCTCCGCGAGCGCTATCCGGCGCTCGGCATCGTCGAGGTCAGCGAGGGCCATGGCCTCGATCGCAACACCGGCATGCTCGCGCTCGCGGCCTTGCGAGCCAATTCCGACATTGCCGGCGTTTATTCGATCGGCGGCGGCAACCGTGCCATCGTCGAAGCCTTCGCCGCGCTCGGCCGCACGTGCCGCGCCTTTGTCGGGCATGACCTCGACGCCGACAATCTCGCGCTCCTGCGTGCCGGGCGCATCAGCGCCGTGCTGCATCACGATCTCGGCCACGACATGCGAAGCGCATGCCTGCATGTCATGCGCGCGCATGGCTTGCTGCCGAAATCGCCGGTCTCGGGCATGGCCAACATCCAGATCATCACGCCCTTCAACGTGCCGCAGGCGGTTGGCAACACATAGGGGCAATGCCACAGTGCTTCAGGGATAAAGCCTGACCTTGTCCCAACCGCCTTGCGCGTTGCGCGAAAAGACGACCCGGTCATGCAGGCGGAACGGGCGGTCGTGCCAGAACTCGATCGTCTGCGGCATGATGCGGAAGCCCGACCAGTGTTTCGGCCGCGGGATCTCGCCGATGGCGTAGCGCGCCGTGTATTCGGCCACCGCCTTTTCCAGCGCGAAGCGGCCCTCCAGCGGCCGAGACTGTTTCGAGGCCCAGGCGCCGATGCGGCTGCCGCGCGGCCTGGTCGCATAATAGGCGTCGGCCTCGGCGTCGCTGACGATCTCCACCGGCCCGCGCACCCGCACCTGGCGGCGCAGCGATTTCCAATGGAAGCACATCGCCGCCTTCATGCTGCCAAGAATCTCGCGGCCCTTGGCGCTCTCGAAATTCGTATAGAAGACAAACCCCTTTTCGTCGAACCCCTTGAGCAGCACCATCCGCACATCCGGCATGCCGTCGGCGTCGACGGTCGCCAGGGCGACGCCGTTGGCGTCGTTGATCTCGCTTTTGGTTGCGTCCTCCAGCCATGCGGCAAAGAGCCGGAACGGCTCCGCAGCCTCTGTGAAGTCACTGCTTGTTAACTCGGTTTCGTTCATAGTTTTCCAAATTTTTAATATTGCGGGAGGAGTTCGCCGATTGTCGCGTATCGCGCAAGCTTTTGACAGCAGGCAATGGAGCGTTATCGCTTCGGCCAGTGCCAAGGCTGCGCTGTTGACGTTGGCGCTTCCTCTTGCCGCCTGCGGCGCCGGCGGCTTCAGCCTGGAAAAGGCAGAGGTCGACCGCTCGATCATCACCTCCAGCGCGCCGTCCTCGCCCGCGGCTCCGGCGGCGGCCGACAAGGACTCCGACCAGACCACCATCGGCAACGCCGTTTCCTCCGCCGACATCAAGGAACTGGGCGGCCAGGCCGTGCCATGGGCCAATGCCGGCACCGGCTCGCGCGGCGCGATCACCGAATTGGTGGAACTGAAGGATGGCGGCCTGACCTGCCGCCGTTTCAGCGCCACGCGCGAGAGCTTCGACGGCGTTGCCCTCTACAAGGGCGAACTGTGCCTGGCCGGTGCCGGCGGCTGGCGCATGCAGGAATTCAAGGCGCTCTGATTTCGGGCGCTTTGATTTTCGGGCGCCAATTCCCCTTGCGGCACTGGAATTTCTTCCTATGCGAGCGCATATAGGGGGCGACCCGTGAATTCAATCTCTCTTGCAGGCAGGAAGCATGCGCGACCCCTATGAGGTGCTGGGCGTTGCCAAGAACGCATCGGCCAAGGACATAAAATCGGCTTACCGCAAGCTCGCCAAGAAGCATCATCCGGACCAGAATCCGAATGATCCCAAGGCGAAGGACCGTTTTGCCGCCGTCAACCAGGCCTACGAAGTCGTCGGCGACGAAAAGGCGCGCGGCGCCTACGATCGCGGCGAGATCGACGCCGAAGGCAAGCCGAAATTCCAGGGCTTCGAGGGCGCGGCCAGCGGCGACCCGTTCGCCGGGTTCCGCCGTCAGCAGGGCCCGGGCGGCGCGCATTTCGAGTTCCGCAGCGGACGTCCCGGCGGCGATCCGTTCGACGGCAACAGCGACATCTTCAGCCAGATCTTCGGCGATGCCTTTTCCGGCGCCCGCGGCGCCGGCCGGGGCGATCGTCGCCAGCCGGTCCAGGCGGCCGATCTCAATGTCACCATGGATATCAGCGTCGAGGAGGCAGCCACCGCCGATAAGGTGACGGCGATGTTTCCCGACGGCCGCAAGGTGGCGGTCAAGCTGCCGGCCTATGTCGAGGACGGCCAGACGATTCGTCTGAAGGGCCAGGGCGAGCAGGGCCCGGGCCAGCCGGGCGACGCGCTGGTCAAGATCCATATCCGCCGCCACGCCCGCTACCGCATCGAAGGGCGCGACCTGCATGTCGATCTGCCCGTCGATCTGGCCGACGCCGTGCTCGGCGCCAAGGTGGCGGTCGAGACGCCGACCGGCAAGCTTGCGGTCAACGTTCCGGCGTGGTCGAGCTCGGACAAGGTGCTGCGCCTCAAGGGCAGGGGCCTGCCGGAAAAGGCCGGTGGCCATGGCGATCTCTATGCCCATGTGCGGCTGATGCTGCCGGAAGGCGGCGATGCCGAGCTTGAGGCCCTTATGCGCCGCCAAAAAGGCTGATCGGCGGAATTTTGTTCCCGTTACAGTGTCTTTTGAGCGCTTGAAGGGGCTTTGTGCCTGTGCGATAGGCTCTCCACAAAGCAGATATTCTTGCGGAGAGCTTGCACATGGCAGGTGGACAGGGCCTGATGGCCGGTAAGCGGGGCCTGATCCTCGGCGTCGCCAACAATCGGTCGATCGCTTTCGGTATCGCCAAGGCGTGCGTCGATCATGGCGCCGAGATTGCGCTGACCTATCAGGGCGAGGCCTTCAAGAAGCGCGTCGAGCCGCTCGCGGCCGAGCTCAACGCGCATGTCGCGGGCCATTGCGACGTAACCGACCCGGAAAGCCTTGACGCCGTCTTTGCCGACATCGCCAAGCATTGGGGCAAGCTCGACTTCCTCGTCCATGCCATCGCCTTCTCCGACAAGGACGAGCTGACCGGCCGCTATGTCGAGACGACGCGCGACAATTTCCTGCGCACCATGGACATCTCGGTGTTTTCCTTCACCACCATCGCCAAGCGCGCCGAGCCGCTGATGACCGATGGCGGCTCGCTTTTGACGCTGACCTATTACGGCGCCGAGAAAGTGATGCCGCATTACAACGTCATGGGCGTCGCCAAGGCGGCGCTCGAAGCGAGCGTGCGCTATCTGGCCGTCGACCTCGGCGCCAAGAAGATCCGCGTCAACGCGATCTCGGCCGGTCCGATCAAGACGCTGGCCGCCTCCGGCATCGGCGACTTCCGCTATATCCTGAAGTGGAACGAGTACAATTCGCCGCTCAAGCAAACGGTCACCCAGGAGGAGGTTGGCGATTCCGGCGTCTACTTCCTGTCGGATCTGTCGCGCGGCGTGACCGGCGAGGTCCATCATGTCGATTCCGGCTACCATGTCGTCGGCATGAAGGCGGTCGACGCGCCGGATATCTCGACCGTCAAGGACTGATCGCCTCCGCCTATCATCCGTCCAGGCCCTGGCCCGACCTACGGAAGACCTGATGTATCCGCTCGTCTACATCGCGCGCCACGGCCAGACCGAGTGGAATGCCGAGCACCGCCTGCAGGGCCAGGCCGACACCGACCTCAACGATTTTGGGCGCAAGCAGGCGAGGCGCAACGGTCAGCGGCTGGCGGAGCTCGTCAGAAATCCTGCGGATTTCGACTTCGTCGCCAGCCCGATGCGGCGCACCCGCGAGACGATGGAACTGGTGCGCGAAGCGATGGGGCTCGATCCTTCGGCCTACCGCACCGACCCGCGTCTGGTCGAGATAAGCTTCGGCGACTGGCAGGGCTTCACCTTCGCCGAGCTCGAGGAGCGCGTCCCTGGTTCAACCGACGGCCGCCGCCACGCCAAATGGGATTTCCAGCCGCCAGGCGAGGGCGCCGAAAGCTACGAGATGCTGCTCGAGCGGATCAAGCCGTGGCTCGACGCGCTGAGCCAGCCGACCGTCTGCGTCACCCATGGCGGCGTCATCCGCTGCTTCTTCCGCTTGGTCGCGGGCTTTTCCAAGCAGGAGGCCGCCAGCCTCGAGGTGCCGCAGGATCGTCTGCTACGGCTGGAGGGCCGCAGTTTGGAGTGGCTTTGAGGCAGACGCGCCTCCGCTTCGTCATTCCAGGGCGGAGCAAGGAGCGGAGCGACGCGCGTAGACCCTGGAATCCATGCCGCGACCTAGGTCAAATGGTAAAAACGGTGCAGAAGAGAACCGGTTCTGCACCGCTGCAAAGGGTCGACGTAACGGTTCTAGGGTCTGCGCGCGTCGCTACGCTCCTTGCTTCGCCCTAGAATGACGAAACACGGGCGCTTCAGCCTCTAACTCGAAAGCTAATTCTGGTCGCTGTCGGGCAGCTGCATATCCGTCACGACATTCTCGCCATTGGTCACGTCATAGGCGATGACGATGTCCATGCCGGGCTTGAGCGAATCGATATCGGTCTCGGCGTTGAGCTTGTAGGCCTTGCCGTCGTCAAGCGTCAGCGTCAGCGTGTCCTTGTCGACCTTCTTGATCAGGCCTTCGGTCTGGCCGGCGAACGCGGCGGCGGTGGAAATCAGCAACATGGCGCAGGCGGCGCCAATCAGGGTACGCATCGTCGTCCTCTTTGGTCATTGCGCCGGCTGGTCAGCGGCGGATCCTCAACGGCGGATGGGAAGAGAGCAGAAACCAACCGAATGTGTCAAAACTAAATCCGCCAGATCACAGTTTGATGCAGCGTTTGACCACTGTGGAAAACGCCAATAGAACGCAAGCCGGCAGCGCCGCGCGTGCTTTTGGATGCGCAGGGGATGCTGCACCACTTCAGGTTGCCGGCTCCGCCGCCGGGCAGGGCGATTTCCATGTCTCACAACACATTCGGCCATCTCTTCCGCGTCACCACCTGGGGTGAAAGCCACGGCGCCGCGCTCGGCTGCGTTGTCGACGGCTGCCCGCCCGGCATTCGCTTCAGGCGCGAGGATATCCAGGCCGAGCTCGACCGCCGCCGCCCTGGACAGTCGCGCTTCGTCACCCAGCGCCGCGAGCCGGACGAGGTCAAGATCCTGTCCGGCTTCATCCTCGACGAAGACGGCGAGACGATGATCACCACCGGCACGCCGGTGTCGATGCTGATCGAGAATGTCGACCAGCGCTCCAAGGATTACGGCGAGATCGCCCGCCAGTACCGGCCGGGCCATGCCGACTATACCTACGACGTCAAATACGGGCTGCGCGACCACCGCGGCGGCGGCCGCTCCTCGGCGCGCGAGACTGCGGCCCGCGTGGCGGCCGGCGCGCTTGCCCGCAGGATAGTGCCTGGCATGGTGGTGCGCGGCGCACTGGTGTCGATGGGCGAAAAACAGATCGACCGCGCCAACTGGAACTGGAATTTCGTCGGCGATGCCGAAAATCCGTTCTTCACCCCCGATCCGGCATCCGTCCCGGTCTTCACCGCCTATCTCGACGGCATCCGCAAGGCCGGCTCCTCGGTCGGCGCGGTGATCGAGATCGTCGCCGACGGCGTGCCGCCGGGCCTCGGAGCGCCGATCTACGCCAAGCTCGACCAGGACATCGCGTCGGGCCTGATGTCGATCAACGCCGTCAAGGGCGTCGAAATCGGCAACGGCTTCGAGGCGGCCCGCATCACCGGCGAACAGAACGCCGACGAGATGCGCATGGGCAATGACGGCAAGCCGGTGTTTTTGTCCAACAATGCCGGCGGCATATTGGGCGGCATTTCGACCGGACAGGCGATCGTCGCCCGCTTCGCCGTCAAGCCGACCTCGTCGATCCTGACCCCGCGCCAGTCGATCGACAAGGACGGCAAGGATGTGGAAGTGATGACCAAGGGACGCCATGACCCGTGCGTCGGCATCCGCGCCGTGCCGATCGGCGAGGCCATGGTTGCCTGCGCGGTCGCCGATCATTATCTGCGGCACAGAGGACAGACAGGGAAGGCAGTAGGCCGTAGGGAATAGGCAGTAGACCGCCCGACACAGCCGTTTTCTTTCTTCTACTGCCTACTGCCTACTGCCTACTGCCTAATTCCTGCGAGCGAAGCGAGCATCAATGCCTTACGACCAGAAAAAGATCGTCGAAGCGATCCGCGCCTTCGAGCGCGGCGAGATCGTCGTCGTCATGGACGATGACGGGCGCGAGAACGAAGGCGATTTGATCGTCGCCGCCGTCCACTGCACGCCGGAGAAGATGGCCTTCATCGTCCGCAACACCTCCGGCATCGTCTGCACGCCGATGCTGCGTGACGATGCCAGGCGGCTGAACCTCGCGCCGATGGTGGCGGACAATGACTCCGCCCACACCACCGCGTTCACGGTCAGCGTCGATTTCAAGCACGGCACCACGACCGGCATTTCCGCCGACGACCGCACGCTCACCGTGCGCAATCTTGCCAACGGCAATGTCGGCCCGTCCGATTTCGTGCGTCCCGGCCACATCTTCCCCCTGATCGCGCGCGAAGGCGGCGTGCTCATGCGCTCCGGCCACACCGAGGCCGCGGTCGATCTCTGCAAGCTCGCCGGTCTGCCGCCGGTCGGCGTCATCTCCGAGCTGGTGAACGACGACGGCACGGTCAAGCGCGGCCCTGAAGTGCAGGCCTTCGCGGAACAGCATGGCCTGAAGCAGGTCTCGGTCGCAGACCTAATCGCCTACCGCCAGCGCAAGGAAACGCTGGTCGAGCGCGTCGCCTGCTCTGACATCGACACGCCCGGCGGCAAGGCGCAGGTCTTCACCTACACGCTGCCCTGGGATTCCATGCACCATGTCGCGGTCGTCTTCGGCGACATACGCGACGGCGAGGACGTGCCGGTGCGCCTGCATTCGGAAGATGTCGTCACCGACGTCTTCGGCACCAGCCATCGCCTCGACGGCATCATGAAGGCGATGGGCGAGCGCCGGCGCGGCGTCATCGTCTATCTGCGCGAGGGTTCGGTCGGCGTCGCCCACCAGGAGCGCAAGCGCCCGGCGAGCGGCGACCGCGAGGATCATGAGGAAGCCCGCCGCCGCGAGAACGAATGGCGCGAGATCGGCCTCGGCGCCCAGATCCTCAAGGACCTCGGCATCTCCTCGATCAACCTGATCGCCTCGCGCGAGCGCCACTATGTCGGCCTCGAAGGGTTCGGCATCCATATCGCCAAGACCGAGATTCTGTAGTCTGTCGAAGGACTGACGCACCGTCCCGCTGGCAGCTCTGCCCGCGTTGCTGATTGACCGAAGCCTCCGGAATTTCGTCATCCTCGGGTCTCCGCTTCGCGTCGCTCCGCCCGTGGATGACGATGTCGCGGAGGCCTCGGCTAACTGCCAACGTCTGCGATGATGATCGGACGGCCGACTAACCGTCACTCCGCAGGCACCACCGCTACGCCCCTGTCCGCGTCGCAATCGCCCGTCGCCAGCCGGCACTGCCCTGCAAGCACGGTGGTCAGCGCGATCGCCCCGGCCACCACCGACACCCAGAACCCGTTCTGCGGACCGAAATTGTCGACCATCCAGCCAGCGGCGAAGGAGCCCAGCGCCATGCCGATGCCGATGCCGGTGGTCACCCAGGTGACGCCTTCGGTGAGCATTGCCGGCGGCACGTGGCGCTCGATCAGGCCGAAGGCTGTGATGAAGGTCGGCGAGATCGCGACGCCGCTGACGAAGACCGCCAGCGCCAGCGTCGGCACCGTGTCGGCGAAAAGCAATGGCAGCGTGGTGAGCGCGATCACCGTGACCGCGACCGCCAGTTGCCGCTGCAGCGGCGCCTTCAGGCTGAGCGCGCCGACGATGATGCCGAGCACGAAGGATCCCAGCGCATAGACGCCGATGACGAGGCTCGCCGCTTGCGGTTGGCCGAGCGCCTTGGTGATGGCGACGGTGGTGACTTCCGTGGTGGCGAAGGTCGCGCCGACAAAGATCAGCGCGAAGGTGATGATCTGCACCGGCCGCAGGCGGATCGCCGAACCGGTCGCGCCATGTTCCGCCGGGCGGATGGGCGGTTCGGACGAACGCTGCAGCAGGAATGCCGCCGAACCGAGCGAGAGCAGCAATGTGCTGACCACCATGCCCGCTTCGGGGAACAGCGCCGCGCTCAAGCCCACCGACAGCGAGGCGCCGGCGACATAGACCAGTTCGTCCGCGGCCGATTCGAACGCGAAGGCGGTGCTCAACTCGGGACGATCGCGGAAGATCTCGGTCCAGCGCGCCCTGACCAGCGCCGGGATGTTGGGCATGGCGGCGGCAAGCAGCGCCGACCCGAACAGGGTCCAGGCCGGCCAGTGCTGGTTGGCCGCCACGATCAATGTCGTGAAGGCAAGCACCGAGACGAGCGTGGTCGGCAGGGCAATCGCGCTTTGGCCAAGCTGATCCACCCATCGCGAGATCTGCGGTGACAAGACAGCATTCACAAGGGCGTAGGTCGCCGAGACCGCCCCGGCCAGCCAATATTCGCCATGCGTCTGCGACAGCATCGCCACGATGCCGATCGGCGCCATGGCGATCGGCAGCCGCGCGATGAAGGCGGCCGCGGCAAAGCCTTTCGTGCCGGGAGCCCGAAAAATGTCCGCATAGGGGTTTCGCATGATCCTGCTCCTCGACAAGGCTGCATACTAAAACTACATGCGCTGCGTATGAATGTGAGATAGTTCATACGCTGCGTATGTCAATTGGCATACGAGGCGTATGTTAGTAGGGCCAGAGCCATGCACAGACCGCGCAAGGAGATGATCGCCGAAACGCGCGCCAAGCTGATCGCGGCCGCCCGCCATGCCTTCGGCACGGTCGGCTACGCCGAGGCCTCGATGGACGATTTCACCGCGTCGGCCGGCCTGACGCGCGGCGCGCTCTACCATCATTTCGGCGACAAGAAGGGGCTGCTGCAGGCGGTGATCGCCGAGATCGACGGCGAAATGGCCGTGCGGGTGAACGAGGTGGCTTCGAAGGCGCCGACCCGTTGGCAGCATTTCGTCGATGAATGCACCACCTATATCGAGATGGCGCTGGAGCCGGAAATCCAGCGCATCATGTTCCGCGACGGCCCGGCGGTGCTCGGCGACCCGGCGCAGTGGCCGAATGCCAGCGCTTGCACCGCCTCGATGACCGATCATCTGACGAAGCTGCAGGACGAGGGGGTGGTCGTTCCAGAACTTGATCCTGAGACGACCTCACGGCTGATCAATGGCGCCAGCAGCCAGGCCGCACAGCGCATCGCCAATTCGAACGATCCCGAAGCGACGTCGAAGAAGGTGATCGCGGCGTTCAAGCAACTGCTTGAAGGCTTGCGCAAGAGGGTTTGACGGCACGCTTGGGTAACCAAGCATAGGGTTGTGCACCGGTTTCGGATCGGTGCAACCCTGCCGCGATTGACAATCAATAGGGCGAGCGCATCCTCCCCGGCCATTCTCTGAAGGTGTGGGGAGTCGGGCATGTGGGACTTCAGCATCGGCAGGTCGGTGTCCATCATGATACGGACGTGGCCGTTCATCGTCTTTCGCATGATCGTCTATTTCGGCATCACGGTAGCCTACATCATGGCGACCGGCACGGGCGCCAGCGTCGGCTACGGCGTCGGTCACATCTCGACCGATCCGGACAGCCCGATGTCCTTCGCGCTCTGGGGCGGCGTGGTCGGCTTCGGCGTCGTCTCGATCGCCGTCTACTGGATCCGCGAATACATCCTCTATGTGCTGAAGGCGGGCCATATCGCCGTCATGGTGCATCTGATCGACGGCCACGATGTCCCTGACGGGCAGAACCAGATCGCCTATGCCAAGGAAGTGGTCACCCAGCGTTTCGCCGAGGCCAACATCCTTTTCGTCGTCGACCAGCTGGTCAAGGGCGCCATCCGCGCCATCACCGGCCTGATCGGCGGCATAGCCGCCTTCCTGCCGATCCCGGGCCTGAGCGGCCTGGTCGGCTTCATCAACACCATCATCCGTATCTCGCTGACCTATGTCGACGAGATCATCCTCGGCTACAACATCCGCATCAAATCGAGCACGCCTTTCGAGACGGCCAGGCAAGGCGTCGTCCTCTACGCCCAGAACGGCAAGCACATGGTCAAGAACGCCGTCTGGCTGGCGGCGATCATGTGGGGCGTGTCCTTCGTCATCTTCCTTTTGATGCTGGCACCCGCGGCCGCGATCCTCTGGGTCATGCCGGGCCAGCTTGCCGGCTGGGCTTTCGTGCTCGCCATCGTCTTTGCCTGGGCCTTCAAGGCGGCCTTCATCGAGCCCTTCGCCATTGCCTCGCTTATGCAGGTCTATTTCGAAGCCATCGAGGGCCAGGTGCCCAATCCCGAATGGGACCACCGGCTGGCCGAGGCCTCGTCCAAGTTCAGGGAACTGCGCGACAAGGCGCTGGGCTCCTTCGGCGGCGGCTCGCGCTGGGATACGCCCCGGGCCGCCTGATCAGGATTTCGAAGGACCGCCTAGCCTTGCGATCGCCGATTTGAGCGGCGCCTCGCCGGCGCCGCGAAAAGTCTCGCTCATCACCAGTTCGGGCAACGGCAGGCGCTTGCCCCAGCCATGCGCCTCGAGATCGGGCTTCGGCGCGAAGGCAGAGACGCGGCCGACGCAGAGATAGGCGATCGGCGTCACATGTTCCGGGATCGACAAGAGCTGCTTCAGCGCTTCCGTCTCGATGATGCTGACCCAGCCGACGCCGACACCCTCGGCCCGCGCCGCCAGCCAGAAATTCTGCACCGCGCAGACGGTGCTGTAGAGGTCCATCTCCGGATTGTGCCAGCGCCCGAGCGGCGAATCCTTCGACCGCTGCCGGTCGCAGGTGATGCACAGATTGAGCGCGCTTTCGCAGATGCCCTCGAGCTTAAGCTTGCGGTATAGCGCCTGCCGTTCCGCCTCGATCGCCGGCAGCTCCTGCTCGCGCGCGGCGAGGAACAGGTCGCGCACCTGCCGACGCCTGCCTGCATCGCGGATGACGATGAAGTTCCACGGCTGCATGTAGCCGACCGACGGCGCATGATGCGCGGCGGTGATCAGCCGCGCCAACACGCTGTCGTCGAGATCGTCGGGGATAAAATGGCTGCGCACGTCACGCCTGGTGAACATCGCCCGATAGACCGCGTCGCGCGCCAATTGGTCAAAGTCGTCGCCGCTCGCGGCGATCGCTGCTGCCGTCATCGCTTTTCCCCTTGCGACAAGCAATTTCCCGCCTGACCAAGCGGAAAACCATGTCTGCCGGGCCGGTCTTCTGGCTCGGGATCCTCCCGCATCCGGCGCCTTCCCGTCATCGACAGTGGCTTTGCCGGCGCGGTCCCCCTCACAGCGTTGGGCACGCCACGGAGTTCAACCGTGTTCCCGATTCTCCCGCGTCGCGGGCACCAGGCAGCGAAGAACCTTACCGCGAAGCTTGCGCCGCGCCAATGGCGCCAGCGACACGGGCTGGCGCAATTTTCCCCAGCCATTCGGCTTTCAAACATGGTCATCCGCGCCGCCGGTGCCTAGATTAGGCGCCATGGCCACCCGTCTCTACACGCACCCGATCTTTCTGGAACACCTCACGCCGCCCGGCCATCCCGAGCGGCCCGACCGCCTGCGCGCCATCGAACGCGTGCTCGACGACGAGGCTTTTTCGGCGCTCGACCGCGTCAAGGCGCCCGAAGGCGACGAGAAAACGATTCTCTATGCGCATCCCGAGGATTTCGTCGAGCGTGTCCGCGCCGCGATCCCTGAGAGCGGGATCGTGTCGATCGACGCCGATACCAGCGCCAGCCCGAAAAGCTGGCAGGCCGTGGTGACGGCGATCGGCGGCGCCAACGCGGCGGTCGACGATGTTTTCGAGGGCCGCGCGGCAAACGTCTTCGTCGCCGCCCGCCCGCCGGGTCACCACGCCGAAAAGACCACCGCGATGGGCTTCTGCCTGTTCAACACGGCCGCGATCGCCGCCCGCTACGCGCAGAAGAAGCATCAGGCCGAGCGCGTCGCCATCGTCGACTGGGACGTCCACCACGGCAATGGTACCCAGGACATTTTCTGGGACGACCCGTCGGTTCTCTATTGCTCGACGCACCAGATGCCGCTTTATCCCGGTACCGGAGCGAAAAGCGAAACCGGCGCCGGCAACATCGTCAACGCGCCGCTCGCGCCGCAGACCGGCAGCGACCTGTTCCGCGACGCCTTCCTGTCGCGTGTGCTGCCCTCGATCGATGCGTTCGCGCCGGACTTGATCATCATTTCAGCCGGCTTCGACGCGCACCATCGCGACCCGCTGGCGGAGATCAACCTGACCGAGGATGATTTCGACTGGGCGACCGGGCAATTGATGGAACGCGCCGGCCGCCACAGCTCCAACAGGCTCGTCAGCTTGCTGGAAGGCGGCTACGATCTGCAGGGACTGGCATTTTCAGTCGCCGCCCATGTCGGGCGGCTGATGAAGGGATAGGGTATGGCATTGGAAGACAATGAGGACGTCAAGGCGATGAGCTTCGAACAGGCGCTCGACGCGCTGGAGAAGATCGTCGATGATCTTGAGCGTGGCGACGTCCCGCTCGACCAGTCGATCAAGATCTATGAGCGCGGCGAAGCGCTGAAGGCGCATTGCGACCGGCTGCTGAAAGCGGCCGAGGACAAGGTCGAGAAGATCAGACTGTCGCGCGACGGCAAGCCGGTAGGAACGGAGCCGTTGGACGCAGAGTAATTTGGACGACGGTGAGGCAGACAAAGCAGGTAAGGAGTTCAAGCTATGTGCCGCAACATCAAGACCCTGGCCAATTTCGAGCCACCGGCGACCAATGACGAAGTGCATGACGCAGCGCTGCAATTCGTGCGCAAGCTGAGCGGCTCGACCAAGCCCTCCAAGCGCAACGAGCATGCCTTCCACCATGCGGTCGAGGCGATCACAGCTATCGCGCGCGAATTGATCGATTCGCTCGAAACCAACCAGGAACCGCGCAATCGCGAGGAAGAAGCTGCCAAGGCGAAGGCCAGGTCGGCGCTGCGTTTCGCCTGAGGATCCGACATGAGCTTCTTTCCGGGAAACGATCCTGAACCGGGCGATGCCTTCGCCTGCGACCAGATCGAGTTGATGGTCGTGCCCAACGCCAAGGACATTGGCGGCTTCGAGGTGCGCCGCGCCCTGCCGACGGCGAAGCGCCGTCTGGTCGGGCCGTTCATCTTCTTCGACCGCATGGGGCCGGCGATCCTGCGCGCCGGCCATGCGCTCGACGTGCGCCCGCATCCACATATCGGCCTCTCCACCGTCACCTACCTGTTCGACGGCAAGATCAGGCATCGGGATTCGCTCGGCACCGAAATGGTGATCGCGCCGGGCGACGTGAATTTGATGACAGCCGGGCGCGGCATCGTTCATTCCGAGCGCACGCCGGAAGAACTGCGCGGCGCGCCGATGTCGGTCTCCGGCCTGCAGACCTGGCTGGCGCTGCCCGACAGCAAGGAGGAGATTGCCCCGGTGTTCGCTAACACGTCGGTGGCCCGCTTGCCGCAGATCGATGCCGAGGGTGTCAGCGGCCGCGTCGTCATTGGCGCGTTCTCAGGCCTGCACTCGCCCGTGGCGACCGCCTCGGACACGCTTTATGCCGATCTGCGCTTAGCGTCGGGTGCAAGCGTGAAGATCCCGGCCGATGCCGAGGAGCGCGCCATCTACACGCTGGAAGGCGACGTCTCGATCGCCGGCGATATTTTCCCGGCCGAGCGGCTCCTGGTGTTCAAGCCGGGCGAGGAGATCATCGTTTCCTCCGAGCGCGGCGCGCATTTCATGCTGTTCGGCGGGGCTTCGCTCGGCTCCAAGCGCTACATCTGGTGGAATTTCGTGTCGTCCTCGAAGGAACGCATCGAGCAGGCCAAGCAGGAATGGAAGACAGGCCGCTTCGATATCGTTCCCGGCGATGAAGAAGAGTTCATCCCGCTGCCGGAGAATTAGGGTCCGCTTGCGCGTCACTGGCGCGCATTTACATTCGTCCGCCGGCGGCCTATTCCGCGCATGATTATGGCGCAATCTGCTGATAGCGCCGTGTCGATCGATTGACGCAGGACGCGCCCGAGTGAAGCCAGACACGCCGCTGCTCGACAAAGTCCGCATTCCGGCGGATTTGCGGACGCTCGATGAGGGCGCGCTGCCGCAATTTGCCGCCGAACTGCGCGCCGAGCTTATCGACGCCGTCTCGCAGACGGGCGGCCACCTCGGCGCCGGCCTCGGCGTCGTCGAGCTGACGGTTGCCCTGCATTATGTCTTCGACACCCCGAACGACCGGCTGATCTGGGACGTCGGCCACCAGGCCTATCCGCACAAGATCCTGACCGGCCGCCGCGAGCGCATCCGCACGCTGCGCCAGGAGGGCGGCCTCTCCGGTTTCACCCGGCGCGCCGAGAGCGAATACGACCCGTTCGGCGCCGCGCATTCGTCGACCTCGATCTCGGCCGGCCTCGGCATGGCCATGGCGCGCGACCTGTCGGGCGGCCGCAACAATGTGATTTCCGTCATCGGCGACGGCTCGATGTCGGCCGGCATGGCCTTCGAGGCCCTGAACAATGCCGGGGCGCTCGACGCCCGGCTGATCGTCATCCTCAACGACAACGACATGTCGATCGCGCCGCCGACCGGCGCCATGAGCGCCTATCTGGCCAGGCTCGCCTCCGGCAAGGCCTATCTCGGCCTGCGCGATTTCGGCAAGAAGCTGACATCCTATCTCGGCAAGCGCGCCGACCGCGCCATCACCAGGGCGGTCGAGCATGCGCGCGGCTACGTCACCGGCGGCACCCTGTTCGAGGAGCTCGGCTTCTATCACATCGGCCCCATCGACGGGCACAATCTCGAACATCTGATCCCAGTGTTGAAGAACGTGCGCGACAACGGCAAAGGCCCGGTGCTGATCCATGTCGTGACCCAGAAGGGCAAAGGCTACGCGCCGGCGGAGGCCGCGGCCGATAAATACCACGGCGTCAACAAGTTCGACGTCATCACCGGCGCGCAGGCCAAGGCGCCGGCCAATGCGCCGGCCTACACCAAGGTGTTCGCGGAAAGCCTGATCCAGGAAGCGCGTGAGGACGACCGTATCGTCGCCATCACCGCCGCCATGCCGAGCGGCACCGGCCTCGATCTGTTCGGCGAGGTGTTCCCGAAGCGGACTTTCGATGTCGGCATCGCCGAGCAGCATGCGGTGACCTTCGCCGCCGGGCTGGCCACCGAAGGCTACAAGCCCTTCGCCGCCATCTATTCCACCTTCCTGCAGCGTGCCTACGACCAGGTCGTCCACGACGTTGCGATCCAGAAATTGCCGGTGCGCTTTCCCATCGACCGCGCTGGTTTCGTCGGCGCCGACGGCGCCACCCATTGCGGCGCTTTCGACACCACCTTCCTCGCTACGTTGCCGGGCTTCGTCGTCATGGCCGCCGCGGACGAGGCGGAACTGCGCCATATGGTGCGCACCGCGGCTGCCTATGATGAGGGCCCGATCGCCTTCCGCTATCCGCGCGGCAACGGCGTCGGCGTCGACATGCCGGAGCGCGGCTCGCTGCTCGAAATCGGCAAGGGTCGTATTCTCAAGGAAGGGACCAAGGTCGCACTGCTTTCCTTCGGCACACGGCTGCAGGATTGCCTTCTGGCGGCCGAGGAACTCGGCGCGGCGGGCCTGTCCACCACCGTCGCCGACGCCCGCTTCGCCAAGCCGCTGGACGAAGATCTTATCCGCCGGCTCGCCCGCTCGCACGAAGTGCTGGTGACCGTGGAGGAGGGCGCGATTGGCGGTTTCGCCAGCCAGGTGCTGCATTTCCTGGCCCATGAAGGCCTGCTGGAAAGCGGCCTTAAGGTACGGCCGCTGGTACTGCCGGACGCGTTCACCGACCACGCGAAACCCGAAAAGATGTATGCCGATGCCGGCCTGGATTCGGCGGGTATCGTGCGCACTGTCTTCGCGACGCTCGGCCGTGGCGTTCAGGCGCAGCGCGCCTGAATCAGGACTTCAAGACCCTGAATCGTTTTGCCGGCTTCCGGATGTAACTATCTGTTAACGCTCCCGTTTGGCGGTTCGCTTACCCTGTCTATTGGCCGATTTTCAACGGCGCCCTGCTAGAAGTTCGAGCCAGGCAGGGAGATAACAAAAATGAAAACGCTTCTGTGCGGCATGGCGCTTTTGGCGGGCATGGCCGCGCCGGCGACAGCCGAAACGCGTTACGACCGCAACCTTGAAAAGGCGGTGCTGGATATCGTCGCCGGCAAGATGGGCAACATCCGCGGCGCCTTCTCCTACAGGCAGGTTCCTCAACTCGTCATGGTGCCGGAAGCGACGACGCCGGCTGTGCCGGCGCCGGTCGAGCCGTCGCGCAGGGAAGCTTCCGGCAATGATGGCCTGACGCCGGCCGTCGAGCGCCGGGTTTCGCGAACCGTATTTTAGAACCACATATCGCGCACGCAGCGGCCGTCGCGCGGCAGGTCGTCATAGGTATCGAGGCCGTCGAAATGGTCGATCGGCAGGTCGGCGACTTCCTCGGGCGGCGCCAGCCTGACATTGACGGCGGTGCGCGTGCGGCCGCTCTTGCCGGAACGCAGGCCGCGCCAGGCGACGACGCAGGCACAGGTCGGGCAGAACAGGATCTCCAGCGAGCATTCGGCCACCCCGGCGCGCGTGTAGGATTTCAGCGGTCCGGCTACGCGAATGCGCTCGTCGACATAGTCATAGGCCCAAAGCGTGCCGTAGCGGCGGCAAAGCGTGCAATTGCAGGCGGTGATCCCACCGGGATCGCCCTCCAGCGTCCAGTGGGCCGCGCCGCAATGACAGGTACCTTTCAGCATCGCCACCTCCATCAACTGACGAACGGCCTGTTCCTGTCCGCATTCTGCAGCCTGTCGCCCGATATTCAAACCCATTGCGTTCGCGCCCGGCTTTCGCCAATGAAGGCCGATGAGTTCCCCTTTGCCAGCCAGCCAGCGCCAGCGGCTCGACGAATTGCTCGTCGGCCGCGGCCTGTTTGCCAGCCGCTCACGCGCCCGCGACGCGATCGAGCGCGGCACGATAACGGTTGACGGCGCCATTGCCCGCAAGCCCGGCCAATCTGTCGCGCCGGACTGCCTGATCGCCATCGACGATCCGGCGCAGGCCTATGTGTCGCGCGCGGCACTGAAGCTGATCGCCGGCCTCGACCATTTCGGCCTCGATCCTTCCGGAAGCGAGGCGCTCGATATCGGCGCCTCGACCGGCGGCTTCACCCAGGTGCTGCTGGAGCGCGGCGCGGCGCATGTCACGGCAATCGATGTCGGCCACGGCCAGATGCGTCCCGAGATTGCCGGTGATCCACGCGTGACCGTCATCGAGGGATTGAACGCGCGTGATTTGACGGCAGTCGATCTCGGCGGCCGCGCTCCCGCTTTCCTTGTCTGCGACGTCAGTTTCATTTCGCTGAAGCTGGCGCTGCCACCGGCGCTGGAATTGGCGGGCGAGGGCGCCAGGGCAATTCTTCTGGTCAAGCCGCAATTCGAGGCCGGCCGCGAGGCGATCGGCAAGGGCGGCCTGCTCAAGGATCCGGACGATGCCGGGCGTATAGCCGAGAACCTGCGTGATTGGCTGGCCGGCAATTCCGGCTGGCGGGTGCTCGGGCTGCACCCGTCGCCGATCGAAGGCGGCGACGGCAACCGCGAGTTCCTGCTCGCCGCCATAAAGGATGCGGGGTCGCGATGAGCACACGCTTCACCATCGCCAGGCTGGGCTCGCAGGGCGACGGCATCGCCAACGCCGAAGGCGGGGAAGTCTTCATCCCGTTCACGCTGCCGGGCGAGACGGTCACGGCCGCGCGCCAGAAGGAACGCGCCACGCTGATGTCGGTGCTGGAAGCCTCGCCGCTCAGGATCGACCCGGCCTGCCGCCATTTCACCGAATGCGGCGGCTGCGCGCTGCAGCATTTCGAAGCCGAAGCCTACCGGCAATGGAAGCGCGAGAAGGTCGTGCAGGCGCTGAAGGCCAAGGGCATGGCTTGCGAGATCGCTGCGCTGGTGCCGTGCGCGCCGCATACCCGCCGCCGCGTCACTTTCAGCGCCAGGCGCACGGATGCCGGCATGCTGCTCGGCTTCGTGCGCGCGCTGTCGTCCGAGATCATCCCGATCGAGGAATGCCCGATCTCGCTGCCGGCGATCGTCTCGGCGCTCGACAAATTGCGCGCCTTGGCCGGATTGGTCTGCGCCACGCCGAAGGCGTTCCATATGACGGTGACCGTCACGGCTTCGGGCCTCGACATTGCCGTCCATGATGCCGGCAAGCTTGGCGACCACCAGCGCCGTATCGCGTCGAATTTCGTCATGGCCGAGGGCCTGGCGCGGCTTTCCGTCGACGGCGAGATCGTCGTCGAGCCGAAGAAGCCGGTGGTGCAGTTCGGACCGGTCGCCGTTGCCGTGCCGCCCGGCGCCTTCCTGCAAGCGACGGAAGCCGCCGAGCAGGCAATGGCGGACCTTGTCGGCCAGCATCTGTCGCGCGCCAGGAAGGTCGCGGACTTGTTTGCCGGTAGCGGCAGCTTCGCGCTACGACTTGGCGCGAGGTCGGAAGTCCATGCCGTCGAAGGCGATGCGTCGGCGCTCGCCGCGCTAGACCGCGCCTTCCGCTTCGCCGGCGGCTTGAAGCGCGTGACCAGCGAACGCCGCGACCTGTTCCGCCGGCCGCTGACCTTCAAGGAGCTGAACGCTTTCGACGGAGTGGTCTTCGATCCGCCGCGCGCCGGCGCCGAGGACCAGTCGAAGCAGATCGCCCGTTCCGACGTGCCGCTAGTCGCCGCCGTCTCCTGCAATCCGGTGACGCTGGCGCGCGATCTGCGCATCCTCATCGATGGCGGATATACGCTGAAGAGCGTCACGCCGATCGACCAGTTCCTGTGGTCGCCGCATGTCGAGGCCGTGGCGCTTTTGGAGAAGCCGAAGCGGCGGCGATAGCCTTGCCGGTTGCAGCTGACTTCACTCAAATGGCGACTTGTCCTACGAGCTCGGAAAACGTTTCGCCGTGCCGCCGCGCTGGTTGATCGAAACCCAGCTGTTCGGGTTCTGCTGCGACTGGCGCTTCAGGAAATAATAGCCGGTGGCGTTCCATGGGCGGATTTCGTCGACCAGATTGTCCAGGACGAAATCGCCCTTGTCGGTCTTCACCGTCAGGATGGTGTGGCCCTCATCGTGAAGGTCGCGCACCACCGTCATCAGCAGCGCCTGCCGGGGAAATCCCGCTTCCTGGAGAAGCTTGCGCTTGTAGAGCGCGTAGATCTTGCAATCGCCCTTGCCGTCCACCGGATAGTCCCAGTGGTCCATCATCGTGCCCCAGTGATCGTAATTGCTGACGGGCTTGATGGAGCGGTTCGCCTTCTGGTTTATCCGCTTGAGGATGCTCATGTTCTGCGCGGTCAGCTTGACGCTTGTGGCGGGCAAAGCGGGCACCTTGCACTCTTTCGGCCGGCGATGACAGAAATCGAGCCAGCCATAGGGAACGCTGGTGCTGCCGCCGACGGTGGCGGAGCTCGCAACAAGTCGTGTCGTCGTCAGCTTGAACAGCGACGACTGCGCCGCTGCAGGGCCGACTTGCAGCGATGAAGCGCCAACCAAAGAAACGAGGCCAAGGAGGAAAGAAGAGGTCAGGACGCCAGGGGAACGCTGCATTGCCAACACCACCGCAACGAGAAGACTGGCGACAAGCTAATGCGCAAACGCCCGCCCCGCCAATTAAACAATTAATAATGTCCTAACACGATTGTGTCTGGCGTAAGGCAGAGGCTGCCCCTCCTCACGAGTTGGCATCAGTCCGAGCGTGGCACTGCCGCGCTTCGGCGAGTACGCTCGCGTCCATATCTTCAAGTGTTTTTGGCCCGCCAGCACGCTGTAGGATTCCAAACACGTCCTGCGGCCGCATCGGTGCAAAGGCCGGCGCCGGTTTCACATCAACGCCGTCTGGCGCGTTCTCGGATTTGGACATGATGCCTGCACGCTCGAGTGAAATGTCTTTGGCAGACGATTCTACCGGAACGGCGCCAACCCCTCAAACCCTCGTCCCGCCCACCGTCATCTGGTTCATCCGCAGATGCGGCTGGCCGACGCCGACAGGCACGCCCTGACCGGCCTTGCCGCACATGCCGATGCCGCTGTCGAGTTTCATGTCGTTGCCGATCATGCTGACGCGGTGCATGGCATCCGGCCCGTTGCCGATCAGCATCGCGCCCTTGATCGGCTGCGTCACCTTGCCGTTCTCGATCATGTAGGCCTCGGTGCAGCCGAACACGAACTTGCCCGACGTGATGTCGACCTGGCCGCCGCCGAAGGAAACGGCGTAGATGCCGTTCTTGACCGAGGCGATGATCTCTTCCGGCTCCATGTCGCCCGCGGTCATGTAGGTGTTGGTCATGCGCGGCATCGGCTGGTGCGCATAGCCCTCGCGGCGGCCGTTGCCGGTCGCCTTCATGCCCATCAGCCGCGCGTTCTGGCGGTCCTGCATATAGCCGACCAGTTTGCCGTCCTCGATCAAGACGTTGCGCGCCGAAGGCGTTCCTTCGTCGTCGACTGTGAGCGAGCCGCGCCGCTCGGGGATGGTGCCGTCATCGACCACGGTGACGCCCTTCGCCGCCACTTGGCTACCCATCAGGCCGGCGAAGGCCGAGGTCTTCTTGCGGTTGAAGTCGCCTTCGAGCCCGTGGCCGACCGCCTCGTGCAGCATCACACCCGGCCAGCCGCTGGACAGAACGATGTCGAAGGTGCCGGCCGGCGCCGGAATCGCTTCCAGATTGACCAGGGCCTGCCGCAGCGCCTCGTTTGCCGCATGCTTCCAGCTCTCCTCGCCGACGAACTCGCCAAAACTCTTGCGGCCGCCCATGCCGTAGGAGCCGCTCTCCTGCCGGTCGCCATCGCCGACCACGACGGAAACGTTGATCCGGACCAGCGGGCGGATGTCGCGCACGATCTGTCCGTCGCCGCGCACGATCTCGACATGCTGCCACGAGGCGGCGAGCGACGCCGTCACCTGGCGCACGCGCGGATCCTTCGCACGCAGCCAGCCATCGATTTCCTGCAAGAGCTTGGCTTTGGCCTCGAAGGAAGGCGAGGGGATCGGGTTCTCGTCGCCATAGAGGTGGCGGTTGGTGCGGGCGGGCGCTCCGGCCAATGTGCCGGAATAGCCGCCCTTGACCGTCGAGACGGCGTCGGCCGCGCGCAGCAGCGAGGCTTCGGAGATGTCGCTGGAATGCGCATAGCCGCTGGCCTCGCCGGCCACGGCGCGCAGGCCGAATCCCTGGTCGGTGTTGAAATTGGCCGTCTTCAGCCGGCCATTGTCGAACATCAGCGCTTCGCTCTCGCTGTATTCGAGGAACAACTCGCCGTCGTCGGCGCCCTTGATGGTCTCGGCGACGATCTCCTTGACGCGATCGTCGGAAATGTCGAATTGGCCGATCAGGCTGTTCATGGCAAATCCATTCTTGGAAACAAATCGTTCCGACGGATGTAGGCGCGAAGCCGCCGTCGCACAATCGTCAACAGGGCCAAGTCAGCGATTGCGGCCGTCACTCGCCGCTCAGGAAGCCCTTGATGTTGCCGGCCATCGTGTTCCAGTTGGAAAACTGCTCCTCCAGATTGGCCCTGGTGATGCCGCCGGCGAAGCTGACATCCATCTTGAAGTTCGAGCCGTCGCCGGCATAGGCCTTTACCCAGCGGTATTTCGCGTTCCAGGCGTTGGCCTGGTCGGCGGTCAAGGGGTCGGTGTAGCCGGTCGAGAATTGCAGCGACTTGCAGTTCTCGTGATCCTCGCAGCCATAGAAATAGATCACGTATTTGACGCCCTCGATCCGGCCGGAAAGCATCGGATCGCCATTGTCGTCCTTGTCCATCCTGGCCGAGCCGAAGCCCTTGGCGATGTCGAGGATCGCCGGCGGGTCGGGCGTCTGGAGGATTTCGGCATCCTCGGCCCGTACGGCCGAAACCGTGCCGGCCAGCGCCAGACCGGTAATGAAAGCGGATAAATTCGCGCGCATTGAGCCTCCTGGCAGCCAAATGCGCATTCGCCACCGGACCTCAGCGTCAGGAGCGGCGCATGGGCGAGAAGATCAAGGTAGGGCGGCGAAGCCTTCCGCAAAGCCCTTGAGGTCGACGGGAATGCCGATACCTTCCTCGGGGGTCTGGAAGACGATGAAGGTGGCCGACGTGCCGCTCTTCAGCGTGTCGAGCAGCGGCTTTTCGAGGATCACCTCGGCATAGCAGCCGTCCTGGAAGCAGCGCACGAAATAGGCGCGGCCGATATCCTTGCCATCGACATTGAGACCGAGGCCGTTGGGGAGCAGCACGCCGAGCGGCGCCAGCACGCGCAGAATCTCGGCCTTGTTGTCGGCGGTGCGCAGCACCACAACCGAAAGCCCCATTTCAGGGCGGTCCTCGGCGACGACGTTCTGCATCATCACGCATTGCTCGGAGGTAGCGCCTGCAGGCGTATCGCAGATGATCGACCACGCGCCATGCGTCGACTTCACCGTGCCGCTCGGCGGCGTGGCGTTGTTCGGCGAGGCAGCGGCGCCAACGGCTATGCCGACACCGAGCAAGGCGACGGCAAGGACGACCTTCGCCAGGGTTCTCGAAAGCCAGGAAGTCATAACGGCTCCATTGCGAATCACGGCACTTTAAGCCGCGCCGGGGCCAAGTAAAGGACGAGACCGCCGCCGGTCCGCCCCGATACCGGCAATTCCATGCTTTTCCAAAGCAAATTCGCCCGAATTGCGACCGCGGCGCATATAGCGCGGCGAGCGCCGAACACGGCCTTCGGCTTGCGCGCAAAAATGCCGCACGGTTTCCTCCGCTCCTTCCTTGCGGAGGGAAATAGAGTATGGTTTGAACCACCCTAGGGACAGACCGGGATTCCCAATCCCGGCATCGTCGATTATTGGTGCGATCGGATCGCGGGAAGTGGGAGACGAGAGGGCGATGAGGAAATTCCTGGCAAGCGCTGAATTCTTGGCAGGTGCGGCAGCTTCGGCCGTGCTCTTCTCCAGCGCGGCGGCCCATGCCGACCAGCCGCGGCCATGGGAGATGACCTTCCAGGCTCCGGCCACCGACATGATGCGGCAGATCGAGCGGTTCGGGAACTACACCATGTGGTTTATCGTCCCGATCACCATCCTCGTTCTGCTGCTGCTTCTGGTTTGCATCGTCAAGTTCCGCGCCAGCGTCAATCCGGTGCCGTCCAAGACCAGCCACAACACGCTGATCGAAGTGATCTGGACGGTCGGGCCGGTGATCGTGCTTCTGCTCATCGCTATTCCCTCCTTCCAGCTGCTCACCGCGCAATACACCCCGCCGGAAGAAGCCAAGCTCACCGTCAAGGCGACCGGCAACCAGTGGAACTGGGATTATGAATACCAGGTCGACAAGACCTTCTCCTTCAACTCGGCGGTTCTCCAGGATGCCGACCGCGCCAAGGCCGGCAAGGAAGATCGCGGCCTCTATCCGCGCCTGCTCGCGGTCGACAACGAGCTGGTCGTGCCGGTCAACACCTTGACCCGCGTCCTGATCACCGCGACCGACGTCATCCATTCCTTCGCCGTGCCGTCCTTCGGCATCAAGATGGACGCCGTGCCCGGCCGCACCAACGAAACCTGGTTCAAGGCGGAGAAGGAAGGCCTCTACTATGGCCAGTGCTCGCAGCTCTGCGGCAAGGACCATGCCTTCATGCCGATCGCCGTCCGCGTCGTGTCCGATGCGCAGTTCAAGACCTGGCTGGATACGGCCAAGACCGATGTGCCCGCCGCCAACAAGGCGCTGATGGCCGAGATCGATGGTACCAACAAGGTAGCGGCCGCCGGCAACTGATGCCGCGGGTTAGCAAGATTTAGGGAACGGAGCGGAACATGGCAGAGGCTGCAGCTCACGATCACGACGACCACAGGCCGCAGGGCTGGGTCCGCTGGGTCTACTCGACCAACCACAAGGACATCGGCACGCTCTACCTGATCTTCGCGATCATTGCCGGCGTCATCGGCGGCGCGCTCTCGGTCGCCATCCGCATGGAGCTGCAGGAGCCGGGCATCCAGATCTTCAGCGGCCTGGCGCAGATGGTCTATGGCATGCAGGGCGACGCCGCCATCGACGGCGGCAAGAGCATGTACAACGCCTTCGGCGCCGCGCACGGCCTGATCATGATCTTCTTCATGGTCATGCCCGCGCTGATCGGCGGCTTCGCCAACTGGATGGTGCCGATCATGATCGGCGCGCCGGACATGGCCTTCCCGCGCATGAACAACATTTCCTTCTGGCTGCTGCCGCCGGCCTTCATCCTGTTGCTCTCCTCGATGTTCGTGCCGAGCGCGCCGGGCGCCTTCGGTGTCGGCGGCGGCTGGACGATCTATCCGCCGCTCTCGACCTCCGGCCAGCCCGGCCCTGCGATGGATCTGGCGATCCTGTCGATCCACATCGCCGGCGCGTCGTCGATCCTCGGCGCCATCAACTTCATCACCACCATCTTCAACATGCGCGCTCCCGGCATGACGCTGCACAAGATGCCGCTGTTCGCCTGGGCGGTGCTGATCACCGCCTTCCTGCTGCTGCTCTCGCTGCCGGTCCTTGCGGGCGCCATCACCATGCTGCTCACCGACCGCAATTTCGGCACTTCCTTCTTCGTGCCGGACAATGGCGGTGATCCGATCCTCTTCCAGCACCTGTTCTGGTTCTTCGGCCACCCCGAGGTGTACATCCTGATCCTGCCGGGCTTCGGCATCGTCAGCCATATCGTGTCGACCTTCTCGAAGAAGCCGGTGTTCGGTTATCTCGGCATGGCCTACGCCATGGTCGCGATCGGCGCCGTCGGCTTCATCGTCTGGGCGCACCACATGTACACGACCGGCCTGTCGCTCGACACGCAGCGTTACTTCGTGTTCGCCACCATGGTCATCGCGGTGCCGACCGGCGTGAAGATCTTCTCCTGGATCGCCACCATGTGGGGCGGCTCGATCTCCTTCAAGCCGCCGATGCTGTGGGCGTTGGGCTTCATCTTCCTGTTCACCATCGGTGGCGTCACCGGCGTTCAGCTGGCCAATGCCGGCCTCGACCGCTCGCTGCACGACACCTATTTCGTGATCGCCCACTTCCACTACGTGCTGTCGCTGGGCGCCGTGTTCGCCATCTTCGCCGGCTGGTATTACTGGTTCCCGAAGATGACCGGCTACATGTACTCGCCGGTGATCGCCAACACCCACTTCTGGGTCACCTTCGTCGGCGTCAACCTGATCTTCTTCCCGCAGCATTTCCTCGGCCTCGCCGGAATGCCGCGCCGTACCGTCGACTATCCGGATGCCTTCGCCGGCTGGAACATGGTCTCATCCTACGGCTCCTACATTTCGGCCGTCGGTGTTGCGATCTTCCTCTATGGCGTGTTCGAGGCCTTCCAGAAGAAGCGCGTCGCCGGCGCCAATCCGTGGGGCGAGGGTGCCACCACGCTCGAATGGCAGCTGCCTTCGCCGCCGCCGTTCCACCAGTGGGAACAGCTGCCGAAGATCAAGTAAGCAGCGTCCCGACGCATACGAGGCCGCCGGCTTGTCCGGCGGTCTTGGCCAACGGAATGATGGACTTTAAGTACGCATGGCCCTTGCCGAAGACAGATTGATGGAGGAAGCGGGCTTTCGCATGTCGGAGGCGACCGCGGGCGATTTCTTTGCCCTGTTGAAGCCGCGCGTCATGTCGCTGGTCGTCTTCACGGCCTTTGTCGGCCTGGTCGCGGCGCCCGTCGCCATCAACCCGCTGCTGGCGATGATCGCCATCCTGGCCATTGCCATCGGCGCCGGCGCCTCCGGCGCGCTCAATATGTGGTACGACGCCGACATCGACGCGGTGATGACGAGAACCGCCGGCCGCCCGGTGCCGGCCGGCCGCGTCACGCCGGGAGAGGCATTGAGCTTCGGTCTGGTGCTGTCGGTGCTATCGGTGATGACGCTGGGCGTGCTGGTCAACTGGCTGTCGGCCGCGCTTCTGGCCTTCACCATCTTCTTCTATGCCGTCATCTACACGATGTGGCTGAAGCGCTGGACGCCGCAGAACATCGTCATCGGCGGCGCCGCCGGCGCCATTCCGCCGGTGATCGGCTGGGCCGCCGTGACCGGCTCGGTCAGCCTCGAAAGCGTGATCCTGTTTCTGATCATCTTCCTGTGGACGCCGCCGCATTTCTGGGCGCTGGCGCTGTTCAAGTCCGACGACTATGCCCGCGCCGGCATCCCGATGATGCCGAATGTCGCTGGCCAGGCGTCGACCCGTCGGCAGATCTTTGCCTATGCGCTGATCCTGGCGCCGGTGGGCGTGCTGCCCTGGGCGCTCGGTTACACCACGGCCGGCTACGGCGTCGTCTCGGCGGTCCTCGGCGCGGGCTTCGTCTGGTATGCCTGGAAAGTGCTTGCCATGGCCGACGACGATCGCGCGATGAAGCCGGCCAAGGCCCTGTTCGGCTATTCGCTGCTCTATCTCTTCGCTATCTTTGCCGCCTATCTCGTCGACTGCGTGCTCGGGCGCGCCCTCATGATGGGGGGAGTATGATCGTGGCCGACAAGAAACTCGAACTGGTCACGCTGACCGAGCGCCAGCAGAAGGCGCGCCGCAACCGCTCCATAGCCATCGGTGTCGCGCTGGCGGCATTGGTCGTCATCTTCTATGCCGCCACCATCGTGCGCTTCGGCCACACCGGGGCCAGCATCACCGGCTCCGGCCTATTGGGAGGCGGCTGATGGGCGGCGAGACCAGCAGCAAGCCCCGCAAGGTGAACAACGGCATCGTCGCCGCGGTCTGCCTCGCCTTCTTCACCGGCATGGTCGGCATGGCCTATGCGGCGGTGCCGCTCTACAAGATGTTCTGCCAGGTCACCGGCTATGGCGGCACCACGCAGCGCGCCGAAAAGCAATATGCCGGCCGCGTGCTCGACCGCGACATAACAATCCGCTTCGACGCCAACACCAACGGCATTCCGTGGCAGTTCGAACCTGTCGCCCGCTCGGTGACGATCAAGATCGGCGCGACGGCGCAGGCGCATTACAGCGCCACCAACAAATTCGACCGCACCATCACCGGCCGCGCCTCGTTCAACGTGCAGCCGGAAATGGCCGGTGCCTATTTCAACAAGGTGGAGTGCTTCTGCTTCACCGACACGACGCTGAAGCCCGGCGAGACGCTGGACATGCCTGTCGTGTTCTATGTCGATCCGGACATCGTCAACGTGCCGGAACTCAAGGACTTGAAGACCATCACCCTGTCCTACACGATGTTCCCGGTCGAAAAGAAACAGCCGGTCGCCTCGTCGGCGCCGGCCGCTGGCAGCAGCAGCAACAAAGTTCCAGATTCCGAAGCAAGCCTCGGGGGTTGATATGGCAGACGCGCACGCAAAACCACAACACGACTACCATCTCGTCAACCCGAGCCCGTGGCCTTTCCTGGGTTCGGTCGGCGCGCTGGTCACCGCCGTCGGCGGCGTCTGCCTGATGCAGTATCTGAAGGCCGGCAACTTCCCGGTCTTCGGCCACAACATCGCCAATCCGTGGCTGTTCTTCATCGGCCTGATCATCGTGCTCTACACGATGTTCGCCTGGTGGTCGGACACCATCAAGGAAGCGCATGAGGGTCATCACACGCGCGTCGTGTCGCTGCACCTGCGCTACGGCATGATCATGTTCATCGCCTCGGAGGTGATGTTCTTCGTCGCCTGGTTCTGGGCCTTCTTCGACGCAAGTCTCTTCCCCGGCGAGGCAAACCAGTATGCCCGCGCCGCCTTCACCGGCGGCGTCTGGCCGCCGAAGGGGTTGGAGGTTCTCGATCCCTTCCACCTGCCGCTCTACAACACCATCATCCTGCTTTTGTCGGGCACGACGGTGACCTGGGCGCACCACGCGCTGCTGCATGGCGACCGCAAGGGTCTGATCAACGGCCTGGTGCTGACCGTCGGCCTCGGCATGCTGTTCACCATGGTGCAGGCCTACGAGTACATGCACGCCCCGTTCGCGTTCAAGGATTCGATTTACGGCGCCACCTTCTTCATGGCGACCGGCTTCCACGGTTTCCATGTCATCATCGGCACCATCTTCCTGCTCGTCTGCCTGGTGCGTGCGATGCGTGGCGACTTCACGCCGAAGCAGCATTTCGGCTTCGAGGCGGCCGCCTGGTACTGGCACTTCGTCGACGTGGTCTGGCTGTTCCTGTTCAGCGCGATCTATGTCTGGGCCTCGAACGGCGCGCTGATCGAAGGCCACTGATAAAAAGCAATCCGGGAAAAGCGCGTAGCGATTTTTCCGGAATTTGCTTCCAGGAGTTTTGAAGGCGGTAGCGGCGACGCGGCCGCCTTCTTCTTTTCGGCGCAATGGCCGGCCATCGGTAGCCCATGTGGGCGAAAATTCCCTTGGCCATCTGCGCGTATCTGATCACCACAAGCTCACTGCTCGACAGGGGTATGTGGCCCGGACAAACGGTCGATCTGGTGCGTGTCGAGAAATCGCAACGGCAGTTGCAACTGATCGGCGGCGGCAAAATTCTGCGCAGTTACGGCATCGTGCTTGGCGGCGCCCCTGTCGGCCAAAAGTATCAGGAAGGCGACGAGCGAACGCCGGAAGGGCGCTATGTGCTCGACTGGCGCAATCCCAACAGCGTCGCGCACAGGTCGATCCATATCTCCTATCCAAATGCCGACGATAAGGCGGCGGCGAAAGCGCTGGGCGTCGAGCCAGGCGGCTTCATCATGATCCACGGCCAGCCGAACGGTTTCGGCTGGCTGGGCGGGCTGCTTCAAATGGTCGACTGGACCGATGGCTGTATTGCGGTTACGAACTCCGATATGGATGAAATCTGGACAAGGGTGGCCGACGGCACACCGATCGAGATCATGAGATGAGCGAAGCTCTCTAAATGAGTGAAGACAAGGCGATCTGGCCACCCATAGATCCGGTCTCGGCGGGCCTGCATGGCCGCTGCCCGCGCTGCGGCGAAGGCAAGCTGTTTTCCAGTTTCCTCACCGTCGGCAAGCGCTGCTACAATTGCGGGCTCGACTATTCCTTCGCCGATGCGGGCGACGGACCGGCGGTGTTCGTCATCCTGATCATCGGCTTCGTCGTCGTCGGCCTCGCATTGTGGATGGAGGTGACGTTCAGTCCGCCGCTCTGGCTGCACTTCATGTTGTGGATACCGCTGGCGCTGGTGCTGTGCCTGACGGCGCTGCGCCTGATCAAGGGCGTGCTGATCACCTTGCAGTATTCGAAGAAGGCCTCCGAGGGCAGGCTGGATTCCAGCGCATGACCGAGACGACCGGTTTGGTTGCCGGCCGTTCACGGCCGCGCACGGCGTTGCTCATCGGCCTCGGCCTTGTCCTGTTCTCCGTCCTGATCGGGCTCGGCACCTGGCAGGTCCAGCGCCTGCATTGGAAGGAAGGCCTGCTCGCAACCATCGATAAGCGCACGCATTCCGCACCGCTGGCTCTAGCGGACGTCGAGAAGGAATTCGCCGCTTCCCACGATGTCGATTACACGCCGGTGACGGTGACCGGCACTTTCCTGCACCAGGGCGAGCGGCACTTCTTTTCCACCTGGCAAGGCGACAGCGGCTTCAACGTCTACACGCCCTTGCAACTCGAGGATGGCCGCTTCGTGCTCGTCAACCGCGGCTTCGTTCCCTACGACCTCAAGGGTCCGGCCAAGCGCCAACAAGGTGAGGTTGCCGGCAAGGTGACCCTGACCGGGCTTGCCCGCAATCCGCTGCCGGCAAAACCATCGATGATGCTTCCCGACAATGACGTCGCCAAGAACATCTTCTACTGGAAGGACCGCGACGTCATGGCGGCGACCGCCGGCCTGCCGGCGGGGTTCGTGCTGGTGCCGTTCTTCATCGATGCCGACAAGACGCCGAACCCCGGCGGCCTGCCGGTCGGCGGTGTCACCATCATCGATCTGCCGAACAACCACCTGCAATATGCCGTCACCTGGTACGGGCTGGCCGCAGCCCTTGCGGCGGTGCTGATTCTAAGACTGCGCCGCCCGGCGAAGGAGCAGTGAGCGCCGCCGCTCTTGACAGGGCAGGGGTGCACGTCTCATTTCGCCTCCGACAAGGAGATAGAGCACGATGTGGTCCGAAAACCGCTACACACTTTTCGGCATCATCCTCTTGATCCCGACTGAACCGGCTTCGCATTCATGACCGAGAAAAAGCCACCGCTGACCATCAGGCTCTGCCAGCCACGCGGCTTCTGCGCCGGCGTCGATCGTGCCATCCAGATCGTCGTGCTGGCGCTGAAGAAATACGGCGCGCCGGTCTATGTCCGCCACGAGATCGTGCACAACCGCTACGTCGTCGAAGGGCTGCAGAGCCTGGGCGCTGTCTTCATCGAGGAACTGTCCGAGATTCCGCCGGAGCATCGCCAGTCGCCCGTGGTCTTTTCCGCGCATGGAGTGCCGAAATCGGTGCCGGCGGATGCCGAGGCGCGCAACCTTTTCTATCTCGATGCCACGTGCCCGCTCGTCTCCAAGGTGCACAAGCAGGCGATGCGCCACCAGCGGCTCGGTCGCCATGTGCTTTTGATCGGCCACGCCGGCCACCCCGAAGTGATCGGCACGATGGGCCAGTTGCCGGAAGGCGCCGTGACGCTGATCGAGACCGAGGCCGATGCGGCGCGCTTCGTGCCGGTCGACGCTTCGGCGCTTGGCTTCGTCACCCAGACGACCTTGTCGGTCGAGGACACCGCCGGCATCATCCGGGCGCTACAGGAGCGGTTTCCCGAATTGCACGCGGCCGCGGCCGAATCGATCTGCTACGCCACCACCAACCGCCAGGAAGCGGTGAAGGAGACGGCGGCGGGCGCCGATCTTTTCCTTATCGTCGGCGCGCCCAATTCGTCCAACTCGCGTCGCCTTGTCGAAGTGGCGGAGCGCGCGGGTGCCGCCATGTCGCTTCTCGTGCAGCGCGCCGCCGAAATTCCGTGGGATGAGATCGCCGGGATCAGGACGCTCGGCCTGTCGGCTGGTGCCTCGGCGCCGGAGATCATCGTCGATGAGATCATCGATGCGTTCCGCCAGCGTTTCGACGTCACCATCGATCTGGCCGTCACGGCCACGGAAACGGAGGATTTTCCGGTGATGAGGGTTTTGCGCGATGTCGAACTGACGGCGGCCGACATGGCCTTCGTCAATGGAGCGGCGTGAAACCGGATGGCCGTCTACACCGACGTCAACGAGAACGAACTCAGCGCGTTCCTGAAAGCCTATCCGGTCGGCGAGTTGCTTTCCTACAAAGGCATCGCCGAAGGCACCGAGAATTCCAATTTCCTGGTCCACGCCTCGACCGGCTCCTATATTCTGACGCTTTACGAGAAGCGCGTCGACAAGGCCGACCTGCCGTTCTTTCTCGGCCTGATGGGCCATCTCGCCAGGAAGGGCATTTCCTGCCCGCTGCCGGTCACCGCGGATGACGGCACCGTCATCGGCACGCTCGCCGGCCGGCCCGCCGTCATCATCACCTTCCTCGAAGGCCTGTCGTTACGGCGGCCGACGGCCGCGCATTGCGGCGAGGTTGGCAAGGCGCTCGCCAGCCTCCATATCGCCGGCCAGGATTTTCAGATGAAAAGGCCGAACGCGCTGGCCATCGACGGCTGGCGCAAGCTCTGGACGGCCTCGCGCGACCGGGCCGACGAGGTCGAGCCGGGCCTGGCGGCCGAGGTCGATGCCGACTTTAGCGATTTCGAGTGCAACTGGCCGACCGGCCTGCCGCGGGGCATCATCCACGCCGATCTGTTCCCGGACAATGTCTTCTTCCTCGGCGAGAAACTGTCCGGGTTGATCGACTTCTATTTCGCCTGCGACGACCTCTACGCCTATGATGTCGCCACCTGCCTCAACGCCTGGTGCTTCGAGAAGGATTTTTCCTTCAACCTGACCAAGGGGACGGCGCTGCTGGCCGGTTACCAGTCGGTGCGGCAGCTTCAGGCTGACGAGAAGGCGGCGCTGCCGATGCTGGCGCGCGGCTCGGCGCTGCGCTTCATGCTGACCCGCCTCTATGACTGGCTGACCATTCCGGATGGCGGGCTGGTGATGAAGCGCGATCCGACCGAATATATCCGCCGCATGCGCTTCCACCGCGCGATCCGATCTCCTTCCGAATACGGACTGATATGAGCAAGCACGTTGAGATATTCACCGACGGTGCCTGCTCCGGCAACCCGGGACCGGGCGGCTGGGGCGCCATCCTGCGCTTCAACGGCAAGACCAAGGAATTGTCGGGCGGCGAGGCCGAGACGACCAACAACCGCATGGAATTGCTCGCCGCCATCTCGGCCCTCGACGCGCTGAAGGAACCTTGCGCGGTCGATCTCTACACCGACAGCAAATACGTCATGGACGGTATTTCCAAATGGATCCATGGCTGGAAGAAGAACGGCTGGAAGACCGCCGACAAGAAGCCGGTGAAGAACGGCGAGCTATGGCAAGCGCTCGACGCAGCCAATCGCCGCCACAAGGTGACCTGGAACTGGGTCAGGGGCCATGCCGGTCATCCCGAGAACGAACGCGCCGACGAACTCGCGCGCGAAGGCATGGCGCCGTTCAAGAAGGGCTCGGCAGTGTCTGCAACGCCGAAGCCGGCAGCGGCGCCGAAGCCGGCCACACCGGCAAGGCAGCCGGCAGCCCCAAGGGCACGTCGCTCCACCCAGAGCTATTGATTTCGGCGGGCTGGCTTGCACTCTGACCGGAGAAGCATGTCGTGCCGATAGCCTATTACATCACACACCCGCAGGTGCGCATCGACGCCGACGTTCCCGTGCCTGAATGGGGATTGTCCGATGTCGGCCGGGCGAGGGCCGTCGCCATGCTCGACCAGCCCTGGGTCGGCTCAATCGGCCGCATCGTGTCGTCCGCCGAACGCAAGGCGATCGAAACCGCGGAAATCCTGGCGGAACGTCTTCATCTCGCGGTCGAGTTGCGCGAGCGGATGCACGAGAACGACCGGTCGGCAACCGGCTTCCTGCCGCCGCCGGAATTCGAAGCGGTCGCCGACCGGTTCTTCGCCAGGCCGCACGAGAGCATTCGAGGCTGGGAACGGGCTATCGATGCGCAGAGCCGCATCGTGGGTGAGGTCGAAGCCGTGCATGCGGCCAGTGAAGCCGACATCGCCTTCGTCGGCCATGGCGGCGTCGGAACGCTGTTGCTCCTCCATCTCAGTGGACAAGGAATCAGCCGCAAGGCGGATCAGCCGGCGGGCGGGGGCAACTACTTCGCCTGGGATATCGGCTCGCGCCGCTTGATCCATGGTTGGCTGCCGATCGACTGGCCAGCAGCGCGGAGCCTCTGATTGTCGGCTGAACCCAGAGAAGCAGCAGCACCATTGATTGCAGCTCCGAAAAGGGAGTATTATTTACTACCATAGAGCAAGGATAGCACCCCATGCCAAACGTGGAAAAGTTAAGCGTAGCCGTGACGACGCAACAGGCGGCCGTCATCCGCGAAGCTGTGGAAGCTGGCGAATACGCGACAGCCAGCGAAATCGTGCGCGAAGCGATGCGGGACTGGTTGGCCAAGCGCGAACTTCGGAAAGAGGATGTGCGGCGGCTTCAGCGCTTGTGGGACGAAGGGAAGGCAAGCGGAAAACCGGAGACTTTGGACTTCGATACCTTGCGAAGGGAAGCGCGGCAGAAGCTGAAGGACGCTTCACCAAATGGTCGTTAGAGTAGTCTGGTCGCCAACGGCAAAAGCCGACCTGATCGATATCTATACCACCATAGGCGCCGAGAACTTAAAGGCAGCGGACCACTACTACGAATGGATAGAGGATCGAGCTGCACAACTCGTGGATCAGCCACGCATGGGCGTCAGACGCCCCGACATTCGCCCTTCGGCGCGAATGCTTGTCGCGGCTCCGTTTTTGCTCCTTTACGAAACGGTCCCAGATACGGACAGCGGTCCGGTCGATTTGGTGGAGATCGTACGCGTTGTCGACGGTCGCAGGGATTTGAACCGTCTCTTCTGACCAATCACCGTATCAGCAGCGCCGTCGAGAACATGCCGAGCGCGAACACCGTGTGCGCCACGAGGTTGAGCGCACGCACCTTCGTCGGATTGGGGAGCTTGGATGCTGCCCAGCCGGCGCCCATGCCGGGCGCCAGCAGGAACCAGCCGGCCCCGACGGTGACGATGCCGAGGATGAAGGCCGGCAGGAAGGTCGGCACCGCCAGCCAGCCCGCGCCCACCAACGCCACAAGGATTACGCCGTAAAGGATGCCGACCAGGTAGTGAAAAACCCAGCCCAGCGCCTTTTCATGCGCATAGGGCGCGGCCTTGCCGATATCGTCGTGGAAAACCTTCTCGGGCAGATGCCTAACCCAGCGTCCGACCATGCCCCAATTGGGCAAAGGCTGGCCGATCGCCTTGTTGAGGACGATCGCCCAGATATCCATGAACACCGTGGCGCCGATGCCGATCGCCACCGCGCGCCAGATTGTGTCGAGCATCAGAGCATGATCCCGAACCGGAGGTCAGCGCACGCAAAAAGTAAGAACCGGTTTTCGGACAAGATCATGCTCCAACAAAGAGTGAGATCAGGATGGCGGGTCAACGAAACGTCATCCTGATCTAGAGCTGCTCGAGGATTTTTGCCGCGCCGCTCTCGTCGACGCCCGGCTTGGCTTCGACGTTGATCGCGACGACTTTGCCGTCGTCGACGATCATCGAAAAGCGCTTCGAACGGAGTCCCATGCCGGCTGCGGAAAGATCGTTGTCGAGCCCGACCGACTTGGCGAAATCGCCGCTGCCGTCGGCGAGGTAGAGGATCTTGCCTTCGCCGCCGGTGAAACGCGCCCAGGCGCCCATGACATGCACGTCATTGACCGAAACGACGGCGATAGTGTCGACGCCGCGCGCAAGAATAGCGTCATGATTTTCCAGATAGCCCGGCAGGTGGTTGTTGCTGCAGGTCGGCGTGAAGGCGCCGGGGACGCCGAACAGCACGACCTTCTTGCCGGCAAAGATCTCGTCGCCGGTGATCGGCTTCGCGCCGTCCGCGGTCATCATCTTGAAGGTGGTTTCGGGCAGTTTTTCGCCAACCGCAATGGTCATGGGAGCCTCGCTTGGGGGATGGGAAGGATCGATGCCTTCGATATCGGACCGGACGATTTCCCGCAACCGCTGACCAAATGCTGGATCAAGGGAAAGGCAGCAGCCCGTCCACCGAACCCTCGGCGCTGGTCAGCGTGTAATAGAGCCCACCATCGGTCGGCGTCGCCGACGGCCGGTCGAGGATCGGCACGGTGAAGACGAGCTTGCCGTCCTTCTCGCTGCGCACCGGCGCGCCGAACATGTAGTCCCGCTCGCCGGCGATGAAGAAGTCGGCGGATTCCGGATCGCCTGGCGACTGCGCCTGGACGACAAGCGTTTCGTGGTCGCCGGGCAGCACGCTGACGCCGAAATCGGACCGTGCCGGAGAGGGCAACGTCGCGAGCGCGGTTTTCACCAATGCGGCGTCGGTGGCGTTGTCGGGATCGGCCCCCGGATCGACGCTGAGGCGGGTCTGCACCGGAATGCAGATCGTCTCGCAGATGCCAAGGAAGACATGGGCGTCGATGGTCGCCGGCTGGTCTGGCGAAGACAGCGTGAAGGTCACCGGCAGCGATACCGGACGGTCGTAGCCGGCCCATTTGCCGTAGCCGTCGTCATGCCGCTGCGGCGGCGGGAACGCCAATTGGGCGTCGGCGATGTTGGTGCTGCCGGATATGTCGAGCTGCGGCGGCACGCCGGCGTCGCCCGGATCGCGCCAATAGGTCTTCCAGCCTGGCTTCAACGCGATATCGAGCACGCCGTGGATCTTGCCGGCCTCGTCGGGCTTGCCGGTGGTCACCAGCCGAACCTTGCCGCCTTCACTGTTGTACCAGATCGAGGAGGAGGCCTCGGCCGGGAGGCTCGCGGTCCACCCGAAAACGACGCCGAGAACCAATATTTTCATGTATCGCATGGCGGTGATTTGACCGTCCGTTCTTGGCCGCGCAATGACTTCATCGCTCTCCCGGTATCATATTTGCGTTACATCGGGGACTGGCACCATCTTTTCGGCGCTGCCGAAACGCGTTACGCTCAAGCCATGGACTTGCTGCGCCACAAGAAGTCGGCCGCCGGACGCGGTTTCCTCGACGACCAGTTCCTGATTGCCATGCCTGGCATGAAGGACGACCGTTTCGCGCGCTCCGTCATCTACATCTGCGCCCACAGCGACGAGGGCGCAATGGGCCTGATCATCAACCAGACGCAGCAGATGCTGTTTCCGGACCTGCTTGTGCAGCTCGGCATCATGAACGAGCAGGAAGCGATCCGCCTGCCGGCGCATACGCGCGATTTCGTCGTGCGCAACGGCGGGCCCGTCGACCGTAGCCGCGGCTTCGTGCTGCATTCGGGCGACTATCGCGTGGAATCCTCGCTCAACGTCTCCGACGACGTCTGCCTGACGGCAACCGTCGACATCCTGCGCGCCATCTCGGCCGGCCGTGGCCCGCGCCGTGCGCTGATGGCGCTCGGCTATTCCGGCTGGGGCGCCGGCCAGCTCGAAACCGAGATCGCCGAGAACGGCTGGCTCACCTGTCCGGCGACGCCCGAGCTTCTCTTCGACACCGACATCGAGCGCAAATACGACCGTATCCTCGCCTCGATCGGTATCGATCTTGCTCATCTCAGCGCCGCCGCGGGGCATGCCTGAAGCCCAACGCTCGCGGTAGGGCGAAGCAGGAGCGTAGCTCCGTCGCGGAGACCTGGGCCGTTACATCGACCATAGAGTGCCACGGTGCGGAATTCTGCGCCGTTTTCAACGCCTTAACGTCATGGCATGGATCCTCGGGTCAAGCCCGAGGATGACGAAGCGAAACGGCCTCTACGCTTGGGTCAGCGGATACTGCTCCTTCAGCGTCTTCAGCACCTGGTCGCCGGGCATCGGCGCGCCGAACATGAAGCTCTGGACATATTCGCAGCCCATCTGGCGCAGCTCCAGCGCGTCGCTTTCGTCCGAAATGCCTTCCGCCACGACCGAAAGCCCGAGCTCATGCGCCATGTTGACCATGGATTTGAGCAATACCGCGCGCTTCGGCGTGGCGTCGTCGACGAAGCTCTTGTCGATCTTGATCGTGTCGAAGGGGAAGCGCGTCAGATAGGAAAGCGAGGAATAGCCGGTGCCGAAATCGTCGAGCGACAGCCCGATGCCGAGCTGCTTCAGCTTGCTCAGCACATGCGCGGTCTGCTCGGGATTGTCCATAACCAGCGATTCGGTGAGTTCCAGCCGGAAGCAGCGCGGCTTCAGATTGGCACGCGCGATGACGGAGCGGACGTCGCTGACGAGGTCACGGCGGATGAGCTGGCGGCTCGACAAATTGACCGAGACCGAGAGCGGCGCGTCGCCGATCTGCTTCTGCCAGCCCGCGAGATCCTCGGCCGCCTGCTGCATGGCGAACAGGCCGAGCTGCACGATCAGTCCGCAATTTTCGGCCACCGGGATGAAGTCCCCCGGCGGGATCATGCCGCGGCGCGGGTGGTCCCACCGAAGCAGCGCCTCGAAGCCGGCGACGCTGCCGTCCTCCAGCCGCACGATCGGCTGGTAGGCAAGCGTGAACTCGCGCCGCTCGATGGCGCGGCGAAGGTCGGATTCGAATTGCAGCCGGTCGGTGCCGACGGTGCGGAAGGCGGGCCGGAACGGTTCGATCCTGTCGCCGCCGAAGCGCTTGGCCTGGTGCATTGCAAGCTCGGCGTCCTTGACCATGTCCTCGGCCGAGGTCTGCGCCGTCGTCCAGGTGATCAGGCCGATCGAGGCGGTCAGCACGATCTCGCGCTTGGCGAAGGTGATCGGATTGTTGATTGCGTGCTTGATGGCGTCGGCGATTGCCGCGATGCGGGCAGGGTCCTGCTCCGAAAGCAGCATCAGCGCGAACTGGTCGCCGGCAAAGCGCGACAGCGAATCCTTCGGCTTCAAGATCCGGTGCAGCCGGCGCGCGACGGTGAGCAGAATGGTGTCGCCGGCCGAAATTCCAAGACCGTCATTGACCTGCTTGAAGCGGTCGATGTCGATGATGAAGACCGTGGGGCGCACCTTCTCCTCGGTGCGGGCGATCGAGATGATCGCCTCCAGCCGGTTCATGAACAATTCGCGGTTCGGCAGGCCGGTCAGGTTGTCGTGCACGGCATCGTGCAGCAGCCTTTCCTCGGATTTCTTCTGTTCGGTGACGTCGACCATGGTGCCGACGCAGCGGATCACCTCGCCGTCGGAGCCGATAACCGGGCGGGCGCGCAGCGAGAACCAGTGGTAGTGGCCGTCGGCGCCGCGCAGGCGGAAGTTCTGCGCCACCTTGCCGCGGCGATGCTCCAGCACCACGTCGAGCGTGGTGCGGAACGTGTCGCGGTCGTCGGCATGCAGCACCGGCAGCCAGTTGCGCGCCGCACCCCCAAGGCTGTTGGGCGCAAGGCCGAGCTGCAGGCTGATGTCCGGCTTGGTCACCACCCGGTCGCGCAGCACATCCCAGTCCCAGACGATGTCGCCCGAACCGGCGACGGCGAGCGCCTGCCGCTCGAGGTCGGAGAACAGGCCCTGGTGCAGCGCGCCGCCGGCAAAGGCGTGCTGCATGACGGTGAAGCCGATCAAGAGGATGATCAGGATCAGCCCGCCGCCCAGCGCCGGCTGGGCGATGTCGTTGTCCAGCATGCCGGTGATCGCCATCCACGACCCGCATAGCCATAGGAGCACCATCACCCAGCTCGGCACCAGCATGATGGCGCGGTCATAGCCGCGAATGCCGAGGAAGATGATGAGGCCGAGACCGGTGAGCGCGGTGGCGGCGAACGAGATGCGGGCAATGCCGGCGGCGACCGCCGGATCGACGATGGCCACGCCCGCGATCAACAGCAGTCCGAAGATCCAGACCAGCGCGCCATAGCTGAAATGGCCGTGCCAGCGGTTGAGGTTGAGATAGGCGAACAGGAACACCACGAAGGTAGCGGCCAGCGCGACCTCCGTGCCGGCCCGCCATATCTGCTCGTTGCCGGGCGATATCTCGATGATCTTGTTGAGGAAGCCGAAGTCGACGCAGATATAGGCCAGCACCGCCCAGGCGAGCGCCGCGGTCGCCGGAAACATCGAGGTTCCCTTGACCACGAACAGGATCGTCAGGAATAGCGCAAGAAGCCCCGAAATGCCGATGACGATGCCGCGGAACAGCGTGTAGGAATTGACCGAGTCCTTGTAGGAATCCGGCTCCCAGAGATAGACCTGCGGCAGTTTCGGCGAGGCGAGCTCGGCGATGAAGGTCACCACCGTTCCGGGGTTCAGCGTCACCCGGAACACGTCGGCGTCCGGGCTGGTCTGGCGGTCGAGCGCGAAACCCTCGCTGGGCGTGATCGCGGCGATGCGGGTCGAGCCGAGGTCGGGCCAGAAGATGCCGGAATTCACCAGGCGGAAATGCGGCGCGACGATCAACCGGTCGAGCTGCTGGTCGGTGGTGTTGGCGAGCGCGAACACGGCCCAGTCCCCGCTCGAGCGCGCGTCATTGGCCTCCACCTCGATGCGCCGCACGATGCCGTCGGGGCCGGGCGCGGTCGAGACCTGGAAATTCTCACCCTGGTTCCGGTAGATCTCGACGGCGCCGGACAGGTCCAGCGCCTTGTCGTCGCGCGCGATCTTGATCGGCTCGACGGCGAAAGCCGGCATGGCCGAAAAAAGCGTGACGACGACCGTCATGATGAGGGCGAACAGCGACGCTAATCGCGGAAAATTCGTCACAGTCAGCCCTTCGTTCCATCGCCCGGCGGATCGTCCGCGATCCGGGCGTAGAGATAGTGATCCTGCCAGATGCCGTTGATCCTGAGATAGGATCGCAGAAGTCCTTCGCGCCGGAATCCGGCTTTTTCAAGCACGCGGATCGACCGGGCGTTTTCGGGAATACAGGCAGCTTCGATCCGGTGCAACCGCAGCGTATCGAAGGCGAAGCGCGAGACGAGCTTGGCCGCCTCGGTCATCAGGCCTCGTCCGCCGAATCGTTCGCCGATCCAGTAGCCGATATGGCCGCTCTGGGCGACGCCATGGCGGATGTTGCCGAGCGTGATGCCGCCGGCAAGCTTGCCGCTCGATTTCTCGAAGATGAAGAAGGCGATCGCCGTGCCTTGCGCGTAGTCCTCGCGGTAACGGCTGATGCGCAGGCGCCACGCGGTGCGGTCGAGCTCGTCCGGCTGCCAGCGCGGCTCCCAGGGCTCGAGGAAGGCGCGGCTTTCGCCGCGCACCGCCGCCCATTCCCGGTAGTCGTTGGTCAAGGGCACGCGCAACGTGACCTTGTCGCCCCTCAGTGCCGGCAGGTCGCGGCGAAAGAAAGGGAGCGCGAACACGGCGCTGGTTCTAAGCGAATATTCGTGGGATGCCCCACGAATATCTACTTAGATTCCCTGGTTTTTCGCAGGCTCTGATCGCAAAACCGTGGGACACTTTTGCGGAACCTGCTTAGGGGTCAGACGGCGAGCCGGCGGGCCGTCGTCTGCGGGCCCGCAAGCGATTCGAGGATCGCCTCGTAGGGCGCAAGCGTGCCCACGGGGCCGACCGCGGTAAGCGTCGGCTTGGTCGAGAACAGCCGCGAGGAGAGGTCGGTCAGCCGCTCGACGGTCAGCGCCGAAAGCCGCTCCATCAATTCCTCCTTGGCGATCGGCCGTCCGAACAACAGCAGTTGCCTTGCGATCTGCGAGGCCCGGCTGGCCGGGCTTTCGGCCGACATGATGAGGCCGGCGCGGTATTGCGCCCGGGCCCGGTCGAGTTCTTCCTGCAGGATGTTTTCGCCGGCCTTCTGCAACTCGCCGATGATCACCGGCACCAGCTTGGCGATGTCGCTCTGGCCGGTCGCGGCATGCACGCCGAAGATGCCGGTGTCGGAAAAACCCCAGTGGAAGGCATAGACCGAGTAGCAGAGGCCGCGCTTTTCGCGCACCTCCTGGAACAGCCTCGACGACATGCCGCCGCCCAGGATCATCGACAGCACCTGCGAGGCGTAAAAATCGCGCACGTGGTAGGCGCGGCCCTCGAAGCCGAGCACGATCTGCGCGTCCATCAGGTCGCGGTCCTCGCGGAAATCGCCACCGACATATTGCGCGTATTGCGGGATGTTGCCGGCTGCCTTGGAGCGGAAGCCGCCGAGCCGCTTCTCGACCTCGCGCACGAAATTGTCGTGCTTGACGTCGCCGGCGGCCACGATGACCATCCGCTCGGCGTCATATTGCCGCTCGATGAAGTCGTGCAGTTGCCTGGAAGTGAAGGATTTGACCGTCTCAGGCGTGCCCAGGATCGAGCGGCCGATGGTCTGGTGGCGGAAGGCCGTTTCGGTGAAACGGTCGAAGACGATGTCGTCGGGCGTGTCGTGCGCGGCGCCGATCTCCTGCAGGATCACATGTTGCTCGCGCTCCAGCTCCTCCGGATCGAATTCGGACTCCTGCAGGATGTCGGCCAGGATATCGACCGCCAGCGGCACGTCGCCGGACAACACTCTTGCATAGTAGGACGTCGTCTCGACGCTGGTGGCGGCGTTGATCTCGCCGCCGACATTCTCGATTTCCGAGGCGATCTCGAAGGCGCTGCGGCGCTTGGTGCCCTTGAACGCCATGTGCTCGAGCAGATGGGCCATGCCATGCTCTTCGTCGCGCTCGTTGCGGGCGCCTGACTTGACCCAGGCCCCGAGGGCAACCGATTCGATGCTTGGAAGGGTTTCGGTGGCGACTGTCAGGCCGTTCGACAGACGGCTTACCTCAACACCCATATGGCAAGTACTCCCTAACGCGCCGCCCGCGAGTGGCGGTTCACATAATCTTCCACCATTTTCAAGTCGGATGGAAGTATCGTGTATTTTTCGTCGGCTGTCATCAAGCCGCCTAGCCATGCGGGCAGGGCAGGGGTGACGCCGCTCGCTGCCTCGACCGCTGCCGGGAATTTCGCCGGGTGCGCGGTGCCGAGCACCACCATGGGCACCGCGCCGGAGTTCTGGGCGGCGGCGACATGAACGGCGGCGGCCGTGTGCGGGTCGAGCAGGTAGTTGCTCGCCTCCAGCGTCGCGCGGATGGTGGCGGCGACCTCGTCGACGCTGGCGCGGCCGGCGTCGAATTCGGCGCGGATGCGCTTGAGCTGGCCTTCCTCGATGGTGAAGGCGCCCGACTGCTTCAGGCCGTTCATATAGCGCCTGACCGTCTCGGCGTCGCGACCGGCCGCCTCGAACAGCAGCCGCTCGAAATTCGAAGACACCTGGATGTCCATCGACGGCGAGGTCGTGGCGAACACGCCCTTGGTGCGGTATTCGCCGCTCGCCAATGTGCGCGCCAGAATGTCGTTATCGTTGGTGGCGATGATCAGCCGCTCGATCGGCAAGCCCATGCGCTTGGCGGCGTAACCGGCGAAAATATCGCCGAAATTGCCGGTCGGCACGGTGAAGGAAACCGGCCGGTCCGGCGCGCCAAGCGACAGGGCCGACGAGAAATAATAGACGATCTGGGCCATGATGCGGGCCCAGTTGATCGAATTGACGCCCGACAGCGACACCTGGTCGCGAAAGGCGTGGTCGTTGAACATGTCCTTCACCAGGCCCTGGCAATCGTCGAAATTGCCTTCGACCGACAGCGCATGGACGTTTGCCGCGCTCGACGTCGTCATCTGCCGCTGCTGCACGGGCGAGACCTTGCCGTGCGGGAAAAGGATGAAGATGTCGGTGCGGTCTCGGCCGGCGAAGGCGTCGATCGCGGCACCGCCGGTGTCGCCAGAGGTCGCGCCGACGATGGTGGCGCGCTGGCCGCGTTCGGCAAGCGCATGGTCCATCAGTCGCGCCAGCAACTGCATCGCCACGTCCTTGAACGCCAGCGTCGGGCCGTGGAACAGCTCGAGGATGAAGGTGTTTTTCCCGGTCTGCACCAGCGGGCAGACGGCCTCATGCCGGAAGGTCGCATAAGCCTCCCGCACCAGCCGCTCGAAGACGGACGTCGCGATCTCGCCGCCGAGGAACGGCGTCAGCACGCGGATGGCAAGGTCGGGATAGGCAAGCCCGCGCATGGCGCGGATGTCGTCGGCCGAAAATTGCGGCCACTCACGCGGCACGTAAAGCCCGCCGTCGCGCGCCAGGCCGGCCAGCACCGCGTCGGAAAATCCTAGCGCGGGCGCATCCCCGCGGGTACTCACATATTGCATCGTCAAAGGCCCATTGCTGCCGGTCGCGTCATCCACGGGAATTGGTTAATTTTCCGAGCCGGCTCAGTCGCATTTTTGCCGCGCGGTTGCTATACGTCACCGGCTTTGTGAGAGGGAAGTGCAGTTTCATGGCGTTTTATTCGGTCAACCGTCGTTTTGTCGCGGGTCTGGCGCTCACCGGCTTTATGCTTGCCGCCGCCGGCTGCCAATCGAGCGACAATGGCATTCTTAACTTCGGCCTCACTAAGAAGGATCCGGCCGCACCGCCGCCGCCGCAGGATCCCAAGATCCTCGCCAGCCAGCTGCGCGCCTATTGCCCGAAAGTGACGCTGCGCGATGGCACCGCCTATTTCAACACCTATGCCAAGGGGGCAACGGCTAAGCCCAAGAAAAAGAAGCTTGACCCCGCGGCGCAAGCCGAGGCCGAGGCGGCAGCTGCTGCCGCCCAGACCGGCCCCAACGGCCAGCCCATCGATCCCGCTCACGATCCGTCGAAGATCATCTACCAGGCCTCGATCACCGATGTGACGCGCGATTGCACCCACGCCAATGGCCAGATGTCGATGAAGATCGCCATCGCCGGCAAGGTCGTGCCGGGGCCTGTCTTCACACCCGGCACCGTCACCATGCCGATCCGCATCGCGGTTCAGCGAGGCGACGAGGTGCTTTATTCGCAGTTGCATCAGTACCAGGTGCAGGTCGCCGACCCTTCGGCCGCTACCCAGTTTGTCTTTGTCGACAGCAATGTCGTGGTGCCGGAGCCTTCCGCGCGCGACTATCAGGCCTATGCCGGCTATGACGAGAGCACACCGGCTTCGGCCGCCGAAAAGTCCAAGGGCAAGGGGAAGAAGCGCACTCCGGCCACGAACTAGCCTAGGCGTCCTCGGACCACTCCGACAGCGCGGCGATGGTGCCGTTCAGTTCCGCCCAGCGCCGGATGACCGTCTCGGCGCCGGCCTCGGTCAGCGCATCGGCATGGCCCGGATAGCTGTGTCCCGCGCCGGTGAAGCCGATGACGCGCATGCCGGCCGCCCTGGCGCCGGCGATGCCATGCACGGAATCCTCGATGACGAAGGTGTTCTTCGGGTTGGCGCCGAGGTGTTCGGCGGCGTAGAGGAACACGTCCGGCGCCGGCTTGGTCTTCTTGCTGGGAATGTCCAGCCCCGAAAAGATGCGGCCGGCGAAGAACGGCAGCAGCCGCACCTTCTCCAGCATGAATTCGACCCGTTCGGTGCGCGAATTGGAGCAGACGGCGCGCGGCGCGCTGACCGCGGCTACCGCCTCGCGGGCGCCCTCGATGATGCGCACGTCTGCGCGCAGCTTGCGGTCGACCAGTTCCTCGGCGCGGTCGATCAGCGAGGCCTGGAACGGGATCTCGGACTTCTCCTCGAGCCGCAGCATGATGTCCTTGAAGGTCAGCCCGGCGTAGGTCTCGAAAATCTCTTCCGCCGAAATCTCGAATCCGGCCGATGTCAGAAGCTCGGCCTCGACGCGCGCGGCGAGAATTTCAGAATCGACGAGTACGCCGTCGCAATCGAAGATGACAAGATCTGGCTGGGGCATCGCAATCCGCGTCGTTGGGGAGGGCCTGACGGCTCAAGCGGCGCGGCATACACCAATGGGCCGGTCCGCGCAAACCTCCGCAGTCGGTCCGCGAGCCTTCACCGAATGTTTACGCTGATCGGTAACCATAACGGAGAGTAAAACCGTAACGCGTTCTTTTGGGTGTTTTGATGTCTGCCGTGCGTCTTATCGACGAGCTTTCCCAATCTCCCCAGCAGTCCGAATGGCTGGACACGATCCTGAAGGGCGACTGCGTCGCCGCGCTGGACAAGCTGCCGGAAAAATCGGTCGACATCATCTTCGCCGACCCGCCCTACAATCTGCAGCTCGACGGCGACCTGCGCCGGCCCGACCAGTCCAAGGTGGACGCCGTCGACGACGACTGGGACCAGTTCGAGAGTTTCGAGGCCTATGACGCCTTCACCCGAGCGTGGCTGCTCGCGGCGCGGCGTGTGCTGAAGCCCAGCGGCACCATCTGGGTCATCGGCTCCTATCACAACATTTTCCGCGTCGGCGCCCGCCTGCAGGATCTCGGCTTCTGGATCCTCAACGACATCGTCTGGCGCAAGACCAACCCGATGCCGAATTTTCGCGGCCGCCGCTTCCAGAACGCGCATGAGACGATGATCTGGGCCTCGCGCGACCAGAAGGCCAAGGGCTACACCTTCAATTACGAAGCGCTGAAGGCCTCGAACGACGATCTGCAGATGCGCTCCGACTGGCTGTTCCCGATCTGCACCGGCGGCGAGCGGCTGAAGGACGAGAACGGCAACAAGCTGCATCCGACGCAGAAGCCGGAAGCGCTGCTTGCCCGTATCATGATGGCCTCGACCAAGCCGGGCGACGTCGTGCTCGACCCCTTCTTCGGTTCCGGCACCACCGGCGCCGTCGCCAAGCGGCTTGGCCGCCACTTCGTCGGCATCGAGCGCGAGCAGGCCTATATCGACGCCGCCAACGACCGCATCGCCGCTGTACGCCCGCTGGAAGGCGCAGATCTCACCGTGCTTTCGGGCAAGCGTGCCGAGCCGCGCGTCGCCTTCATCAGCCTGATCGACAACGGCTTGGTGACGCCGGGCGCCACGCTCTACGACGCCAAGAAGCGCTGGGCGGCCAAGGTGCGCGCCGACGGCACGCTGGCGATCGGCGACAGCGCCGGCTCGATCCACAAGATCGGCGCCGAAGTGCAGGGGCTGGATGCCTGCAACGGCTGGACCTTCTGGCACTATGAGCGCAGCGGCGGCCTGACCCCGATCGACGAATTGCGCCGCATCGCCCGCCTCGGCATGGAGCGGGCAGGGGCCTGAATCACAGCAATTCCAGGAAAGTGCCGAGCGGCTTTCCGTCCGGAAATGCGTTGAACCGCCCTTGAATCGAGACTTCAACGGATCGCTGCAAGCGATTCAGTTCAAGCCGCAATCCCGAACCGCTGAAGGTCTGATTTAAGCATCCTGGCGTCGGTGAACAGCACCGACTGCCAGCCGGCGGCCCTGGCGCCGTCGACATTCTTCTGGCTGTCGTCGATGAACAGCGTGGCCGATGGCTCGAGACCGAACGCGGTCACGTGATGATCATAGATGGCGCGGTCGGGCTTGATCTGACGGATGTCGGCCGACACGGTCACGCCGCGCGGCCGGTTGAGAAAGTCGAAACGCTGCCGCGCTTCGGCAAGCGTATCGGCGGCGAAGTTGGTCAGCATGGTCACATCGTGGCCGCGCTCGATCAGGCCGAGCATGATGGCGACGCTGTCGTCATAGGCATGCGGCACCATCTCGTGCCAATGGCGGCGGAAGTTACGGATGTTCTCGGCGTGATCGGGATGCTCGGCAATCAGCAGCGCCTCGGCATCTTCCCATGTGCGGCCGCGATCCTGCTCGATGTTCCACTCGCTGGTGCAGACATTGTCGAAGAACCACTTCCGCTTGTCGGCATCCGGAATGAGGCGGCTGAACGGGATATTCGGATCGTAGTGGATCAGCACCTTGCCGATGTCGAACACGATATGGCGGATTTCGGTCATTGCGGGCCTTTCGGTCTCTTGGTCGCGCCCGGTATCGCCGCCTCGATCACCTTCTTCATGACGGTGGGCAGCGCTTCCCCGGAAATTTCGTGGGCCAGCGACCAGAAATGGCCTGCCGGCGCATCGCCCTTGATGTGGGCATGGAAGACATCGAGTTCGAGCGCGAAATGGGTGAAGACGTGCCCGATCTGCCCGGCGCGGCGCCAATCGGCGGGAAAAGGCGCGGCTTCGGTGCTCGTGGCGCCGTCGACCCGCGCTGTCCAGCCCGTGGTCGGCACCTCGGTCATACCGCCGAGCAAGCCCTTCTCGGGCCGCTTGCGCAAGAGGATGGCGCCGTCGTCGCGCTGGACGACGAAGGCGGCACCCTTGCGCAGCGGCTTGTCGTCCTTGGGCAGGCGAACCGGAAAGCGCTCCGGATCGCCCGTGAGAATGGCGCTGCAATCCTCGCGGATCGGGCAGAGCATGCAGCGCGGCCGCTTCGGCGTGCAGATCGTCGCGCCGAGATCCATCATCGCCTGGGCGAAGTCCCCGGGCCGCGTCTGCGGCACCAGTTTTTCGACCAGCGCACGGATTTGCGGCTTGGCTTCGCTGAGCGGCGCTCCGATCGAATAGAGCCGGGTCACGACCCGCTCGACATTGCCGTCGACGACCGCCGCCGGCCGGTCGAAGGCGATCGCCGCGATCGCCGCCGCGGTATAGGCGCCAATTCCCGGCAATTCGCGCAGGCCCGCCTCGGTGTCGGGAAAGCGGCCGCCCCGCAGCGCCACGAGGTCGGCGCAGGCTTTGAGGTTGCGCGCCCTGGAATAATAGCCGAGCCCGGCCCAGGCCTTCATCACATCCTCTGCGGGCGCCGCCGCCAGCGCCTCGACCGTCGGCCATTTCTCGACGAAATTGCGGAAATAGGCTTTCACCGCCTCGACCGTGGTCTGCTGCAGCATCACCTCGGACATCCACACGCGATAGGGATCGGCCCTTACGCCGCGCGCAAACGCAGCGGGCGTGACGCGCCAGGGCAGGTCGCGGTGATGCGCGTCATACCAGGCAAGCAGGCGGCAGGCGATATCCGGGGATCCAGCCTTGCTGGTATCTCCGGATCCGATATCGCCGGATGCGGCCTTCTGTGATGCCTTGCGGGTCTGATCGAGCGGTGCCATTGATCGGATGAGCTGGGGAACTGGAGAACGCACATGGCAGGGAAAAGGCGCTTCGGCAATCCCGTTCCGGTAAGCGATCTCGCCACCGAGATACTCGATCCGGTGCTGAAGAAGCGCGCCGGCATCTCGATCGGGCTGGTGCAGTCCTGGGAAGAGATCGCCGGGCCGCGCCTGGCCGCCCACTCGCGGCCGGAGAAGATTCAGTGGCCGCGCCGCTTGCACGAGGACGATCCGTTCGAGCCGGCGACCTTGATCATCGCCTGCGAAGGCATGGCGGCGTTGCATCTCCAGCACGAGGCCGGCGAGGTGATCAACCGCGTCAATGCCTTCCTGGGTTTCAACGCGGTCGGCCGCATCAAGATTCTGCAAAAACCGGTGCTTTCGCAAAAGGCGCGGCCGAAGCCGGCGCCGCGCCCTCTGAGCGAGGCGGAGAAGTCGAAGCTTTCGCATCTGGTCGGCAAGATCGAGGATGACGGCCTGCGCGCTTCGCTGGAGCGTCTCGGCGCCACGATTATGGGTGAAAGGAAGCCCAAAGGGTCGTAAGAAATGTCATGAATGCGTCACCAATCTCGCGCATTCGTGATGCTTATGATCAAGTTTCGCGATTGGATTGGGGATCGCGATGCCTTAATTCGCGCCAACTCTCGCCTTTTCTAGCCCTTGCATTGCAAAATCCAACCGATATCAGGTGATTCGCATGAACCGTGCCCCGTCTGGCAAAAGCTTGTCTCGCAGAAACCTTCTGACCGCGCTGGCTGCTGTTCCTGCGGTGGCGCTGCTTGCCGCATGCAGCGACTCCGGCGAGGAGGCGAAGGCAGCCGATGTGAAGCCGGCCAACCCGTCGACGCCTGCCAAGCCGGCCGCCACGCCGGCGGCGGTCCAGGTGCCCGAGGCGCAGGGCACCGTGGACATGACGGAACTGCTCAAGCCCGGCGCGCTGCCCGACAAGCAGCTCGGCAAGGACGACGCCAAGGTCACCATCGTCGAATACGCGTCGATGACCTGCCCGCATTGCGCGCATTTCAACGACACCACCTTCCCACAGTTGAAGTCGAAATACATCGACACCGGCAAGGTCCGTTACATTCTGCGCGAATTCCCGTTCGACCCGAGCGCCGAGGCCGGCTTCATGCTGGCGCGCTGCTCGAAGGACAATTACTTCGCCATGGTCGACGTGCTGTTCAAGCAGCAGCCGAGCTGGGTCGGCGTCAACAACACCAAGGAAGCGCTGCTGCAGATCTCCAAGCTGGCCGGTTTTACACAGGAGTCCTTTGAGTCCTGCTTGACGGACCAGAAACTTCTGGACGATGTGAGAGCAGTCCAGAAACGCGGAGCGGACGAGTTCAAGGTCGACTCGACGCCGACCTTCTTCATCAACGGAAAGACCTACAAAGGGGCGATGTCGATTGAGGAAATGTCGGCCATCATCGACCCTCTGCTCTGACATCCAGGCCGCGCCGAAGCGGTCCGGCTTCGGCGCGCACGCCTGTAGTGTTGGGCGGCGCGAATGAAATTTTCGCGCCTTCGCCTCCTCGGTTTCAAATCCTTCGTCGAGCCCGGCGAGTTCGTCATCGAACGCGGGCTGACCGGCATTGTCGGGCCGAACGGCTGCGGCAAGTCGAACCTCGTCGAAGCTTTGCGCTGGGTGATGGGCGAAAGCTCCTACAAGAACATGCGCGCATCCGGCATGGACGACGTGATCTTCTCAGGCTCCGGTGCGCGCCCCGCGCGCAACACCGCCGAAGTCACGCTTTTCCTCGACAATACCGACCGCACTGCGCCTTCCGCCTTCAACGACGCCGATGAACTGCAGGTGTCGCGCCGCATCGAGCGCGAAGCGGGCTCGCTCTACCGCATCAACGGCAAGGAAGCGCGCGCCAAGGACGTGCAGCTTCTGTTCGCCGACCAGTCGACCGGCGCCCGGTCGCCCTCCATGGTCGGCCAAGGCCGCATCGGCGAGCTGATCCAGGCCAAGCCGCAGGCCCGCCGCGCCCTGCTCGAAGAAGCCGCCGGCATCTCCGGCCTGCACACGCGCCGGCATGAGGCCGAGCTTCGGCTCAAGGCGGCCGAGCAGAACCTCGAGCGGCTGGACGACGTCGTCGGCGAGCTGGAAGGCCAGATCGAGAGTCTGAAGCGCCAGGCGCGCCAGGCCTCGCGCTTCAAGAACCTCTCGGCCGATATCCGCAAGGCCGAAGCGACGCTGCTGCATTTGCGCTGGACGCTGGCAAAAACCCAGGAAGGCGAGGCGCGTTCCGCGCTTGCCGTTGCCACCACGCTGGTCGGCGACCGCGCCGCGGCCCAGATGGCGGCGGCCAGGGAGCAGGGCATCGCCGCGCACCGGCTGCCGGACCTGCGCGACGCCGAAGCCGCCGCTGCCGCGGCCTTTCAGCGCCTGTCGATCGCCAAGACCCAGATCGAGGAAGAGGCCGGCCGCATCCGCGCCCGCCAGACCGAGCTCGAACGCCGCCTGCAGCAGCTCGACGCCGACATCGCCCGCGAGGAGCGGATGGTGCGCGACAATGCCGACATCCTGGAGCGCCTGCGCACCGAGGAAGCCGAGCTCAATTCGGAAAACGCCGGTGCCGCCGAGCGTGAGGCCACCACGCGCGCCGCCTTCGAGCAGGCCGGCGCGACGCTGTTGCAGAGCGAAGCAAAACTTGCCGCACTGACCGCCGAACGCGCCGAGGCGGCCGCATCGCGCCACCAGATCGAACGCTCGCTGCGCGAGACCGCCGAGCGCCGTGATCGCTTCGCCCGCCAGCTCGCCGAGGTCGACCGCGAGCTTTCCGACATCGTCGCGCGCATTTCCGGCCTGCCTGATCCGGCCGAGAAGCGGCTTCTGGTCGAGGATGCGCTTGCCCGGCTGGAAGAGGGCGAGGCCGGCGCCATCGCCGCCGAGCAGGCCGTCGCCGAGGCCCGCACTGCTGAAAGCGCCGCAAGGCCGCCGCTGCAGGATGCAAGGGCGGAACTGGCGCGCATCGAGACGGAAGCGCGCACGCTGGCGAAGATCCTCAACGCCACCAGCGGGGGCGATCTTTTCCCTTCGGTGCTGGAGCAGCTCAGTGTCGAGCGCGGCTACGAAACCGCGCTTGGCGCGGCCCTTGGCGAGGACCTCGACGTTCCGCTCGACCGCAGCGCTCCGGTGCATTGGGGCGAAAGCGCGGTCCAGCCCGGCGATGCGTCGCTGCCCGAAGGCGTCAAGAGCCTGGCCAGCGTCGTGCACGCGCCGGCGCAACTTGCCCGCCGCCTCGCGCAGATCGGCATCGTCGACGCCACCGACGGTCGCCGGTTGCAGGCGCTTCTGGCCCCCGGCCAGCGGCTGGTCAGCCGCGATGGCGCGCTCTGGCGCTGGGACGGCTTGACCGCGAGCGCCGACGCTCCGACCGCCGCTGCGTTGCGGCTGGCGCAGAAGAACCGCCTGGCAGAGCTCGACGCCGAAGCCGTGCAGGCGACGCGCGTGGTGCGCGGGGCCGAGGAGGCGTTGGCGCATGCCGAGCAGGCGATGCGCCAGGCAAGCGATGCCGAGCGCAATGCGCGCCAGGCCGGCCGAGACGCCCAGCATGCGCTGGACGCCGCCCGCAACGCGCTGGCTGAGGCCGAGAAGGCCGGCGGCGAGCTGTTGAGCCGGCGCGCGGCCTTGGACGAAGCCCGTGCCCGCATCGTCGACAGCCATGAGGAGACGCAGGCCGCTTTCCTCGAAGCCGAGGCGATGTTGCAGGACGCGCCCGATCTTGGCGACCTGCAATTGCAGCTCGAACAGGCCTCCGCCAACGTCTCGCGCGACCGCGCCACGCTTGCCGACGCGCGCGCCGTGCATGAAGGGCTGCGGCGCGAAGCCGAGGCACGCATGCGCCGGCTGGACGCCATCGGCGCCGAGCGCAAGACCTGGCTGGAGCGCGCCGAAAACGCATCGACGCAGATCGCGGCCCTTGGCGAGCGCAAGGCCGAAGCCGAGGCCGAACGCGAAAGGCTGGCCGACGCGCCGGACGAGATCGACGCCAAGCGCCGCGCCCTGCTGACGCAGCTGTCCGAGGCCGAGGCGCTGCGCCAGGCGGCGAGCGACCGCCTGCAGGAGGCGGAGAACAAGCAGGCCGAGCTCGACAAGGCGGCGACCGCCGCCATCCAGTCGCTCGCCGAATCGCGCGAAACCCGCGTCCGCGCCGAGGAGCGGCTCACCGCGGCCGATGAGCGCCGCGCCGAGGTCGAGGCGCGCATCCAGGAAGCGCTCAACACGCCGCCGCATCTGGTCATCAATCATACCGGTCTCGAAGCCGACGACCCGATGCCCGACATGGCCGAGATCGAACGCCAGCTCGACCGGCTAAAGATCGAGCGCGAGCGGCTCGGCGCCGTCAATCTGCGCGCCGAGGAAGAGCAGAAGGAATTGTCGGAGCGGCTGGAGACCATTGTTTCCGAGCGCGAGGACATCATCGAGGCGATCAGAAAACTGCGCCAGGCGATCCAGAGCCTCAACCGCGAGGGCCGCGAGCGGCTGCTGTCGGCCTTCGAGGTGGTCAACGGCCATTTCCAGCGGCTGTTCTCGCATCTGTTCGGCGGCGGCACGGCCGAGCTGCAGTTGATCGAGTCCGAGGATCCGCTGGAGGCGGGGCTGGAAATCCTCGCCCGTCCGCCCGGCAAGAAGCCGCAGACCATGACGCTGCTTTCCGGCGGCGAGCAGGCGCTGACGGCGATGTCGCTGATCTTCGCCGTGTTCCTCACCAACCCCGCGCCGATCTGCGTGCTCGACGAGGTCGATGCGCCGCTCGACGACCACAATGTCGAGCGCTTCTGCAATTTGATGGACGAGATGTCGAAGACCACCGAAACCCGCTTCGTCATCATCACCCACAACCCCATCACCATGGCGCGCATGGACCGGCTGTTCGGTGTCACCATGGCCGAGCAAGGTGTCAGCCAGCTGGTCTCGGTCGACCTGCAGGCCGCCGAGGCGATGCGCGAGGCGAGCTGAGCTCGCCTTTTTCACGTTCAACGAACCAATCTAGTTCTCCGGCGCCGTCGCCGGCGCCGTATAGCGGCGGCGCACGGCGTCGATCACCAGCTTGCGGCTCTCGTCGGCCGACAACGCCTTGTTCTTCTCCACGTCTGCCGTTTCGTTGGCGAGCTCCTTGTCCCTGATCTGCTGGCGGAACCATTTGGAATAGTCGCCGGCGCGCAGGTGGTATTCCCAAGTCTTGTCGTCGATGCCTTCCGCCATCTGGGCGAAGATGATGAGATTATGGGCTCTGAGCTTCATCGCCTTCTTCGGCCCGGTGAAATAGAAGCTGCCCGCCTCGTCGAGCTCGCCTTCGGCATATTTGCGGCTGTGGCGCTTCAGCGACTGCTCTGGCTCGACCGCCTTGACCGTGAACGGCTTCTTGCCGTCATGCGGCCGCCAGAACAGCACGCGGTCGCCCTTGGGCAGAGGAATGTCCTTCGGCGCCTTGAGCCCCGTTTCCTTGCAGAAGGTCCTGATCACGTCCTTTGCGTTGGGCCCGAGCGCAATCACCGCCGTCACAAGGCCGAGCGCATCGGTCGAGATTGCTTCCGGATGGACGGTGATCAGCACCGTGCCGGGCAGCTCGATCGAAAGCACGGATCGCGTATCTCCGCGTCGCTTGGGCATCAAATGATGCGCCTCGTCAATGATCAGCCAGTGCGGCCTTGCCGTGCGATAGCGGACATTGCCGAGGCCGGGCAGCAATTCGGCGAAGAAATCGGGACGCTCATCGACCTTCAGCGCCAGGCCGTTGACCACGACATTGGTCTGCGGTTTCTCAATCAATTCCAGCAATTGTTCCTTGTTCGGCGCGATCGAGCCGTTGCCGAGTGGCACCGCGCCTTTCAGTCCGTCATAGTCGCCCTCGGGGTCGAAAATGCAGAATTGCAGACCTTTTTCGACCAGCCGCTCGGTGAGCGCCGTGGCCAAGGTCGATTTGCCGATGCCCGAGCTGCCGGCGATCAGCACTGTTTCCATCGGCGACAAGTAGATGTCCTTGCCGCGTGAGGTTCCGAGCAGCACGCCGCGCGAGCGCTTTTTGGTCAGCGGATAATCGCGCTTGGTCAGCTTGCGGATCAGTTCCTCGACGCCTTTGCCGCGCGGCGCCTTGGTGACGAGGTCGGCGGTTTCCTTGACCGCGGGCAGCGCGTTGGCGACCGCGACGCTGCAGCCCGAGGCCCTGAGGAAAGCGTGGTCGTTCTCCGCGTCGCCGACGGCCACGACATTATGCGGCGACAGCTTCAGGTCCTCGAGCGCGGCCGCCAGTCCGGTTGCCTTGTTGATGCCCGAGGGCAGGATCATCACTGCGCCCTTGTTGAAGATGATCTCCAACTCCAGCCCGAGCTTCTTGATGACGTCGAGCACCGTCGCCTGATGCGGCTCCCAGGTGGCGACGATCGAGCGGCCGACCGACAGCGGCTTCACGCCGCGCTTCTTGAGCCCTTCGATGAGATCGACGGAAGGCGAGGGCGAGATCGTGCGCTCTTCCTCGCTGGCCGGCGTGTAGATCAGCGCGCCGTTTTCGGCGACGACCTTGTCGAACAGGAAAAGTTCGGGAAAAACCTCCTTGAGATCAGGCAGTTCGCGGCCGGTGACCAGGATGAGCTTGCGCCCTGATTTCTTCAGCTTTTCCAGCGCCGAGATCGTGCTGGCCGTGACCAGCCCATCATGCGCCAGCGTGCCGTCATAATCGGTGGCCAACGCCATGAAATACATCGGTTGAACCTCTCCGCCGGCTGTTTTTCGCGCCCGCCGGGTGAATCCGGCTCTGCGGACAACAACGCCTGGAGGCGGAAAAGGTTTAGGTCGAGCACTGGATTTCTCGGGCCGGCGCCAGGCTGTCGCGCATCGCAGCGACTCGCCCATGCGAACGAAACGATCGGCCACGAAGAGCTCAATCCGCCCACTTGCCGCGCGTCGACGTCTTCGTTACTGCGATCTGATGGCGACGCACAAACTTACCAACACCACTTGGCACAATGTCCTCGGTACGATCGCGCCGGCGCTCACAATTGCATCCGGCGATGTCGTGACGACGGAAACGCTCGACGCTCAGGGCTTCGACAAGAACGGTGTGCAGCGGGCACGAGGGCCGAACCCGATGAACGGTCCGGTCTTCGTGACCGGGGCCGAACCTGGCGACGCGCTGCGTGTGGAGATCCTGCGCATGGATCCGATCCGCTCTTCCGGCTGGACGATCTCGTCACTGGCTGCAAACGTTGTCGACCCGGAGGCTGCTCGTGGGCTGCCTGCAAGGGACGAAGTCACTTGGCAGATCGACCTGGAATCGCAAACTGTGGTGTTGCGGGAGCCGCCGCCAGGCCTCGAGCACTTCATTTTGCCGGTCGAGCCGATGATCGGCTGCTTCGGCGTGGCGCCATCGATGGGCCAGGCTTTCTCCACCGCGACCAGTGCAGAAAATGGCGGGAACATGGATTACCGCGGGTTTCGGCCCGGCGCGACCGTTTGGTTCCCCATTGCCGTAGAGGGTGCGCTCTTCTTCGCGGGCGATTGCCATGCAGCGCAGGGCGATGGGGAGATCGTTGGAACCGGGATCGAAACCTGCTTTGAAGTTGAGCTTCGCTTGACTGTGGAAAAAAACAGACAATTGACATGGCCTCGCGGCGAGAACGAGACCCACATTTTCTCTGTTGGCAATGCTCGTCCGCTTGATCAGGCCCTCCAGCACGCGACAACGGATATGTTCAACTGGTTGACAAGTGACCATGGCTTGTCCGCCGCTGCCGCATCGCATCTGATGGGACAGGTTGTCCGGTATCACGTCGGAAACGTTTTTGACCCTGCCTATACGATGGTTTGCCTGATCGAAAAGCGATGGCTTCCGAAACCGTCCTCTACCGGCTGACGAGAGCAATTCCAGGAAAAATGTGAGCGGTTTTCCGTTCGCAATTGCGTCAAGACAAAGAGGTAGGGCGCTGTTTCCGTGAAACGGTGAAACGCACGAGCCCAAGCCACCGCGCCCGTGACAACCATTTGCATCCGTCTAACTGGCCAGATCTGCTTGACGGTGGCTGGGGCGCCAGGATTCGAACCTGGGAATGTCGGTACCAAAAACCGATGCCTTACCACTTGGCGACGCCCCAGCATGCGGGCATGCCCGCTGCGCGCGGCCTTATAGGACGAGGCGAAGCAAAGCTCAATGCCGGGAGATCAACTAAAATCGGCAGCGACGCGGGCCGCCATTCCCGGCCAGTTCATCGCCCGATCGCCCGGCGGTGGATCGAGCCGCACGCGCCGCGCGGCAGCTTCTCGCTTGTGCTGGCGCGGGAGCCGTTCAGCTCAGGCTTCAGGGAAGCAGGCGATGCATCTTTGCCTACGCCTGGGCCACGCGCGCGCGGCAATCCTCGAGGACGGCCGCAAGCGTATTCTCGAAGGGATGCTCCGGCGCCCAGCCGAGCAGGGTCCGGGCGCGGGTCGCATCGCCGACGATGCATGGCAGATCGCTCGGGCGCAGCCGCAAGGGATCCTGCTCCGTGACGATCTTGACGCTGCTCCGGGCCAGTAGCCGATCGAGGATGTCTCCCATCCGCCAGGACGCGCCGGATGCGACATTGAAAATGGTGTTCGGGGCGAGATCGCCGCTCTTCAGGACCGCGTACGCATACGCGCTGGCGATGTCGCGCGCATCCAGGAAGTCGCGCCTCGCATCGAGATTGCCCACGCGGATGACCGGCGGGGCCACTCCCGCTTCGATCCGGGCGATCTGCATGGCGAAGGCCGGCACGGCAAATGCCTCGGTCTGACCCGGACCCGTATGGTTGAAGGGGCGCATCCGGACACACTTCAACCCCCTGCGCGAAAGCGCGCCGAGCGCGAGGTCGGCCGCGGCCTTGGTCACGGCGTAGTCGTCGATCGGAGCAAGCAGCGTGCTTTCGTCGAGCGGCCGCCCGGTCTTGGCGCTCTCGCCATAGACCAGGCCTGATCCGACATGAACCAGCCAGCAGTCCGGAACCTTGGCGAGGACGGCATTGGCCACGTTGAGCGCGCCGCCCACATGAATGCGCCACGTGTTGCGGGGATCGGCTTGGGCGGCACCCAGGGCCGCGACCGCCGCCAGATGAATGACATGGGTGGGCCGGTGATGGGCGATCGCGTCTTGGACGGCAGCCGCGTCTGTCACGTCCAGCGCTTCGACCTGGCCGAAAGCGGGATGCGGACCGCCATCCTTGGAGGTTGCGGCAACGACAATTTCGCGGCCGCAAACGCTGCGCAGCGCTTCGAGCACATAGGGGCCGACGAACCCGTTGGCGCCGGTCATCAAAATCCGCATGCCGGCCTCACGAACCACGATGCGTCGTCCGCATGCGGAGGCGCGGCAAAAGACGGCGCGTCAAGTCATCGACCCATAGATGCAAGAGCTTCCTTTCAACACCTGACGGTTGAGTGGCGTGCCAGATCGGCGTCCACCATTTCGCGGATCATCTCTTCCAGGGAGATCGTCGCTTCCCATCCGAGCTTCGTCTTTGCCTTGGCCGGATTGCCGCGCAGGATTTCGACTTCCGCCGGCCTGAACAGATCGGGGTCGATGACGAGATGGTCGTTCATCTTCAACCCTACATGCTCGAAGGCGATCCTGCACATGTCGCGCACCGTCGTGGTCCTGCCGGTGGCGACCACATAGTCGTCGGGCTGATCCTGCTGCAGCATCAGCCACATGGCGCGGACATAGTCCCTGGAGTGGCCCCAGTCTCGCTTGGCGTCGATGTTGCCCAGGCGCAGCTCCGTCGCCAGGCCCTTCTTGATGCGCGCGACGGTGTCCGTGACCTTGCGTGTCACGAATTCGATGCCGCGAAGCGGCGATTCGTGATTGAACAGGATGCCGCTCGAAGCATGCAGGCCGAAGCTCTCGCGGTAGTTGACGGTGATCCAATGACCATAGACCTTCGCCACCGCATAGGGCGAGCGGGGATGGAAAGGCGTGGTTTCCGACTGCTCCGGCTCCTGGATAAGACCGTACATTTCCGACGACGAAGCCTGATAGAAACGCGCCTCGGGGATTTCGAGACGCAGCGCCTCGAGAACATTCGTCACGCCGATACCGGTTACGTTGCCTGTCAGGATCGGCTGCTGCCATGAGGATTTGACGAAAGACTGCGCGGCAAGGTTGTAGACCTCGTCCGGCCTTACGTCGCGCATGGTTCGAGTGAGACCCGACAGGTCCGTCAGGTCGCCGTCGACGATCCGCACGTCGTTCTCGATCCCAAGCCATTTCAGGCGCGCGGTGTTGACGTCGGCTGTGCTCGACCGTCGCGCCAGGCCGTGGACGCTATAACCCTTCGAAAGCAGGAGCTGGGCCAGATAGGCGCCATCCTGCCCGGTAATGCCGGTTATCAATGCCGTCCTTGTCATCGATGCTCTCGGAAATCGAGCGAGATGCGGCGCGCGCACCCCCGTTGTTGTCGAACCGGCCGCGCCCCAGGCCTGCGGCAACCGCCGACGCTGCTTTCGTTATACCGCCTCTGATTCATCTGTCAGTGTGCCGTCCCGCGCCCGTTCCAGCGCCATTGCCACAATTTCGGTCGCCCTGTCACGGCTGGCGGCCTCGGCATAGCAACGAAATTCGGGGGCGTTGCCGGAAGGCCGCAGATGGATGATCTCGCCGCTGCTCATCCGCGCCCTGAGGCCGTCGGTCTCATTGACGTCCACGACGGTGCCGAAGGGGGCAAGGAATTGCTGCAACGCATCGCGGTCGGTGAGCTTGCGCATCAAGCCGCGCGATGCATCGACAGGGAAGTTCTCGAGCCGCTCGCTTGCACAGACCGGAAGGTTCCAACTCTCGCGCAGGCCCGACAGCGATTTGCCCGTCGATACCGCCGTGCCCAGGACAGCCAGGATGGGCAAGAATGAATCCCGCGTCGGCAGCGCGGACAAAACTCTGCCGTTCAGCAGGCAGTCCGACCCCAGAAGAACCCCGCCATTGGCTTCGAAGCCGACGACGATGCCGCCTGCCTGCCGCGCGGCGTCCATTCCCGCTATGACGAAGGGGGACCCGACCTTGGTTCGCCTGACGCTGAATCCGAAAGCCTCGGAGATGCCTGAATTGGAGGTGACCGGCGTCACCACGATGTCGGCCTTGAGGAACAGCGCCGTCGCCAGCCCGATCAGGTCGCCGCGGAACAACTCGCCCTTGTCGTCGATGACGAGAGGGCGATCGGCATCGGCATCGGCCGACAGCACGGCGTCGAATTTGAATTCGCGCACCCAGGCTTTCATCTTCGCCATCGTTTCCGGGCTGACGGCCTCGGTATCGACCGGCACGAACGTTTCCGTTTTGCCTACGGGAATCACATCGGCGCCGTAGGATCGCAGAACCTCGACCAGCGGGGCCGCCGCAACGGTGCTGTGCTGGTAGACGCCGAGCCTCATTCCGGAAAGGGCGCCAGGGGGGAGAATGCCGCCGACCCGGTCTCGGAAGGCCACGCTCGCCTGTTCGTGGGCGGTCTGCCACTCGGCGGGAGCCGGCGGCCACGGATACTGGTCCGACAATTCAGCGACATGATGGGTGATCGCCGCCTCGTCCGCCTTGTCGATCTCGCCCTTCGGCCCGTAGAACTTGATGCCGTTGCGCTCGGCGGGAATATGCGAGCCGGTCACCATCAGCGCCGCGGCGCCGTGCAGGCGGGCATAAAAGGCAAGCGCGGGTGTGGGGATGGGGCCGCAATCGACCGGCTGGAAGCCGGCTGCGGCCAGGGCCGCCATGCAGTCCTTTGCAATTACCGGACTGCTGTCGCGCAGATCCCGCCCGACGAAGACCTTGCCTTGCTGAAACCCGGTCGACCGCAAGCGTTGGGCGAAACCCTCGGTATAAAGCCCGCTTGGCCTCCCAACCAACTCGGAAGCCAAACCCCGAACGCCGCTTGAGCCGAATTTCATAAGTTCTGCTTTGCTGTTGGAAGATTGCCGCCGCTCGTTGGACTGAGCCCGGCGGCCCCCCGGCTGTCAACAGCAAAAACAACGCGAAATCCGCGTCTTTTCTAATGTCCCCATACAGCCAGTTCGTTGCCGGCCGGATCGGTGAAATGAAACCGCCTGCCGCCTGGAAAGGAAAAGATCGGCTTGACGATGGCGCCGCCGGCATTCTCGACCGCGTCCAGCGTTTCCTCGAGGTTTTCGCAGTAGATGACCGGAAGCGGCTTGGCCGGCGCTTCGCCGGCATCTGCCTGGAAGCCGCCGTCGAGCCCTTCGGCAAAGGCGGCATAGGTCGGGCCGTAGTCGGTGAACGACCACGAAAAAGCGGCGCTGTAGAAGGACTTGACGCTGTCCAGCGAGCCGCCTGTCGCCGGCAGTTCGAGATAGTCGAGTTTTCCGTTGAGTTTCATCACGCTACTCCACTATGTTCTCTTTATGTTCTATATCGCGCTGCCCCGTCCCGCAAGTCTTTTTGACGCAGCTTTTGCTTAATCGATTGTAGTTGCGATGCCCGCTAGACCGGTGCCTTGCCTTTCGCACTGCAGCATCCTATCGCTCGGGTCGGGACGGCGGGGAACCAGGCAATCATCCGGATGTTCTATCTTCCACGAACTGGAGGGCAAGCATGACCAAGTGGGTTTACACCTTCGGCGACGGCGCCGCCGAAGGCCGTGCCGGCGACCGCAACCTTCTCGGCGGCAAGGGTGCCAATCTGGCCGAGATGTGCACCCTCGGGCTGCCGGTGCCGCCCGGTTTCACCATCACCACCGAAGTCTGCAACGCCTATTACGCCAACGGCCGCACCTATCCCGGCGCGCTCGAGGCGGATGTCGTCTCCGCTCTCGATCATATCGGCCGCATCGCCGGCCGCCGCTTCGGCGACCCGTCGAAGCTGCTCCTGGTGTCGGTGCGTTCCGGTGCCCGCGCGTCGATGCCCGGCATGATGGACACCGTGCTCAATCTCGGCCTCAACGACGAAACGGTCGAGGCGCTGGCCGCCGACTCCGGCGACGCCCGCTTCGCCTACGACAGCTACCGCCGCTTCATCCAGATGTACTCCGACGTCGTCATGGGCCTCGACCACGAGGTGTTCGAGGAAATCCTCGAAGACCAGAAGGCGAATCTCGGCCACGAGCTCGATACCGAACTGACGGCGGAAGAGTGGCAGGGCGTCATCGATCTTTACAAGGCCAAAGTCGAGGAAGAGCTCGGCAAGCCCTTTCCGCAGGATCCGAACGAGCAGCTCTGGGGCGCCATCGGCGCCGTATTCTCGAGCTGGATGAACAACCGCGCCATCACCTACCGGCGCCTGCACGACATTCCCGAAAGCTGGGGCACGGCGGTCAACGTCCAGGCCATGGTGTTCGGCAATATGGGCAACACGTCCGCCACCGGCGTCGCCTTCACCCGCAATCCCTCGACCGGCGAAAGGCAGCTCTACGGCGAATTCCTGGTCAATGCCCAGGGCGAGGACGTGGTCGCCGGCATCCGCACGCCGCAGAACATCACCGAAGCGGCACGCATCGCCGCCGGCTCCGACAAGCCGTCGCTGCAGAAGCTGATGCCGGATGCGTTCCGGGCTTTCGTCGACATCTCCGACCGCCTGGAGAAGCACTATCGCGACATGCAGGATCTCGAATTCACCATCGAGCGCGGCAAATTGTGGATGCTGCAGACCCGCTCCGGCAAGCGTACCGCCAAGGCGGCGCTGAAGATCGCCGTCGAGATGGCCAGGGACGGGCTGATCACCAAGGATGAGGCGGTCGCCCGCATCGATGCGGCCTCGCTCGACCAGCTCCTGCATCCGACCATCGATCCGAAGGCTGCGCGTGATGTCATAGGCATGGGCCTGCCGGCGTCGCCCGGTGCCGCCACCGGTGAGATCGTTTTTTCCTCCAGCGATGCCGAGGACGCCAAGGCGCAAGGCCGCAAGGTGATCCTGGTGCGCATCGAGACCAGCCCCGAGGACATCCATGGCATGCATGCCGCCGAAGGCATCCTCACGACGCGCGGCGGCATGACCAGCCACGCCGCCGTGGTGGCGCGCGGCATGGGCAAGCCTTGCGTATCGGGCGCAGGCTCGCTGCGTGTCGACTACAAGGCCGGCACGCTGCTCTCGATGGGCCAGACCTTCCGCAAGGGCGACGTCATCACCATCGATGGCGCCAACGGTCAGGTGCTCAAAGGGCCGGTCGCCATGCTGCAGCCGGAGCTGTCGGGCGATTTCGCCGCCATCATGGAATGGGCCGACGCGGCGCGCCGCATGAAGGTGCGCACCAATGCCGAAACGCCGCTCGATGCGCGCATGGCGCGTTCTTTCGGCGCCGAGGGCATCGGGCTTTGCCGCACCGAGCACATGTTCTTCGATGGCGACCGCATCGTCGCCATGCGCGAGATGATCCTGGCCGACACCGAGAAGGACAGGCGTGCGGCACTGGACAAGCTGCTGCCCATGCAGCGCTCGGACTTCCTCGAGCTGTTCGAGATCATGGCGGGCCTGCCGGTGACGATCCGCCTGCTCGACCCGCCGCTGCACGAATTCCTGCCCAAGACCGAAGCCGAGCTCGCCGAGGTCGCCTCCGCCATGAACGTATCGGCGGACAAGCTCCGGCAGCGCACGGAGGCGCTGCACGAATTCAACCCGATGCTAGGCCATCGCGGCTGCCGGCTCGCCGTCTCCTATCCCGAGATTGCCGAGATGCAGGCGCGCGCCATCTTCGAGGCGGCGGTCGAGGCCGGCCACAAGGCCGGAGCGCTGGTGGTGCCGGAAATCATGGTGCCGCTGGTCGGCCTCGTGAAGGAGCTGGAATATGTCAAGGCGCGGATCGATGCGGTCGCGCAGAGCGTGATGCAGGAGAGCGGCACCAAGATCGATTATCTGACCGGCACGATGATCGAATTGCCGCGCGCGGCAATCCGCGCCCATGTCATCGCCGAGGCGGCCGAATTCTTCTCCTTCGGCACCAACGACCTGACGCAGACCACCTTCGGCATCTCGCGCGACGATGCGGCCTCCTTCCTCGAAACATACCGGCAGAAGGGCATCATCGAGCAGGATCCGTTCGTGTCGCTCGATGTCGACGGCGTCGGCGAGCTGGTGCGGATCGCGGCCGAAAAAGGCAAGGCGACGCGGCCGGGCATCAAGCTCGGCATCTGCGGCGAGCATGGCGGCGATCCGGCCTCGATCCGTTTCTGCGAGGAGGTCGGCCTCGATTATGTCTCGTGCTCGCCCTACCGGGTGCCGATCGCCCGGCTGGCGGCCGCGCAGGCGGCCGTGGCGGCGGCGAAGGGCGCGGCAAAACCCGCCTCCTGATGCATGTCGCCCAGAAGTGCGCAGCGGTTCTGGGGCAACGACATGCATCGAAGCAGAGACTTGAAGCGCGCCGCTTGAATTCGTTTCAGCGCGGCGCGCTCAAGGGGCATTCGGATACCTTACGGTTTTGTATGCAATGTCACGCGAACGTGCGCGTGACGGCCCTGAATCTCGACACCGTTTCAAGCGACTTTCCGACACCGAATTTATTGTGTCGGAAAACCCATGTTGCAGATTTCCCCATCCGCTTACCGCTCGATCCTGATCCTGCAGACCAAGTTCATCGGCGACATCGTGCTTGCCTCCGCGCTGGCGAAGAACCTGCAGCTTCAATATCCGGGCGTCCGGATCGTGTTTCTTTGCGAAGCGCATTTCGCCGGCTTCCTGACTGCCCATGGCATAGCTTCCGAGGTCGTCCCCTTTAGCCGTGCCAAGATGCGTGGCTCGCCGCTCGAGCGGGGTCGCGAGCTCTTCCGCATGGTGCGCACATTGCGGCAGCACCGTTTCGACATGACCATCGACATCACCGATTCCAAGACCTCGCGGATCATTTCCGAACTGGTCAACGCTCCAGTCAGGGTCGGTTATTTTCCGACGGAGCGGCCTTTGCGCTGGCACGAGCGTCAACCGGCCAACGTCAGAATGAAGCCCTTCGGATTTGGCAAGACGCATTATCTCTACCGTTATCTGTCTCCGTTGGAGGCGCTGGGCATCGATCTGCGCGTCAGGGCGCCGGCCATTCGCCCGCTGCCCTTCGAGACGACGCGCGCCCTGGCCTTGCTCGCCAGGCACCAAATCCAGCCAAACGCTTTTGTTGCGATCCATGCCGGAGCAAGCTTCGTGGGCCGCCGGTGGCAGCCGGAGCGCTTTGCCGAGGCAATCGACAGGATCGTCCGCGAAACCGGGCTGCGCGTGGTTCTGGTCGGCGGTCCGGACGAGTGCGAGGCGACCGACAGGATCATGGCCGCGGCCAAGACGCCAGTCGTCAACCTGGCGGGTACGCTGCGGTTGGAAACGCTGCTGGCGCTGCTCAAGGAGGCGCGACTGTTTCTCGGCAACGAAAGCGGGCCGATGCATATGGCGGCCGCGGCCGGCACGCCGGTCGTCGGCCTGTTCGGCCTGACCAGCCCGGTTCGCTGGGCGCCGATCGGGGTGCCCAGCATTTCGTTGCGGCCATCCATGCCTTGCGACTGCATCGGCGGCGACCTGTGCCGCCGGACCGACCCGAGCAAGGCATGCTGCGTCTGGCGCCTGGAAGTCGATCCGGTCGTCGACGCTGCGCTCGAACTGCTGGCACGCACCGAGATGCTCCTGGAGGCCGCGGTCTGACATTCGCCGGAAAGTGGCCCGTCGGCGGCGTAGCGCCTTTTGGACCAATCCCAGGACGGTATGAAACGTTGGGCGCGTGAAACGGTGGAAGGCACCTGTCGGCGCGCGAGTCGCTCTGGTCCACGATCTTGCCATCTTGTATATGAGAGCCACGTGAACCAAGCGCATGACGGCTCCACATGTCGACGTCTCAGCCCAGCTTCGTGGACTCCGGTCCGTCCGGCGCCCGGACACGGGTGTCGCAGCTTCTCTCCGGCCCTCTCCGGTCGATCCTGATCCTGCAAACGAAGCACATTGGCGATCTCGTTCTTTCCTCCGCGTTGGCGAGGAATCTGCAGCTCGAATTTCCCGGTGCCCGCATCGTCTTCCTCTGCGATGGCCGCTTCGCCGGTCTCCTCACGGCCAACGACATCGCCTCGGAGGTCGTGACATTCCGCCGTTCCCATATGCGCGGCACGCCGCTGCGGCGCACGCAGGAGCTTATTCTCACGCTTCTTAAGTTACGCCGCGGCAATTTCGATATGGTCATCGACATCACCGATACGAAGACGTCGCGATTCATCTCAGGACTGGTTGGTGCACGGGTTCGCGTCGGATATCACCCGTCAGAAAGGCCCCCGCGTTGGCTCGAGCGCCAACCTGCCAATGTCAAGGCAAAGCCGTTCGGCTATGGCGAGCAGCATTTTCTCTATCGTTACCTTTCGCCGCTGGAGGCGCTTGGCATAGAGTTGCGTGTGCGGGATCCCGACATTCGGCCGCTGCCGTTCGAGACTACGAAAGCTTTGGCCCTGCTGGACAAGTTCCACCTTCGGCCGAACGCCTTCGTCGCGGTGCATGCCGGTGCAAGCTTCCCCGGGCGCCGCTGGCAGCCCGAGCGCTTTGCCGCCGCGATCGACCGGATATCGGCTGAGACAGGTCTGGACGTCGCCCTGGTCGGCAGCCCGGACGAGAACGAGGTGGTCGAAAAGATCCTGGCGGCTGCGAAGACGCCGATCGTCAATCTGGTCGGAGCGCTCCCGCTCGACACGCTGCCGGCGCTGTTCAAGCAGGCGCGGCTGTTTCTCGGCAACGACAGCGGCCCCATGCACATGGCTGCCGCGGTCGGCACTTCCGTCGTCGGCCTGTTCGGCCTGCAGAGTCCGGTCCACTGGGGACCGGTCGGCGGGCCGAGCATCGCGGTGCGCCCGGCCATGCCTTGCGATTGCATCGGCGGTGACCTGTGCGAACGGCCTGACCCCAACAAGGCGTGCTGCGCCTGGCGCCTGGAGGTCGACACGGTCGTCGATGCCGTGCTCCAGCTGCTGGCGCGAACCGAGTTGGCGCTGGAGGCCGCGGTCTAAGCGAGAGCAAATTTTCGCGACTGCTGCTTTTTGCGCTGTTTGCCGTCCTGATTTTCGCCTAGATGCGGGTTTTGTAGAGGCAAGTTTTGTTGGCGCGGCGCGGAGAATGCCCGAACGTGCCGGTTTGGAACGAATGATGGGCGTGCTTCGAAATTCCCTTTGCGCGATGGCACTGTCGCTGTTCGCGGCGTCGGCGGGCAATGCCGCGACGCTGCTCGAGCCGACACTGCATGTGAAGCCGCAGGGCGCCGAGATCGGCGGCGGGCGCGTCGCGCTGACGCTCGATGCCTGCGGCGGCAAGACCGACACGAGGATACTTTCGGCGCTCGTCGACAACAGGATACCGGCGACGATCTTTGTTACCGGCATCTGGCTGAAGCGCAACGCCGAAGCCGTCGAGATCATGCGGGCGCACCCCGATCTGTTCGAACTGGAAAACCACGGCGGCCGCCACATTCCGGCGGTCGATACGCCGCAGAAGATCTACGGCATCCGCAGCGCCGGCAGCCCGGCCGCCGTGCAAGCCGAGGTTGAAACCGGCGCCGCCGCCTTAGCCGGCGCAGGCGGGCCCGTGCCAAAATGGTTTCGCGGCGCGACCGCCGAATACAGCCCCTCGGCGATCGCCATGATCCGCAGGCTGGGCTTCAAGATCGCCGGCTTCTCGGTCAATGGCGACGGCGGCTCGCTGCTCGGCGCGAAGGAAACGGCGCGCCGCATCGGCGCCGCCAAGGACGGCGACGTCATCATCGCCCACATCAACCAGCCGACCCATGCCGCCGGCGAGGGCGTGGTTCAGGGGCTGCTCGCCTTGAAGCAGAAGGGCATGACCTTCGTGCGCCTCGACGATGCCGAGGGCATAGGCAACGACGGCACGACGGACTGAGTTGCCATGATATTCAGGTGAGGGCGGTCCGCGAACAGCGAACTCCTGCGCTTCCGGCCTTCGCCAGCCGAAGCACTCATGAATGGCACGTCAATTAAGGCTACGGTCGGCGTAGGCCGGTTTTCGGAACTCATTTTCTCGGCTCGGTCTGACCTGAACCTCAAGGCGCCTCTGGCGGGCCAACAAAGGCTCAGCCCGGCTCAGCTTCGACCCTCACCTTGCTCGTATAGAATGCGCCGTGATTGCGGATTTCGGCCATCTCGTCGAATGGCGTCTCATAAGCCCACATTGCATTTTCGCCGACTTCGCCGGCTTCACGGACGCTCCAATAGCTGGCATCGCCTTTGTACGGGCAATGCGTCGAGTGCTCGGTGGCGGCCAGCTTGCTGAAATCGATGTCGTCGAACGGGATGTAGAAGGCATGCGCGTAGGGCGGCTCCGACAGCACCTTGGCCCGGGTCGACCGGGCGACGACGGTGTCGCCCACCCGCACGATGACGCTGCCGCGATAGGGTTCGACGGCGATCGCCTTGTCCGGGTTGCGCTGGAAGCCGGGGGCGGGGTTGGCGAGCTTGTCCATGAATGGTCTCCTTGGGGGAGATTTACATGTGTCGGACAAGCGCGTCGCGCAAGCCCGCGCGGCGCGAGGTGTCATCACCATTCATTGAATGTCTGTCACGCAGCCGTCAGGCGGCCGTCTTGAAGGCGTCCATGAGGCTGGCATAGGCGGCGGCAATGCCAGCAACCGGATTGGTGCTTCTCGCCGCGGTTTCGACCTTCAGCGCGCCGCCGCTGGTCGGCAGCGTCAGCAGCAGGAACTGACGATTGTCGGCGTTGCCGATGCAGGCCGCGGCGACATGTTCGCCCTCGGCGCCATTTTCGACGCGCATCTTGAACAGCAACGTTCCGCCGACGGCCTCCAGCGCGCCGCCGACGACTTCGGCAAATTCATCTTCGGAAACTGTTTTGGTGTCCGGCGTCAGAACGTCCAGACTTTCGGCAAGCGTGCTTTCGAGGGCCTTATCGTCGAGCTGCGCGTCCATGCGAACCACTCCATTCGCCAATCTCACCCAGCCCGTTAATGAAGCTTAACGGCGACGATGGCCGGATTATGGCGGTTTTCCCGGTTCTTCGATCCATCCACGGGCTTCGACTTATGGTGGCTGGACAAACCGGCGGTTCGTTCCACAATGCGTGAAACAAACGACGCGAATGCGCAAAGGGGAGGAACAGATGCTTGGATTGATGCAGGAATGGCCGCTGCTTTGCCACAAGCTGCTCGACCATGCCGAACGCCAGCACGGCGGCAGGGAGGTCGTGTCGCGTTCGATCGAAGGCCCGATCGTGCGCACCACCTTCGCCGAAATCCATCACCGGGCGCTCAAGGTGGCGCAGCGGCTGGAGCGTGACGGCTTCAGGCTCGGCGACCGCATCGCGACCCTTGCCTGGAACACGGCCCGCCATATCGAGGCCTGGTACGGCATCATGGGCATCGGCGCGATCTATCACACGCTCAACCCGAGGCTTTTTCCCGAGCAGATCGCCTGGATCATGAACAATGCCGAGGACAAGGCGATCTTCGTCGATTTGACCTTCGTGCCGCTCCTGGAAAAGATCGCTGGCGCAATCCGGTCGCTGAGAAAGGTGATCGTGCTGACCGACCGGGCGCATATGCCGCAAACGTCGCTGGCGAATGCCGTCGCCTATGAGGAATGGCTGGCCGAGGCCGATGGCGCCTTTGCCTGGAAGGCGTTCGACGAGAACACCGCCGCCGGCATGTGCTACACCTCGGGTACGACGGGCGATCCGAAGGGCGTGCTTTACAGCCACCGCTCCAACGTCCTGCACGCCATGATGGCCGCCATGCCCGACGCCATGGGCATATCCACCCGGGATGTGATCCTGCCTGTCGTGCCGATGTTCCACGCCAATGCCTGGGGTCTCGGCCAGAGCGGACCGATGATCGGCGCCAAGCTGGTGATGCCCGGCTGCAGAATGGACGGCGCCTCGATCTATGAGCTGCTCGACATCGAGAAGGTGACGGTCAGCGCCGCCGTGCCGACCGTCTGGATGATGCTGCTGCAATATCTTGAGGAAACCGGCAAGAAGCTGCCTTACCTGAAGAAGGTCGTCATCGGCGGCGCGTCCTGTCCGCGCGCCATCACCGCCAAGTTCCAGGACAACTACGATGTGCAGGTGGTGCATGCCTGGGGCATGACCGAGATGTCGCCGCTGGGCACGCTCTGCACCCTGAAGCCGCAATATGAGACGCTGACTGGCGAGGCGCGGCTCGATGTCCAGGGCAAGCAGGGTTTTTCGCCCTTCGGCGTCGAAATGAAAGTGACCGACGACAACGACAACGCGCTGCCCTGGGACGGCAAGACCTTCGGACATCTCAAGGTGCGCGGCCCCGCGGTGGCCCGCGCCTATTATGGCGGCGCCGGCGCCGAGCAGTTCGATGCCGATGGCTGGTTCGACACCGGCGATGTCGCCCATATCGACGCCAGCGGCTACATGCAGATCACCGACCGCGCCAAGGATGTCATCAAGTCCGGCGGCGAATGGATATCGACCATCGATCTCGAGAACCTCGCCGTCGGCCATCCGGACGTGGCGGAGGCGGCGGCCATCGGCATCCCGCACTCCAAATGGGGCGAGCGGCCCTTGCTGGTCGTCGTGAGCAAGCCCGGCAGGGAGCCGAGCAAGGGCGACATCCTCACCTTCATGAGCGGCAAGGTGGCGAAGTGGTGGATGCCCGACGACGTGGCCTTCGTCGGTGAAATTCCGCACACCGCCACCGGCAAGATCCAGAAGACTACCTTGCGCGACCAGTTCAAGGATTACCGCCTGCCGACGGATTGACCAAGAATGTTTGATCTTTCGGCTTCAAGCCGGCGTCAAAAACCGCTAACTCTCAGCCCGGGTTGGGACGACACGGCACAGAATGGCATCTATTCCTGAACGGCAGACGTCGAGGGCGGCCGGCTGGTCGCGGCGGATCGGGGCATTTTCCCTCGTCCTTTTGCTCACCGTCATTGCCACCTACAGGCTGGGTCTCGTCGACACACCGCCTTTCCTGTGGGTGCTGGCGGTCGTGGCGCTGCTGGCGGCGCTTGCCCTGTTGCTGGCTGGTCTCGGTCTGTCCAGGGTCTGGAGTTTCGGCGATCGCGGTGGCCGCGATCTCAGCATCGGCGCGCTGCTGGCGCTTCTGGTGCTGGCGCCCTACGGCGTCGCCGTCTACTGGGCGACGATCTATCCGCCGCTGCGCGACATCTCGACCGATCTCGACGATCCGCCGGTGCTGGACACCAGCGAGCGCACCGCCGACATGAACGAGCTGTCGCCGCCCACCCCGGGCGAACAGAGTCTGCAGGCCGCCGCCTATCCGTTAGTTAGCGGGCGCAGCTACAACCTGCCTTTCGAAACCGTCGTCGACGCTGTCGAAACCGTGCTCGACCGCCGCGACTGGCAGCTGACGGCACCTTATCCCGACATCAACGGTCAGAGCGAGGCGACCATCAATGCGCTGGCCAAGGGCTTCGTGCTCGGACTGCCGGCCGACGTCGCCATCCGCGTCACCGACGACGGCGAGCAGGTCATCGTCGACATGCGCTCGGCCTCGCGCTACGGCCGCTACGACCTCGGCGACAACGCCGCCCGCATCACGGATTTCCTCGGCGAGCTCGACCAGCAGGTCGCCGGGCAGGTCGGCCCGGCGCCGGCCGAATAGAGCAATTCCCGGAAAAGTGTGAAGCGGTTTTCCGTCCGGAATTGCGCCAAGAAGGAAGTGGGAGCGCTTCGCCGTTTTCCGTGAAACGGTGACGCGCTCCAGACCTACGCAGCGGGCGCGAAAACGCCATCTATGGCCGGATCACCGTCCGTGACGACCAGGCCGCGCGCGACCAGATCCTCGAGATGGGCAAGTACCGAAAGCCCCGCGGCGCCGTGCAGCCGCGGGTCTGTGTCGCGGTAGATCGCCGCGACCATTTCCACGATCGTCCGGTCTCCGGCGCGGATGCGTTCCAGGATCGCCCTTTCGCGCATCTTGCGGTGCGTCTTGAGGCCGCGCATGAACCTTCGCGGCGCGGTCACTGGCCCGCCATGGCCCGGCAAAAGCAAGCGATCGTCGCGCGCCAGCAGCCGGTCGAGGGAGCTCATATAGTCGGCCATGGCGCCGTCCGGCGGCGCGACGATCGTGGTCGACCACGCCATGACATGGTCGGCTGAAAACAGGGTTCCGGCCCCCTCGAGGGCAAACACGGCGTGGTTGGCGGTGTGGCCGGGCGTCAGCACGGTGCGGATGGCCCAGCCGTCGCCCTCAGTCAGCGCATTGTCGGCCAGCACGACATCGGGAACGAAGGTAAGGTCGGCGCTGGCGTCGAGCGGATTGACCTCGCCGATGCGCAAGGCGCGGGCCGGCCGATGCGGGCCTTCGGCAAGCGTCGGGGCGCCGGTCAGCTCTTTCAATCGCGCTGCGAGCGGCGAATGGTCGCGATGGGTGTGGCTGACGAAGATGTGGCTGACATGCCTGCCCGCAATCGTCTTGAGCAGCGTCTCGAGATGGGCGTCGTCTTCCGGCCCTGGATCGATCACCGCCAGCATCTCGCGGCCGACGAGATAGCTGTTGGTACCGTGGAAGGTGAACGGGCTTGGATTTCTGGCGGTGACGCGCAGCACACCCGGCGCAACCGCAACCGCCCGGCCATAGGCGGGATCGAAGCTAGTGTCGAATTCAAGGGCCATGCCGGCGTGCTCCGTTGCAATGCGGCAAAATGATTGCCGCCCGATACGGAAGCCAATATAGGAAAATCAATGCATGTCGCCCAAAACCGCGCAGCGGTTTTGGGAGAACGACATGCATCAGAACAATTTTTAAAGCGCGCCGCCTGGACCCGTTTCTGTGCGATGCGCTTTTAAAGCCAGCAATCAGCCACCCAACAAATCAGCCAGAATGGGGAAGACCATGGCAACTGCAACCACGATGCGCCCGCTTGTTTCTCTCACCCTGCCGGATCGGGGCGCCGCTCGGCTCGCGACCCAGCTTTTCCTGGCACTCGCCGGAACCTTGCTGCTGACGCTTTCGGCCAAGACCAAAGTGGTGCTCGGCCCGGTCGACATTTCGCTGCAAACGCTGGCCGTGCTGTTGATCGCCTCGGCGTTCGGCCTGCGCCTTGCTGTCGCCACGCTCCTTCTCTACCTCGCCGAAGGCGCTTTTGGCTTGCCGGTTTTCCAGGGTACGCCGGAAAAGGGCATCGGCATCGCCTATATGCTGGGTTCGACGGGCGGCTATCTTGCTGGCTTCGTGGTCATGGCGGCGATCGCCGGCTGGGCCGCGGATCGCGGCTGGGACCGCAATCCGTTCAAGCTGTTCGGCGCGATGCTGACGGCGGAGGTCGTCATGATGGCCATGGGCTTTGCCTGGCTGGCGATCCTCATCGGGCCGGAAAAGTCCTGGCAGTTCGGCGTCCTGCCCTTCATCGTCGGCGACCTGATCAAGGTGGCTTTGGCCGCCAGCCTGGTGCCGGCCGTTTGGGCATTGCTCAAGCGCGGCTGAGAACGATCGACGAGAAAAGGGCCGGCGGGCGACAAGCGCCCGCCGGCCCTTTTTCATGGCGCGGTCGGATTTCGCTCGAAACCACCGCACGCCGGATGATAGAAAGCGGTGAGGTGCGTCGGGAAGCAGTCGAAGCCGACATTGACAAGCCAGCGCCCGAAACCTAAGCACGGGCAACTTGGCGTCGAGGCGGGGGCCGCGGTAGTTCAAGGAGAGCTTGTTGAAAGGAATTATCCTTGCGGGTGGCAGCGGAACACGCCTTTATCCGCTTACATTAGCGGTTTCTAAGCAGATACTGCCGATCTACGACAAGCCGATGATCTATTACCCGCTGAGCGTGCTGATGCTCGCGGGTATCCGCCAGATTCTCATCATCTCAACTCCGCGCGACTTGCCGGTCTTTCAGGCTTTGCTGGGCGACGGTTCCGAATTTGGCGTGGAGCTTTCCTACGCCGAGCAGCCGCAGCCCAACGGCCTCGCGGAGGCCTTCATCATCGGTCGCGACTTCATCGGCAAGGACAACGTGTCGATGATTCTCGGCGACAACATCTATTTCGGCGAGGGTTTGTCGCATCTGTGCCGTCGCGCTGCCGGCCGTGAAAGCGGCGCCTCGGTATTCGCCTATCATGTCGACGATCCGGAGCGCTACGGCGTGGTTTCGTTCGACAAGGCAACCGGCAAGGCTTTGACAATCGAGGAAAAGCCTCAAAAGCCGAAATCCAACTGGGCCGTCACCGGTCTCTATTTTTACGACAACGGCGTCGTCGACATCGCCTCGACGATCCGCCCTTCCGCGCGCGGCGAACTCGAGATCACGGCGGTCAACAACGTCTATCTCGAGCGCGGGCAACTGCAGGTGCATCAGCTCGGCCGCGGCTACGCCTGGCTCGATACCGGCACGCATGACAGCTTGCACGAGGCGGCCTCCTTCGTGCGCACGATCGAGCATCGCCAGGGCATCAAGGTCGCTTGCCCGGAGGAGATCGCGTTCGAGCAGGGTTGGCTCGGCGCCGACAAGGTTCTGGAGCGCGCCGCGCGGCTCGGCAAGAACGAATATGCCGCCTATCTGCGCCGGCGGGTGGCCGATCTGATGGAGGAACGCGGTGCTTGAGGTCAGGCCGCTCGGCCTCGATGGCGTGCTGGAGATCGTGCCGAAGCGGCATGGCGACGCGCGCGGCTTTTTCAGCGAGACCTGGAATGCCGAACGCTTCGCCGAGGCCGGCATCGACCTCGCCTTCGTGCAGGATAATCATTCCTATTCCGCCGCGGCCGGCGTGCTGCGCGGCCTGCATTACCAGCTGCCGCCGCGCGCGCAAGCCAAGCTGCTGCGCGTCATCAGGGGCAGCGTGCTCGATGTCGCGGTCGACATCCGCCGCGCCTCGCCGACCTTCGGCAAATGGGTGGCTCTGGAGATATCGGCCGAAAAGGGCAACCAGGTCCTGGTGCCGAAAGGCTTCGCGCACGGTTTCGTTACGCTCGTGCCGGATACCGAGGTGCTCTACAAGGTGACCGACACCTATTCGCGCGAGCACGACCGGTCGATCCGCTTCGACGACCCGGAGATCGGCATAAAATGGCCGTCGATCGCGGGCGGCTTCCAGCTTTCGGACAAGGACCGCAACGCGCCCTTGCTCGGCCTGGCGCAGGTGTTCGCGTGAGGAGGGACGGCGGCATGAATTTTCTGGTCACCGGAGGCGCCGGCTTCATCGGCTCGGCCGTGTGCCGGCATCTGTGCGCCAATCCGGCCTATCGCGTCACCAATCTCGACAAGCTCACCTATGCCGGCAACCTCGCTTCGCTGAGGCCGATCGAGAACGCGCACAACTATCGCTTCGAGCAGGCCGACATCTGCGACGAGCGCGCGGTGCTGGAGATCTTGCGCCGCGACGACATCGACATCGTCATGAACCTTGCGGCCGAGAGCCATGTCGACCGCTCGATCGACGGGCCGGGCGCCTTCATCGAGACCAACATCGTCGGCACCTACCGCATCCTGAATGCCGCGCTGGAATACTGGCGCGGGCTTCCGCAGGCCCGCCAGGACAGCTTCCGCTTCCACCATGTCTCGACCGACGAGGTGTTTGGCGACCTGCCTTTCGACGGCGGCATGTTCGTGGAGGAGACGCCTTACGCGCCGTCCTCGCCCTATTCGGCCTCGAAGGCGGCGTCCGACCATCTGGTGCGGGCCTGGCACGAGACCTACGGCCTTCCGGTGGTTCTTTCCAACTGCTCGAACAATTACGGGCCCTATCATTTCCCGGAGAAGCTGATCCCGCTGGTCATCCTCAACGCGCTCGACGAGAAGCCGCTGCCGGTCTACGGCGCCGGCGCCAATGTGCGCGACTGGCTGTTCGTCGAGGATCACGCGCGGGCCCTTGAACTGGTGGCCACCAAGGGACAGCCGGGCGAGAGCTACAATGTCGGCGGCAATTCCGAACGCACCAATCTCGGAGTCGTCGAGGCGATCTGCGATCTTCTCGACCTCAGGCAGCCGCGCGCCGGCGGCAAGCGCTATCGCGAGTTGATCGCCTTCGTCACCGACCGCCCCGGCCATGACCGCCGCTATGCGATTGACGCCTCCAAGATCGCGCGCGACCTCGGCTGGACGCCGCGGGAGGACTTCGACAGCGGCCTGGCCAGGACCGTCGACTGGTATCTCGACAACAAATGGTGGTGGGGGCCGATCCGCGAGCAGCGCTACGATGGCGCGCGGCTGGGCCGCGCTAAGGTGGAAACGCGCCCGGCCGAAAACGCTCCGGTCGAGAACGCCCAGATCGAAAATGCAAGGGCCGAAAGCAGCCCGGCCGGGAACGCGGCCGAGAGCAGGAAGGTGGCCACGTGAGGCTTGCCGTCACCGGACGCGAGGGTCAGGTTGCCGCCAGTCTGGTCGAGGCGGCGCGGGGCCGCGACGACGTCGAGGTCGTCGCCGTCGGCCGGCCGGCGCTCGACCTGGCGCGGCCAGACACGGTGTTCGCCGCCCTTGAAGCGGCACGGCCCGACATCGTCGTTTCCGCCGCCGCCTACACCGCCGTCGACCAGGCCGAGGACGAGAAGGACCTGGCCTTCGCCGTGAACGCCGCCGGCGCCGGCAAGGTGGCCGAAGCCGCGGCAAGGCTCGGCGTTCCCGTCATCCATCTGTCGACCGACTATGTCTTCGACGGCACCAAGGATGGCGCCTATGTCGAGACCGACCCGACCGCCCCGCTCGGCGTCTACGGCGCCTCCAAGCTCGCCGGCGAAGAGGCGGTCGCGACGGCCAACCCGCGCCACCTCATCCTGCGCACCGCCTGGGTCTACAGCCCCTTCGGCAGGAATTTCGTCAAGACGATGCTGCGCCTCGCCGCCGACCGCGACGAGATCGCGGTCGTCGCCGACCAATGGGGCAACCCGACATCCGCGCTCGACATTGCCGACGCCATCCTGTATGCGGCGCCGAAGCTGGTCGACGACGGCAATTTCGCCGCCTTCGGCGTCTACCATCTGGCGGGCGAGGGCGACACCAACTGGAGCGGCTTTGCCCGTCACATCCTCGACACAAGCCGGGCGTTTGGTGGCCCGCACGCGAACGTGCGCGACATCGCGACAAGCGACTATCCGACCAAGGCACGGCGCCCGCAAAATTCGCGGCTGTCGAGCGCGAAGTTTGCAGCGGCGTTTGGGTGGCACGCGCCGGGGTGGCGGGAGGCGACGGAGAGGGTGGTTGCTCATCTAGTCCGAGATGGCCGGGGCCTGTGTCTTCCATCGAGGTGTGACGCAATGGACCGCCACAGACAAGCTTAACCCCATGCTTTCTGTTGCCAGTAGCAGCTTTCAAGATGCGCGTCCCGAACGTGCAGTGCACAGATTGAGAGGACTGAAGGTGAGTCAACAGACAGCGGTAGAGAACGCGAAATCCGCCGCGCGATTGTGGCTGCTTTTCGTCGCCATTTATTTCCCAATGATGACAACGTTGCCTCTTTACATCGATGCGGAAATCGCAGCGACAAGAGACTCCGGAGGCGCGTGGATAGCGCAAGGCCGATGGATGACTTACGTGCTGTTACGGTACATTCTGCCGTTTCCAGTTGTGCCTGCCTTTACGGTTGGCCTATTTGGTCTCTGCGCTGCAATCGCATATATGCTTGTCCTCCGTGGTTGCCGACAGCCATTCGGGGCTAGTTCGTTTCTTGCCTTTGCAGCCTTCGCGGCATTTCCGATTTGGAGCTGTCTGCTCGAATTCCCTGCGAATACTTCCTCGGCTGGTTTTGGTTTGTTGCTCTGCGGAGTGGTCGCTTACACTGTGGAACGACACTTAACTGAAAACCACAAGGTTTTTTGGGCGATTGTCATGGTTGTCTCCGCAACGGCGGCAATCGGCACCTACCAGGCGTTTGCCTTTGTTGCCCTCGTGGTTGGCCTGGCGGTTGTCTTCTTCAGCGACAGTGAACGAAAAATACGGGACACTATTTCCGTATTCGCTTTGATCGTTGCGTCGATTGCGATGCACCTCTTGATTCAGAAACTTTTTGTAACTTTTTCTGGGATACCGCTCGCCTATATCGAGGCATTTATGCGACCGGACATTCTACTGGCGAATCCTCTCGGAGTCGTGGGAAGGACAATTGCGAATAGCGTCCTGGTTTTAACGGGCGCACGTTCAATGTTTGGCACCGCGATTTGGGCTAGCGGTTTTCTTATTGCCTTGGCCGCCTTTATCGTCATCACACAGAGAAGGTTTATTTCTACGCTTCTTCTATTGATGATATTACTTGCGCCGTTTCCGCTCATGTTATTGGCTGGCGGGTTGGTGCCAATGAGGACTCTGCTCGCCGTCCCGGGTTCAATTTGCGTTTGTTCGATTGTGGTTATGAATTCGAAATCGAAGCAACTGAGAATAACGGGCTACATTTTGACGGGAACGCTTGCAATTCAGTCAGCAGCAGCCATTTCCCAATACCAAGCGGAACGGCTTTTGGCTGCCGATTTTGATCGGCAAATGGCAAGCAGAATATATGAAAAAATGTCGGAGGTAGCTGACCTCAGTAAACCTCAGAAATTCGATATATATGGTGGCGTAGTCCGCCCTAACCTATATTCGATCGCGGTAGGCTCTACAGCTGGTGCTTCATTCTTCTCTTGGGATGGTGGCAACATCGAGCGAATGTCCGCTTACTTGCAGATGCAGGGATATAAGAATCTCGTGCAACTGCCTGGCAATCAGCGGAGGGCGCTCAAACCTGAATTTAACGCGATGCCAGTTTTTCCTGCAAATGGTAGTGTCCGTCTACTGAACGATGTTGTGCTCGTAAAACTCGGCTTGCAATCAGGATATTATTCACCATGATTGGCAATCAATACCTCTCCAGAATTTGGGGGAGTCTCTCTAAACTAAAGAGGGTCGCGCGAGATTCATTAATCCAAGAAGCAGTTCAACCTCCGACAATAGAGGTAGGTCTTTGCCTAGACATAGAGTTCTATCGCAAAAGTTACCCCGACCTGGCTCGCATGAGCGACGAGCAGCTTCGTGATCATTTTTTCAGAATTGGTTCTCGGGAAGGAAGGTTGGGCTCTCCTCTGTCACTGCGTGAGCGCTTCTTGGACGAATTGAGATCAAGCCGGTCGATCCTTGAGATTGGCCCCTTTTGTAATCCACAGGTGATTGGCGAGCAGGTTCGGTATTTCGACATCCTCGACAGCGAGCAATTGGTCGTCAGGGCCAACCAGATCGGATATCCGATAAAAGCTGTTCCGAAGATTCACTATACATCGCCGATCGGTGATCTCTCGGTGGTGTCTGAAAAGTTCTCTGCAGTGGTTAGTTGCCATTGTATTGAGCACCAGCCCGACTTGATCGACCATTTTCGACAAGTTTCAGGCCTCCTGGAGGATGGTGGAAAATATTATATTATCGTGCCTGACAAAAGATATTGCTTTGATCACTTTATCGCTGAATCTACGATCGCTGACATTCTTGACGCATGCTTATCTCAGCGTAGGATTCACCGGCTTGCGAGTGTGATCGAACACCGAGCGCTGACCGTGCACAATGACTGTGTCCGACATTGGCGCGGAGACCATGGCGTCGAACTGCAATCATCTGAGCTCCGGAGGCGCGTGCGAGCTGCAATTGAAGAGCACCGGCAAGCCGCCGGCGGCTATGTTGATGTCCACTCATGGCAATTTACCCCGGAAGGCTTTCAACGCAACATCCAGGCACTGTTCGAACTCGGATATTCGCCATTGCGCCCCGTGAGTGTGCATGCAACGCCGTTCAATCGTAATGAATTCACAGCCATCCTCTCGAAGTGAGGATCTGGAGCTACCGTCGATATCTGTCCTAGACCGGTATGAACGGCCGATCGCCCCACATGGGGTAGAAGGACCAGGAGGGAAGTTATAACGTGACGAACAAGAACGCCGCTGATCGGCTAAAAGAGGCCGCGATTAAGGTTTTTGCGCGATCGATGTTCTATTATCCGAAGGTATTTTCTGCGGTTATTCGTCGGTTGTCAGGAAAAGACGGATTTATAACGGAAAGTATTGAGGGAAATCGCCGCTTTAAAAATGGAAAATTTGCTATCTTTTTGATATGGCAGCCGAAAGAACTGTCGTGGTATGTAAAAAATGCCCTTGACGCGCTGGCGGAGGCGGAAGTTAACGTCATCGTAGTGGCTAATCACACGCTAAACGATGCTACTGGGGCAGAGCTTGTTTCGCAAAGTCGTTGGATTCTGACCAGAGACAATACGGGATTCGATATTGGCGGATTCCAAGACGCAACTCATTTCTTGCGTAAGCATTTCGATGTTGAGCGTCTTATTTATCTGAACGACAGCGTCTATTTCTTCCGAGAGGGCCTGACTGAGATGATCCAGCGGCTGGCGACCTCGAAAGCCGACATCTGCACGGCGTTTGAAAATTGGGAGTTTTTTTATCATATCCAATCGTTTTGCTTCTCTGTGTCGCGGCGGATGTTGGATACTCCCGCTGCTGTTGAGTTTTGGCGGAAATATTTGCCAGTAAATTCGAGAAGATGGGCGATACAAAGGGGAGAGATCGGATTGTCGAAGGCAATAGTGCCCTTTGCAGACAAGATAGATGTTATATACTCACCTAACGAAATTCAGCCTTTTATGAAAGATCTTTCCCTAGGGGAGTTGATTTCGCTTAGTGGAACTCTTCCTTCTGCAATCCGGTTGCGAAGGGAAGATCACAAGGGCGCTCGCGGAAACGAAGTACAAGGCGATATACTGAATCGTATATCGGGGCGTTCTCAGATACACACCGGAGGTTTTCTCTATCGGAGGTTTCTAAGATGTCCGCTTCTGAAGCGGGATCTGGTATACCGCTTGCAGTATTCGATCTATGATGTTGAGGCTTGCCTAAGGGACCTGGGGCATGAGGGTCATCTTCATGAAATTCTGTCGGATATGAGGCGGAAAGGGGCTGGAACTCAACTGAGCTTTTTGAAAAGAATTCAGTTCAACGATGGAATCATTTAGCGGGGCGGCCATGCTGCGAGGGGCATCGAAACGATTTGAGTGGCTATCTAAACGTAGTCGCCCATCAGCGCAGATTGATATCAATCAACTTAGAAACTTCGGAGTCCATGTCATCAATAATAGCGTGGCGGGAGGCACTGCGACGATTGTTGTCGTTGGTGCGCCTCGCTCGGGCACTTCCATGGTGGCGGCCACGCTGGATTCCCTTGGAGTTTACCTGGGCGACCAGGCCGACAAAGCGGTGTTCGAGGACTTGGAATTCGCAGATGCCATTGAAAACGCGCCGGACGAGTTGCCTGCGATGATCGGCCGATACAACAGCGTCCACAACGTCTGGGGCTTCAAGCGGCCTATGGCCTTCCAAAGTGTTGGAAGCTATCTTCACCTGTTTCGGGAGCCGAGATTGGTTATACCTTTTCGCGATCCAGTCGCCATCGCAAAACGGGAAGAAATCTCGATGGTTTGCGAGTTCCGTGACCAACTGCGCAGAGCAGTCGAACTGAATCTTGAGATTATGAACCTCGTCGAAAGACTCACCGTTCCTGCACTCCTTGTCAGTTATGAGAAAGCGATCTTTCAACCCGCAAATTTTGTAGCTGCTCTTGCCGATTTCTGCGGGTTGCAATCGTCAGATCGAGTAAAATCTAGAGCGGTAGACGTAATTCGTAATGGCCCGGAATTATACCTAAAAATGTCTCAGGTAAGATTTCCCATTTAGGTTTAATAGGGAATCCGCATTGCTTCACCGTTTGTTGCGTAGTATAGATCGAGAAATAGTGAAGTTGAGCGCTGTTGTGATGGCCAGCGTTGCAAAGAACGCTGCCGCTCGGCTTTGCAGCGCTCGCTCGAGAAAATGAAGGGTTACCAAGCCTGCCACAAACACCGCGGCGACCGAGCCGCCGACTGCCAGCCGATCCGCGAAGCCGGTACGCCCTCCGGGAAAGACGCGGTCCGGATAGAACACCATCACGAATGCTAGGCCTACTAGCCAGGCAATGGTGTAGGAAATGCCCGACGACAGGATCGTCAAGCCAGCAAAGTAGACGGCACTAGTCAAGGCTGTGTTCAATCCGCCGGCCACTAGAAAGCGGATTGCGTCCGAGCCTATCCGGTCAGTGGTCATCCGGTCTGACCGTGGCGAGGAAATCCGAATAGTCCCTGATGTAGTCACTTGCATCATATGGATGCGAAGCCATGACGAGCAGCGCAGTATCCGGTTGGAACTTGTACTGAATGCCCCACACCCCCGGCGGCAGGTAAAGACCGATCGAGGGATCTGCCAGCGAGACTTCCTTTCTGTCGCGGCCGTCATCGACCACCACTGAAAGACGCCCGTGAGCAGCGATCAGGAATTGATGGCACTGGCGGTGCGCGTGCTCGCCCCTGACCTTGTCGGAAGGGACGCCGTAAACGAGAAACGACCGCAAGGGCTTGAAGGGCAGGTTCTGTCCGAACTCGAGCGGGGCCAGTTCGCCGCGCAGATCACTGAAATGCGGCAACCGCCAAAGCTCGCATCCGCCGACCCCAAGCGCCATCCTGTCACCGGCGGCGCCGGGTGTCGCTTGCGTCATCACAGGCTCGACCTGCGGACCGGTCTGATAGCCAACGATGACGGCTGGATTTCCGACCACCACGGCGTTGGCCGGCACGTTCTTGGTCACCACGGCGCCGGCGCCGATCATCGCCTGGCGTCCAATCGTTATCCCGGGCAGGATCGTCGCGTTGGCGCCGATCGACACGCCGTCCTCGACGATCGTCTGGAGAAACGTCTCGGGGTAATGTTTCGAGCGCGGGAACCGGTCGTTGGTGAAGGTGGCATTCGGGCCGACAAACACGCGATTGCCCAGCCGGACGCCATCCCATAGCTGAACGCCGCTTTTGATCGTGACGTCATCGCCGACCGTCACGTCATTTTCGATGAAGACATGATCGCAGATGTTGCAGTTCGCGCCAATCTTGGCGCCCGGAAGGACATGGGCGAATGCCCATATCCTTGTGCCGTCGCCGACGCTCGTGCTCTCGCAGATGCCACGGTCATGGACAAAAAAAGTCTTGTCGTTCATGCAGAGGTCCCGTCGACGACACGGCTTATTATTCGCAGTGGGCGCGATTTGGTATTTTCAACTGCTCGCCAAAGATAACAACCAAGAATGCCTTGCACGGCGAGAATCGCTGACCCGAATCCCACGATAAGCAGAACCAGTGTCGTGTACCCGGCAGGGTCGATCCTGCCAAGCAAGCGGGCGACGACGGTGATTACAGCAAACACAAGGCTGAGAATGCAGCCCGCAATTCCCACCCAGAGTGTAAGAACGATCGGAAAGTCGGAAAACGAGAAGATCGAGTCCATCATATATCTGAGCCGGCGCCCAATGCCCCAGGCGCTCTTCCCATGCTCCCGCTCGCGTCGCCGGTAAGGCACGAACTCCCGCCTGAATCCGACCCAGAACAGCTGAACCACAAGCGAGCTGTTTGGCTCCTCGATTGACAGGATCGCATCGAGCGCTTGGCGGTTGCAGGCAAATATATCGACGCCGCCGCTCGGCATGCTGGGCATAATCAGCCTGCGGTAAACGCTCCAGAAGGCTCGGGACAGGAAGCGCGTCAAAAGGGGGTCGTCGCGACCGGTTCTGCGGCCAAACACAACGTCAGCCGTATCCTTTTCCAGTATCGAAAAGAATTCGACAATGAGTTCGGGCGGTTCCTGGAGGTCGGCCGCCATCGCGGCCACATGTTTGCCGGACGCGTGTTCGAGCCCCGTCCGAATGGCCGTGAAGGAGCCAAAATTCCGGCTGTGGAAGATGATCTTGTATCTGTAGCTGGCGTCCTCCAAAGCTCTAACCAGCAGGCCGCCCGACTGGTCGGGCGATCCATCGATGACGAAGACAAACTCGATGTCGCCCTCATACATGGCGTCGAATTTGGCGACGGCCTGCAACAGGGAAGGGATGTTCGGCTCGTTGCGGTAAATGGGAAAAACAAGAGAGCGCGCAGTCACATTGCCTCCCATTCGATGAGGGCCCTGCACACTTGCTCGACCTCATCATTCGTCATGTCCGGGTAGCACGGGACGGAACACAGACGACTGATGCTTGCCCGGGAGATTGCGAGATTTTCGGCCCCTTTCATGGGCAGGGCAGCCCAACCAACCTGATCGCAATCGAGCACGGGATAGTGGACATCGGTATCGACGCCGCGCTCCTTCATGAAGGTGCGGAATGCGTCCCGGTCGTCACACAGCAGGACCGCGAGGTGTGCGACGGCGCCGTTGCCGCCGTCGAGGAATTTGAGCCGGCGCCCGGTAACAGCCCTAAATCGGCTAACGATGCTGCGGCGTTGTTCGTTGCGGCTGTTCAAGTCTGGAAGAAATACATCCAAAATCGCTGCCTGGACCTCGTCCATGCGAGAGTTGCGCCCTCCTGGCAGGGCCACATGGTATTTGGAACTCCAGCCATATTGATGAAGCTGACGAACGCGCTCCGCCAGTCTTTGGTTGGAGGTGAGGACTGCGCCACCGTCACCCATCGCGCCGAGATTTTTAGTCGGATAGAAGCTGAAAGTGGCGATGTCTCCAAGTGATCCAACCATTTCACCCCTGATGCGAGCACCGTGTGCCTGGGCGCAATCCTCGATGACCGGGATGTGCGACATTCCGGCATTGACAAGTCCTGCCCGGATAGCGGGAACATCGACCACGCCGCCGTAAAGATGGGTAACGACAATCGCAGCCGTGTCGGTACTCACCGCTTCCAGCACCGATCGGACGCTTGCAAGTTGGCTAGCCGGTTCGATGTCGACGTAGTGTGGAATGAGGTCGTTGTGCCAGCACGCACAACTGGCATATCCCCCGGCATTCGCCGCCACGATCACCTCGCGTCCATGCGCATCGTCAAGCCCGACGATAGAGCGTAAAGCGAGTTCAAGGGCGTCCGTTCCGTTTGCGACGAGGATGCAATCCGAGGCTCCTGCAAACGTCGCAAAGTTCGCTCCGAATCGCTTCCCTGCTACGCCATTGAGCCACCATCCGGACCGCAGCGTGCTCGCTACTTCGCGCGCGATTTCAACCTCATAGCGCTGGTACAGACGCTTGAGATCATTCATCGGAACGGCATTCGGCTTCGTCATCAACAACTCGGCAGTGTCTTATTCATTCCAGCGTGTTCGCCCGCGAACATTCGGAAATTTAGATGATTCTGACATGACTCAGTTAAGAATACTTGCATCGCGGAAGCAGCGGAAAGCCAGGACCACAGCGCAACTATTGAGATTCCGTCTCGGTCGCAACAGGCTGGCGTCATTCTGGAGAACGCTCTGAGCCTAAGGGTTGACCAAAACCGCTTCGGCAGACCTGATCGGCACTGGCGTCAGCGACTCCACCCGGCCGCCTTTGAGCGTCAGCCGCTTGGTGCACACGCTCTGAATAAGGCTTTCGCTGTGGCTCGCCAGAACGATGATGCCTGCCTTTTCGGCCAGTTCGTCCATGCGCCTCTTGGCCTTTTCCTGGAAAGAAGCATCGCCTGCTCCGATCCATTCGTCCATCAGCAGGATTTCGGGTTCAAGCGCTGTCGCCACCGAAAAAGCGAGCCGCGCCGCCATTCCCTGGCTGTAGGCCTTGAATGGAAGGTCAATGAAATCGCCGAGCTCGCTGAAGGCAATGATGGCTTCCATCTTTTCTTCGATCTCGGCTTCCGACCATCCGTTAATCAGGCCTCGCAATACGATGTTCCGGCGACCCGTCGCTTCGCGGCGAAATCCGATGTTGATGTTGAAAAGAGCATCGACCTTACCTTCGATCGCGACGCTCCCTCCGGAAGGCTCGTAGATGCCGTAGAGGACTTTCAGCAGTGTTGTTTTCCCAGCTCCGTTCGGGCCTACAAGGCCAAGCCGGTCGCCGGCCTTGAGTTCGAAACCGACGCCGTCGAGCGCCTGAACGAACTGCCTTCGGCTGGAACCTTCAATTCTGCCGCCTGTTGGGCCCAAACGCCGATCCCGCGCCGAAAGCGTCAGTCTTTCGTGCAGCTTGTAGACCAGGCTGACGTTGTCCAGTTTTATGGAAACCATCACAAACTCATATCAAAAAGACGACCTGGCGGCGATATCTGCCAAGCAACAGCAGCGCGATCGCCCACATAGCCAAGGCTACCATGCCTGTGACGGCGAAGGCATTACTCGGAAACTGGCCGCTGAGGATCGGGGTGCGTGCAACGTCCAGGAAGTAGGCGAATGGATTCCATTGATATGCGTACCTCTGGATGGCGTCTTGCCCATTATAAACCCAGAACACGGGTGTGAAGAACATTCCAACGCGCATCAGGTTGCCGACGATGAATTCGCTGTCCGGGAAGAATGCGCCGGTAAACGCAAAGACGGTGATGAGAGCCGGTGTAGCCAACAGGATCAGGAGAAGCCCCATAAGCGACCACAGCCACGCCATAGTCAGCCCCGAGCCAGTCAGCAATAGAATGACAATGCAACCTGCAATCGCGTATCCGGCTCGGATCGCAGATTGTACGGTCAATCGCATCACATAGACAAACAGCGGAAGCGTCGTGCCTTCGATGAAGCTCTCCTCGCGCTTGAAGAGTGACACGCTCAGCGAGATGACCTCCATCAGGAAGAACCACACCATCAAGCCAATCGCGACGTAGGCGGTATAGCCTGTGGCATCCTTGCCCGCAGGCTGGAACACGAAAACGAAGGTGCCGACAAAGGCAAGATAGTTGACCAGCAGCCAAAGCGGCCCAAGCGTGGTGCGCCGGTGCTGGTCGCCGATATCCTCATGCGCGAGGGCAATCCATACCCTTCGCAGCCTCATCGCCCCGAATATATCGTCGAGCGCGCTGTTCAGTGCCGAAATCATCGCTGTGGTGCCACAGTTATTGTTCTAGTGTTTCGTTTAACGCCCACACGACCGCCAAGCCCCTCTTTCATAGCCATGGCGACAAGCTTATGGCAACGTGGTGCGGCTTAGTGAAGCCGGATTGTCGTCCACTGACATCTATTAGCGGAGTCTATTGGACAGTTTCCCGATGTCACCAACAGTTTGGCCTGGGTTGTTGCTGCTTCGAGACAAATCATTGGCACGTTCACTCAGCCAAAAAAACCGCTAGCCCTCCCGTCCTCTCCGCGCTAAGGCGATAACCGGGCGACGGGGTCGGGGAATTGCAATCTGAAGTGGCGGTGGACGATGTTTTGTCCGCGGCCGTTCTGATAGCATCTCCGCGCCTGGAGTTCAGTGCCACCCAATGACCGCCTACGTAGAAGCCGTATCGGGAATCCGACCGAGGATGCGGCGCGCCATCATCATGATCCAGGACCTCGTCATGGTTCTGGTCGCGGTGGCGCTCAGCCTGACCCTGTCGCAGTCGCGGCTTTCCTTCGACGCGTTCTCTTCCGGCGGGCTGGCCTGCTGGGCGCTCATCGTGCTCGTCGCCCATCTGCTGTTCCGATCCAGCGGTCTCTACAACACCGTCTGGCGCTTTGCCTCCACGCCCGACTTCTTCAACATCCTGAAGGGCTGCGGCAGCCTGACGGTGGTGCTCTATCTGGCCTCGCTCGCCTTCCGCTTCTTCTTCCAGCCGGTCGCCGGCCTCAACGAGCGCCAGTTCATCGTCTTCTTCCTGGTCTCCTTCACCATCATCTCGGCGCCCAGGCTCTATTATCGCTTCCTGCGCGACGGCGCGAGCTGGCGCATCCTACGCCGCGCCGCCGGCGCTGCCTCGACCAAGCAGGCGCTGTTCATCGGCCGGCTGGGCGAGGCGGACCTGATCGTGCGCTTCACCCGCACGGCCATGCCGGCGGAATACGCCATCGCCGGCATCATGGCCACCGAGAGCGACGCGCCGCTCGGCACGCAGATCCAGGGCGTTCCGGTCGTGGCGCTGCGGCCGCGCCTGGTCGAGGTGCTGGAGGAATATGTCAAGGGTACGGAAAACCTCGACCTCCTGATCTTCGGCCAGGGGGTCGAGCGCGAGATCGAGGACTATGCCGAGCTGGTGCGAGTCGCCCGCCACAGCGGCATCGCCGTCGTCCAGTTTTCCGGCCTGTCGGAACTGGGGCAGGGCGGCAAGCTGGTTCTCGATGCCGTCGAGATGGAAACAATCATGCGCCGCTCGGCGGTCGCCACCGACATCACGCAGATCGGCGCCTTCGTCGGCGGCAAGCGCGTGATGGTCACCGGCGGCGCCGGCTCCATCGGCCGCGTGCTGGTCAAGCGCGCGCTGGAACTGGGCGCCGAGGCGGTGCTGGTGGCCGACAATTCCGAGTTCGGCATTTTCCAGCTCGATCAGCAGACCGACGACGGCGACCGCGACCGGCTCACCAGCCGCATCGTCGACGTCACCGACCGGCCTCACATGACGCGCCTCGTCAGCGAGTTCAAACCCGCGATCATCTTCCATGCCGCGGCGCTGAAGCACGTGCCGCTGCTCGAGGAAAACTGGGAAGCGGCGATCGAGACGAATGTCTTCGGCACGCTCGCCTGTGCCGAGATCGCCGCCGAATGCGGGGTGCCGCAGTTCCTGCTGATTTCCAGCGACAAGGCCGTCGACCCGACCTCGGTGCTGGGCGTCACCAAGCGGGCGGCCGAGCAGGTCGTCTCCTCGCTGCATGAAACCCAGGCGGCGGCGTCGCCGCCGCGTGCCGGCGCGGCGAACGGCCATGGCGGCGCCACCGGTTTGCGTCATTCGGGCACGAAATTCATCGCCGTGCGCTTCGGCAACGTCTTCGGTTCCAACGGCTCGGTGGCGACCATCTTCCAGGCGCAGATCGAGGCCGGCGGGCCGGTGACCATCACCGACCGGCGCATGACCCGCTATTTCATGACCGTGGCCGAGGCCGTCGACCTCGTCATCATGTCGGCCGCCGATGCCGAGCAGCGCCGGGGCGCGGACGACTACGCCATCTACATGCTCGACATGGGCAAGCCCGTGCCGATCCTCGAAGTCGCCGAAACCATGATCCGCATGGCCGGCAAAAGCCCCTACACCGACATTCCGATCCGCTTCACCGGCATCAGGCCCGGCGAGAAGCTGCACGAGACGCTGCATGCCGAGAACGAGGAGGTCGTCAAGCTCGACACCGCCAAGATCTTCGGCCTCAGGACCGGCGTCATCGAATGGCCGAAGATCGAGGCGGCCCTGCCGGCGCTGGTGGCCGCGATGCACGATCGCGACAAGGGCGCCGCGCTTGCCATCCTGGCAGGGCTCTACGGGGTGGAAGAAGCTGTTAGCGGCGCGCGTGAAGAGGCGTCGCCGAAAACGGCCGGGCAGGCTGGCTAGCATGTCTCCCGAAAGTGGAAACCGGTTTCGGGATAAAGACATGCGTAAGATCAAAAACTTAAAGCGTACTGTGCGCTTTAAACCTGTGCCGTACGCCCGCAATTGTCCATTGAAACCTATTCAAGCACCCTTCGGGCAAGTGATTTCAGAGCCGTGACCAGAAAAGATCAGCGCGTGGCCGTTCTCATGGGCACGAAGGATGGCGCGGCCTATATCGGCGAACAATTGCAATCCTTGGCTACGCAGTCCTGGCCGCTCGTCGATCTCTGGGTCTCCGACGACGGCTCGTCGGATGCCACGACCGCAATCGTCGAGACGTGGCGATCCCGCTGGATCAAGGGGTCCCTCACCCTTTTGCAAGGCCCGCAAAGGGGCTTCGCCGCCAATTTCCGCTCGATGATCATCGATCCGCGCATCGATGCCGATTTCTATGCCTTTTGCGACCAGGACGATGTCTGGGAGCGGGACCGGCTGGAGAGCGCAATCCGCTGGATGGAGGGAGAGGACATCGAAACGCCGCTCCTGTTCTGCTCGCGCACGGCGACCATCTCGCAGACCGGCGTCCCGGCCGGTTATTCGCCGCTGTTTCGTCGCCCGCCGTCCTTCCGCAATGCGCTGGTGCAGAGCATCGCGGGCGGCAACACCATGCTCTTCAACCGCGCGGCGCGTCAGCTCCTGGTGAAAGCATCGGCGAGAACCGAATTCGTCAGCCATGACTGGTGGGCCTATCTCATCGTCACCGCCGCCGGAGGCAAGGTCCGCTACGAGCCGCGGCCGCTGGTGAGATACCGGCAGCACGCGGCAAACCTGGTCGGCGCCAATGTCTCCTGGAGGGCGAGGTTTTCAAGACTGGGACGTCTGTTCGAGGGCCAGTTCGCTACCTGGACGGACAGCAATCTGCGCGGCCTCGCCGTCAACCGCGACCTCATCGCGCGCGATGCAGCACTTTGCCTTCGCCTGTTCATCAGGGCGCGCAAAGGCAGTATCTTCAAGCGCTTCGGCCTGCTCGGCAAAAGCGGCGTCTACCGGCAGACATTCATGGGGACGCTCGGGCTCTACGTCGCCTTCCTTTGGCGCCGGATCTGAGCGATGACCGCGAAGCGCGCGCTTGACCTCGCGGTGGCTGTTCCGATGCTGGTGGTGACGGCTCCGGTCCTGCTTGTCGCGATGCTGGCAATCCGGGCAACATCGGCCGGCCCCGCCATCTTCTCGCAGATCCGCGTCGGCCGGGGAGGCGCCCTCTTTGCCTGCCGCAAATTGCGCACCATGTATCGCGCAACGCCTTCCTTGCCTACGCACGAAGCGCCGGCCGGTTCGGTCACCGCGGTCGGCAAGGTGCTGCGGGCAACCAAAATCGACGAATTGCCGCAACTCTGGAACGTGCTCAAGGGCGAGATGAGCCTTGTCGGCCCTCGTCCATGCCTGCCGACGCAGGCGGAACTGATCGAACGGCGCAGGGAACTGGGCGTGCTCACCGCACTTCCAGGCATCACAGGGCTCGCGCAGATCAAGGGGATCGACATGTCCGATCCAAAACTTTGCGCGGAAACCGACGCGGCCTACATCAAGGCCGCCTCGACCAGCCTGGACCTCAAGATATTGCTGGGTACGTTCTTTTGAAGCGCTTCCGGACGGAAAGCTACGGCGAAGGCCCCGAGCCTGGCCGCTTCCCGGAATCGTTCTGACCGGCCTGCCGCGCCAATTCCTCAAGCCGGCCGGGCGTGTCGGTTTCCGGCATCCAGCCTTCCGAGGCCAGCAGGGACGGGTCACAGATCTGCGTCGCCATGAAGGCTTGCCATGACGCCTGCCGGCCAAGCAGCGTGGCCAGCAGCCGCAGCGGCCAGGCCGGCATGGGGAAAAGCCGGGCCGGCCGGCCGTATCCGCGCCGGAACGCGGTGATGATTTCGGCCATCGCAACCGGAGAAGCATCGCTGAGCACATAGATCGGGCGCGGCGGCGCGGGACGGGTCACAAGATGCGTCACGGCGCCGGCCACGGCGTCTTGCGAGACGAGCGAGCGAACCGCTGTCAGGGCGGCTGCTGGCAGCGGCAGGCCGTTGGCAGCGAGGCGCGTCAGCGCGCGCAGATTTCCCTTCATGCCTTCGCCATAGACTGGCGGCAGCCGCAACGCCGTCGCACCGGCGCGTCCTGCCGCTGCGAAAGCCTCCAGCGTTTTGATCTCGCCTTCGCGCTTGGAGCGCCCATAGGCGTCTTGCGGGGCAGGGGGCGTGGTCTCGTCGATGGTGCCGCTGAAACCGGCGCCCACCACGGCGCGGATCGAGGAGAGATAGATGAAGCGCCCGTCGGTGCGCGCGCCCGCCGCCCGGGCGAGCCGTCCGGTCAGCATCGCATTGACGGCCTGGAAGTCGGCCTCGCCGGCGTTGCGGTCATTGTTGAGCGCCGCACAGTGGACGACATGCGTCACCTCGCGCATCAGCGCCAGGAAGGCTTCGTCCGACGCATCGGCGCTGGGCAGCGCGACGGCATCGTCCGCGCCCGCCAGTTGCTGCGGCTGGCGGGAGGCGATCCGTATGCCGAATCCGGCCTCGCGCAACCGGCTGACGACCCGGCGTCCAATGAAGCCTATCGCGCCGGTGACCAGGACCTTCATGGTCGCAGGCTGGCGTCCGGCGCCGCCGCAGGCGCGCTTTTCCCGGTTGGCGCTGCCGTCCGCCCGGATGCAAGGTAGGTCCCCGAGATCAGGAACACCATCAGCGTTGCATCGAGGATGTCGTGGCCGACCAGGATGCCGGCCATTCCGCCGGTGAGATAGGTGATGACCGCGACAAGGACCATCGTCGCGCCGAACCGCTCCACCGGATCGGCGCTGAGGCGCAGTGTCCGTGCCGCGTTCCAGGCGGCGACGACGAAAATCGACGCCAGGGCCAGCGCCCCGAGCAGACCGGCCTCGACCAGCGCGGTCAGGAAGCCATTGTGAAAATGGCTGAAACCCGCGCTTAGGCCGAACTGCTCGTGAAAACCCTGCTTCATCAGCGCCCGGCTCGCCGAGATGCCATGGCCGAAAATCGGCATCTCGCGAAACGCGGCAAAGCCGATTTCCCACATCGCCACGCGCAGGCCGAGCGCCGTCGAATGGTCACCATTGGCGTTCAGCGCATCCCAGTCGCTGACCAGGAAGTCGGTTCTATCCAGCACGGCACGGGAGCCGATGGCGGCGATCACAAGGGCGACTACGACGCCGATCGCCACGAAGCGTGCCAGGCTGGCGCCGGTGAACCGGCGGCGGTTGATGAGAAGCACGACGATGCTGGCGATCGGCACGGCCACCCAGATCATGCGCGATCCCGAATAGACAATCGCAATGGCTCCGGCGATCGCCGCCAGGACCGGCAGCTTCCAGCGTTTCTCGATGCCCGACAGCGCGCCGGCAAGGCATGTCATGACGGCAAGGCAGGTAACGGTCGCGAAGACGATCGGATTGCCGGCGCCGCCCTCCGCCCTCACACCGAGCCGATGATACTGGAACACGGCCATCGCCAGCGCGCCGAAGCAGGCCGCGGTGCTGGCCAGGATGGCGATGCGTGCCAGCGCGCTCTTCTCGGTGATGCTCCAGGTCGAATAGGAGATGGGGAATAGCAGGAAGGTGATCAGTGGCAGGAAAAACCGCAGATCGGCGGCCAGCGTGCCGTTGACGATCGAAGCCAGAACCATGGCTGCGCAATAGGCATAGATCGCCACCGTGACGGCGAGCATCGGCCGGTCGACGTTGAAGCGTCGCCGTTTCGCGGCCAGCAGCATCGCGGACCACACGCCACCGGCATTGAAAGCGACGCTGACCAGCGATCCAAGCACCGGCGGCGAAAAAAAGCAGACGATCGAGAAATAGACGTTGATCTGTGCGGGCGTGAGGTGGCGCCGGAGCGTTGTAAACGGGTTCAAATGCTTGCTTCGCAATTTTCCAGGTTGCGCCCGGATCCATGGAGCCAGCCAGAGGCCGCCTCGCCGATCCGTTTGCCGCGCCTTGCCCGTTCCCCGAGCCCGTATAGCGGCTGGCGCCGCTTCGCGATAGTGTGGTCGACGATGTTGCGGCAGAAATCCCCGATCCGGCGAGGATCGGGGAACTCCGGAATTCCCTGGACGCCACGGGCTTTCGTTTTCGATAGCTCTGGCAGGATTTTCCGCTTGTCCCCGCTGCGCTTGGAAAATTCGTTCTCTAATCGTGGCGCGCCGCGCGGGTCTTGCATTGTTATCGGCAGCGCCGATCTGGTAGAACGCCCGCACGAAACAGTTTGTCCGAAGTGAAATTTGCGCCCGGGCGGTATGGAATTGCCGCCTGCAAACGCAAGATTTCCGCTCCACGGCACGAGAGAACGCTCGACGCTCCATGAATATCGCGCTCACGCATCTGCAGCGGCTCGAGGCCGAATCCATCCACATCTTCCGCGAGGTCGCGGCATCTTTCTCCAAGCCGGTGATGCTCTATTCGGTCGGCAAGGATTCGTCCGTGCTGATGCATCTGGCGATGAAGGCCTTCTATCCGGCCAAGCCGCCTTTCCCGTTCCTGCATGTCGACACCACCTGGAAGTTCCGCGAGATGATCGCCTTTCGCGATCAGATGGCGCAGAAGCTTGGCTTCGACCTTTTGGTCCATGTCAATGAGGATGGCGTTCGCGAGGGCATCAACCCCTTCGATCATGGCTCCAACACCCACACCCATGTGATGAAGACGGTGGCGTTGCGCCAGGCGCTCGACAAATACGGCTTCGATGCCGCCTTCGGCGGCGCCCGCCGCGACGAGGAGAAGTCGCGCGCCAAGGAGCGCATCTTCTCCTTCCGCAACGCGCAGCATTCCTGGGACCCGAAGAACCAGCGGCCGGAAATGTGGAAGATCTTCAACACCCGCATCGCGCCGGGTGAGTCTATCCGCGTCTTCCCGCTGTCCAACTGGACCGAGCTCGATATCTGGCAGTACATCCTGCAGGAGAAGATCCCGATCGTGCCGCTCTATTTCGCCAAGGAGCGGCCGGTGGTCGAGCGCGACGGCATGCTGATCATGAAGGACGACGACCGCATGCAACTGCGCCCCGGCGAGGCGGTCGAGAACCGGCTCGTGCGCTTCCGCACGCTGGGCTGCTACCCGCTGACCGGCGCGATCGAGTCCGACGCCGACACGCTGGAGGCCATCGTCGGCGAGATGCTGACCGCCCGCACCTCCGAGCGCCAGGGTCGCCTCATCGATCGCGACGAGGCAGGTTCTATGGAAAAGAAGAAGCGCGAGGGCTATTTCTGATAATGCGCCACATCATGGCCAAGAGCCTCGCCCCGACCGATTCGATCCGCGACTACATGGCCGCGCAGGAGAAGAAGTCGCTGCTGCGCTTTCTCACCTGCGGCTCGGTCGACGACGGCAAGTCGACGCTGATCGGCCGTCTGCTCTCCGACACCAAGCAGATCTTCGAGGACCAGCTTGCGGCGCTCGAGAAGGATTCGCGCAAGCACGGCACCACCGGCGACGACATCGACTTCGCGCTGTTGGTGGACGGGCTGGAGGCGGAGCGCGAGCAAGGCATCACCATCGATGTCGCCTATCGCTTCTTCGCCACGCCCAAGCGCAAGTTCATCGTTGCCGACACGCCCGGCCATGAGCAGTATACGCGCAATATGGCGACCGGCGCCTCGACCGCCGATCTGGCCATCGTGCTGATCGATGCGCGCCAGGGCGTGCTGCGCCAGACCAGACGCCATTCGATCATCGCTTCGCTGCTCGGCATCCGCCACATCGTGCTTGCGGTCAACAAGATCGACCTCGTCGGCTTCGACGAGACCGCGTTCGACCGGATCGTCACCGACTATGGCGAGTTCGCGAAGGAGCTCGGCTTCGTCAGCATCGTGCCGATCCCGATGTCGGCGCGCTTCGGCGACAACGTCACCAGCCGCTCCGAGCGCACGCCCTGGTATTCCGGGCCATCGCTGATCGAGCATCTCGAAACCGTGTCGGTCGACGAGGCCGCCGTCGAGCTGCCCTTCCGCTTCCCCGTCCAGTATGTGAACCGCCCAAACCTCGATTTCCGTGGCTTTGCCGGCACCATCGCTTCGGGCACTGTCTCGGAAGGAGACGAGGTCGTCGTCGCCAAGTCGGGCAAGGCATCCAGGGTCAAGCGCATCGTCGCGCAGGGCGGCGATCTCGAGCAGGCGGTCGCCGGCCAGGCGATCACGCTCGTCCTCGAGGACGAGGTCGAGGTGTCGCGCGGCAACATGCTGGTGTCGCCCTCGGCAAGACCGCAGGTCGCCGATCAGTTCGCCGCCAACATCGTCTGGTTCGACGAGCAGGCGCTGCTGCCTGGCCGCTCCTACGTCTTGCGCACCGAAACCGATCAGGTCAGCGCCACCGTCACCGAGCTGAAATACCGGGTCAACGTCAACGATTTCGCGCGTGAGGCGGCGAAGTCGCTCGACATCAACGAGGTCGGCGTCTGCAACCTCTCGACCCGCGCGCCGATCGCCTTCGATTCGTTCGCCGAGAACCGCACCACCGGCGCCTTCATCCTGATCGACCGCATCACCAACGCCACCGTCGGCGCCGGCATGATCCTGCATTCGCTGCGCCGCGCCGAAAACATCCATTGGCAGTCGCTCGATGTCGGCAAGCGCGGCCGCTCCGACTTGAAGAACCAGCGTCCGGCGGTGTTCTGGTTCACCGGGCTCTCCGGTTCCGGCAAGTCGACCATCGCCAATTTGTTCGAGAAGAAGCTGTTCGCGTCCGGGCGACACACCTATATCCTCGACGGCGACAATGTCCGCCACGGCCTCAATCGCGATCTCGGCTTCACCGACGCCGACCGCGTGGAAAACATCCGCCGTGTCGCCGAGGTGGCCAAGTTGATGGCCGATGCCGGCCTGATCGTCATCGTCTCCTTCATCTCGCCCTTCGCCGCCGAGCGGCGCGTGGCGCGCGAACTGATGGCCGAGGGCGAGTTCGTCGAGGTGTTTGTCGACACGCCGTTCGAGGAATGCGCAAGGCGCGATCCGAAGGGTCTTTACGCGCGCGCCTTGAGCGGCGAGATCAAGAATTTCACCGGCGTGGATTCTCCTTATGAGGCGCCGGAGAATCCGGAAATTCACCTGAAGACCCTCGGCAGGAGCCCGCAGGAGATGGCGGAAGCCCTGGAACATTGGCTGACCGAGCGCGACATTGCCGAGGAGCAGTACGACAATGGCGGCGGTATCTGACGACGAGGCGATGCTCGGCGTTTTCGAGCGCCTGGCGCTCGAGGCCGGGCGCGAGGTGATGCGGGTCTTCCACGAGGGCTGTGCCGTCGACAGCAAGGCAGACTCCTCGCCGGTGACCGAAGCCGACCGCGAAAGCGAGAAGATCATCCTCGCCGGCCTGCGCGCCGCCTATCCGGACATTCCCTGCGTGGCCGAGGAAGAGGTGGCTGCAGGCATTGCGACGCCCGATCTCGACGGCGCCTTCTTCCTGATCGACCCCCTCGACGGCACCAAGGAATTCGTCAATCGCCGCACCGATTTCACCGTCAACATCGCGCTGGTCCGCCATGGCGTGCCGGAAGTCGGTGTCGTCTTCGCGCCTTGCACTGGGCGTTTTTTCACCGGACGGCCGGGCAAGGCCGAGGCGCTCGAGGTCGATGCCGATTATCGCATTGCCGGCCGCCGGCCGATCACCGTGCGGGCGGGGGGCACGCCGCTCGCCGTCGTCGCCAGCCGTTCGCACAACACGCCTGAAACCGATGCCTTCATCCGCGACCTCGGCGCCGCCGAGATCGTCTCGGTCGGCTCGTCGCTGAAATTCTGCCTGCTCGCCGCGGCGGAAGCCGACGTCTATCCGCGCTTCGGCCGCACCATGGAATGGGATACGGCGGCGGGCGACGCGGTCTTGCGCGCCGCCGGCGGCATGACCCGTACCCTTGAAGGCGAGCCGCTGGTCTACGGCAAGCGCAACCAGGCCAGCGACAGCGATTTCGCCAACCCGCATTTCATCGCAACGGGGAAGAGCGCGGCTTAGGGCAGCGTTGCCAATTATCGATGCCGGCGGGACAGAGGCGCCCGGCGCCGACCTTTCAGGCTTTAAGCCGCCGCCACATGCGCCGAGTTCGACCCGATATAATTGCGGATCGTCTCGATGATGCGGTCCTGGTCGGCCTCGCTCAAATAGGCGTGCATCGGCAGGCAGAGGATTTGCTTGGGCAGTGCTTCCGAGACGGCAAGGCCGGTCGGCGTGCGCGGATAGTCCTTGTAGGCCACCTGCTCGTGCAGCGGCTTCACATAATAGATCACCGACGGAATGCCCTTTTCGCCGAGATGCGCCTTGAGCCCGTCGCGTTTCGGCGTCTCGATCGCATACTGCGCCCAGGCCGAGCGGCCATGGCCAAGATTGCGTGACGCCTTGACGATGTCGCCGAGGCCCTTGGCATAGCGGTCGGCGACCACCTGGCGCGCCATCATCTCATCCTCGAGGATGGCGAGCTTTTCGATCAGGATCGCCGCCTGCAGCGTGTCGAGGCGCGAATTGATGCCGACGCGGACATTGTCATATTGCGTCTCGCCCTTGCCGTGGAAGGCGAAGGAGCGGAGCTTGTCGGCCAGCGCGCCGTCATTGGTGAACATGGCGCCGCCGTCGCCATAGCAGCCAAGCGGCTTGGCCGGATAGAAGCTGGTCGAGCCGACATGGCCGAAAGCGCCGCACATCGTGACGTCGGCGGAACCGCCCATCGACTGCGCGGCATCCTCGATCACCAGAAGGTTCTCGCGCTTGGCGATCGCCATGATCGCCTCGTAGTCCGCGGAGAGCCCGAACAGGTCGACGGGGATGATCGCCCTCGGCTTCAGCCTTCCTTCCTTCTTGATCATCTCGATCGCCGCCTCGAGGCTGGCGATATCGATGTTGTAGGTGTCGCGGTCGACGTCGACGAAGACCGGCTCGGCCTTGGCTAGCGCCACCACTTCGGCGGTGGCGGCGAAGGTGAAGCTCGGCACGAACACCGCATCGCCTGGGCCGATGCCGGCGGCAAACAGCGGCAGAAGCAGAGCATCGGTGCCGTTGGCGCAGGCGACCACATGCTTGACGCCGATATAGGCCGCCAGCTTGTTCTCGAATTCGGTGACCTGCGGACCGAGGATATAGCGGCCGTCCTCGACGACTTTGTCGATAGCGACCTTCAGCCGGTCGCGGATACGTTCGCGCTGTGCGCCAAGATCGATGAACTGCATGTCGGCCTCAATGCCTGTAAAACCGGCCCGCTGGTAACAGACTTGAACCGGCTGAGAAAGCCGGCGGCGGCCGGCGCAGATTGCTTATGTGTCGCAGCGTGTTACCGACTTTGCCGGCGCAATGCCTGAAAAAGCCGGAAATCCGAGCTTTGAGAGGTGTTTTCCTGCCCCTCTTGTCGCGTCGTTCCACCGATGGGAAACATAAAGTGATCGGCCGCGAAGGATGGGCTCGCGTCCGTCCCCGCGCCGGATCAGGCGATTTCGTGGCGCCAGGGCGGATTGGCGCCGGCTCGCGAAACCGTTACCGCCGCCGCGCTGGCGCCAAGTTCCAGCGCCTTGCGGATCGCTTCTTCCGGAAGGTTGCCGATCGCCGCCTTGGTGAGCAGACCCTGCTCATGCAGGGAGGCCAGGATGCCGGCATTGAACGTGTCGCCGGCGCCGACCGTGTCGATGACCTTCACCTTCTGCGGCATGACCGTGACCTTGTGCGCCTTGCTGTAGCCGACGGCGCCTTCGCTGCCATGGGTGACGACGATCAGCTCGGGCCCACGCTCCAGCCAGTTGCGCACCACATCCTCGTGCGAGCCGGCCTCGTCGAACCATTTGAGGTCCTCGTCCGACAATTTCACGATGTCGGCCATCGCCATCATCTCGCGGATGCGTCTGAGATGCTTGGCCTTGTCCGGGATGAAGTTCGGCCGGATGTTGGGGTCGAGCATCATGACGCGGCTTTGGTGCTCGCGTCGCATGAATTCCTCATAGGCCGAGCCCGCCGGCTCGGAGATCAGGCTGATGGCGCCGAACAGCATCGCCTCGATTTCCGAGCCGAGCTTCGGCAGGTCCTCGATGGTCAGCATGCGCCCGGCGGTGTTCTCGTCATAGAAAGTGTAGGTCGCCTGGCCGTTGGTGAGCCGCACGAAGGCGAGCGTGGTCGGGCGAGGGGAGGTGTGCGCATAGGTGGAACTCACCTTGCTGGCGCCGAGCGCGTCGCGGAATTGGCCGCCGAACAGGTCGGAGGAGAGGCCGGAAAAGAAGCCTGCCGGGGCGCCGAGCCGGCCGAGCGCAATCGCCGAGTTGAACACCGCGCCGCCGACATAGGGCGCGAAGGCCGCTTCGCCTTCCGTCGTGGTGCGCGGCAGCATGTCGATCAGGGCTTCGCCACAGCAAAGGATCATGTCGTCTTGGTCTCCGGCGGATGGATCACGCCCTTGCGGATGATGATGTTGGCAAAGAGCCTGGGTTCGCTGGTCGCCACGATGGCGTGCGCGGCCTTGACGCGTGCATAGAAGTCGGGCCCGGCCAGCGCAACCACCTTGTGGCCCGGCGCGCGCCTGGCGCAAACCGCTTCCATCTCGCGATGCACGGGGTCGGCGAGCGCCGGGTCGCCCTTGACCGAGGCACGGAACAGCGCCTCTGGCACCGCCTCGTCCACCGGCAGCACGCTGAGCACGGCGTCGAGGACGGCTATGACGTTGTGGCCGTCCGCGCGGATCAGCCGCCGCGCCTGTTCCTCGGCCGGATAATTGCCGTCGACGATCGCGATCTCGTCGCCATGGCCCATTGCCCTGAGCGTCGCCAGGAACCGGGGCCCGAGCAGCGGCGGGATGCCGATCAGCATGGTCAGGCGCCCCCGGACGTATTCGGTCCGATCAGGAAGCGCTCGGAGAGCGGCAGGCTGGCGCCGCCCATGGCGCGTGCGTGGATGCCGACCGTTCCCTCGCGCACGACAGGCAGTTTCAGTCCTTCGGCATCGATGCGGGCGATCGCTTCCGTGACGGCATCGACCAGCCGGCGCCGCACCTCGAGCGGCATCCAGCCGTCGATAACCGCCGCTTCGAAATCGATGACCGACGAGGCAGCGACAATGGCATAGGCGAGCGCCCGCGAGGCGCTGGCGATCCACTCGTCGAGATCGGCGCCGATCTCGCCCCATTCCTGCGGCGAGGTCCACAGATAGGTGCCGTCGATGCCCTTGGCGGAGAGCGCCCTTTCCAGCATCGCGATCGAGGCGACGTCGATGAGCTGCGTCGGTTTGCCGTCCGGCCCGGGCACCGGCATCGAGCCCAGCGCGCCGGCGTTGCCGTTCGGCCCGCTGTAGAGGCGGCCGTTGAGCACGATGCCGCCGCCGGCGAAGGCGCCGATGTAGAAATAGACGAAATCGCGCGCTCCGCCCGCTCGTCCGAAGACGAGCTCCGCGCCGCAAGCCGAAGTCGCGTCGTTCTGCAGGTAGACGGGGAACTCGCACTGCCCCTGGATGTCTGCGCGGATGTCGCGATGGCGCCATTCGTCCATGATCTCGCGCGGCGCGCCGGCCGTGTCTGCCCAGTTCCATAGCTCGAACGGCATGGCGATGCCGAGCCCGGCAATGCGCTTGTCCTGCGCCGGCGTCAGCTCGCCGCGCATCGTCTCGATGCCGGCGGTGACGAACTCGACGGTCTCGCGCGGTGCGGGATAGCGGTAGGAATGCTGCAGCATGGCGCGCACATTGCCGAGGAAGTCTATCAGCACGAGCTCGGCGCTGCGGCGGCCGATCTTGAGGCCGATGAAAAAGGCGCCTTCCGGATTGAGCGCCATCGGGATCGAAGGTTGGCCGATCTTGCCGCGCAGCGGCGCCTGGCGCACGAGCAGCTTGTCTTCCTCGAGCTCGCGCATGATCACCGACACTGTCTGAGCAGACAGCCCGGTCATGCGCGCAATGTCGGATTTGGCCAGGCTGCCATGCTGGCGCACCAGGGACAGCACGAGCCGCTCATTGTGGTCGCGCATGCCGCTCTGGTTGGTGCCGCGATGCAGCCGGCTTTCCAAAGCCTCGGGCGAACCGTGCCTCGCAATGCCGGTCTCCACCCTGTTCCTCCCGTCTGTTTCCCCTCGATGCTTTTCGTTCAGAATGGGTGAACAGCGCAAGAGTGTCAATAATAAATAAGAGTGATTTAATTATTGACAGCGGTTACGGACTGGTGTCTTTTTGACATCGCGCCCACACTGGGAGAACTTCGGTGGGCGCTCCGCAGGCGCCGGTTGGCCGGCGCCGGAGTGGTTCACTGGGAGGAAATCATGCGTAAATGGACTATCCTGAAGGCGGCCGTTGCCGGTCTTGCCTTTTACGGCGCGATGGCCACGGCCTCGTATGCCGCCGACATCGTCGGCCTGATAACCAAGACCGAGGGCAACCCGTTCTTCGTCAAGATGCGCGAAGGCGCGCAGGCCAAGGCCAAGGAACTCGGCCTCACGCTGCAGACCTTTGCCGGTAAGTTCGACGGCGACAATGACAGCCAGGTCGCGGCCATCGAGAACCTGATCTCGGCCGGCGCCAAGGGCTTCGCCATTGTGCCGAGCGATTCCAGCGCCATCGTGCCGACCATCAAGAAGGCGCGTGATGCTGGCCTGCTGGTCATCGTGCTCGACACGCCGCTCGATCCGATCGACGCGGCGGACGCCACTTTCGCGACCGACAATTTCAAGGCAGGTGAGCTGATCGGTGAGTGGGCCAAGGGCACGCTTGGCGACAAGGCCTCGAGCGCCAAGATCGCCTTCCTCGACCTCGCCACCAACCAGCCGACCGTCGACTATCTGCGCGACCAGGGCTTCATGAAGGGCTTCGGCATCGACATCAAGGATCCGAAGAAATACGGCGACGAGGACGACGCGCGCATCTGCGGCCACGAGATGACCGGCGGCGCCGAGGATGGCGGCCGCACCGCCATGGAAACGCTGCTGCAGAAGTGCCCGGACGTGAGCGTGATGTACACGATCAACGAGCCGGCGGCGGCCGGTGGCTACCAGGCGCTCAAGGCGGCCGGCAAGGATGACGGCTCGGTGCTGGTGGTTTCGATCGACGGCGGTTGCCCGGGCGTCAAGAATGTCGCGGCCGGCGTCATCGGCGCGACCTCGCAGCAATATCCGCTGAAGATGGCCGCCATGGCCATGGAAGCGATCGAGAAGTTCGCCAAGACCGGCGAAAAGCCGAAGCCGACCCCCGGCAAGGAGTTCTTCGACACCGGCGCCACGCTGATCACCGACAAGCCCGTCAATGGCGTCGAGTCGATCGACAGCAAGAAGGGCGCGGAACTTTGCTGGGGCTGACGCCTTCCTAAGACCCGCAATAACGGACTAAACTCACTGAAAGGGCGGCTCCGGCCGCCCTTTCCCGAAACACGGGATCCTGGGAGGGGATAAAGATGAGCGACGACACAACCGGCTCGGTCTCGGCCGAGCGCGGCCTTCAGGGCCACGACCAGTCCGTGGCGAGTTTTGATGAGGACCGGGGTTCATTTGTAAAAACCCTGCAGCGCTTCTTGCACGAATATCCCACGGCCATCCCGTTCATTGTCCTGGTCATCGGCGTTTTGATTTTCTCGGTCGCGGCGGGCGGGCGCTTCTTCGCGCCGTTCAATCTTTCGCTGGTGCTGCAACAAGTCACCATCATCGCCTTTCTGGGCATCGCCCAGACGCTGGTCATCCTGACCGCCGGCATCGATCTTTCGGTCGGCGCCATGATGGTGCTGTCGTCCATCGTCATGGGCAGGCTGACCGTAACCTACGGCGTGCCGGTCGAATTGAGTTTCGTGCTGGGCCTGCTCACCGGTCTTGTCTGCGGCCTGATCAACGGCCTGCTGGTGGCGGTGATCAAGCTGCCACCCTTCATCGTCACGCTCGGCACCTGGAGCGTCTATGGCGCGATGGTCATCTACGTCTCGCATTCCGAGACCGTGCGCGCCCAGGACATCGAGGCGGCGGGACCGCTGCTGCAGTGGCTGGGCCATACGATCAGGTTGGGTGGCGGCGCGGTGCTGACCTACGGCGCCATCGCCATGATCCTGACGGCTCTGATCATCTGGTATGTGTTGAACCGCACCGCCTTCGGCCGCCATGTCTACGCAACCGGGGACGACGACGAAGCCGCACGCCTCGCCGGCATCAACACCCGCGGCGTGTTCATTGCCGTCTACACGCTGGCCGGCTTCATCTGCGCCGTCGCCGCCTGGGCGCTTATCGGTCGCATCGGCGCGGCAAGCCCGCTCGGCAACCAGACCGCCAATCTCGATGCCATTACCGCCGTGGTGATCGGCGGCACCTCGTTGTTCGGGGGCCGCGGCTCGATCGTCGGGACATTGTTCGGCGCGTTGATCGTCGGCGTCTTCCGCAATGGCCTGGCGCTCGCCGGCGTCGACTCGCTCTGGCAGGAGTTCACCGTCGGTATCCTCATCATCCTCGCCGTCACCATCGATCAGTGGATCAGGAAGATTTCGGCATGAGCACCCAGTCGATTCATCAGGTCCCCATTCTTCAGGCCAAGGGCCTCAACAAGCGCTACGGCAGGGTGGTCGCTCTCGACAATGCCGATTTCGACCTGATGCCGGGCGAGATACTTGCCGTCATCGGCGACAACGGCGCCGGCAAGTCGACGCTGGTGAAGGCGCTCTGCGGCGCGGTCATCCCGGATTCCGGCGCGATCGAGCTCAACGGCCAGCCGGTGCATTTCCGCTCGCCGATCGAGGCGCGCATGGCCGGCATCGAGACCGTCTACCAGAACCTGGCCCTGTCGCCGGCGCTGTCGATCGCCGACAACATGTTCCTTGGCCGGGAACTGCGCAAACCGGGCTTCGCCGGGCAATGGCTGAGGAGGCTCGACCGCTCGGCCATGGCGCGCATCGCCCGCGAGAAACTGTCCGAGCTTGGGCTGATGACCATCCAGAACATCAACCAGTCGGTCGAAACGCTGTCGGGCGGCCAGCGCCAGGGTGTTGCCGTGGCCCGCGCTGCCGCCTTCGGCAGCCGCGTCGTGATCATGGACGAGCCGACCGCGGCGCTCGGCGTCAAGGAAAGCCGCCGCGTGCTGGAGCTGATGCTCGACGTCAAGAAGCGCGGTCTGCCGATCGTGCTCATCTCGCACAACATGCCGCATGTCTTCGAGGTGGCCGACCGCATCCACATCCATCGCCTGGGCCGTCGCCTCGCCGTCATCGATCCGAAGCAATATACAATGTCCGACGCCGTCGCCTTCATGACCGGCGCCAAGGCACCGCCGGAGGTATTGGCGGCCTGATCGCGCCGCATTGTCGCGGGGATGTGGAACGCGGCCCGCTTAAATCGATTGAACCTATGCTGCAACGCACTAAGATAGGCTGGGAGGAACGGTGAAAGCCGCTATGATCAGGCCAGTTGAACGAGAGACGAAATGACACCCGCCATGACGATCGAAGTCCCAGTCCTCGACAATCCCGATCCCAAGACGCTCGCCGAGGAAGTCCTGCTGTCGCTCAAATACCGGGTCGGCAAGGACACCACCGTCGCCACGCCCTACGACTGGCTGACGGCTTCGATCAAGGTCGTCCGCGACCGCATCGTCGACCACTGGATGCAGGCAACCAAGGAAGCCTACGACCAGCAGGAAAAACGCGTCTATTACCTTTCGCTGGAATTCCTGATCGGGCGCCTGATGCGCGACGCCTTCTCCAATCTCGGCCTGATGGAGAACATGCGCGAGGCGCTGTCCTCCCTCGGCGTCGACCTCGACCTCATCGCGGGGCTCGAACCGGACGCCGCGCTCGGCAATGGCGGCCTCGGCCGTCTCGCCGCCTGCTTCATGGAAAGCATGGCGACCGTCGATATCCCCGCCCATGGCTACGGCATCCGCTACGCCAACGGCATGTTCCGCCAGGAAATCCACGGCGGCTGGCAGGTCGAGCTGCCGGAGACCTGGCTCGACCACGGCAACCCTTGGGAGTTCGAGCGGCGCGAGCGCTCCTTCGAGGTCGGCTTCGGCGGCTCGGTGGAATCGATCACCTCCAAGGACGGCCGGCTCGAACGCCACGTCTGGAAGCCGACCGAGCATGTGCTGGCGGTTGCCTACGACACGCCCGTCGCCGGCTGGCATGCCAGGCGCGTCAACACGCTGAGACTTTGGTCCGGCATGCCGATCGATCCGATCCTGCTCGACAAGTTCAACGCCGGCGACCACATCGGCGCGCTGGCCGAAAGCAACAAGGCCGACGCGCTGTCGCGCGTGCTCTATCCGGCAGATTCCCACATGGCCGGGCAGGAGTTGAGGCTGCGGCAGGAGTATTTCTTCTCCACCGCCTCGCTGCAGGACATCGTGCAGCGTCATCTCAGCCAGTATGGCGACCTGAAATCGCTGCCCGACAAGGCGGCGATCCACCTTAACGACACCCATCCCGCGGTCGCCGTGCCGGAGCTGATGCGGCTCCTGATGGACGTCCACGGCATGGACTTCGACCAGGCCTGGGACATCACCAAGCGCACCTTCGGCTACACCAATCACACGCTGTTGCCCGAGGCGCTGGAAAGCTGGCCGGTGCCGCTGTTCGAACGTCTGCTGCCGCGCCACATGCAGATCGTCTATGCCATCAATGCGCAGGTGCTGCTCGAGGCCCGCGCCACCAACCAGTTCTCGAGCGATCAGATCGCCCGCATCTCGCTGATCCAGGAAAATGGCGACCGCCGCGTGCGCATGGGCAATCTGGCCTTCGTCGGCTCGCATTCGATCAACGGCGTCTCGGCCCTGCACACCGAGCTGATGAAGGAGACGGTGTTCGCCGATCTCCACAAGCTCTATCCCGGCCGCATCAACAACAAGACCAACGGCATCACGCCCAGGCGCTGGCTGATCCAGTGCAATCCGGGCCTGACCTCGCTTGCCCGCGAGGCGATCGGCGACCGCTTCATGGACGACATCGAGGCGATCAAGGATCTCGATCCGCTCGCCGACGACGCGGCTTTCCGTGAAAAATTCGCCGCCGTGAAGCGGCAGAACAAGGTGAAGCTCGCCAACCTGATCGCCGACCGGCTCGGCATTCGGCTCGACCCCTCGGCGCTGTTCGATATCCAGGTCAAGCGCATCCACGAATACAAGCGCCAGCTCCTCAACATCATCGAGGCGATCGCGCTCTACGACCAGATACGCTCGCATCCCGAGCGAGACTGGATGCCGCGCGTCAAGATCTTCGGCGGCAAAGCGGCGCCGAGCTACCACAACGCCAAGCTGATCATCAAACTGGCCAACGACGTCGCGAAAGTCATCAACGGCGATCCGTCGGTGCGCGGCCTGCTGAAGGTGGTGTTCGTGCCGAACTACAATGTCAGCCTGGCCGAAATGCTGATGCCCGCCGCCGATCTTTCCGAGCAGATATCGACCGCCGGCATGGAAGCATCCGGCACCGGCAACATGAAGTTCGGCATGAACGGCGCGCTCACCATCGGCACGCTCGACGGCGCCAATGTCGAGATGAAGGAACATGTCGGCGACGACAACATCTTCATCTTCGGCCTCACCACCGCGGAGGTCGCCGATCGGCGCAACAATGGCTACAATCCGCGCGGCATCATCGAGGCGTCCCCTGAATTGTCACAGGCCGTCGCGGCGATCTCGTCCGGCGTCTTCTCGCCCGATGACCCCAATCGCTACCGCGACCTCATGAACGGGCTCTACAGCAGCGACTGGTTCATGGTGGCGGCCGACTTCGATTCCTACGCCGCATGCCAGCGCGAGGTGGACCGCGTCTGGCGCGACAGCCCCGATTGGAACGCACGCGCCATCCACAACGTTGCTCGCATGGGTTGGTTCTCGTCCGATCGCACGATCCGCCAATATGCGAAAGAAATCTGGAACGTACCCGTCTGATATGATTGCATGAGATCACGAACAATGTGGTGTCGTGCATGTCGCCCAAAAGTGCGTAGCGGTTTTGGGGCAACGACATGCACAAAACAAAATAACGCCCGGGGAGGGAACACCGCCTGATGAGGAAGCCGCGCGCGACCGCTGCGACAAGCGGGCCGGACGGACTGGCGCCAGCCGGCGATGTCGCGGCGATTGTCGCCGGAACGCATGGCGATCCTTTCTCGGTCCTGGGCGTGCAGGAAGCCGGCAAGGGCTTTGTCGCCCGCTGCTTCGTGCCCAACGCGGAATTCGTCACCGCCTATACGCTGACCGGCAAGGAGGTCGGCGAGCTCTCGCGCCGCGACGATGCCGGCTTCTTCGAGGGCAAGGTCTCGATCCGCAAGCGCCAGCCGCTGCGCTATCACG
>NZ_VFVI01000012.1:0-171379 GCF_006442775.1 Mesorhizobium sp. B2-4-6
GCAGAACCTGGCCCATAGCGCATCCTTTGATTCGGAAGATAAGGATGCCCCATCAAAGCCTGGGATCAAACACCTAGGCTCGTCCCAAACGACCCTCCAGAGCGGCCAACGCCGCCCGGATTGCCGCGCGCTCGCCTTTGCTTAAATCCTCCAGCAACTCCCTTTCAAATGCTTTCGCCAGCGGCACCATCTCGCGATAGGCCGCGAGCCCCGCCTTGGTCAGCGCCAGGTGCTCGACGCGCCGATCCTTCTCGTCCGGCATGCGCGTCAGCCAGCGCCGCCGTTCAAGCTCCGCCACCGCGCGCGACACCTTGGTCTTGTGCATGGCCGATTGCTCTCCGAGTTCCGTCGCCGTCATCGTTCCGCGTTCACCCAGCCCGGAAAGCGTGCGCCATTCCGGCCGCGTCAGACCGTGGCGCTCCTTGTAGATGCGCGAGAACTCGCGGCTGACGGTGTCGGCAAGCCGGTAGAGCCGGTAGGGCAGGAAGCTTTCCAGCTCGAGGATATCCGGTTCCATGGAGCGCTCCCGGGGTACAACACAGCCGTTGATAGTTACATTTTCAATGGTTACAAATGAAACCAGTTTGGTCAACATCGCCGGCAAGCCTCGCTTGGCGAAGGCCGACAAGCCGGGATCAGGGAGGATCGGATGGGCTTTTCCTACATGCCGGGCTTCGGCAATGATTTCGAGACCGAGACGCTGCCCGGCTCGCTGCCGCAGGGTCGCAACTCGCCACAGCGGCCGGCCTACGGGCTCTATGCCGAGCAGCTGTCGGGCTCGCCCTTCACTGCGCCGCGTGGCACCAACGAGCGCTCCTGGCTCTACCGCATTCGCCCGAGCGTGAAACACACCGGTCGCTTCCGGGGCGCGAGTTACCCCTTGTGGAAGACCGGGCCCAGTATTGGCGACCATGAGCTGGCACTCGGTCAGTATCGCTGGAACCCGACGCCGATGCCCGGCGAGCCGACGGATTTCATCTCCGGCATGCGCACCTTCACCACGGCCGGCGACGCGGTCGGCCAGTCAGGCATGGCCGCGCACGTCTATGTCGCCAACCGCTCGATGGTGGACGACCACTTCTTCAACGCCGACGGCGAATTGCTGGTCGTGCCGCAGATAGGCGCGCTGCGCTTTGTCACCGAAATGGGTGTGATCGAGCTTCGGCCCGGCGAGATCGCCGTGCTGCCGCGCGGCCTCGTCTTCAAGGTCGAGCTCGCCGACAAGGAAGCGCGCGGCTATGTCTGCGAGAATTACGGCGCCAAGTTCACCATGCCCGACCGCGGCCCGATCGGCGCCAATTGCCTGGCCAACCCGCGCGACTTCAAGACGCCCAATGCCTGGTTCGAGGAGAAGGAGACGCCGTGCCGGCTGATCGTCAAATGGTGCGGCGCCTTCCACGTCACCGAACTCGGCCATTCGCCGCTCGATGTCGTCGCGTGGCACGGCAACTACGCGCCCTACAAATATGATCTGGCGACGTTTTCGCCGGTCGGCGCCATCCTGTTCGACCATCCCGACCCGTCGATCTTCACCGTTCTGACGGCGCCGAGCGGCGAGGAGGGCACTGCCAATGTCGACTTCGTCATATTCCCGCCGCGCTGGCTGGTGGCGGAAAACACCTTCCGGCCGCCCTGGTATCACCGCAACATCATGAGCGAGTTCATGGGCCTGATCCACGGCCAGTACGACGCCAAGGAGGAAGGGTTTGTCCCGGGCGGCATCAGCCTGCACAACCAGATGCTCGCGCACGGGCCGGACGCCTCCGGCTTCGAGAAAGCGGCGCGAGCGGACTTGAAGCCGGTCAAGCTCGACAACACCATGGCCTTCATGTTCGAGACGCGATTCCCGCAAATGCTGACGCGCTACGCCGCCGAGCTCGGCACCTTGCAGGAGAACTACATCGACTGCTGGGCCGACCTGAAGAAGCGCTTCAACGGTACGCCCGAGGGCGACTGGTCTTGAGTACCGAAAAGCTGGATCGGCTGGTCGTGCTTGGCTCCAAGGGCGGCCCGGCGGTCCGGCCGGACGGACCTTGGCCGAGTTCGTCGCTGCTGGAGATCGGCGGGCGCAATATCGTCGTCGATTGCGGGCTGGGCGTCACGCGCGGCCTGGTCGATGCCGGCATGAGCCTCAAGGCGCTCGACCTGATCTTCATCACACATCTCCATTCCGACCATCTTCTCGAGCTCGGGCCATTGATCCACACCGCATGGACGGCGGGTTTGGCGACACCGGTCAACGTCTTCGGGCCGCCCGGCACCGGCCATTACTGGCGGCGCTTTTGCCAGGCGATGGAGTTCGACATCGAGATCCGCATCGTCGACGAAGGCCGGCCGGATATTCGCGACCTGCTTTCGGTCGAGGAGTTCGGCGAAGGGCTGGTCCTGGAGGAGCGTGGCCTGACGGTGACGGCGCTGCGCGTCGACCATCCGCCGGTGATCGACTGTTTCGCGCTGCGTTTCGAGCATGGCGGCAGAAGCGTGGTGTTTTCCGCCGACACAGCGTTCTTTCCGCCGCTGGCCGATTTTGCCAAAGGGGCCGATGTCCTCGTCCACGAGGCCATGCTGGAGGAAGGTGTGGAAAGGCTGGTCGCTAGGACGGGCAATGGCGCTCGGCTGAAAGAGCACCTTTTCGCCAGCCACAGCCTCGCCGAGGAGGCGGGCCACATCGCCAGGGACGCCGGCGTGAAGCGACTGGTGCTCAACCACCTCATTCCGGCGGACGATCCGGCGATCGGGGAGGCCGACTGGGTCGCCGCCGCTAGGAAATCGTGGGCCGGTGACTTGACGATTGCCCGAGACGGCCTTGTTGTGGGGTTAAGCGGTCAGAAGGCCGCGTCAGGAGAGGAAACCGCATGAAGCTTGCCACATTGAAGAACGGGACGCGCGACGGGAAGCTGGTCGTGGTCTCGCGCGATCTGACGCGGTTCACCGACGCTTCCTTCCTGGTGCCGACGCTGCAGGCGGCGCTCGACGACTGGCGCCGCATCGCCCCGCATCTGGCGGCGATGGCGGAATCGCTGGAGACCAACGCGGTGCCGTCGGCACGCTTTCATGAACATGACGCGCATTCGCCATTGCCGCGCGCCTATCAATGGGCAGACGGTTCGGCCTATGTGAACCATGTCGAGCTGGTGCGGAAGGCGCGCGGCGCCGAGATGCCAGCGAGCTTCTGGACCGATCCGCTGATCTACCAGGGCGGCTCGGACGCCTTCATTGCGCCGCGCGATCCGATCCGCATGGCGGACGAAGCCTTCGGCATCGACCTGGAGGCGGAGGTCGCCGCCGTCGTCGACGATGTGCCGATGGGCGCCAGTCTGGAACAAGCGAAGGAGGCAATCCGCCTAATTATGCTGGTCAACGACGTCACGCTGCGCGCCGTCACCGGGCCGGAACTGGCAAAAGGGTTTGGCTTCTTCCAATCGAAACCCTCTTCGGCCTTCTCGCCGGTCGCGGTCACGCCGGATGAACTGGGCGATGCCTGGGATGGTGGCAAGGTCAATCTCGCGCTGCTGGTCGATGTCAACGGCAAGCCGTTCGGCCGCGCCAATGCCGGCGTCGACATGACCTTCGATTTTCCGGCGCTGATCGCCCATGCCGCCAAGACGCGACCGCTCGCCGCCGGCACCATCATCGGCTCGGGCACCGTCTCCAACAAGCTCGATGGCGGGCCTGGCAGGCCGGTTGCGGCGGGCGGCGCCGGCTATTCCTGCATCGCCGAGCTGCGCATGATCGAGACCATCGAGAACGGTGAGCCGAAGACGCCTTTCCTGCGTTTCGGCGACATGGTGCGCATCGAGATGAAGGACAGGGCTGGACATTCGATCTTCGGCGCCATCGAGCAGAAGGTCGAGAAATACGAGAGGTGAGGGAGCATTGAGGCGGTGACCATGCTGGAGCATCTGCGCCGCATGGCGCGCAACAATCTCTGGTCGAACGACCGGCTCTCTCGTGCCGTGCTGGCGCTTCAGCCTGGTGAGCTCGAGGCCGGGCGCACCAGCTTCTTTCCGTCGATCAGGGAGACGCTCAATCACATCCTGGCAGTCGACCTTCTCTATCTCGACTTCCTGACGGATGGAGGCCGTGGTGCCGCAGCCTACGACGACTATGTTCCGTTCGACGATGCGGCGAGCCTGGCGGCGGCGCAGGCCGACTTCGACCGCCGGCTGATTGCCTTCTGCGATCGCTTGTCCGAAGCCGATCTCGACCGCCGCGTCATCACCGACCGGCGCGAAGACGGCATGATCCCCGAAAAGATCGGTGACCTCCTCGCCCATCTCTTCCTGCACGACATCCATCACCGCGGCCAGGTGCATGCCATGCTTTCCGGCACTTCCGTTCCGCCGCCGCAATTGGATGAGTTTCTGCTCGATTACGACATCAAGCTGAGGAAGGACGAGGTCGAGCGGCTGAGATTGTGAACGAGCGAGTATGCTTCGGGAGTTATCGTAGTTACGAAAATTATTGACTTAATTATTGTCGGTACATAAATTCTTATGAAGATCGTTTGGGACGAACCGAAACGGTTGGCCAACATCGATAAGCACGGCTTGGATTTCGCCGCGTTGGACGAGGAGTTTTTTCTTGCGTCGACGATTCGAGCGGCCAAAACCGGCCGTTTCATGGCGATTGGCCGGATGGTCGGCGGTGTTGTTGCCGTAGTCTTTGCCCGGCTTGGCTCTGAAGGCGTCTCGATAGTTTCAATGCGGCCGGCCAATCAAACGGAACGGAGATTGTTCGATGGCGAAAGCTAAGCCGAACGCTGCAAAGCCCGAGAAGGAATTCAAGGCAGGCAAGGGCTTCACCAAGGAAGATTGGGATGCGGTTTCGGACAATCCCGAATGGACCGAGGAGGATTTTCGGAATGCCAGTCCCTTCGCCGACGTGTTTCCATATCTTGCCGAAAGCATTCGCCGCTCGCGCGGTCGGCCGGCACTCGACAATCCGAAGAAACAGGTCACGCTGCGCCTCGACAGCGATGTGGTCGCCCGCTTCCGTGCCGGCGGACCGGGCTGGCAGAGCCGGATAAACGAGATTCTGCGGAAGGCCGCCGGCCTTTAGGATAGCCGGCGGTTTGGTCCTTCGGCTGGCTACGCCGCCTTGCCGTCCAGCTTGATCACGCCGCGCTTGATCTGGTCCTGCTCGATCGACTCGAACAGCGCGCGGAAGTTGCCTTCGCCAAAGCCTTCGTCGCCCTTCCTCTGGATGAACTCGAAGAAGATCGGCCCGATGACGGTCTTGGAGAAGATCTGCAGCAGGATCTTGGTCGTGCCGCCGTCGACGACGCCTTCGCCGTCGATGAGGATGCCGTGCTTCTTCATGCGCTCGATCGGCTCGTCATGGCCGTTCACACGGGTCTGCGACATCTCGTAATAGGTGTCGGGTGGGCCGGGCATGAACTTCAGCCCGTTGGCGGCGAGCTTGTCGGTGGCCTCGTAGATGGCGTCGGTGCCGACAGCGATATGCTGGATGCCCTCGCCATTATACTTCTTCAGATACTCGGCGATCTGGCTGGTCTCGTCCTTGGACTCGTTCAGCGGAATGCGGATCTTGCCGCAGGGCGAAGTGATGGCGCGGCTGACCAGGCCGGTGATCTTGCCGTCGATGTCGAAGAAATGGATCTGCTTGAAGCCGAACAGGTCGCGGTAGAAATCCCACCATTTGTCCATGTTGCCGCGATAGACATTATGGGTGAGGTGGTCGAGGAAATAGAAGCCGACGCCTTCGGGCTTGGGGTCGCGCGCGGCCAGCCATTCGAACTCGCCGTCATAGGCCGAACCCTTTTCGCCATAGGCCTCGATGAAATAGAGCAGCGAGCCGCCGATGCCGACGATGGCCGGCACGTCCAACGCCTTGTCGGTGCCTTCATAGGGCGTGGCGCCCTTCGACACGGCGTGGTCGAAGGCATGCTGGGCATCGACCACGCGCCAAGCCATCGAGGCGGCGCAGGGGCCGTGCTTTTCGACGAACTTCATCGCATGCGAGCCGGGCTCGGCATTGACGACATAGTTGATGTCGCCTTGGCGCCAGACGGTGATGTCCTTGCTGCGATGCTTGGCCACCGCCGTATAGCCCATGCGGGTGAAAAGCTCGGCGAGTTTTTCGGGCTCCGAATGCGCGAACTCGACGAATTCGAAACCGTCGGTGCCGGCGGGGTTTTGCTTGTTGATCCTGGCGGGTGGGGCGTCGTGCGGGAAGGGGCCCATGGCAGTCCTCCGAAAGCTGTTGCGGCCGTGCTCGGCCAACTTTCACGATGATAGCGCGGAGCGTCCGCACGGTGCTTGCATTCAACCGCTTGAAATGCTCATCTTGCGCGCAAATTGTGCATGATTGGAGAAAAATCCATGGATGATGCGCGCATTGACCAATTTGACCGCAAGATATTGGCGCTTTTGCAGGATGATGCGCGATACACCAACAACGATCTGGCAGAGCGCGTGAACCTCTCGCCCTCGCAATGTTCGCGCCGCCGCCTGCGGCTGGAGGATGATGGCTATATCAAGGGCTACCGTGCCGTGCTCGACCGCGATCGTCTGGGCTTTTCGCTGGTCAACGTCATCTCGGTGACTTTGGCCACCCACAACCGAGACAATGCGCGGCGCTTCGGCGAACTGGTGGCGCGGCTGCCGGAGGTGCAGGAGGCGCACGCGCTGACCGGCGAGATGGATTACATCCTGAAGGTAGTGACGCCCGACCTCAAATCATTGTCCGAGTTCGTCAACGGCGTGCTCTTGCCGCACGAATCCGTGCAGCACGTGAAGACGGCGATCGTGCTGGAGACGCTCAAGGAAACCGGTGCGCTGCCGATTTAGTTCTTGGGTGGTATGGATACGCTGGCGGGACAGCGCCCCCTGTGAGATCGGCCTGCCGCGACGCCCTTCACCCCCGCTGCTGCTGGATCAGCCCGTAAAGGTTGGTGCAGCGCGCGCCTGAACGGCAATAGGCGAACACCGGGCCTTCGAGTTCGTCGAGCGCGGCGGCCTGGTCCTCGACATTGTCCATGGTGATCTGGCCGCTGATCACCGGGATATAGCGGAAGCCGAGTCCGGCTGCCTCAGCCGCCGCCTGGACGCTCCCGGCGGAAGGCTGGCCGGGCTGCTCATCGTCCGGCCGGTTGCAGATCACGCTCTTGAAGCCGGCGTCCTTGATGGCGGCAATGTCCTGCGGCTGGATCTGGCCGGAGACCGAATAGTCGTCGCTGATCTGGCGGTATTCCATGGTGTCGTCCTCGCAATCTCTTTGGCCGCAGTCATGCCACCGTGTGGCAGGAGCGGCAATCCGTACCAGCGGATTTCCCTGCCAAATAGAGAATGTCGGCCGGAAAATCCAATCGTCGGCATTTTCCCTTCTCCCCGTTCACGGGGAGAAGGTGCCCGAAGGGCGGATGAGGGGCAGCGCCGGCGTCGAATGTTTCGCCGGGCTGCGCGTCAGCTTCCCAGGATCGCGCCTTTGATCTGCGTGATGTTGTTGTGCATCATGTCGATATAGGTCGACGCCGGGCCATCGGACGCCGACAGCGCATCCGAATAGAGCGTGCCGCCGACCTTGATGCCGGTCTCGCCGGCGATCTGCTCGATCAGCCGTGGATTGGTGATGTTTTCCACGAAGATCGCCGTCGCCTTGTCCTGCTTCACCTGTTCGACCAGCTTGGCGACATCGGCGGCCGACGGCTCGGAATCCGTCGAGATGCCCTGCGGGGCCAGGACGGTCAGCCCGTATGCGCGCTCGAAATAGCCGAAGGCGTCATGCGAGGTTATGACCACGCGCTTGGCTTCCGGGATCGACTGGATCGCTGCCTTCACTTCGCTTTCCAGCGCGTCGAGCTTGGTGGTGTAGGCGGCGGCATTGGCCTTGTAGCTGTCGCAGCCCTCGCTATCGGCCGTGCAGAACGCCTCGGCGATGTTCTTCACATAGATCTTGGCGTTGGCGATCGACTGAAAGGCGTGCGGATCGGTGACGGTCTTGCCGCCGCCGGTGTCCGCGCCTTCGGCCGTGTCGGCATCGGCGAATTCCGGCTTGAAGTCGATCGGCGTCACGCCTTTGGTCAAGGTGACGATCGAGGCCTTGGTGGCGCTGGCGTCGACCAGGCGCTGCAGAAAACCTTCGAAATGCAGGCCGTTGACCAGTACGACGTCGGCTTTAGCCATCGCAACCGCGTCCGCCGGGCTCGGCTCATAGACATGCGCGTCGCCGTCCGGCCCGACGATGGTGGTGATGTTGACACGGTCGCCGCCGACATTCTTCGCAAAATCGGCAATCACGGTGAAGCTCGCCACGACCTTGAGCGGCGCCGCGAAGGCGGAGGGCGCTGCAAAGACGCTTAATGTTATAACGCTCAACGTCAGCGCGACACGGAAGGATTTCAGCATTGGGTGGTCTCCTTGCTTGGGGATTGGGGTCAGGCGGTTCGGTGTCGGTGATGCACGATGCGGGCGCTCAGCACGCCGCGCGTGCCGAACAGGACCGAGCATAAATAGACGACGCCGGCCGAAAGGATGATCGCCGGGCCCGAGGGCAGCGAGGCGTGATAGGACAAAAGCAGTCCGGCGATGCAGGAGGCAAAGCCTATCAGTACCGCCAGCACGCACATCGGCTCCACGCGCACCGTCCAGAAGCGGGCGGCGGCGGCCGGTAGCATCATCAGCCCGACCGAGAGCAGCGTGCCCAAAGCCTGGAAGCCGCCGACGAGGTTGAGCACGACGAGGCCGAGGAAGATGAAATGCACCGGGCTGCCCATGCGGCTCACCGAGCGCAGGAACAGCGGATCGAGGCACTCGGCGACCAGCGCGCGCCAGAAGACGGCGAGGCAGGCGAGCGTCACCACCACGATGCCGCCGATCAGGATGAGCGCCTCATTGTTGAGCGCCAGCACCGTGCCGAACAGCACATGCATGAGGTCGACGCTGGAGCCGCGGATCGACACCATCAGCACGCCGACGGCCAGCGAGATGAGATAGAAGGCCGCCATCGAGGCGTCCTCGCGCTGGATGGTGAAGCGTGATACGGCGCCCGCGCCGAGCGCCACGATGATGCCGGCGATCAGTCCGCCGACGGTCATCGGCAGGATTTCGAGGCCATAAAGCAGGAAGCCGGCGGCGGCGCCCGGCAGGATGGCATGCGCCATGGCGTCGCCCGACAGGCTCATGCGCCGCAGCATCAGGAAGACGCCCACAGGGCAGGCGCCGAGCGACAGCATCAGCGAGCCGAACAGCGCCCGCTGCATGAAGGCGAAGTCGGCGAAGGGCGCGATGAGCAGGCCGTAGAGGAAATCCATCACGCCGTCCTCGGTCTGGGGCCATGCTGGTGATCATGCGCATGATCATGATGGCCGTGCCCACGGTCATGGGCGTGATCATGCCCGCTCGGCTCGCACCAGGGCGCGTTCTCTTCCCACGCCTCGTGGAAGCGCCGCGCCTCGAGCAGGTTTTCCGGCCGCAGCGTTTCCCGCGTCTCGCCCCAGGCGACCGGCTGACGGGCAAGCAGCAGCGTCTCCGGGAAATTCTGCCGCACGAGATCGAGGTCGTGCACGACGACCATGATCGTCCGCTCCTCGCCATGCCAGCGTTTGATCAGGGCAATCAGGTCGCCGACGGTCTTGGCGTCGACCGCGTTGAACGGCTCGTCGAGCAGGATGAGGTCGGCGTCTTGCAAAAGCACGCGGGCAAACAGCGTGCGCTGCAATTGGCCGCCGGAGAGCGTGTCGATCGGCCGCTTCTCGAAGCCGCCGAGCCCGACCGCCGTCAGCGCCCTGCTGACGGAGTCGCGGTCTTCCCTGGTGTAGCGGCCGAGCATGCCGCGCTTCGGCCACAGCCCCAGCGAGACCAGGTCGACGACACGCGCCGGAAAGGAGCGGTCGAGCTCCGACTGCTGCGGCAGATAGGCGGTACGCACACCGAGCATGCGGACCACCGCGCCTTCCATCGGCTTCAGCACGCCCACGATGCCCTTCATCAGCGTCGACTTGCCCGAACCGTTGGCGCCGACCACGGCGGTCAGCGAGCCTTTGCGGACGATGCCGTTCAAATGATGGATGGCCGGGTGGCTGTTGTAGCCCAGCGTCAGGTCGCGGAAGGTCAGGCAGGCATTGGTCATAGACGTCGGTCCGCGAAATCGAGTGCGTCGTCGATATGTGATGTTATTACATTAGTCAACACGCCAGATCGGCCCAATTGTGTCACGACCGGTCAACTCGCCGTATAGGCGAGCCGTTCGAGACCGGACAATTGGCTCAATTGGTTTCGCGTCCGCGGCCTTGCCCCGCGCCGGCCCGGACTCTAAAGAGCAGCGACTACCACAACGAAGGAACCTCCAATGAGCATTCGTCGCATCGATGTCGGCCCGCGCATGAGCCAGATCGTCATCCACGGCAACACCGTCTATCTGGCCGGCCAGGTCGGCGAGCCCGGCGGCAACGTCGCCTCGCAGACGCGCGATATCCTGAAGACAATCGACGAATTGCTGGCCAAGGCCGGCACCGACAAGACCAAGATCGTGCAGGCGATCATCTGGCTGGACGACATGAAGACCTTCGCCGAGATGAACGCGGAATGGGACAAGTGGGTGCCGCAGGGCCATACGCCGGCCCGCGCCACCGGCGAAGCCAAGCTCGCCACCCCGGAGTATCTGGTCGAGATCATTGTCACGGCGGCGCTGTAAGGCGCCGACTTTCCCTTCTTCCGCAAGGGGAGAAGGGAACAGCGCTATCCCTGCGACGGCGTGAACCGCGCCACCAGCGTGTGGCTCTCGGCCGGATAGACAAACCGCACATGCGTCACCGGGTGCTCGGCGCTCCAGGTCCGGCGTTCGACCACCAGGCAGGGCGCGGCCGGGTCGATGTCGAGCGCGTCGGCGGTTGTCTCGTCGGCGGCCATGGCGCGGATGCGGTGCTCGGCCTCGCTCCACGGCACGCGGCCGATCAGCCAGGGGCCCGGCGCAATGTCGGCAAATTCCTCCTCGCTGGCCTCGGCCACGGCTGAGAGATTGATCAGCCGCTGCTCGAGCGCGAACGGCCGTTCGCCGGCAAAATGCAGACCTTCCAGCGCAAGCACCTGACCTGATGCGGAAAGCCCGAGCAGCGCGCGGTCCTCGGCGCTGCTGCGCCGCTTGAGGCGTTCCAGCCGCTCATAGCGATAGGGCAGGCCGAGCGCCTCGACCTCGATCCGGATGTCGTGCAGTTCCAGCACCGCTGCCTGCGATTGCGGCTGGCGCACGAAGCTGCCAGAGCGGCGGCGGCGCTCTATCAATCCGGCCTTGGCGAGTTGCGACAGCGCCTTGTTCACAGTCATGCGCGAGCAATTGTATTGAGCCGTCAGCTCGTGCTCGAACGGAATGCGGTGGCCAGGCGCCCAGGCGCCTGACAGGATTTTCTCGCGGATGTCGGACAGGATGCGCTGATGCAGCGAGAGGATCTCGCCGCCCTCGACATCATCCGTTTCGACAAGGCTCATCGGATGGTCCTGCTCAGGTTTGTGACAATGCGGTCATGACTTCGCGGAACCGCGCCGCGACCGCGTCGCGCTTCGTATGCCTACCGCCGCTGACCTGTTTCTTGCCGTGTATCCAGACACAGTCGACCTTGCTGCCATTGGCAAAGATCCAGGCGTCGAGGATCGCGTCGCCCGATTTGCCGGCAAGTGAGGGATGGCCTGCGTCAAGCGAAACGAGATCGGCAGGGCCGCCGCCGGCAATCCGCGACGGGCCGGCGCCGAGCGCCTGGCTGCCGCCGTCGAGCGAAGCGTCGAACAGCGCGCGTCCCGTGGATCCGCCGGCGCGGGCCAGCACATTGCGGGCGCGGTGCGCGAGGCGCTGCGAATATTCGAGCTGCCGCAACTCGTCCGGCAGACCGATCAGCACATTGGAATCGGAGCCGACGCCGAAGCGGCCGCCATGCTCGATGAACAGCGGCGCGGCAAACGTGCCATCGCCGAGATTGGCCTCGGTGATAGGGCAGAGCCCGGCGATGGCGCCGCTTTTGGCCATGGCGATCGTTTCGGCCTCGGTCATATGCGTGGCGTGGATCAGACACCAGCGCCCGTCCACCGTGGCGTTGGAGAGCAGGAACTCGACCGGACGCTTGCCCGACCAGGCGATGCAGTCCTCGACTTCCTTCACCTGCTCGGCGACATGGATATGGATCGGCCCGTTCGGCGCCATCGCCGCGACGGCATTGAGCTCGTCCGGCGTTGCGGCGCGAAGGCTGTGCGGCGCGACACCGACGACAGCCTGCTCCAATGGCTGAACGCCCTCGCGAGCTTTCTCAAGCAATCGCCCGAAACGCTCCACATCATTGATGAATCGCCGCTGGCCTTCGTTGGGTGCGGCGCCGCCGAAAGCGGAGTGGGCATAGAAGACCGGCAGCAGCGTCAGCCCGATGCCGGTGTCGGCGGCCGCGGCGGCGATCCGCTCCGCCATCTCCGCGATATTGGCGTAAGGCTGTCCGTCTCGGTCGTGATGCAGGTAATGAAATTCGCCGACGCGCGAGAAGCCGGCCTCCAGCATTTCGACATAAAGCTGTGACGCGACCGCCTCGACCTGGTCGGGCGTCATCGACAGCGCGAAGCGGTACATCACCTCGCGCCAGCTCCAGAAACTGTCGGCCGAAGGGCCGCGCAGCTCGGCAAGACCCGCCATGCCGCGCTGGAAGGCGTGGCTGTGCAGGTTAGGCATGCTGGGCAGGATGATGGCATGGCGCTCGTCGCCGGCTTGGGCGGAAGCGCCGGCCTCGACCGTCGAGATGCGGCCGCCGTCGAAAGCGATCCTCACATTGCTCTGCCAACCGCCAGGCAGCAGTGCCTGTTCCGCAAAGATCGCCGTCACCTTTATCTCCGAATCTCGATGCGAGAGCGACATTACCACTTGCGCCGCTTTTCTATATGTATATACATAATCGTCATCCAAGCAAACGGAAAAGATGATGGGTGGAGCAAACAACAAGAGCGGCCTTCGGGTCTGGCGCAATGCGCGCCTGGCGACCATGGCCGGGGGCGCGGCTGGCCTCGGCATCGTCGAGAAAGGCGCGGTCGCCGCGCGTGATGGGCTTATTGTCTATGTCGGTCCCGAGGCCGACATACCGACCGCTGCCGGGCAGGGCGCCGAGGCCGTCGATTGCGAAGGCCGCTGGATCACGCCCGGCCTGATCGACTGCCACACTCATCTTGTCTATGCCGGCAACCGCGCCAACGAGTTCGAGATGCGACTGGCCGGCGCCACTTATGAAGAAGTGGCGCGCGCTGGGGGCGGCATCGTCTCCTCGGTCAAGTCGCTGCGCGCCGCCAGCGAGGACGAGCTGGTCGCTGAGACGCTGCCGCGTCTCGACGCGCTGATGGCCGAAGGCGCCACCACCGTAGAGGTGAAATCGGGATACGGCCTCGACCTCGAGAACGAAAAGAAGTCGCTGCGCGCCGCCCGCCGGCTGGGTCACGAGCGACCTGTCACGGTCCGCACGACTTGTCTTGCCGCCCACGCGCTGCCGCCCGAAGCCGAAGGCGACAAGGACGCCTTCATCGATCTCGTCTCCGGCACGATCCTGCCGGAAGTCGCCGCCGAAAAGCTCGCCGACGCCATCGACGGTTTTTGCGAGGGCATAGCCTTTTCGCCCGAACAGATGGCGCGCGTCTTCGACAAGGCCAAGGCACTTGGCCTGCCCGTAAAACTGCACGCAGACCAACTCTCCAACCTGCATGGCGCGGCCCTTGCCGCCCGCTATGGCGCGTTGTCGGCCGACCATCTCGAATATACGGACGAGGAGGGCGCCGCGGCGATGGCCAGGGCCGGCACCGTGGCGACGATCCTGCCCGGCGCCTACTACTTCATCCGCGAGACTAAGAAGCCGCCGGTCGATCTCTTCCGCCGCCAAGGCGTGAAGATGGCGGTGGCCACCGATTCCAATCCCGGCACCTCGCCGCTCACCTCGCTGCTGCTCGCCATGAACATGGCCGCGACGCTGTTCGGCATGACTGTCGACGAATGCCTCGCCGGCGTCACCCGTGAGGCCGCGCGTGCGCTGGGGCTTCTCGACAAGACCGGCACTTTGGAAACCGGCAAATCGGCCGATCTCGCCATCTGGGACATCCAGCGCCCGGCCGAACTCGTCTACCGCATGGGCTTCAATCCGCTCCATGCCCGTATCTGGAGAGGACAATGACCGAACTGACCCTGACGCCCGGCAACGCGACGCTTGCCGACTGGCGCGCCATCTATCGCGGCGCCGTGCCGAAGCTTGACGCCGCTTGCCGGCCGAAGATCAAGGCCAGCGCCGAGGCGGTCGCCCGCATCGTCGCCAAGGGCGAGCCGGTCTATGGCATCAACACCGGCTTCGGCAAGCTCGCCAGCGTCCGCATCCCGGCCGACGATCTCGAAACCCTCCAGCGCAACATCGTGCTTTCGCATGCCGCCGGCGTCGGCGAGCCGATGCCCGTCGCCGTTGTGCGGCTGATGATGGCGCTGAAACTCGCCAGCCTGGCGCAGGGCGCCTCCGGCGTGCGGCCTCAGACCATCGAATTGCTGGAAGCCATGCTCGCCAACGACGTCATCCCCGTCGTGCCCGCGCAAGGCTCGGTCGGCGCGTCCGGCGACCTTGCGCCGCTCTCGCATATGACCGCGGTGATGATCGGCGTCGGCGAATGCTTTACCCCACATGGCCGTTTCCCGGCCAAGGTCGCCTTCGTCTCGCATGGGCTGGAGCCGGTGATATTAGGCGCCAAGGAGGGCCTTGCGCTGCTCAACGGCACCCAGTTCTCGACCGCCTATGCTCTGGCCAGCCTGTTCGAGGCCGAGGTGCTCTACCAGTCGGCGCTGGTCGCCGGCGCGCTGTCGACCGACGCGGCACGAGGCTCCGATGCGCCTTTCGATCCGCGCATCCATCTTTTGAGAAAGCATCGCGGCCAGATCGAAACGGCGGATGCGCTCCGCAATCTCATGGCCGGCAGCGCCATTCGTGAATCGCACCGTGTCGGCGACGAGCGCGTGCAGGACCCGTACTGCCTGCGCTGCCAGCCGCAGGTGATGGGCGCCGCGCTCGACGTGCTGCGCAAGGCGGCCGACACGCTTGAGACCGAAGCCAATGGCGTCACCGACAATCCACTGATCTTCGCCGAGGACGACACGGCGCTTTCGGGCGGCAATTTCCATGCCGAGCCGGTGGCCTTCGCCGCCGACATGATCGCGCTTGCCGTCTGCGAGATCGGCTCGCTGTCGGAACGGCGCATCGCCATGCTGGTCGATCCAGCGCTGTCCGGCATGCCGGCCTTCCTGACGCCGAAGCCCGGCCTGAACTCGGGTTTCATGATCCCGCAGGTGACGGCCGCGGCGCTTGTCTCGGAAAACAAACAGAAGGCCTATCCGGCAAGCGTCGATTCGATCCCGACCTCGGCCAACCAGGAAGATCATGTCTCGATGGCGGCGCACGGCGCGCGCCGGCTGCTCGGCATGATCGAGAACGCCACCGCCGTCATCGGCATCGAGCTCCTGGCAGCCGCGCAAGGCTGCGATTTCCACGCGCCGCTTGCCTCGAGCGAAGCACTGGAAGCGGTGCGCAAGCTGGTCCGGGCCGAAGTGCCGCATCTCGACAATGACCGCCATTTCCATCCCGATATGGAAAAGGCGATCGCCATGGTGCGCAGCGGCGCCACCGTGAAGGCGGCGAGCATTGTCGCGCTGCCGTCGATTGCGGGAGCGGCATGATGGCAACGCCGTCCTGGCTCACCGTCACCCAAGGCACCGCGCCGCTGTTGGTCTCGATCCCGCACACCGGCATCGATCTTGCCGGCCTCGATAACCGGCTGGTCTCGACGTGGCTCGGCCAACGCGACTGCGATTGGTGGATCGACAAGCTCTATGATTTTGCGACCGATCTCGGCGCGACTGTCGTACATACCGCGATCTCGCGCACCGTCATCGACGTCAACCGCGATCCGTCGGGCGTTTCGCTCTATCCCGGGCAGGCGACGACCACCCTTTGCCCGACGGACACTTTTGACGGCGATCCGCTCTACCGCATGGGTGATGAGCCGACGCCGGCCGAGATCGACCAGCGCCGCGAGACTTATTTCAAGCCTTATCACACCGCCCTGCAGGCCGAGATCGATCGGCTGCGCGGCATGCACGACAAGATCGTGCTCTACGACTGCCATTCGATCCGCTCGGTGCTGCCGCGGCTGTTCGAAGGCACGCTGCCGGTCTTCAACCTCGGCACCAATGACGGCAAGAGCACCGATCCTGTGCTGCAGCAAAAGGTTGCCGCCATCCTCGCCGCGACCGGCGAGACCTGGGTGGTCAATGGCCGCTTCAAGGGCGGCTGGATCACCAGAAGCTTCGGCCGGCCTGAAAATGGCGTGCACGCGCTGCAGATGGAGCTCTCCAACCGCGGTTACATGCGTGAGCCGTCGGAAAGGGGTTCGCCGGAAAATTGGCCGGTGCCTTACGACGCCACCTACGCAGCGCCGATCCGCGCCACGCTGAAAACCATCCTCGAAACCGCCATTGAATGGGCCGGGCGCTGAGGCGCCGCCTTACTCGAAAGGGACAATGATGAACGATCCCCGTCACAACATCCGCGAAGTGCGCAGCCCCCGCGGCGACAAGCTCAACGCGCGCTACTGGACGACCGAGGCGCCGCTGCGCATGCTGATGAACAACCTCGACCCGGAGGTCGCCGAGAATCCGAACGAATTAGTCGTCTATGGCGGCATCGGCCGGGCCGCGCGCACCTGGAACGATTTTGACCGCATCGTCGCGTCGCTGAAGACGCTGGGCGAGGACGAGACGCTGCTGGTGCAGTCCGGCAAGCCGGTCGGCGTCTTCAAGACCCATTCCAACGCGCCGCGCGTGCTCATCGCCAACTCCAACATCGTGCCGCATTGGGCAACCTGGGAGAAGTTCAACGAGCTCGATAGGAAGGGCCTGATGATGTACGGCCAGATGACGGCCGGCTCCTGGATCTATATCGGCACGCAAGGCATCGTGCAGGGCACATACGAAACCTTCGTCGAGGCCGGCCGCCAGCACTACAACGGCAACCTCAAGGGCAAGTGGATCCTGACCGGCGGCCTCGGCGGCATGGGCGGCGCCCAGCCTCTGGCCGCCGTCATGGCCGGCGCTTGCTGCCTGGCCATCGAATGCAATCCGGACTCGATCGATTTCCGCCTGCGCACCCGTTATGTCGACGAAAAGGCCGAGACGCTCGACGAAGCGATGGAAATGATCGACCGCTGGACCAAGGCCGGCGAGGCAAAGTCGGTCGGCCTGCTCGGCAACGCGGCCGAGATCGTGCCGGAGATGTTCAGGCGCGGCATCCGTCCCGACATGGTCACCGATCAGACCTCGGCGCACGACCCCATCAACGGCTATCTGCCCAAGGGCTGGACGATGGCCGAATGGCGCGAGAAGCGCGTCTCGGACCCCAAGGCCGTCGAGAAGGCCGCCCGCGCTTCGATGCGCGAGCACGTCGAGGCGATGGTGGCGTTCTGGAACGCCGGCGTGCCGACGCTCGACTACGGCAACAACATCCGCCAGGTCGCCAAGGACGAAGGCTTCGAGAACGCTTTTGCCTTCCCCGGCTTCGTGCCGGCCTATATCCGGCCGCTGTTCTGCCGCGGCATCGGTCCGTTCCGCTGGGCGGCACTGTCCGGCGATCCGGAGGATATCTACAAGACCGACGCCAAGGTGCGCGAGCTGACCCCCGGCAACACCCATCTGCACAATTGGCTCGACATGGCGCGCGAGCGCATCTCGTTCCAGGGGCTGCCGGCGCGCATCTGCTGGGTCGGCCTCGGCGACCGCCACCGGCTCGGCCTGGCCTTCAACGAGATGGTGGCCAAGGGCGAGCTCAAGGCGCCGGTCGTCATCGGCCGCGACCACCTCGATTCCGGCTCTGTCGCCTCGCCGAACCGCGAGACCGAAGCGATGAAGGACGGCTCGGACGCCGTTTCCGACTGGCCGCTGCTCAACGCGCTGCTCAACACCGCATCGGGCGCCACCTGGGTGTCGCTGCACCATGGCGGCGGCGTCGGCATGGGCTTCTCGCAGCATGCCGGCATGGTGATCGTCGCCGACGGCACGGCGGATGCAGCCAAGCGCTTGGAGCGCGTGCTGTGGAACGACCCGGCGACCGGCGTCATGCGTCATGCCGATGCCGGCTACGACATCGCCATTGAGTGCGCCAAGGAGCACCAGCTCAACCTGCCGGGCATCCTGGGCTAGAGCATGATGCCGAAAAGTGTGAAGCGGTTTTCGGACAACATCATGCTCCCAACCAAAAAGACAGAGCCGGATGATTTCAGGTCGAATCGACTTGAAATCGTCCGGGGCTAGGCCGATGCGCATCCTTCGTGCCGCCGGCTACCGCGTCATGCCGTGGAAGAATGGCGGCGGCACGACCACCGAAATCGCCGTTTCCCCGGACGGCGCCGGGCTCGACGATTTCGACTGGCGCGTCTCGATGGCCCGCGTCGAGACCAGCGGGCCGTTCTCCAGCTTCGCCGGCATAGACCGCACGCTGTCGGTGCTGGAAGGCGAGGGGATCGTGCTCGACATCGCCGGCCAGCCGTCGGCGCAACTGACCGCGGCTTCGGCACCGCTTGCCTTTCCGGGCGACGTGCCGACCGGGGCGGCGCTGATTGGTGGTCCGATCACCGATCTCAACGTCATGACCCGCCGTGGTCGGATGGCCCACAAGGTCGAGTGTCGGCCGCTTGCCAGTGAGATTCGCATCACGCCGCGCGCCGACACGACGCTGGTTCTGGCCGTCGGCGGAGGCCTCACGCTCTTCACGGACGATGCGCCGGGCCTGGGACCGCTCGACACGCTGATCCTCGACCGCGACAGCCCGGAATTGCGGCTTCAGCCCAAGGGGCAGGGCAGGCTTTTCGTGATCGAGCTCCATCGCCTCGCCGCCAACCATTAACGGCTGTTGCCAAACATGATCGCGGCTTGGGTGAATTATCGCCCGGCCTCTTGCATGTATCACGAAAAAGCCTGAATCCTTGCCCTGATCCAACCGGGGGCGGAGAGCGAGGGGCGTTCGCCCACGAGCTGTCGAAAGGGCACGCCCCTGTTGTGGTGCGCAAGACAAACTTTCGGCCAACCAGTCATGCAACCAATTGCAATAGAACCGGTTTTAGGGGCATTGCCGTGGCGGTGACGCCGCATTGCGCCCCCGCTTACGGAATTTTCAATGAACATTCAGACGAACCCGAACAAGATCGAACAGACAAGCGCCGGCTTCCCGGCGGCGACGGAAGCGCCGATACGTTCCAATTTTCTGCCTGAGGACCGGCTGCGCGCCTTGGGCGTTGCGCTCGCCAACGGCGAAGTCAAGGAATTGTTCGGGCTCGCTCCGTTCGAGTTCCAGGCCCGCATCCGCGACAGCGCCAAGAAAATCCTCGAAGTCTACCGCTCGACCAACGCCGCCCAGGCCAAGGGCGAGACCATCACGCCGGCCGCGCAATGGCTGCTCGACAACAACTATCTGGTCGAGGAGACAATCTTCCAGGTCAAGCGCGACCTGCCGCCCCGCTTCTATCGCCAACTGCCGACGCTGACACTGGGCGACGGCACGGTGTTGCCGCGCGCCTTCGTCGTTGCCTGGAGCTATGTCGAGCATTCCGACAGCTCCGTCTCGGCCAATATGTTCAAGGCGATCGTCGAGGGCTTCCAGTCGGTCGAGCCGATGAAGATCGGCGAGCTCTGGGCGCTGCCGTCGCTGCTGCGCTTCGTGCTGATCGAGAACCTGCGCCGCATCGCCGTGCGCGTCGATCGCACCAGGCAGATGCGCCACATCGCCAACGAGGTCGCCGACCGCGTTCTGGCGACCGACGACAATGCCGACCGCACGAGGATCCTGTCCAACTACGGCACGCATGCGCAGGACACCACCTTCGCCACCCAGCTGCTCTACCGCTTGCGCGACGGGTCGCAGAACGCCGGCCGCGCGCTGGAATGGCTGGAAGGCGAGCTCGAAAAGACCGGTTCCGACGCCGAGGAGATCATCATCTCCGAGCATCAGACGCTCTCCAGCGGCAACGTCACGACCGGCAACATCATCCGCGGTCTGCGCCTCATCAACGACGTCGACTGGACGGTCTGGTTCGAGGGCGTCAGCCGCATCGACACGCTGCTGCGCCAGAAGACCGATTTCGCCGACCTCGACTTCTTCTCGCGCGACCAGTACCGCACCGCGATCGAGCAGCTGGCGCGCCGCTCGGATCTGTCCGAATACCGGGTGGCCGAAAAGGCGATCGAGCTTGCCGGCCACACACCCGGCGTTACCGACGCGTCCGGCGTGCCCGAAACCGCCGACCCCGACGTGCATACCGATGTCGGCTTCTTCCTGGTTGGCCCGCGCCGCCAGGAACTGGAAGAGGCGATCGGCTACCGGCCGCCTTTCTATGTGACCTTCAAGCGCGGCTTTGCCAGCGCCGGCTGGCTGGGCATCGTCGTGCCGGTCTTCCTTTTGACGGCGCTGCTGCTCGTGCTGTCGGGCAGGGCGCTCGCCAATCTCGGCCTGTCGGTGGAATCGATCACGCTGATGCTGGCGCTGTTCGCGGTGCCGGCAAGCGAAGGCGCGCTGGCCTTCTTCAACACCGTGGTGGCGTTGTTCCTGAAGCCGACCCGGCTTGTCGGTTACGACTACAACAAGCACGGCATCCCAGCCCAGTCGCGCACGCTGGTCGTCGTGCCTTCGCTGATCGGCTCGCGCGACGACGTCGAGGAAAACATCCGCAACATCGAGGTGCATCACCTCGCCAACACGGCCGAGGAGATCCATTTCGCCCTGTTGTCCGACTGGCCGGATTCCAAGACCGAGATCGACGCCGCCGACATCGAGATCCTGCAATATGCCCGCGACGAGATCGCCAGGCTGAACGCCCGCTATCCGTCGGAAGGCTCGCCGCGCTTCTACCTCCTGCATCGCCGCCGGCTCTACAACCAGGCGCAGGGCTGCTGGATGGGCTGGGAGCGCAAGCGCGGCAAGCTGCATGAACTGAACCTTCTGCTGCGCGGCGACAGCGACACCACCTTCCTGCCGCTCGACGTGCCGCTGCCGGAAAAGGTCGTCTATGTGATGACGCTCGACGCCGACACGCGCACCACGCGCGACGCGGTTTCGGACCTGGTCGGCAAGCTTGCCCACCCGCTCAACCGCCCGCATTTCGATCCGGTAAAGCGCGTCGTCACCGCCGGCTACACCATCCTGCAGCCGCGCATCACCGCCTCGCTCACCAGCGGCGACGATGCCTCCTTCTTCCAGCGCGTCTTCTCGGCCAATCGCGGCCTCGACCCCTATGTCTTCGCGGTCTCCGACCTCTACCAGGACGTCTTCGGCGACGGCTCCTTCACCGGCAAGGGCCTCTACCATGTCGACGCCTTCGAAGCGGCTTTGAAGAACCGCATCGACGAAAACACCATCCTCAGCCACGACCTGCTCGAAGGCGCGCTGGCGCGGGCCTCGCTGGTGACGGATGTGGAGCTGGTCGAGGACTATCCGACGCGCTACTCGGTCGACGCCTCGCGCCACCATCGCTGGGCGCGCGGCGACTGGCAGCTGCTCGGCTACATCTTCGATCCGCGCTCCGGCGTGCCTGCGCTGTCGCGCTGGAAGATGGTCGATAATCTTCGCCGCTCGGTCACGCCGATCTTCTGGGTGATGGCCTGCGTCGCCGGCTGGACACTGCTGCCCTTCACCCAGGCGGCGCAGTGGCAGGCGCTTCTGATCCTCAGCCTGTTCATGGCGCCGACCTTCGACATCGTGAACGGCATCCTGCCGAAGAGCGGCGACCAGACGCCGCGCGGCCATTTCTCCGCTTTGGCCCGCGACACCGTGTTCGGCACCGCGCTTGTGGCGCTGAAAGTGCTGTTGATGGCGCATCTCGCCTGGATGATGGGCGATGCCATCATCCGCACCATCTACCGGCTCTTCGTCAGCCGTCAGAACCTGCTCGAATGGCGCACCGCCTCGCAGGCCGCCAAGAACAGCGGCAGCGATCTCGGCGCCTATTACGGCATGATGTATGGCGCGGTGATCATCGGCGTCGTCGGCCTCGCGATTCCGGTGCTGGCCGATTCCACCGGCGCCTTCGTCGCTTTCTTCTTCGCCATCTTCTGGATCGCTTCGCCCGCCGTCGCCTGCTGGATCAGCCGGTCGGCCGAAACCGAGGACAGGCTGCGCATCTCGACCGCCGACATCCACGCGCTGCGCACCTTCGCGCGCCGCACCTGGCACTATTTCGAGACCTTCGTCACGCCCGAGCAGCATCACCTGCCGCCGGACAATTTCCAGGAAAGCCCCGCGCCCGTGGTGGCGCCGCGCACCTCGCCGACCAATATCGGCGTCTATCTGCTTTCGGTGGTTTCGGCGCGCGATTTCGGCTGGATCAGCCTGTCGGACGCCATCACCCGCATCGACGCCACGATGACGACCATCGAGAACATGCCGCGCGATCGCGGTCATCTCTACAACTGGTATGACACGACGACGCTGAAGCCGCTTTATCCGCTCTACATCTCCGCGGTCGACAGCGGCAATCTCGCCGGCCATCTGGTCGCGGTGGCCGCCTCCTGCGCCGAATGGGCCGAGGCGCCGTCGGTGCACCTGCAGGGCGATTTCGAAGGCATCATCGACACCGTTTCCATTCTCGACGAAAGCCTGGACGAATTGCCGGACGACCGCCGGCAGCTGCGGCCCCTGCGCCAGCGCCTGGCCGACCGTCTCGATGGCATGCGTCGTGCCGTTGCGACCATCAAGGCGCAGCCGGAGATGGCGTCGATCCGCACCATCAACCTTGCCGTGCTGGCCGGCGAGATCCGCAAGCTCGCCACCGCCATCCACACCGAAGCGGCCTCGCCGAAGAGCGATGTCATCGCCGACTGGGCGGAACGGCTGGAAGCGACCTGCGAGGCGCATGTGCACGATTCGCACAATGACGAGAGCGCGGTCGCCGCATTGCGCGCCAAGCTGCTTGCGCTGCGCGAGCGCTGCCGCCGCTATGCCTTCGAGATGGATTTCTCCTTCCTGATGCGCCAGGAGCGCAAGCTGCTGTCGATCGGCTACCGGGTCGAGGACCGCCAGCTCGACGAGAGCTGTTACGACCTGCTCGCCTCCGAGGCGCGGCTCACCAGCCTGTTCGCCATCGCCAAGGGCGACCTGCCGACCGAGCATTGGTTCCGTCTCGGACGGCCGATCGTCGAGATCGGCTTCCAGGGCGCGTTGATGTCCTGGTCGGGCTCGATGTTCGAGTATCTGATGCCGCCGCTGGTGATGAAGGAGCCGCAGGGCTCGATCCTCAACCAGACCAGCAAGCTCATCATCAAGCGCCAGATCCAGTATGCGCGTTCCAAGAACGTGCCTTGGGGCATTTCGGAAGCGGCCTACAATGCCCGCGACCGCGAGCTCACCTATCAGTATACCAATTTCGGCGTGCCCGGCCTCGGCTTGAAGCGCGGCCTTGGCCAGAACACCGTGATCGCACCCTATGCGACGATCCTGGCCGCGCAGTTCAGCCCGCGCGAGGCGGTGCAGAACCTGCAGCGGCTGCGCGCGATCGGCGCGCTTGGCCGCCACGGCTTCTACGATGCGGTCGATTTCACGCCGCAGCGCGTGCCCGAAGGCACCGATCACGCGGTGGTGCAGAACTACATGGCGCACCATTCCGGCATGTCGATCGCCGCCGTCGCGGACGCCATTTTCGAGGGCCGGCTGCGCGAGCGTTTCCACAGCGATCCGGTGATCGAGTCGGCCGAGCTTCTGTTGCAGGAGAAGGCGCCGCGCGACATTCCGACCGCGACGGTAAGGACGGAAGCGGACGAGCGATCCAAGGACGAGACCGAGACCGAGAGCCCCGACAGCCGCGTCATCCTCGATCCCATCAAGGCGCTGCGCGCGACCAACGTCATGTCCAACGGCCGCTATTCGGTCATGGTCACCGCGACCGGCTCCGGCTACAGCCGCTTCGGCGAGCTTGCCGTCACCCGCTGGCAGCCGGATCCGAGCGAGGACCGCCTCGGCTCCTACATCTTCCTGCGCGACACCGCGACGGGTGACTGGTGGTCGGCCACGGCGGAACCGAAGCGCGCCGAGGGCGAACGCGTGCAGACGCTGTTCGGCGACGACAAGGCGAGCTTCACCAAGTCCGTAGGCTCGCTGCGATCGGAGGTCGAGTGCATTGTCATTTCCGAAGGCAATGGCGAGGGCCGCCGCATCACCCTCTACAATGACGGTGCTGCCGACCGGCATATCGAGGTGACCTCCTTCGCCGAGCTGGTGCTGGGCAACGAAGCCTCGGACAACGCGCATCCGGCGTTCTCCAAGATGTTCGTCGAGACCGAGATCGCGCCGAACAACGGCGCGATCTTCGCCACGCGGCGCAAGCGCGACAAGAACGACCCCGACCTCACCATGGTGCATTTCGTCACCGACCCGTCGGGCCCGTCGCGCGATGCCGAGGCCGAGACCGACCGGCGCGCCTTCATCGGCCGTGGCCGCACCATCGCCGATGCCGTCGCCTTCGATCCCGGCGTCAGGCTTTCCGGCAGCCAGGGCTTCACGCTCGACCCGGTGGCAGCACTTCGCCGCCAGGTGCGCGTGCCGGCCAACAAGAAGATATCGCTGACCTTCTGGACCGCCGTCGGCGCCAATCGCGCCGAGCTCGACGAGGCGATCGCCCGCCTCGACCACCAGGAGAGCTTCGCCCGCCAGGCCATGCTGGCCTGGACGCGCAGCCAGGTGCAGACGCGCCATCTGGGGCTCAGCCTCACCGACGCCGCCAACGTGCAGAAGCTGGCGCGCTACCTGATCTATCCCGATCCGTTCCTGCGCCTGCCGGCGGAATCCATCGCGTCGGGCCTCGGCCGCCAGTCGAGCCTGTGGCCGACCAGTATCTCCGGCGATTTCCCGATCTTCCTCGTGCGCATCGGCGACGTCGCCGATCTCGAGATCGTCGCCCAGGCGCTCCGCTTCCAGGAATACATGCGCGCCCGCGGCATGATGATCGACTTCGTCGTCGTCAACGAGCAGGCCTCGTCCTATGTGCAGGACCTGCAGCGCGCCGTGGAGACGCTGTGCGAGAACAGCCGCCTGCGCGGACGCGAGCTCGGGCCACGCCAGCACATCTTCGCCGTGCGCCGCGACCTGATGGATGAGCCGACCTACAAGACCTTGCTGTCGGTGGCGCGCGTCGTGCTGCACACCCGCAACGGCACGATCTTCGACCAGCTCGAACGCGCCGAGACCGCGGCCCTCCAGGCCCGCGATGCCTTGCTGCAGGCCGAGGGCGGCTCGCCGCGCGAACCGGTTCCGCCGCTGCCTTTGCCGGTGCCTGCAAGCCAGGGGGGAAGCGATATCGCCGCCGACGGCGGCGGTCTCAGCCTGTGGAACGGCTTTGGCGGCTTCGACGGGGACGGCCGCCACTATGTCACCCGGCTGACGGGGCGGCGTTCGACGCCGCAGCCCTGGATCAACGTCATCTCCAACGCTGCCTTCGGCTTCCACGTCTCGGCGGAAGGCGCCGGCTTCACCTGGAGCCGCAACAGCCGCGACTACCAGTTGACGCCGTGGTCGAACGATCCGGTGTCGAACCGGCCGGGCGAGGGCTTCTATGTCTTCGACCACGCCAGCGGCAAGGCGTTCTCGCCGATGGCCGCGACGGTCCGCGATCCGTCCATGACTTATGAGACCTGGCACGGCCAGGGCTTTTCCACCTTCCGCTCCAAGCGCGGGCCGCTCTCGATGGACCTGACGCAGGTTGTCGATCCCGTCGATCCGGTGAAGGTCAGCCGGCTGCGCATCCAGAATTCGGGCTCCGTGCCGGCGCGCCTGCGCGTCTATGCCTATGCCGAATGGGTGCTGGGCGGCCATCGCTCGCGCACTGCGGCGACCATCGTGCCCTCGCGCGACGCTGCGACGGGCGCGCTTCTGGCGCAAAACCCCTATGGCCTCGACTTCGGCGAGCGTGTCGCCTTCCTGGGGGCCAGCCATCCAATCCATTCGGTGACCGCTGACCGCTCCGAATTCGTCGGCAGGCACGGCACGACGGAGTATCCGCAAGCCGTGCTAGGCGGGCTTGCGCTTTCCGGGCGCATCGAGGCGGGCGACGATCCTTGCGCGGTTGTCGCCAGCGACATCGACATTCCGGCCGGTGGCGACGTGACGCTGCTCTGGCTACTTGGCGACGCGGCCACGTCCGCCGAGGCAAGCGCCTTGGTGCAGACCCACCGCGGCAAGGATTTCGACCAGCGCCTGGCCGACAATGAAAAGGCCTGGCGCGGCTTCCTCGACACCATCCAGGTCGAGACGCCCGACGAAGCGATGAACGCCATGGTCAACCACTGGCTGCCCTATCAGGCCGTTGCCTGCCGCATCCGCGCGCGCTCGGCCTTCTACCAGGCGAGCGGCGCTTTCGGCTTCCGTGACCAGTTGCAGGACACGCTCGCCCTTCTGGCGCACGATCCGAAGCTGGCGCGTGACCAGATCCTCAATGCCGCGCGCCGGCAGTTCCCGGAGGGCGACGTGCAGCACTGGTGGTTGCCGCGCACCGATGCCGGCGTGCGCACCATGATCTCCGACGACGTGGTCTGGCTGGCGCACGCGACGGCCCGCTACATCGAGGTGACCGGCGACGCCGCGATCCTCAAGGAGCAGTTGCCCTTCATCGACGGGCAGCAGCTCGGCGAGGGCGAGCATGACGCCTTCTTCACGCCCGAGATCACCAAGAACACCGCGCCGCTCTATGACCATTGCGCGCGGGCGCTCGATCTGGCGATCAAGCGCAGCAGTCCTGCAGGCCTCCCGCTCATCCTCGGCGGCGACTGGAACGACGGCATGAACCGTGTCGGCGAGGGCGGCAAGGGCGAGAGCGTGTGGCTGGGCTGGTTCCTCCTGAAGACGCTCACCGACTTCGCGCCTGTCGCCAAGGGACAGGGCGACGTCAAGCGGGCGCAGGCCTGGGTGAAGCACGCGGACGCGCTGAAGCGGGCCCTGGAAAGCACCGCTTGGGACGGCCAATGGTACCGACGCGGCAGCTTCGACGACGGCACGCCGCTCGGCTCGCACAATTCGCACGAGTGCAAGATCGATTCCATCGCCCAGTCCTGGAGCGTGCTGTCGGGCGAGGGCGATCCGGCGCGCTCGACGACGGCCATGGAACAGGCGACCGAGCTGCTGGTCGACGACGATCTCAAGATCGTCAAGCTGTTCACGCCGCCCTTCTCGACAAGCGAGCACGACCCTGGCTACATCAAGAGCTACCCGCCGGGCGTGCGCGAGAATGGCGGCCAGTACACCCATGCCGCCACCTGGTTCGTGATTGCGCTGGCCGAGATGGGCCGCACCGACGAGGCCTACCGCTGCTTCTCGATGCTGAACCCAGTCAATCACGCTGTGGACGAGGCGGCGGCCGAGCACTACCGCGTCGAGCCCTATGTCGTGGCCGCCGACATCTATGCCGGCGAAGGCAAGGGCGGCCGTGGCGGCTGGACCTGGTATACGGGCTCGGCCGGCTGGCTTTACCGCGCCGCGGTGGAAGGCATCCTCGGCATCGAGCGGCGCGGCAAGGAGATCACGTTTAGGCCGAAGCTGCCCGGGCACTGGGACGGCTACGCCGCGACGCTCAAGATGTTCGACGGCGAAGTCAAGCTTCGCGTCATCCGCGACAAAAAGACCAAGTCGATCTCGTTAGAAGTCGACGGCTCGAAGAAAAAATCGGCCTCTTTCGAGCCGAAAGCCGGCGGCAAGACCGAAGTCGTCGTCAGGATACCTGCGTAAAATCAAAGTCTTGGCTTGTCGGCCGCGCGTCCCTAGGGGTGCGCGGCCGATCGCCGTTTTTACTTGGCGAGCCTCTCGCGCCCGAGCGCGTGCCTTACTTTAGGGCAGGCTAAGCAAGAGGCTTGTGATTAAAAATGTGGCAGCGTGGGGCAAGTGCCATTATTTTGCCGCAAGGCTGACATTTCACCTTTTATCTCAAACCGTTAGGTGATCACGTCAGATTTCGTACCGTCGTCATCTTTTGTTCGCTAAATGGGAACGGAAGGGATAGACGACGCATTGTTTCGCGACACATTAACCGATACGTGTCAAAAAATGGTGCGGTGCACAATACGGGCATTGAGCACGGACAAGAGTTTGGCGGAGTAGCTGAAGTGTCACTTCTGCAGATCTACTTTAGAGCGCTGGGTTATCTGGCGGCCGACAAGAAGCGCGTCGCGCTGATTTGCTGCGCCAATGTCGCGCTCGCGGCGATCGCAATCCTCGAGCCGATCCTGCTCGGCCGGGTGATCGGTGCCATCTCGGAAAAAGGCCCGGTGTTTTCGACGCTCGCCGTCTGGGCCGCTCTCGGCATCTTCAACGTCATCGCCTTCGTGCTGGTGGCGCGCGGCGCCGATCGCTTCGCCCATGCCCGCCGCTCCGAAGTGCTGTGCCAGTCCTTCGAGCGCGTGATCACCATGCCGCTCGCCTGGCATCACCAGCGCGGCACGTCCAATTCGCTGCACACGCTGCTGCGCGCCGTCGAGACCCTGTTCAGCCTGTGGCTCGAATTCATGCGCGTGCATCTCTCGACCGCTATCGCGCTGGTGCTGCTGGTGCCGACCGCGCTCGCCATGGATATCCGCATGTCCATCGTGTTGCTCGGCCTCGGCGTGCTCTACGTTGGCATCGGCCGCATCGTCATGCGCCGCACCAAGTCGGGGCAGACCGCCGTCGAGCGCCACTACCACACCGTCTTTGCCCATGTCTCCGACAGCGTCAGCAATGTCGCCGTGCTGCAGAGCTACAACCGCATCGGCCATGAGACCGCGACGTTGAAGCGTTACGTCAAGGACCTGCTCGACGCGCAGAACCCGGTGCTCGACTGGTGGGCGATCGCCAATGCGCTGAACCGCCTGTCGTCGACCATCTCGATGATGATCGTGCTGTCGATCGGCGCCTATCTCGTTACCCAGGGCCAGCTCCGCGTCGGAGATGTCGTCGCCTTCACCGGCTTTGCCGGGATGCTGATCGCCCGCCTCGACCAGATGTCTGCCTTCACGACGCAGATTTCCGAGGCGCGCGCCAAGCTCGAGGACTTCTACCGTCTTGAAGACTCGGCCGGCGATACCGTCGAGCCCGATGGCCTGCGCGAGCTCACCAACGTCACCGGCCATGTGCGTTTCGAGGACGTCAGCTTCGAGTTCGCCAATTCCGGTCACGGCATCGAGGACGTCTCGTTCGAGGTCCAGGCCGGCCAGACGGTCGCCATCGTCGGCCCGACCGGCGCCGGCAAGACGACGCTCATCAATCTGTTGCAGCGCGTCTTCACGCCGTCCAGCGGCCGCATCCTGATCGACGGCATCGATACCCGCACGGTGACCCGCAAGTCGCTGCGCCATTCGATCGCCACCGTCTTCCAGGACGCCGGCCTGCTCAACCGCTCGATCGAGGACAACATCCGCGTCGGCCGCGCCGATGCGAGCAATGACGAGGTGCACGCTGCCGCCAATGCCGCCGCCGCGCAGGACTTCATCCTCTCCAAGAGCTGCGGCTACGACACCGTCGTCGGCGAGCGCGGCGGCCAGCTCTCGGGCGGCGAGCGCCAGCGTATCGCCATTGCCCGCGCCGTGCTGAAGGATGCCCCGATCCTGGTGCTCGACGAGGCGACCAGCGCGCTCGACGTGGAAACCGAGGACCGCGTCAAGGAAGCGATCGACGAGCTGCGCCGCAACCGCACGACCTTCATCATCGCTCACCGCCTGACCACGGTCCGCGACGCCGACCTCGTCGTCTTCATGGACAACGGCAAGGTGGTCGAGTCCGGCGGCTTCACCGAGCTGTCGCTGCGCAACGGCCGCTTCGCCTCCCTGCTGCGCGCCGGCGGCCTGCTCAACGACGAGGAGGTCCGCCGCCTCAGCCGTCCGGTTACGGAAGCGGCGTAAAGGCTGCGACTCCCCCGATTGCCCCTGACCCATTGCCGGTCTATTTAGGTCGGCATGAGCGACACCACCTCACGACTTGCCGCCTGGACCGATCTCGCCAACCCGACGCGCTTCGTCGGGCTGGCGGACAAGATCATTCCGTGGCTGGCGGCGGTCGCGGCGATCCTGCTCGCCATCGGCCTCTATATGAGCTTCACCGCGCCGGAGGATTTCCAGCAGGGCATCACCGTGCGCATCATGTACATCCACGTGCCTTTCGCCTGGCTCGCCATGATGTGCTACACGATCATGGCGATCGCGGCGCTGGGAACGCTGGTCTGGCGTCATCCGCTGGCCGACGTGACGCTGAAATCGGCGGCGCCGATCGGCGCCACCTTTACAGCCCTGGCCCTGATCACCGGCTCCATCTGGGGCAAGCCGATGTGGGGCACCTGGTGGGTGTGGGATGCACGGCTGACCTCGGTCTTCGTGCTGTTCCTGATGTATCTCGGCATCATCGCGCTGACCCGGGCGCTGGATGATGCCGGCCGCGCCGCCTGGGCCGCCGCCATCATCACGCTGGTCGGCTTCATCAACATCCCGATCATCAAATTCTCGGTCGACTGGTGGAACACGTTGCATCAGCCGGCGTCGGTCTTCCGCCTGGGCGGCCCGACCATCGACCCCTCGATGCTGTGGCCGCTCGGCGTCATGGCGCTCGGCTTCACCGTGCTGTTCTTCGCGCTGCACCTGATGGCGATGCGCACGGAGATTTTCAGGCGCCGCGTGATTGCGATGCGCAGGGTTGCAGCGCGACAGGCGGAGCGGATCTAACTTCTCCTCTCGTGGGGTGAGAAGCGGCCGCGGTAGCGGACGAAAAGCCAATTGCTTGGCTTTTCGAGCTCGCCCTGAGCCTGCGAAGGGCAGGACACAAGGGAGAAGGGGAGGCGCTATCCCATCCGTCCCCTTGCCGCCACCGGCAGCGTTTCCAGCACCTTGTCGCCGTCGATCAGGTGCACCTGGTCGAACAAATTCGTCACCACGCAGCAATGATCGGGCACGACGCGCACGCGCTGGCCGATGCCAAGGCCCGCGCCGTCCGAGAGTGTCACCGTGCCATGCTCTTCGCTCAAGCCGGTGACGCGCGCGCCCGGCACCCCGAGCAGCTCGCCGAACTCCGGCAGCCCGAGCGTATCTGAAGACAGCGCCTTGCTGCCGCTGTCGAGGATGGCGCGGGTCGCAGTCGGATGGCTGACCACCGTGGCAAGCACCGTCAGCGCGCAGTCGTCCAGCGTGCCGACGCCTTTGGCGACCTGGTAGCGGTCGAGATAGATATAGGTGCCGGGCCGGTATTCGGTGACGACGCTGTCTTCGCCCGAACGCCACATGTCCGGCGTGCCGCCGCTGGAGATACGCTCGCATTCGAGCCCCGCCGCGGCAAGCGTATCGCGCGCGGTCCTCAGCCAGGCCTCCGCCTCGGCCGCGCGCCCCGCGGCCGGATAGGTCATCAGCCCGCCGAAACTGAGACCCTTGGCCTTGTCGATCACCTTCGCCAGCGCCAGCGCGTCGTCGGCGCTCTGCACGCCGCAGCGGCCCATGCCGGTGTCGCACTCGACCAGCACGGACAGCGGATGGCCGGCATCGGTGAACGCGGCGGCAAGCCCTTCCAGCGTCTCGTGGCTGTCCGCCGTCACCGAGAGCGTGACACGGCCATGCAGCGCCTTCAGCCGCTCCAGCTTGGCGCGGCCGAGGATGTTGTAGGGCAGGAAAATGTCGGTCAGCCCGGCATCGGCCATCACCTCGGCCTCGCCGATCTTCTGACAGGTGATGCCGACGGCGCCCGCCGTCACCTGCTTCTTTGCCCAGTAAGGCAGCTTGTGCGTCTTGATGTGCGGCCTGAGCTTCAACCCATGCGCATCGGCGTGCGCCTGCGCCTTTTTGATGTTGGCTTCGGCGCGGGCCGCATCGATGAGGATCGCCGGCGTGTCGAGGTCGTCTATGCTTGGCATGGGATCACCGTCCGAAGCATGTCTTCCGAGCGGCAACCGCTGCGGGACAAGACATTGCGTTAAAACAAATCAGTTGGGTTATGGCCCTGAACGCCGCCCATGTCACGGGGCCAGACCGTCAGTTTGCGTCGACAGCGGGCGGGTATTGGGCTATTCGGATGGGCAGATTTCAGCAGGCAACGGCCGGGAGGAAACACGACCATGAAGCGCTCCAAGATCAACGACATCATCCGCGAAGCCGACGCCTTCATCCGCTCCTTCGGCTATATCATGCCACCCTTCGCTTATTGGTCGCCGGAAGAGATGAAGGCGCATAAGGCCGACTCCTCGGCCATCTTCACCTCGCGCCTCGGCTGGGACATCACCGATTATGGCCAGGAGAAGTTCGACGAGCTCGGCCTGTTCCTGTTCACCGTCCGCAACGGCCGCTACGAGGACATGAAGCTCGGCATGGGCATGCTCTATGCCGAAAAAATCATGATCTCGCGCAAGGACCAGCTCTCGCCGATGCACCGACACAACATCAAGGCCGAGGACATCATCAACCGCGGCGGCGGCAAGTTGGTGCTGGAGCTGTTCATGCACGACCGCGACGGCGGCATCGATCCGAAGGCCGAAGTGTCGGTCCCGGTCGACGGCACCATCACCAGATTGCCGGCGGGCGGGCTGCTGAAGCTCGACCCGGGCCAGAGCGTCACGCTTCTGCCCGGCGTCTGGCACGCCTTCTGGGCCGAGGGCAAGGACGTGCTGATCGGCGAGGTCTCGACCGTCAACGACGACCTCACCGACAACGTCTTCCGCGAGCCGATCGGCCGCTTCTCCAACATCGACGAGGACGTGCCGCCGCTGCACCTGCTGGTGTCGGATTACGAGAAGTGGGTGGGGTAGGCGAGGGACGCTTCGCTACCGCGCGTACTTATCGGCCTTGCGATTCCCAAGCAGCAGCTTGCGCTCCAGATGCGCGCGCAACTCGCCGTAGTAGGCGGTGAGAAAAGCCTTTGAATCGACCGGCTCGACCTTGGCCCCGATCTTGCGGCCGATGGTCTCCGCGACCGCTTTGAGCGCCGAATAGTCGTCGCGGCGCAGCACTTCCTCCAGCTTCTGCAACTCAGCGATGCCGTAGGCGTCGAGCTGCGCGGGGCTGAACTGGAAGCGCGCCGCGATCGGGTCCTTGCGCCGCGAAAGATCCTCGAGCAGCGCCACTTTCGGCGCCTCGACCACCCAGGTGCCGGCGAGCAGGTCGCCGATCCTCAGCCGATCGCGGTTGAACAGCGGGAACAGCGAGAACAGCAGCGTCCAGACCAGGCCGAAGATGGTCGTCAGCGTGTCGGCGACATCGGCGCTGGCGCGCGCGGCGAGGATCGACAGCGGCAGGAACACCTCGATCTCGCGCATCAGATTGCGCGCGATGACCTGATCGAGCGTGAGGCCGGTGCCGCTGCGCGACGCGACCCTCACGCCAACCATGCGCTTGCCCGGTGTGGCTGCCCGCCGTCCCGCTTCGAAGGCGATGAAATAGACGTTGCGCAGGAAGAAGATGAAGATGATCCAGACGATGAAAAGTGGCTGCGCGTCCTGGAAGCCGAGGCCCGCCAGGCCAAAGATTATCACCAGAGAGACGACCACGGCCGCAGTGAGGATGATCACCGCGTCGAGCAGGAAGCCCGAAGCCCGGGTGCCGGCGTCGGCCAGCTTGACCCTGAGGTCGACGCCTTCCGGCGTCACAAGCGGACGGATCAATGCTGCCGGGTTCTTGACCTTCGCTGTCCTAGCGGTCGCCATGCCGCACCATCCGGAACAGGTAGAAATAACAAATCCAAAAGGCCAGCATGCCGCCGCCGATCGAATAGCGGACAATGTCGCTGGTGATCGTCTGCCGGCCGATGCCTTCGAGCAGTCCGGCAAAAAGCAGCATTACCGTGACGCCGATCATGGCGGTCGCCGCCACGCGACCGGCCCGGGCGGCGGCCGCCATGCGGGTCAGTTCGCCGGGAAAGGCGATGCTGGTGCCGATGCGCATGCCGGCCGCGCCGGCGATGGCGATGGCGAACAGTTCGGTCGTGCCGTGGATCGACAGCCAGCCGCCGAGCTCGAAGCCGAGCCTCTTGGCGGCATAGATCTGGAAAATGGCGCCGAGCATGCAGCCGTTCATCAGGATGATCAGCACGCTTGGCACGGCGAACGCGAAGCCTAGCGCGAAGGCCAGGATCGAGACCTGCGTGTTGTGGGTGAAGAGATAGGCCGCGAACCCCGACAGGAAATGGTCGCCGCCGCCGTAAAGCACGCTGCGCAGCGTTTCGGCCGATGAATCCGGGTTGCGCCCGCCGGCCAGGCTCGGCGCGATGATGGCGTCGTACCAGCGCTTGTCGGAAGCGACCAGCCAATATCCGGCAATGGCGCCGATCACCGTCAGCCCGACGGATGTCCACACCTCGCGCCACAGGTCTCGGATCGCAGCCGGCCAATCGTGCAGGAAGAAGTCGCCGATGCGCGTCCGCAGGCTCCGCCGCGCGCCATAGAGATAAAAATAGCCGCGCAGGCAGAGCGCCTCGAGATAGGCGATCAGCGCGCTGTCGAGCGAGGTCGCGCGCGCCACCGAAAGCGACGACAGCGCCGAGCGGTAGAGCAACGGCAGCGACAGCAGCTCGTCTTCCGACAGCGTGCGTGGCGCGCGCTTCTCGACGCGCGCGAGCAGCGCCTCGAAGGCTTTCCAGTCGGCTTCGCGCTCCTGGCGGAAGCTTGCCAGCGACTGGCGCACGGCATCGGTGCCGGCCGACAGCGTCATAAGAGGTTCTCCTCCTTGAGCTGGATATAGCGCTCGACCAGCGCCGGGCCGAGCCGCTGATGGTCGGCCTCGATAACATGCGCGCCGAGCAGACGCAGGCGGCCGATCACCACCTGCCGCTGCCGCAGGAGGTCGCCGGCCGTGACGGAACGGGCGACGTCCTCGGGCGTAGCCGGGGCCATGTCGGCCAGAGTCTCCAGCTCCACATCCTTCATCAGCATGAACAGCACCAGATGCCGCTCGGTCAGCCGGCCGACGGTGCGCAGCATCAATTCGGCGCTGATCGGATCGACGAAATCGGTGAAGATGATGACCAGCGAGCGCCGGTCGAGCTTGGCCGAAAGCGTGGTCAGCGCCAGGGTGAAGTTGGTCTCCTCGGCCGAATAGTCGATCTCGGCGGCGCGCTTCTGGATCATGGTGAAGCTCGGCGAGCCGCGCACCGCGCCGCTGGAGACGCGCGGCCTGGCATCGAAAGAAAACAGGCTCACGAGATCGCCGCCCTTGAGCGCGATGAAGGCCGACAGGAGCGCCGCCGTCACTGCCCGGTCGACCTTCGGTACGCCGTCGACCGGCTCGCACATCAACCGGCCGCTGTCGATGGCCAGAACGATGTTGTTGTTCTCCTCGATCCGGAACTCGCGCGCCAAAAGCTTGCCGTGGCGGGCGCTGCGCTTCCAGTCGATCATGCGCCGGCCCATGCCGGGCTGATAATCCTTCAGCGACTCGAACTCGCGGCCCTGGCCGGCGCGCTTCTGCGCATGACCATCGGCAAGAGCGGAGCGCTGCAAGAGCGTGATCGCCTCGTCGCGCGCGCTGCTGACGTCGGGCAGCACCGCAACTTTGCGGTCGACGGGCAGCACGACCTGGTTCCAGATCAGCCCGAATGGACCCTGCCAGCGCAGCCACAGGCGGTCGAAGCCGGCGATGCCGCGGCGGATGGCCTCGAATTCGAGATCGAGCGTGCCGCCATTGGCCGGCAGCGCGCCGCCGGTGCCCGCGACCGGCTGCAGCCGCTGGTCATGCCCGACACGCGCCTGCAGGCGCCGCAGCTCGGCGCCGAAACCCGCCGCGATATGCAGCGTGAAGCGCCCGCCGACGCCGACCTGCGGCGGCGCCGTCAGCGTCGCGTTGAGCGAGGCGCGGCCTCTGCCCGCCGCCGCGTCCACCGCCAGGAAGGCGAGCAGCACGCAGATCCACAATAGGCCGAGATACCAGACATGCGGCAGCGCGAGCGCGATCAGGAAGGCGGGGATCGCCCCCGCCGCCGCTGCCCAGACCGCTCGGCCGCTCGGATAGATCAACGCGGCGCTTCCGTATGGTCGACGAGGTCGGAGACGATCTGCTCGACCAGCCGCCCGTCGATCTGCGCAGCCGGCGAAAGCACGACGCGGTGGCGCAACGCCGGCACGGCCAGCGCCTTGACGTCGTCGGGGATGACGTAGTTGCGGCCGTCGAGCGCCGCCTTGGCGCGCGCGGCTCTCGCCAGCATGGCGCCCGCGCGCGGGCTGGCGCCGACCTCGAGGTCGGGGCTTTCGCGCGTGCCGCGCACAAGCGCCGCGATATAGCCGACGACATCGTCGACCAGCGTGACGTCGCCGACCGTGGCAAGCGCAGCTTCAAGCGTCTTGCGGTCGGTCCGCGCCTTGATGCCGTACTGCTCGATATCGTGCGAGGCAGAGCCGCCGCCGTGATGGACGATGATGGCGCGCTCTTCCTTGAGGTCGGGATAGCTCACCCTGTGCTTGAACAGGAAGCGGTCGAGCTGGGCTTCGGGCAGCGGATAGACGCCCTGATGCTCGATCGGATTCTGCGTCGCCACCACCATGAAATTACCGCCGAGCGAATGCGTGGTGCCGTCGAAGGTGACGGCGTGCTCCTGCATGGCTTCGAGCAGGGCCGCTTGCGTCTTCGGCGGCGTGCGGTTGATTTCGTCGGCAAGCAGAAGATCGCAGAAGATCGGGCCGCGCGTCAGCGTGAACTGCCCGGTCTGGAAATTGTAGATGTTGGAGCCGACGATATCGCCGGGCATCAGGTCGGGCGTGAACTGGATGCGGCCATAGGCGACGCCCAGCGCCTGCGCGAAGCAGCGCGCCGTCATGGTCTTGGCGGTACCCGGCGGGCCCTCGAGCAGGATATGCCCGCCGGCAAACAAAGCCGTCAGCATCAGGTCGACGGTATCGCGCTGTCCGGTAATCGCTTTCGCGACTTCTTCCCTGATCGCGCCCGCCAGGGCTTTGACTTCATCGACGTTCACCGAGCCTCCTTGCCGTCCAGTCATGCAGCTGTTCGGCTGCTTCATGCATTGCGGCCAAATTGTTGGATTCATTCGCGGCCATGCAGCGCCGGCTGAAGCCATGCGTCTCGCCCTTGTCTCGGGAATCGAGCCAGCGGTCGAGCGCCTCGCCCTGCAGTCCGTGCGGCGCGCCGAGCAGCGCCGCGGCTCGTGCCCGCATCAGCGATGCGTAACGGTCGCCGAGCCCCTGCAGCCGCCCGGCGCGCCTGAGCAGCATCGCCGTCGTGTCGACCAGCGCCTGCTTGCCGAAGGCGATGGCGCGGCCTTCCGCGCGCGGCGGGCCGAAGCGGCCGAGCCCATGCAGGAAGGCGAGCGCGGCCGCCACCAGCACCGACAGCGTCAGCGCCAGGAAGGGCGGTTCGACCAAAAGCTTGGCAAGATCGTATTTCTGGCCGATGCCGTGCAATGTCAGGTCGAACATGACGGCGCCCTTGGCGGGCTCGATCATGGCGATCATGTCGAGCGCGGCGGCTGCCGTCCGCTCGTCCTTGAGCCCGGCATTGTTGATGAAATCGGGATCGGTGAGGATGTAGAAAGGTTCGTTGTCGAGCTCGGTCAGGATAGCCCTGCCGTTTCCGGCCGCGATCAGCGGATGGTCGTCCGCCACCCATTGCAGTTCCTCCGGCGCGGGCACCGTTCGGCCGGCGATATTAATCTGCGAGAGCGTGTTCTTCGCCTCGCCGAGCTTCGCCTTGGCGATGCGGCCGAGCCAGTCGTTGACGACCGTATTGGGCAGCCGCTCGACCTTGGTCTCCCAGCCGTCATGGCTGAACAAGGGAAAGGTCTGCCATTTCGGCAGGACGAAAAGCGTGTCCTTGCCGGAACGCAGCTTGATGATGCGGTCGAGCGCGGCCGGGTCGCTGCCCGGCGCGATGGTGACGATGAGCAGAAAAGTCGAGGCCAGCGGCGACGCCAGGTCCTTCTCGCCGCGCTCCATCGGTGGCGCCTGTCCGTTGGCGAGCTTCAACCATTCGACAAGCCCTGCATAGCCGGTGCCACCCTTCGAAAACGGCGTGGCGCCGCCCTCGGGCTGGCGGAAATCGGGCGCATAGGTGGACAAAAGGAAAAAACCGGCCGCCGCCAGCAGGCTGGCGAAGATGCCCCAGAACAGGGTTCTGCGGCTGAACGGCGCCTTGGTCGTCTCGGCGGGCTGCGCGCTCATGCCCAGGCATCCCGGAAGGCGAAACGCTCATAGGCGCCGCGCGCCTGCCGCCAGCCCTCGGCGCCGACGGGACGGCGGGCAAACAAGGCTGCCTCGACGATGCGGGCGATCTCGCTGAACGCGGCGCGGGGCCGGGTGGGGATAGAGCCCGCGGCGGCGATATCGCGCGCGGTGAGCGACGGGCGCAGGAAGTTGGGCAGCCGGGTGGCTATGTCGGCGACGCTGCGGCGCAACAGAAGATGCACCGCCTCGTCAAACTCGCCGCGCGCGGCGAGCGCATCGGCCTCGGAGAGCAGGATCTGGGCGGCCCCCGCGTCAGGGCGCCATTCTTCCCTTGCTTCGGTCTCTTCGCGTTTCCGCCGCCATGGCAGGCGCCAGGCAATGCCTTTCGCCTCGAGGAAAAGCAGGAAAGCAATGATCGCGACGCCGATGATCACCGCGCCCCAGAATAGATAGATCATGTAAGGGCCGACCTTAGCCAGGCTCTCCAGCACAGGCTTCAGCCATTCGGGAGGCTCGGGCCGCACATAGGTCGGCAGCGCGAACTGGATCGAATCGTCGGCCAGCAGCTGCTTGTGCAACTGCGCCAGCCGTCCGGCCTCATCCGTCGCTGCGGCTGTCACCCGCTCGTTCCCCCTGCAACCTGCGGTTCGGGGCAGACACTGGCAATACGCCATGACAATTGCAAGCGCACTGGACGTAGCCCTTCAATCTTGGCAAATTTACTTTGAAGTCGCCGATTGGATGCGATGGTGACTCGGGGGAAATTATCATGACGACTGCAACATTGGGACGACCCGGCCGATTCGAGATCGGCAGGGTGTTCAGCAACACCTTCGGCGTGATTGGCCGAAACGTCGGACTTTGCGTGGGGTTGGCGGCTTTGTTTGCGGGTCTGCCGGCATTGCTCGTCAGGCTGTGGACCCAGCCGCAGATCGAGGCGATGATGCAGCGCGACCCCGCCACCATGGCCGACCCAGGCGCCATGTTTCGCAATTCCTACATCACCATCATCGCCGGGCTGATCTCGTTTGTGTGCGCGCTGCTGCTGCAGTCGGCGCTGGTGCGGGCGACCATCGAGGACCTCAACGGCAAGCGCCCGTCCTTCGGCGACTGCGTCCAGATTGCGATCCGCTTTCTGCTGCCGACGCTTGGCATCGGCCTTCTCGTCGGTCTCGGCGCGGGTATCGGCCTGATGCTGTTGATCGTGCCGGGCATCATCCTCTGGCTCGGCTGGTCGATGTCGGTGCCGGTTCTGATCCAGGAGCGGCGGGGCGTGTTCGGCTCGATGTCGCGCAGCCGGGTTCTGACCAAGGGCAGCCGCTGGGCACTGTTCGGCCTGTTCCTTATTCTCATCATCATCGCGATGATCATCCAGTGGGGAATATTGCTCGTTCTTGTGCTGTTCGGCGGCATCATAGCCGAGATCGGAGCCGCGCTGGTGCAGACCGTGGTGTCGATGGTGCTGTCGATCGCCACGGCGGTGAGCTACGTCGAGTTGCGCCAGGCGAAGGAAGGTGCAAGCATCGACGAACTGGCGGAGATATTCTCGTAAGGAACGCCGCGGAGCTGCGCTCGATCGAGGGGCGCCGAACCCCCGCAGCCTCAATGATAACAGCAATGGTCTGCCTGCGCGCTGGTCCGGCACAGGCACGACGAGGTTATCGCCACGTCCGCCTTGGCAAGTGCTGCCGCGAGCTTCGCCTGCAACCCCGGCAATTCCTCTTTCTCGCCGCGTCGCTTCAGGCATTCGACCAGCCCGTGCAGCGCCCAGACATTGTCCGGGTGCTGGGCGCAGCGCTGCACGGCGTCGCTCAGGCCCAGATCGTCGCGATAGACCTGCTCGGCCTCCGCCGCATGGCCCTGGTCGAGCAGGAGTGCCGCCAGCGCGTGGCGCGGCGGGTGCATCCAGGCCCATGGTTCGGTGTAGGAGAGATTATCGTCGAGCTCGACCGCGCGCCGCAGATGCCCGTAGGCCTCATCATGCCGGCCCTGGTGGTAGGCAAGCTCGCCGTCGAGCAGGGTGGCGCCGACCGCGAGCGAGGCTTTTGTCGGGTTGCTGAGGAAGCGGCGCTCCGGTGCAATGCTGTCGATTTGCCGGCTAAATAGCTCGCGCTCGCGCTCGGCTGCCGCGAATTCGCGCAGCGTCGCATGCGCCACGCCCTTGGCGTAATGCTGCAGCGCGGCGGTCACCACATAGATTTCGGGCTCGCCATTCATCGGCTCGTCGATGATCTCGCGCCAGCGCCCGAAGCGCACCTGCACATGCGATTTCATCGCATGGTAGCCCTCGACCGTCTGCGTCAGTTTCGGCCGCCCGGCAATGCTGACGACGTCGCGCGTCACCAGGCTGCGCACCTTGTCGGCGGCCCACAGGGCAGGGCGGTACTGGCCAAGGAACATGCAGGTGAACATCATCAGATGCAGGTCGTGGCAGCAGCCGAGCAGGTAATAGGTCGGCTCGCCGGCATAGGCGAGGTAGAGATCGTTGGCGCGCACCGCCTTCTCGCTGGCGATCTTCGCCTTCTCATACTCGCCGCAGAGCACATGGATGTGCCCAGGCATATGGTTCATGTGGCCGGCATCGGGGCACATCGTGCCCAGCCGCTCCGCCGAGCGCGTGCCACGCTCGGGCTGCGTCGACATTTCGAGCAGGTGGATGTGAAGATGCAGCGCCGCCGGATGCGGCGCAGCACCTGCCTCGTCCGAGAGCCGGATCGAACGTTCGCAGATCTCCAGCGCTTCGAGCACGTCGGAATTCGGTGCCGGCGCGCCGGTCTTGAGGTTCCACAGGCGCCGCACCGTGCGCATCATCAGCGCTTCGACCGTCAGCGCCATCACGTCATGGTCGTCTGGAAAGTCGCGATAGACCTGACGCATCGCGGCCGCATAGGCGTCGTCCCATTTTTCGAACTCGGCCGCGCTCACGCCATGCGGCTGCTGGAAGCGGGCGGCCAGCGCCTCGATCAGCCGCCGTTCGACAGGGCTTGCGCTTGCCGCGTTGGCTTGTGCAAGCCGCGCATGCTCGAAGCAGCGCCTGGCGACATGGTCGGCCTCGGCCTTGCCATGTTCCTTCCAGGTCAGATTGTAGAAAGGCCCGGCGGCATAGGCGATGCCCCAATGCACGAAGGCGCAGCCGGGATCGGTCTCCAGCGCCTTCTCGAAGCACTTTATCCCTTCCTCATGGTTGAAGCCGTAGCACCAGTTCAACCCGATATCGAACCAGCGCTGCGTCTCGGCCGACGATGTGGAGATGGGGCGGCGATAGGTGCCGAGATCGAAGTGGTCCATGCCTTGCTGCTTCTCGCATTCCCCCGGCGGACAGCCGGTCGGCGCACTCTGTGCTGAAAGGCAATCGCTTGGCAAATGACAAGCGGCCGGCACGGCCTTGAACGCCGCGCCGGCCACTCTGTCCTGGGAGGATCAGGACTCCAGCCAGACCTTCTCGAAATGCTGCTCGAGCGCCTGGTGCTGTTCGCAGCCCTGCACGCCCTTGCGGTAGGTGCGGTAGACCGAGCGCCAATAGGGCTGGATGATGATGCCGGAGTCGCGCAGATTGGTCTCGATCTTGGCCATGATCTCCTTGCGCGCCGCCGCGTCCGGCGTCGCAAGCGCCCTGTCGAGCAACTCGTCGAACTCCTTGTTGGCATAGGCGCTTTCATTCCAGGCCGCGCCGGACTTGTAGGCTAAAGCCAGCACCTGGACGCCGAGCGGCCGGCCGAGCCATTCGGTGCAGGAATAGGGGAACTTGCTCCAGTCATTCCAGAAAGTCGCGGCCGGCAATACCGTGCGCTTGACCTTGAGGCCCGCCTCGCGGATTTGCGCCGCGATCGCATCGGCGGTGCTCTTTTGCCATTCGATGTCGACCGAGATCAGCTCATATTCGTGGTCGGCCTTGCCGGCTTCCGAAATCAGCTTCTTGGCCTGATCGACATCGCGCACCGCAGGGCCGATATCGGCGAATTCCGGATGCATGGGGCCGACATGATGGTTGTCGGCGGGTTTCCCGCGACCGTCGAGGCCGAGCTTCAGCACTGCTGTATTATCGACGGCGAATTGGGCGGCGCGCCGCACCTTGACGTCGTCATAGGGCGCGTTGGAGACATTGAAGCGCGCGACGATGGTCGAGCCGGTGGCGATCTCGGAGTTCTGCAGGCCCATCTGGTCGGTCTGCGACACGGCGTCCGAAGCGGTCTCGTGATCGGTGTCGATCTCGCCGGATTCGAAGGCCGACAGCGTTGCGTTGGGGTCCGAGCCGTAGTCGACCCATTTGATGCCGTCGAGATAGAATTCGCCCTTCCACCAGGGCTTGTCCTTGCGCTTCACCTCCGCGCCCGTCTCGGCGTCCCAACTCACCAGCTCGCATGGGCCGGTGGTGATGGCCAAAGCCTTCTTCGGGTCGGCATCGCCCTCATAGGAGCGGTGCATGATCAGCGCCGGATAATCGGCCATGCCGGCGATCAGCGAGATGTCGGGCTTCGGCAGGTTGATCTTGACGGTATGGTCGTCGATCTTCTGGATGCCGCCGTCGACCGGCTTCTTGGTGTCGGCGTTGACCAGCGCGCCCATGCGCGCGGCGACCGAATTGCCGGCGACCGAGGCATCGCACCAGCGGTTGAGGTTGTGGATCACGTCGTCGGCGTTGAAAGTGTCGCCGTTCGACCAGGTGATGCCCTTGCGCACGTGAAGCGTGATCGTCTTGGCGTCATCGCTGGTTTCCCAGCTTTCCAGCAGCCAGGGCTCAAAGGAAAAGTCGGTGTTCCAGCGCACCAGATATTCGTTGCACTGGCGCGCGACATTCGACATCTCGACGCCGTCGAAAGTGCGCGGGTCCTTGAAGCCTTTGACGTTCATCGCCACGCGCAGCACGCCGCCCTTTTTCGGCTCGGCGGCGCGGGCAGGCGAGGGAGCGATCCCGCCCAGCGCCATCGCGCCGGCGGCGCTGACGCCGAAGCCGGCCATCAGCGCCAGGTATTCGCGCCGGCTGATCGCGCCCTTCCTGAAATCGTCGGCGATCGACTTGGCGCGCGGGTGCAGTTTTCTGTCGGTCAGCATGAATTTCATCGTCGTTCCCTCTGTTGTTGGGCGCTCCGGGGACGCCATGCGCGGGGGCGGATGCGGCCGCCGGAGCGCCATTGCCTGTTGAGCGATGATAGGTCCGCTTTCCGCGGCGAAATGTTTGGTTTTCCGCAGTTCTTGTGCGCTGTTCCGCAGGGGGACAGCTGAGGGGAGATGTCCGGTAGGACAGAGGGGGCGCTGTCCCGCCATACGTCTCAGCGGATTGGAGATGTCTTCTCAGGCAGATGTCGGACGTTAGGAAACCGAAGGGTCGCGATCCTTCGCGCTCCCCTCTGGCCTGCCGGACTTCTCCCCCACGAGTGGGGAGATTAGCGCTCCGCCACCGGCACCCAGCCTTGCAATGTCGCTGATAATCCTTCGAAACGCCGCCGCCGCGCGCGGCACCGTCGGGCGCGCCCGCAGGAAACTGTGCACCAGCCGCGGCTCCTCGCGCCACATGGCCTGCCCGCCGGCGGCGAGGATGCGGTCGCGATAGGTCTCGCCGTCCGACGACAGCGGATCGCATTCGGCGGTGACGATCACCGTCGGCGGCAGACCAGAGAAATCACGAGCCATGAGTGGAGAAAGGGTCGGGTCGTCAGGCGATTGCCCGGGCGCCGAGCGGACGCGGAGGTAGAACTCGATGTCGGCGAGCGTCAGCAGCGGCGCCTTGGCGTGCTCGACATAGGAACGCCCGCTCCCGTCGCCGCCCAGGCCAGGATAGATCAACATCTGGCCGATGGCACGCCGCGCATGTTGTCGCGTCGCTTGCGCCACCGCGGCGGCGAGGTTGCCGCCGGCGCTCTCGCCACAAAGCAAGATCGGCAGCGTGCTGGTCGCGGCGACCCGTTCGAACACGGCAAGAGCATCGTCGAAGGAGGCTGGATGCAGATGCTCCGGCGCCAGCCGATAGTCGGCCGAGACCACCTCGAAACCGGTGCCGGCGCAGATTTCGGCACAGATGTCGTCATGGCTGTCGAGATCGCCGAGCACGAAACCGCCGCCATGATGATAGACGACGATCGCCGCTGCCGCCTTGCCCGCCATGCGGTAGCGCCGGACCGGGATGGCATGCGCCGCCGTGGCGACAAGACCGTCGCTGGTCGTCACGCCTTCGGGATGTCCTTGATGGAAAGCCACGCACATTCTGTCGTACACGGCGCGCTGCTCGGCGGTCGGCGCGGCCACGATCTCCGGAGGGTACCAGCTGTCCACCTTGTCAATATAGTCCCACAGCTCCGGGTCGAGCCGATCGGCATAGTTGCCGCGCCTCGCCGAATTGCTTGGGTTGCTGGCCACTGTCGTCAGAGCTCGGCGTAAAGCCGCGCCGCGTTCTCGAAGGTGAAGCGCAGCGGCACCGAGCCCTCGACCTGCCATACGCTTACCGTATCGCCTGCCATCAGCCGGCAGGCATCGAGCGTGTTGACGACGGCGCCGCCATAGAGCCGGTTGGCGAGGTTGAGGATACCGGTCTGGTGCATGGCCGCACTTGCACTGCCGCAGGCGTCCTTGACCAGCAGCACGCGAAAACCGCGCGCCACCGCGTCCTTCACCGTGGCGTCGATGCAGGCCTCGGTCCAGACGCCGGCGATCACCAGCCATTCGATGCCGGCTGCCTTGAGCTTGTCGCCGAAATCGTTCTTGCCGAAGGCGCTGGCTTCCTGCTTGACCAGAGTGGCTTCGCCGTTTTGCGGCGCCACCTCATGGCAGATCGCCGTCAGCGGATCGTCCTTGTCGGAGAAGGCCGACTTGCCGCTTTCGTCCACCGGGTGGAAAGGCCGCGCCTCGGCGAGGTCGACGATATAGGCCCAGTGGTGGAGCGGCACGAAATTGCGCCGCGCCGCCTCCTGCAGGCGCTGCACATTGGCGAGGATGTCGGCAAACCCCTCGACCAGATAGCGTCTGTCCTTGCGATGCTCCTCCTGGAGATCGATGAACACCGCGGCCACCGTGCCGCGTCGAATGGAAATGGGCGTTTTCATGCGTATGCTCAAACTTCGTCATTCCAGGGCGAAGCAGCCGCGCAGCGGCGTCGCGAAGACCCTGGAATCCATGCCGGTACCTTGATCGTCAATTGCTGCCTAACAGAATTCCGCACCGCGGCGAAGCGGAGACGGAACGGCATGGCTTCTAGGGTCTGCGCCGCGTCACTTCGCTCCTTGCTTCGCCCTGGAATGATGACGGCACAGGTGTTGCGGCCAATCGCCAAGGCTTGCGATGCCGGACCGGCGCTCATCGTGCTTGCCTGCATCAAACCTGCGGCTCCAGAAACTCGTCCTCATAAGGAAAGCGCGAGAGCAGTTCGGTGCCGGTCTCGGTGATCAGGATCTCGTCCTCGAGCTTGACGCCTTCGCGGCCGCCTTTCTCGCCGATGTAGCTTTCCACGCTCACCACCATGCCGGGCACGATGATGCCGTCGCGGCCATAGGTCTCGTAGTCCATCGAGTGCGCGATGAAAGGCGTTTCGCCATGCATGCCGACGCCGTGCATGACCGAGGTGTAGCGCTGGTCGACGAAGCGATCGGGGATTTTCCAGGCCTTCTCGGCAATCTCGCGGAACGCCATGCCGGGCTTCACGATCCCGATATTGTGCTGCACCTGGTCGTGCGCCATGCGGTAAAGCGATTTCTGATAGGGCGTCGGCTTGCCCGGGCCGCAGCGGAAGGTGCGCGAGAAGTCGGAATAATAGCCGTAGCAGCCGATCGTGTCGGTATCGAGCGCCAGCAATTCGCCCGGCCTGATCTTGCGGCCGCTCGCCTCGTTGAACCATGGATTGGTGCGCTGTCCCGAGGTGAGCAACCGGGTCTCGATGAACTCGCCGCCTTGCCGGATCACCTCGCCATACATGATGGCGAACAACTCGTTCTCTGAAACGCCGGGCTTGATCGCCTCGCGCACCGCCGCCACCGCGGCTTCAGCGCCGGCCATCGACACCTGCAGGCATTTGACTTCCTCCGGTGTCTTCACCGCGCGCACGGCGAGAATCTCGCCCTGGCAATCGCGCACCTCGCAGCCGCGCTTTTCCAAAGCCAGCGCCTGGAGATGGCTGCAGCGGTCGAGCCCGAGCTTCATCGATCCGCCGCCATGCTTCTTCAGAAGCTCGGTGATCTCATCCGCGAACGGTCCGGCGGTCTCGTCATCGCGGCCGGAGACAGAGGACCAGACGAGTTTGGACGGCCGCGCCTCGTCGATCGTGTCGAGCACCATCGAGACGTGGTAGCTCTGCGGATATTCGAACAGCACGATCGGCCCTTCGGTTGGGATGAAGAAGTACCGCGTCGAGTTGCGCAGGAAATAGCCGAACATGTTGCGCGAGCCGGTGGCGTAGCGCTGGTTGTAGGGGTCGAACAGCACGACACCGCCATAGCCCGCCTCGCGCATCCAGCCGCGCAGTTTTGCCAGCCGGCCTTTACGCAAGGCATCGGCGTCGATGAAGGACGGCTCGGTGTCGGACAGCCACATGCCGCCGGCTGGATCGGCCGCGGCCGGATGGCGCATGCGGTCCTTGAAGTCCACATCCTCGGTGCTGTCGGGGTCGAAAACGACGATGCTCATGCGGGGGTCTCCTGATGCGGAGAACATGAGCTATGCGTCACGCAAAGTGTGTGCGGATTCCCGCAGATGTCGTGCCGAATGCCGCGCCAACGACGAAGGAAACGTAGAGCCGCACCATTCCAACTAATGCCGCCGCATCGCCTTCGGCGCGTGACCATGTTCCTCGCGAAACGCCCTCGCAAAGCTCGACATCGACGCAAAACCGCAGGCCAGCGCCACATCGCGCACCATCAGCGTCGAATGCGCCAACAGGTCGGCCGCGCGCTTCAGCCGCAGCCGCCGGTAATATCCGTTGGGCGAGACATCCAGTTCGGCGCGGAAATTGCGCTCGAGCTTGTCGGACGACACGCCGAGCCTTGCCGCCAGCTCCGCCATGCCGAGCCGCTCTTCCACAGCATCCTCCATGATGGCGATGGCCGACAGCACCAGCTCGTTCTGGACGCCGGTGCGCAGCCTGAGCGGCATCAGCTTGCGGTCGACGCTGGAGCGCAACGGAGAATGTACGAACCATTCGGCGACGCCCGCCGCGATCTCGGCGCCACAGTCGCGCGTGATGATCTCCAGCATCATGTCGAGGCTGCCGACGCCGCCGGCCGAGGTGAAGCGCTTGCGGTCGATGACGAAGAGATCGCGCCGAAGCTCGATATCCGGAAAAGCTTCGGTGAAGGCGGCCTGGCTGGTCCAGTGCAAGGTGCAGGCATGGCCGTCGAGCAGACCGGCGCGGGCGAGGAAAAAGGCGGCGTCGGCGACAGCGCCGATATGCGCGCCGCCGCGCAGGCTTTTGCGGATCCAGCTCATCGCCTCGTCGGCCACGACATGGTCGGCATCGCCGCCCGAGCATACAACGATGCGGTCGACCTTCGGCGCGTCGGAGGCGCAAAAGCCCGGCTGGATGACGACGCCGTTGGAGGCCTCGACCGCGCCCCGGTCTGCGCCGACGATCACCCAGCGGTAGCATTCGCGCCTGGCAAGCACGTTGGCCGCGCGCAGCGGCTCGATGACGGAAGAAAACGCCATCATTGGAAAGCCGGGAAAGACCAGCACCGCGAAGGTCAAAGGCGCTCCGCCTGCCGCCTGTCTTGGCTGGTTGCGTGAACTCATGGCTGGCGGCCGTAGCGCGGCAGCACGATATCGGCGGTAAGCGGCGCGAGTTCCATGCCGCTCGCCAGCTCCGGGTTCAGCCAGATCATCTCCTCGATCTCGGCCGCCGGGACCGGCTCGCCTGTGATGGAGAGTTCGAACAGCTCGGCCTCGACGCGGGTGTCAGGCTCATTGGCGGCGGGCGCGGAGAAAGAACCGAGATGGAAGGCCTCGACCGGATCGACGGCAACGCCCAGCTCCTCGCGCAATTCGCGCGCAAGGGCGGCGGCCGGCAACTCGCCCGGCTCGATCTTGCCGCCGGCCTGCATGAAGGCGCTGGTACCGCGCTTACTCATCAGAAGCAGCCTGCCGTCGTCGTCGCGGATGATAGCGGCGGCGATGCGGATCGTCCTGGCCTTCGCTGATCTGGAATGACTGGAGGTCACGATAGGCTGTTTCCCAACGGCGGTTTTGGTGGCACAGAGAAGTGAACTGTAGCTGGCCGCGCGGCCGGCTTGCAACGGAGAGATCAAGCGATGTTCGCGGCAACGGCAATCGACACAAGCAACAAGCCGGCCTTCTACAAGGAGTTGGCCACGCAATTGAAAGCGCTGCTGGAAGGCGAGGGCGATTCCGTCGCCAATGCCGCCAACACGGCGGCGCTGATCTACCAGATGGTGCCCGACCTCAACTGGGCCGGCTTCTATTTCCTCGCCTCCGAGGACGAGCTGGTGCTCGGGCCCTTCCAGGGCAAGCCCGCCTGCGTTCGCATCGCCGTCGGCAAGGGCGTCTGCGGCAAGGCCATCGAGCTCGACATGTCGATGCTGGTCAAGGACGTCAACGAATTTCCCGGCCACATCGCCTGCGATGCCGATTCGCGTTCCGAGCTGGTGGTGCTTTTGCGCGACGCTGAAGGCGCGTTCGGCGTGCTCGACCTCGACAGCCCGCTGCCCGGGCGCTTCGACAAGGAAGACCAGGCCGGCATCGAGAAACTCGCCGCGATCTACGTCGCGGCGTGTGAGTTCGAGGACGAAGACGAAGACGAAGACTGAAAGGTGAGGCCGGCCCCGGCCTGCCTCAGGCGAACCTTACCAGCACCAGGCTGAAGCCCGCGATGAAGATGAATGCCGAGAAGGCCAGCATCAGAGGCCGAAGGCCCCGCGAGCGCAGCTCGGAAATGTCGGCCTGAAGGCCCATGGCGGCGAGCCCCATGGTCAGCATGACCTGCGCGGCTAAAGCGATCACCGAGTGGAGCTGGGCCGGGATCGCGACCAGGCTGTTCAGCGCCACGATCGCGACGAAAGCAGCCACGAACCAGGGCATCGGCGGCTTTGCGCCGGATGCGTCGGTGCTGCCGCGGCGCGCCATCAGGCCGAGCGCGATCACCATCGGCGCCAGCATGGCGACACGCGTCAGCTTGGCGACGGTCGCGGTCTCGCCGGAGAGCGTGCCGTTCTGGAAACCGGCGCCGATCACCTGCGCCACCTCGTGGATCGAGGCTCCCGCCCACAGACCGAATGCGTGCTGATCGAGCCCAAGCACGGGTGCCAGCAGTGGGAAGACTAGCATGGCGACGGTGCCGAACAGCGTGATGGCGGCAACGGCATAGGTGACGTCCTCGTCGCGCGCATCGGTGACGATGTTGGTGGCGACGATCGCCGAGGCGCCGCAGATCGAGGTGCCGGCGGCGATGAGTTGCGCGAGCTTCCGGTCGACGCCGATCAGCCGGCCGAGCGTGACGGTGAAGAGGAAGGTGGCGCCGAGCGTGGCGGCGACGATGCCGACGCCGTCGAGGCCGATGCCCGCTACCTGGCCGAGCGTGAGCTGGAAGCCCAGCAGCACGATGGCGAAGCGCAGCAGGCGCTTTTGCGAAAAGGCGATGCCGGCCTTGGCATGGGCAGGAAGGCCGAGCACGTTGGAATAGACCATGCCGGCGACGACCGCCAGGATCATCGGGCTGAACAAGGTGAGGCCGGAGAAACCGCGCGCAGAATAAGCGACGCTGGTGATCATCGCCACCAGCACCAGTCCCGGCACGACGCCGGTTGAGATCGAGTTTGGAGCAGGGCGCTTGCGCTCGGCGTTGGCCGAGTTCAGGCGATTTGGAAGATCGTTCGCGGTGGCGGGCAGGAAAGACAATTCAATTCTCCAGGCACTTTCGCAGTCGGAATGCCATTCCAGAACCAATCTTTCCAACGAATTATTCGAGTTATAATGATCGATTTTTTCGAACGATGAGGAGCGGGCCGCCGGATCGGGCGATATGCCTGCCGTGTCGACGCTGCCGGCTTGACAGCGCCTGACGCGCTGGCTCAAACACTTCAAGCTTGCGTTTGACAGAGCACATGCCGCATCGTTATTTCTGGCGGTATACGACGATCACTTCATCACAATCGAGCAAGGCGGCCCGCAGGGAGCGAAACCATGTCACACGATCTGCAGTTCTATATCGACGGCGCCTGGGTCGATCCCGTGGTGCCGAACGCTCTCGACGTCATCGACCCCTCGAACGAAGACGCTTTCGCCCAGATTTCACTCGGCTCCAAGGCCGATGTCGACAAGGCGGTGGCCGCCGCCAAGCGCGCTTTCGCCACTTTCGGCTTCACCTCGGTCGAGGAACGGCTCGATATCCTCAACCGCGTCATCGAAGTCTACAAGAAGCGCAGCAAGGACCTCGCGCTCGCCGTTTCGCGCGAGATGGGCGCGCCGCGGCAGATGGCGCTGGACAGCCAGGTCGGGGTCGGCCAGGCACATCTGGAAAAGATGGCCGAGGTGCTGAAGAGCTTCCAGTTCCGTCATGTCAAAGGCTCCTCGCTCATCGTCAAGGAGCCGATCGGCGTCGTCGGCCTGATCACGCCGTGGAACTGGCCGCTCAACCAGATCACCTGCAAGGTCGGTCCCGCGCTTGCCGCCGGCTGCACAATGGTGCTCAAACCGTCCGAGATCGCGCCGCTCGACGCCATCATCTTCGCCGAGATCATCGACGAGGCCGGCGTGCCGAAGGGCGTCTTCAACCTCGTCAACGGCGACGGCCCGGGGGTAGGCCAGGCGTTGGCCAGCCATCCGGATGTCGACATGATGTCCTTCACCGGTTCGACCCGCGCCGGCATCCAGGTCGCCAAGGCGGCGGCCGACACGGTCAAGCGCGTGCATCAGGAGCTCGGCGGCAAGTCGGCCAACATCCTGTTCCCCGATGTCGATCTGGAGCGGGCCGTCACCAAGGGCGTCGCCGGCTGCTTCGGCAACAGCGGCCAGTCCTGCAACGCGCCGACCCGCATGTTCGTGCCGCGCGACCGTCACGACGAGGCGGCGGGCTACGCCAAAAGGGCGGCGGAGAAATTCACCGTCGGCCCGGCCGACGCGCCCACGTCCAAGCTCGGCCCGGTGGTGAGCCAGATCCAGTTCGACAAGATTCAAGATTTGATCCAGAGCGGCATCGACGAGGGCGCCACGCTGGTCGCCGGCGGCCCCGGTCGCCCGGCCGAGCTCAACCGCGGCTACTACGTCCGCCCGACCGTCTTCGCCAATGTCACGCACGACATGCGCATCGCCAGCGAGGAAATCTTCGGGCCGGTTCTGTCGATCATGCCGTACGACACGGTCGAGCAGGCGGTCGAGCAGGCCAACGACACCGTCTTCGGCCTTGCCTCCTACATCCAGGCCAGGGACATCGAGAAGGCGCGCCAGGTTGCGGCGCGCATGCGCTCCGGCAGTGTCTATATCAACTATCCGACCTGGGACGCGGGCCTGCCCTTCGGCGGCTACAAGCAGTCCGGTAACGGCCGCGAATATGCCGAATACGGCCTGGAGGATTTCCTCGAGATCAAGGGTATCGCCGGTTACGAGGCGGCGGAGTAGGGCGCTCGGAGACCAGGCCTCCGAAGAAGCTTAAGAAGGGCGCGGCCTCGGTCGCGCCTTTTCATTTGGACTGACCTCGCAGGTCAGACGTGGCCGTAGAAATCCCGGTGCACGGCGACGGTATAGGCGTAGTCCAGCAAGGTCGACCAGCTGAACACGGGCATGTCGATTTCGCGCTGTATCGCCCGGCCAAAGGGCTGAAACCCGGTGCACTCCAAGACCATAGCTCCCATGTCCGAATGGGCGGCGGCGAAATCCTTCGCGACCTTGACGATGTCGCGCTCGGCCAGGCCGTAATCCGCGGTAGGGATTTCGGGCCGGATGTCCTTCGTCCAGAGATTGTCGAACTGGGGCGTCTTGCCGTCATCCTTGGCGCCGTGGACGACATAGTTCGTTCCGAGCGTCACGCCGACCGAAGTCAGGTGCCGGTCACTGAGCCGGTCGCCCTCGGCGACGAGAATGCCGACGACCCTTTCGGGACCGATGATCATCTGGGCGAGGGGCACCTGCAGCAGGCTCGACGCGAAAACCGGCACATCGACGCTGGCCGCGATCTCCTTCTGGAACCAGGCGAAGTAGCCGCATTCGGCGGCGATCGCGCGACATCCCATGCGTTCCAGCTTCCGCGCGGCCCTGACAATCGGCTCGAGCAGGGCTTTCTTGTCGTCGCCGCGGACGAGGTTCTGGATGTCGACGCCTTCGGCGATTTCATACTGGATCGGGAACGGATAGGCGCTGGCGTTCCGCACGTCGCCGGGGAACCCGGGATACACCTCGTCCAGGATGATGATGCCAAGGCCCATTCCATAGCAGGAATGATTTTTGCGGGCATGAATTCGTTGAACCCCTGAATCGCGAGCCGTCATCCAAATCTCCGCACATCGTTGCGGCGAAGCTAGTTGCTTATGAATGCGCCAGGAAATAGCGTTTCGTTATGATCATCCAAAGACGCTTATGAAGGTGCCCGTCATGCTTTCCCGACGCGGTGAGATATCCGTGCGCCGTGTGCGCAGCCTGCTGACGGTGCTGGAATTGAACTCGTTCACCCAGGCCGCGGAAGAGCTGGGCCTTACCCAGCCGGCCATTTCGCAGCACGTCACGCAACTGGAAAAGCAATTGGGCTTCACGCTTCTGGTCCGCGACCGCGAAGGGCTTCGGCTCAGCCCCGCCGGCAGTTCGCTGCTGCCCGGGCTGCGGCGGCTTGTTGCGGGCAACGAGGCGATCGTCGATCAGCTCGCTTCGCTCAGCCTCGGCACCGAGCAGATCCTGCGGGTTGCAAGCGTGGCGTCCTTCGCTGCGATGTTCATTGGCCCCGCCTTCCATGCGCTGCGGCCCCGATTCCTCAACCATGTGCTCGATATCGTGGAGATCGACAGCGAAGAGACGTTTCAACTCGTGAGGTCGAACGAAATCGATTTCGGCATCAGCAGCGTGTTCGTTCCGTCGCCTGGCCTGCTGTTCGAGTTGCTCTGCCAGGACGGCGCCTGCGTCGTCCTGTCGACATCGCATCCTCTCGCCGCCAGATCCGAGCTTGCCGACGAAGAGGTGCTTGCCGAACCTTTCATCCGCTTTCCCTCGGGAACGACATCGGGCAATTGGCTGGCCATGATGTCGGAGCGGTCCGGCCTGCAGCCGAGAACCGCCGTCGAGGTGCGCCAGCTTATGACCGGCTGCCAGCTCGCACAGCAGAACATCGGCCTGACCGTCGTCCCCGAGATCGCCGCCAGATCGTGCCCTCTGCCCGGCCTTGCCGTGATTCCCTTGCGCGATGGCCTGCCGCCGAGAAAGCTGGGTGTGGTCACCAGCGAGTTTCACCAGCCCTCCCAATTCGAGACTGCCGTTCTCTCGGAGCTTCGAGCAATGACCTTTGCCGCCTGAGGGCAAATGAGGCCTTTGATTTTTTTGCATGCCCTTCCCGAGAGATGGGTGACAGTTCATTCCGGATAGATGGGTTACACTTTCGGCCCTTTGCGAGGAGAGCAAGGTGCCTTGGAAGGAGTGTAACGTCATGGAAGAGCGGCTGAAGTTCATCGCCCGGCTGCTGGACGGCGAGAAGATGGCCGTGCTTTGCCGTGAGTTCGATATCTCGCGCAAGACCGGCTACAAGATTCTCACGCGCTACAACGACAGCGGCCTTGAAGGGCTGACGGATCGGTCGCGTCGGCCCTACCGCCATGCCAATCAGCTTCCGTTTCAAATCGAGAAGCGAGGCTGGGCCCTTAGCGGCCCGACAGTTCCGCGCTCTGTTGGGGTGCGTTGGGTTGAACTGCCGGACCTAACCGACTCGGGTCAGGGTGTGGGAGTCGGCTAGGAGCTGAGGCTAAATTAGCAATCTTGTATTGATATAGATTTTTATGTCTTTTCCACCGGTTTCGGTGAACTCGCCGGGCGAGGCCCCCAACTACAGCCTCAAGCCCGACGAGCTGCCGGGGATCAACCCGGCAATCTCTGCTGTGCAAGGCTGATGCCAGCGTTTCCGTCCTACAACGATACAGCCAGCCAATAAGCCGAGACTCAGCGAACTGGCAGTAGAGCAGCCAGGGCCGGCGCGGCCATCAGGGCGCTTGCCGCCATCTCGAGCACATCGCGCTGCCGATAGCGCCAAACCGCGTTGGCGACCATCGCAACGCCGATTGCGGCGATGTAAAGCGGAACACGGTTCTCTGATTCATGTCGCATCCATGTCGCGTGGAGTTGCCGTCAATCAGCGGGAACCGTTGGAAATCAACGGTATTGGCTCGCAACATGGCGCGACAAGAAAATGCACCAAGCGCAAAGTTTGTGCTTGCATAAACATTTGAAATTGCTTGGTAAATTGATGGCTGGGGAACCTGGATTCGAACCAGGACTAACGGAGTCAGAGTCCGTGGGTCTACCGTTAACCTATTCCCCAGCAGGCGCGATTGGTATCGCGCGAAGCGGGCGGCTCATGCGCCGCGAGCGCTGCCTTGTAGCCGCCATCGAAAAATAGTCAAGCCCGCAGCAGAGATCAACCGCAGGCTTTTTGAGCCTTTGTCCGATGCATGTCGTTCCCCCAAAACCGCTCCGCGCTTTTTGGGCGACATGCATTGGCTCCGCCGCCAGACGCCGAAGGCTTCAGTTCTCCTCGCGGCTGTATTGCGAATGTTCGAAATAAAGCACCACGCCAAGGCCGATCAGCAGCGGAATGATGAGATAGAACAGGCGGAACACCAGAAGGGCGGCGAGCACGCCGACCGGATCCATGTCCGAAAGACCGGTGAGGAAGACGACCTCGAACACGCCGAGCGCGCCAGGCGCGTGCGACAACAGCCCGATCGAGAACGACACCATGAACACGCCGAGCACCACGAAATAGCCGGGATTGCCAACCTCGGGCAGGGCAAAATAGATGATCGCGGCGGCCCCCAGCAGTTCGATCGGCCCGATCAGCAATTGCCGCGCCACGATCGGCAGCGCCGGATAGTGCAGCTGGAAGCTGCCTATCTTCAGCGGTCTGAGCCGCAACCAACTGCCGAAGGCGTAGGCGCCGACAAGGATGAGCATGGCGAGCCCGGCGGCGAAGGCCGCGCCGTGATGCGGCGCGCCCGTGAAACGATCGATGATCTGGGGTTCCAGCAACAGCACGAGGCCGCCGAGGAGAACGCTGGACAGGATGAAGGTGAACCAGCAGATCGCCACCAGCACGCCGACCTCCTGGCCGGTCAGCCCTCTCGTGGCGTAGGCGCGGTAGCGGATGACCGCGCCGGAAAACACCGAGCCGCCGATATTGTGCGACACCGCGTAGGTGGTGAAGGAGCACAGCGTCACGAACAGCCACGACACCTTCTTGCCGATATGCAGCAGCGCGATGTGGTCGTAGCCGGCGAGCGCGGCGTAGGCGACGATTGAGCTCAGCGCCGCGAGCAGCCAGCCGCGCGCCGGGATGGTGGAGATGCCGGTCCAGACATCGTTGAGCGAAATGCCGCGCAGTTCGTGAATGAGCAGCCACAGCGAGAATGCGACGGCCGCGATGCCTATGACCGGCCAGAAATAGCGCCTCCAATTCATGGCGTCGTCATCATGCGTTGCAGCTCATTGATTGATGTGCCCAAAACCCTTTCGAACCCTCATTTGAGACATGCCTGATTGAAGCCGGCTATTCAACCGGCAAGACATTGCCCCAACGTGACGTCGGCAAAATGCGACGTCAGCGAAATTCGGCCATGCGCTCTTGGTGATTGCGAACGGCGCTGCTACTCTGCCCTCAACTTGAAACAAATCGAGGTGCCTGCTGCGTCCGTTCCCGGTTCGCGCGGCGCCGGAAGGAACTGAAGTGGAAGACCACGATACCGGCGCGGGCGCGTCGGCAGTGGGCATGTCCGGGGCATCGCCGGCGCAGTCGGCGGACCAACATACGGCGCGATTCAGCCGCCACGCGGGTGCGCACCAAAGACATGCCGACCCCAGACATGCCAACCAGAGGCAGACTGGCGCAAGTCAGGCCGACCAGCAGGGCAATCAGCCGAAAGGCAAGACGCGCAAGCGCCGCAAGCGCAAGCGCGGCCGCAAGGTGTTCGCGCGCGACGAGAACGGGGCCGTGCCGCATGCCGCGCCTGCCAGCACGGCGGCAAACCAACCTCGGACCGTCCTGCCACAGGTTGAGCCAAGGCCTCATCTCCAGGCCCCGCCGCGTCCGCCGCAGCAGGAATTGCCGGTTTTCGCCGCGCTCGACCTCGGCACCAACAATTGCCGGCTGCTGGTCGCGGTGCCTGGCCGTCACGGGCAGTTCCGCGTCATCGACGCTTTCTCGCGCATCGTCAGGCTGGGCGAAGGGCTGACGGCCAGCGGCCGGCTAAGCCATGCCGCGATGGACCGCGCCGTCGAGGCGCTGAAGGTCTGCGGCGAGAAACTGCGCAACCGCAAGATCAGGAAAGCCAGGCTGATCGCCACCGAAGCCTGCCGTTCGGCCGCCAACGGCGTCGAATTCCTGGACCGGGTCGAGCGCGAGGCCGGGCTGAAGCTCGAAATCATCGACCGCCAGACCGAAGCCCGCCTTGCCGTTTCCGGTTGCGGCTCGCTGGTCGAGCGCGACACGCAGGGCGTGGTGCTGTTCGACATTGGCGGCGGCTCGTCCGAAATCGCCCTGATCGACCTGACCGGGCGGCGCTCTCCGCGGCTCGCCAATCACATCGTGTCGTGGACCTCGCTGCCGGTCGGCGTGGTGTCGCTCGCCGAGCGCTTCGGCGGACGCACGGTGACGCGCGAGACCTTCGCCGCCATGGTCGACGACGTGGCGGTGCGGCTGAAGGTCTTCGATGGTCGCGACCGGCTCGCGCATGTACTGGCCAGCCCCAACTTCCATCTGCTCGGCACCTCCGGCACGGTGACGACGCTGGCCGGCGTGCATCTCGATCTCGAGCGCTACGACCGCCGCCGTGTCGATGGCCTCTGGATGGATCGCGACAGCGTCGATCGTATGATCGAGCGGCTGATCGGCTGGGATTTCCAGCAGCGCTGCGCCAATCCCTGCATCGGCGCCGACCGCGCCGACCTGGTGCTCGCCGGCTGCGCCATACTGGAAGCGATCCGCGGTGTTTGGCCGTCCGAGCGGCTGCGCGTCGCCGACCGCGGCCTGCGCGAGGGAATCCTGAGTGAACTGATGGCCGATGACGGCGTCTGGCGTGGCGATGGTGGGCGCCGGGCATGATCCCAAAAGGTGGCCGCGTTGTTTTGATGAGCAGTCGATCCCCACTCCGTCGGGCTTCGCTCGACACCTCTCCCCCGATCGACGGGGAAGAGGAAAGGCGCGAGGTCGCCAGCCTTGGCTCCCTTCTTCTCCCTCCGGAGGGAGAAGAGGTGGCGCCGCGAAGCGGCGATGGAGTGGGGGAAGCCCTCCGTGAAACGCGAAGCCGTCGCAAAACCGGCACGATGAAGCGAGCGAGAAAAAGCGGACCAGAAATCCAGATGCCGAATTTCAGGACCGGACCGGCGAAAAGTGGCGATCGGTTTTCGCGCAGGATCATGCTCGGGCAAGAAATCAGGCAATGACCAAGAAACCCGAAAAGCCAGGATCTGCCGGCATTCGCGTCCTCAAGACCAGGATCAAGAAGAAGAGCGGCTTGAAGGAGTCTTCGCGCCGCTGGCTTGAGCGCCACATGAACGACCCTTATGTGCAGCGCTCCAAGGCCGATGGCTACCGCTCGCGCGCCGCCTACAAGCTGATCGAGATCGACGACAAGCATCATCTGCTGAAGCCCGGCATGAAGGTCATCGACCTCGGCGCGGCCCCCGGCGGGTGGTGCCAGGTAGCGGCCGCGCGGACGAAGTCAAGGGCGGAAAATCCGCATGTCGTCGGCATCGACTATCTCGAAATGGACGCGGTTCCGGGAGCCGTCATCCTGCAGATGGATTTTCTCGATCCGGACGCGCCGCAAAAACTGGCCGAGGCGCTGGGCGGCCAGCCGGATGTGGTGCTGTCCGATATGGCGGCACCTACGACCGGGCACCGCCGCACCGATCATCTGCGAACCATGCATCTGTGCGAAGTCGCGGCCGATTTCGCCCTGCACGTCCTCAAGCCCGGTGGGCATTTCCTCGCAAAGACCTTTCAGGGTGGCGCCGAGAACGAGCTTTTGTCGCTGCTGAAGCAGAATTTCCGCTCCGTCCATCACGTCAAGCCGCCGGCCTCGCGGGACGAATCGGTGGAGCTTTATTTGCTGGCGAAGGAGTTTAAGGGGTAGCGCCGACGCTTCCTTCTCCCGCAAGGGGAGAAGGAAGGAGCGCCTACTTCCCCGCTGTCCCCACCGTTTCCAGCGTCTTCGGCGTGGTCAGGCGGCCATGGCCCGAGACGGCGTTGCCGGCGTCCGGCGCCAGCCGCATGAAGGTGATCGATGCCGCTGCCGAAACGGCCGCCACGATGAAGAAGGCGATGTGGAAGTCGTTCAGGGTCAGCGGCCCGCCATGGATGGACGTCGATACTTCGAGGATGCCGCCGGCCAGCGCAACGCCGAGCGCGATCGACAATTGCTGGAAAACCGCCGTGATCGGCGTCGCCTTGCTGGTGTCGGCGGGCGTGATCTCCGCATAGGAGAGCGCATTGACGCCGGTGAAGAACATCGAGCGGATGAAGCCGCCGACCAGAAGTATCGCCAGCATCAGCGCATAAGGCGTCTGCGGCGTGAACAAGCCGTAGATCGCGATCGAGGCGGCCGCGACAAGCGAGCCCCAGATCAGCACCCGACGGAAGCCGGCGAGGCGGAAAAGCAGTGCCGTGACGAACTTCATGCCGATGGCGCCGATCGCCGAGACGAAAGTGATCATGCCCGACTGGAAGGGCGTGAGCCCGAAGCCGATCTGGAACATCAGCGGCAAAAGGAACGGCACCGCGCCGATGCCGATGCGAAACAGCGAGCCGCCGAGCACGGAGGATCGGAACACCTGGTTGCGGAACAGCTCCAGCGCCAAGAGCGGGTTCCTGGCGCGCCGGGCATGGAGGAGATAGAGCACGCCCGAGACCACGCCGACGGCGACGGTGATGAAGCCCGCCATCGGCGGCAGCGCCGGCAGGCTGACGACGGAAAGGCCGAACACGACGCCGGAAGCGGCAAGCCCCGAGAGCACGAAGCCGGGGAAATCGAGCGGCGGCGTCTGGGCAGGCTCCGTTTCTGGCAGATAGCGCGTGGCGAGCCACATGCCGATCAGGCCGATCGGCACATTGATGAGAAAGATCCAGTGCCAGGTGAAATAGGTGGTGATGAAACCGCCGATCGGTGGGCCGACCAGCGGGCCGACCAGCGCCGGCACGGTCAGCCAGGACATTGCCGAGACGAGCTCGTTCTTCGGCGTGGCGCGCACCAGCACCAGCCGCCCGACCGGCGTCATCATCGCGCCGCCCATGCCCTGCAGGAAGCGCGACACAACGAAAGCCGGCAGCGAATTGGCAAACGCGCAGGCGACCGAGCCGGCGATGAAGACGCCGATCGCGGCGCGAAACACGTTCTTGGCGCCGAACCGGTCCGCCATCCAGCCGCTGATCGGAATGAAGATCGCCAGCGACACCAGATAGGCGGTCAGCGCCAGCTTCAGCGCGATCGGGCTGGTGTGGATGTCGACGGCGATCGCCGGCAGCGACGTCGCGATCACGGTCGAATCCATGTTCTCCATGAAAAGTGCGACCGCCAGGATGAGCGGGATGATGCGGTTCAAGGGAAACGCCCTGATTTGTCTTCGCTATTCTAGGCCCGGCTTGGGGGCGAACCGGTGCGACCGGGCGGTTATCACGCCTCGGTCCGGATGTCGCATTAAATTGCTGTCACTTTTGCGGGAGCGCAACCACGTGGAGCCAGTGAAGGACAGAGCTATGTCGCGGTCAGCAATGAGCCGCCTGTGGCGCGGATCGTTCCCGCCGATACGCAGGAACTATTGCCCCACTCGCGCGCAGCGTCGTTGTCGCGGCTTGACCAACAGCCGGTCGTCGCGGTCGAAAACTGGACACGCGACGATACTTACGAACGCTAGCGATGACGGCTTTGGCTCGAAACGGGTGCCGTCACCTCGCGCAACGATCGGCTTTTCAACCGCGACAGGACGTGTTACCAGCCAGCGCCAATCCTGAAAGGGAAGATGAGAGTCGGCGCTGGCCAATCGGCCCAGCGCCTTTTCCGCATTCAAAAGGACTGGCCATGGCAAAAATCATCGAAACGTCCACTGGCGCGCTGGCGCTGACCTTCGACGACGTGCTCTTGCAGCCCGGCCATTCCGAAGTCATGCCGGGCGAGACCGACATCCGCACCCGCATTGCCGGCGACATCGATCTCAACGTGCCGATCCTGTCGGCGGCGATGGACACGGTCACCGAGGCGCGGCTGGCGATCGCCATGGCGCAGGCGGGCGGCATCGGCGTCATCCACCGCAATTTCTCGCCGGCCGAGCAGGCCGAGCAGGTCAGGCAGGTGAAGAAATTCGAGTCCGGCATGGTGGTGAACCCGGTCACCATCGGCCCCGACGCCACGCTGGCCGACGCGCTGGCGCTGATGCGCACTTATTCGATTTCGGGCATTCCAGTGGTCGAGAATGGCGGCACCGGCGGCCACACGGTCGGCCGGCTCGTCGGCATCCTCACCAACCGCGACGTGCGCTTCGCTTCCGATCCGGCGCAGAAGGTCTACGAGCTGATGACGCGTGAGAACCTGATCACGGTCAAGGAGAATGTCGACCAGGACGAAGCCAAGCGTCTCCTCCACAAACACCGCATCGAGAAGCTGGTGGTGGTCGACAGGAATGGCAATTGCGTCGGCCTGATCACCGTCAAGGACATCGAGAAGTCGCAGCTCAACCCGCACGCCACCAAGGATGCGCAAGGCCGCCTGCGCGCCGCCGCCGCCACCAGCGTTGGCGATGACGGCTTCGAGCGCGCCGAGCGCCTGATCGACGCCGGCGTCGACCTTTTGGTCATCGACACCGCGCATGGCCACTCGCAGCGCGTGCTGGATGCGGTGACGCGGGCGAAGAAACTGTCGAACTCGGTACGCATCCTGGCCGGCAATGTCGCCACCGCCGATGGCACGCTGGCGCTGATCGATGCCGGCGCCGACGCCGTCAAGGTCGGCATCGGCCCGGGTTCGATCTGCACGACCAGAATCGTCGCCGGTGTCGGCGTCCCGCAGCTGTCGGCGATCATGTCGGCGGTCGAGACGGCCAGCAAGGCCGGCGTGAGCGTCATTGCCGATGGCGGCATCAAATATTCGGGCGATCTCGCCAAGGCGCTCGCCGCGGGGGCAAGCGCCGCCATGATCGGTTCGCTGCTTGCCGGCACCGACGAGAGCCCAGGCGAGGTCTATCTGCACCAGGGCCGTTCCTTCAAGGCGTATCGCGGCATGGGTTCGGTCGGCGCCATGGCGCGCGGCTCGGCCGATCGCTACTTCCAGGCCGAGGTCCGCGACACCCTCAAACTGGTTCCGGAGGGCATTGAAGGGCAGGTTCCCTACAAAGGACCTGTGGCTGGCGTGCTGCACCAGCTTGCAGGCGGCTTGAAAGCCGCTATGGGTTATGTGGGTGGACGTGACCTTGCAGATTTCCGCGAGCGCGCCACTTTTGTGCGCATATCCAATGCCGGACTTCGTGAAAGCCACGCCCATGACGTCACGATCACCCGCGAAAGCCCCAATTACCCGGGCGGACTTTGATCGAGAGGCCAATCGGCCCGACCGCCAGAGGCTGTGGCGTGGCTTGAGCGTGGCGGTGCTGCGGCTGTCGCGGCACGCGGCGGCGCTGTCCATAGCCTCGATCGCGCTTTTCCTCGTCATGACGGCGCTGGAGTTTCTCTATTTCCAGCGCTTGAGTGGCGGCTTGGCCGCGCTCGACATACGTGTCGCCGGCTTCACGCCCGACGAAGGCATGGCGTGGCTCACAGCACTCGGCCGTCGCGGCGGCGAGATCATCATCGTCTGGCACTATTTGACCTTCGACCTTTTGTTCCCGGCGCTGCTGTCGCTGACGCTGGTCAGCCTCATCCTTGCCTTCGGGCGGCGGCTCAGCACCTTCCGCGCCATGCCGGCGCAGTTGCAGGCCCTGTTCGCGCTCGTGCTGGTGCTGCCCTATACGGTCGCCGACTATGCTCAGAATTTTGCCCTGGCGCGGCTGCTCTCCGATTTCCAGCTGGCCAACCCCGATTCGCTGGCCTTCGCCTCTTCGCTGACCGTCACCAAATTCGCGCTGCTGGCCATTCCATTCTTTGTCGTCGCATTCTTCGCGCTGGCCGGGCAGCGGCGGCGCTGACGGGGGAGAGGGCGGACAAATGCACCAGACTGCCATCTTCTGGCCGATGCTGGCGCATGTGCTCCTGGTCTACATCGTCTATCTGGTGATGTTGAAGCGGCGCTATCTCGCCGTGAAGTCCGGTGAAGCGAAGGTCGGCCAGTACAAGGTCCGCTCCACCGAGCCGGCCTCGAGCGTCACAGTCGCCAACAACCTGATCAACCAGTTCGAGCTGCCGGTTCTCTTCCACGTGCTTTGCCTGGCGTTATTCGTCACCAACGGCGTGAACTACCTGACGCTGGCGTTGATGTGGCTCTTCATAGTCACGCGCTATGTGCACGCCTGGGTGCATCTCGACAGAAACTATGTGCTGCACCGCAGCCGCGCCTTCTTCCTTGGCGCGGGTATACTTCTTATCGCGTGGTTCTGGTTCGCGCTGCACCTGCTCGCGGTGGTGTGACGCTAGACCGTTTCACGAAAACGGTGAAACGGGTCTATCTCTTGTTCTTACGCAATTCCGGGCGGAAAACCGCTCACACTTTTCTTGGAATTGCTCTAAAGGTCGAACACCGCGATCCTGCGTTTGTCGAACTTGATGCCGATCTCGCCGCGCACCAGCCTCAGCGCCTGCTCGCCGAAAACGGCGCGCCGCCAGCCCTGCAGCGCCGCCACGTCGGCTTCGTCGCCCTCGGCGGCTATGCGGTCGATATCGTCGCTGGAGGCAAGCACCTTGGTGGCGACGCCTTCCTTCTCCGCGACGATCCTGAGCAACACCTTGAGCAGCTCCGACGCCGCGCTCGATCCTTCCGGCGGCTGGACGCTTTTCGGCAGTTTCGGCATCGCATCCTTGGGCAGGGCAAGGGCGGTATTGACCGCGCCAAGCAGCGCGGTTGCCGTCGCGGAGCGCTCCCAGCCTTTCGGCGTGGTGCGCAGCTTGCCGAGCGCTGCCGCGTCGCGCGGCGCCTGCTGCGCGATCTCGTAGATCGCATCATCCTTGAGCACGCGGCCGCGCGGCACGTCGCGCTCGCGCGCCTCGCGCTCGCGCCAGGCGGCCACCGCCTGCACGATCGCCAGTTCCTGCGGCTTGCGCAGCCGCATCTTCAGCCGCTTCCAGGCATCCTCGGGATGCGGATCGTAGGTCTCGCGCGAGGTGAGGACATCCATCTCCTCGTTCAGCCAATGTGCGCGGTCCTCGCGCTTCAGCTCGGCGCTGAGATGCTGGTAGACCTCGATCAGATGGGTGACGTCGGCGAGCGCGTATTCGAGCTGCTTGTCGGAGAGCGGCCGGTGCCGCCAGTCGGTGAAGCGCGAGGACTTGTCGAGCCGGGCTCCGGTGACCTTCTGGACGAGCTGGTCATAGGAAACGCTGTCGCCGAAGCCGCAGACCATCGCCGCGACCTGCGTGTCGAACACCGGATGCGGCACCAGATCGCCGAGATGGACGATGATTTCGATGTCCTGCCGCGCCGCGTGGAAAACCTTGAGCACCGCTTCGTTGGCCATGAGCCGGAAAAACGGTTTCAGGTCGATGCCGGGCGACAACGGATCGATAAGCGCCTCAATCCCAGGCGCGGCGATCTGGATCAGGCAGAGGATAGGCCAGAAGGTCGTCTCGCGGATGAATTCGGTATCGACGGTAACGAATTCCGACTTTTCGAACGCCGCGACAACGCTCTCGAGTTCTTCCTGTGTGGTGATGACCTGCATCAAATCGCTTTTGGCACAATATTAGGCCTCTTTCAATTTCAGCCGCGCGCGCTTTCGTCAAGCGCCGCGACGTCGTCACGCACCGCTAGTTCGCGCGATGGCGATATGCGATGGCCCGGCGTGGCGGTTCAGGCCTCGCCGGCCTGCGCCTCCACTCTTTGCCTTGCAATATCCGCGGCTTCGGCCGGTGGTCGCCGCCCGAGCGCGCCCGCTGCCGCCAGGCTGAGCACGATGAACGGTATGCCGATGCCATAGGCCGAGCGGATGCCCCAGTGGTCCGAGACGAAGCCGAGCAGCGGCGGGCCGAGCAGGAAGGCGACGAAGGAGATCTGCGACAATGCGGCAACGTTGATCGCGGCGGAGCGGTCCGTCATCTGCGCGGCCGCCGAAATCGCCAGCGGAAAGATCGCGCTGCAGCCGATGCCCATGAGCGCGAAGCCCAGCATCGAGACGAAGGGCAGGGGCGAGAAGAAGACAATGAACACGCCGGCAGCCATCGTTGCCAACAACACGCGCGCCACGCTGCTCGGCGAGTGGCGGTCGACGACGCTGTCGGCGAAGAAGCGTGTCGTCGCCTGCGAGAAGGCGAACAGCGCCACGGTGATCCCGGCAATGAAGGGCCCTGAGTCGAACACGGTGCGCATATAGATCGCCGACCAGTCCATGCTGGCGCCTTCCATCAGCATTGCCGACAGCGTCACCGCGACGAGGATGAGGATCGGCAGTGTCGGCCGGGCGAACATCGGCGCTTTGTCGCCGGACGTGACGAAGCGGGCGGGTGCCGGTTGGAAGCCGCCGAGGAACAGCGCCACCGCAACCGCCACCATCGGCATCACCAGCGCCAGATGCAGTTGCGGCGACAGGCCGAGATGCGCCAGCGCGCCGCCGAACAGTCCGGCGCCGAAGAAGCCGATGCTCCAGAACGAATGCGCCCTGTTCATGATGCGGCGCTGGAGCAGGAACTCCGTCCTGTCGGCCTCGACATTCAAAATGATCTCGATGCTGCCGATCATCAGTCCGACCGGAAGCAGCATCAGGAACAACGCGGTCGGGCCAGGCGCATGCACCGCGACGGCATAGGCGAGCGCCAGCAGCGGCACCAGCCACAGCAGCGCGCGGCGAAAGCCCACGCGCTCCAGGATCGGCGTCGCCAGCGTCAGCGCGATCAGCGTGCCGATTGGCGTTCCGATCAGGGCGAGTCCCAGCGTGCCGTCCTCGATCTGCATGGCATGCTTGATATCGGGCAGGCGCGGGAAGATGTTGCCCATGGCGAAGGAGTAGATCGCGAAGCCGGCATAGACGCGGTGCTGCGGAGCGAGTTTCAGGCCAAGGGTCATCACGGCAATCCAACAAGGAGATTTTAGCGCGGGCGTCTTGGGGGGCCGCCGGCGACTCCGTTTCTTGCATAAACAGGCAAAACATGCAATAACGTGCACAAATAAATGGGATCGTGCATGCTCACCGAAGAACGCCACCAACTCATTCGCGACCGGCTTGCGGCGGACGGAAAGGTGCTGGCGGGAGAGCTCGCCAGCCGTTTCGGCGTGTCGGAAGACACGGTGCGCCGCGATCTCAGGGAATTGGCGAAGGCCGGGCAGTTGCGCCGCGTCTATGGCGGCGCGGTCGCCTCTGCGCCCTTTGCCGCCGCGACGCTCAGCCAGCGCAGCCGTCATGCGGTCGAGGAAAAAACGCGGCTCGCCAGGGCGGCCGTTGGCCTGTTGAGCGCGGGGCAGTCGCTGTTCATCGACGGCGGCACGACCAATGAGGCTATCGCCAGGGCGCTTCCGCGCGATATCCAACTGACCGTCGCCACCAATTCGCTGGGCGTCGCCTCGGCTCTGGCGGACCTTCCCCTGGTCAAGCTGATCATGCTCGGCGGCCGCTATGTGCCGGATCTCGGGACTTGCGTCGGCGCCGATACGCTCGCCGCCGTGGCGCAACTCGGCGCCGATCTGTTCTTTCTGGGCTCCTGCGGGCTGGATGTCGCGCGCGGCGTCACCGCCTTCGATTCGGCCGAAGCCGAGGTGAAGCGCGCCATGGCGAAAAACAGCGCTGGTGTCGTCATTGCCGTCACCAACGACAAGCTTGCCACCGCCGCGCCCTATCGCGTGACGGGGGCGGATGCGATCCGCCATCTCGTGGTGGAAAAGAGCGCGCCTCCCGCCACCCTCGCCGCTTTCCAAAGCCAGGGTGTCCAGGTCCACTTTGCTTGAACGTCCGCGGCAGTGCGCCTGTGTGACCGCTTGCCTTGACAAAGCCGGCCTCTCATGCGCTTTTCGCGCCAATTTTCGAGCCGGGCCGATGCCCGCAATTTCCGGACTTTACCCATGACCATGCATCGTTACCGCAGCCACACCTGTGCCCAGCTGAGAAAGAGCGACGTCGGCAATTCCGTCCGCCTGTCGGGCTGGGTGCATCGCGTGCGCGACCATGGCGGCCTGCTTTTCATCGACCTGCGCGACCATTACGGCCTGACCCAGATCGTCGCCGATCCGGATTCGCCGGCCTTCAAGGTGGCCGAGACACTGCGCGGCGAATGGGTGATCCGCGTCGACGGTGAGGTCAAGGCGCGCCTGCCGGAGACCGTCAATCCGAACCTGCCGACCGGCGAGATCGAGATTTTTGCGCGCGAGATCGAAGTGCTGTCGGCCGCCAAGGAGCTGCCGCTGCCGGTGTTCGGCGAACCTGAATATCCCGAAGACATCCGCCTGAAATACCGCTTCCTCGACCTGCGTCGCGAGACGCTGCACCGGAATATCGTGGCGCGCACCAAGATCATCGCCGAGATGCGCAAGCGCATGGGTGAGGTGGGTTTCACCGAGTTCTCGACGCCGATCCTCACCGCCTCGTCGCCGGAAGGGGCGCGCGACTTCCTGGTGCCGTCGCGCATCCATCCCGGCACCTTCTACGCGCTGCCGCAGGCGCCGCAGCAGTATAAGCAGCTGATCATGGTCTCCGGCTTCGACCGCTATTTCCAGATCGCGCCCTGCTTCCGCGACGAGGATCCGCGCGCCGACCGCCTGCCGGGCGAGTTCTACCAGCTCGACCTCGAAATGAGCTTCGTCGAGCAGGACGACGTGCTCAGCACGATGGAGCCTGTCCTCCGCGCGGTCTTCGAGACGTTCGCCGCCGGCAAGCCGGTGACGCAGAAATTCCGCCGCATTGCCTATGACGAGGCAATGCGCACCTATGGCACCGACAAGCCGGACCTGCGCAATCCGATCGAGATGCAGGCCGTCTCGGATCATTTTCGCGACTCCGGCTTCAAGGTGTTCGCCAACATCCTCGCCAACGATCCGAAGGCCGAGGTGTGGGCCATTCCGGCCAAGACCGGCGGCAGCCGCGCCTTCTGCGACCGCATGAATTCCTGGGCGCAGGGCGAGGGCCAGCCGGGGCTCGGCTACATCTTCTGGCGCAAGGAAGGTGAAAAACTCGAAGGCGCCGGCCCGATCGCCAAGAACATCGGCGAAGAGCGCACCGAGGCGATCCGCCAGCAGCTCGGCCTCGCCGATGGCGATGCCGCGTTCTTCGTCGCCGGCGACCCGAAGAAATTCGTCACCTTCGCGGGCGCCGCGCGCACCCGCGCCGGCGAGGAACTGAACCTCGTCGATCGCGAGCGCTTCGAGCTGTGCTGGATTATAGACTTCCCCTTCTATGAATGGGACGAAGAGGCGAAGGCGATCGATTTCGCCCATAACCCGTTCTCGATGCCGCAAGGAGGCATCGAAGCCCTGACGACCAAGGATCCGCTAGAAATCAAGGCGTTCCAATACGACATGGTCTGCAACGGCTTCGAGATCGCATCCGGTGGCATCCGCAACCATCTGCCCGAAACCATGGTTAAGGCTTTTGAGATTCGCGGTCTCGACCGCGCGACGGTGGAGGAGCGCTTCGGCGGCCTTTACCGCGCTTTCCAGTATGGCGCGCCGCCGCATGGCGGCATGGCGGCGGGCGTCGACCGCATCGTCATGCTGCTCGTGGGCGCCAAGAACCTCCGCGAAATCACCATGTTCCCGATGAACCAGCAGGCCTACGACCTGCTGATGAGCGCGCCTTCCGAAGCCACCCCGCAACAGCTGCGCGAGCTGTCGCTGCGCGTCGCGGTGACGAAGAAGGACTAAAGGCAGCCTAGCAACTGCCCTTTCTCCCCGTCACTATACGGGGAGAAATGTCCGGCAGGACAATGAGGGGCAGCGCGGATGCTGGCGATTTGCACGCGGTCGTAACAGCTGGGGCCTTCTGACAGGCAGTCGGTTCAGCACCGAATTACATATTCGCAAGCGTCGGCGCTGCCCTCATCCGCCTGCCGGCACCTTCTCCCCGTATGGAGACGGGGAGAAGGGAACTGACTTCGATCAGTCCTGGTTCGCCTTGACCTTGACGCCCAGCGTCTTCGGCAGGTCGAGCGGGTTGGACATGGCGCCGGCCATGATCAGCGCGAAGGGCACCGACGACGGCGGCTCGGCCGAGATTTCCAGGCTCTTCGGGTCGTCGAGGAAGGTGTTGACGGCAGCCGACACCTCGGCCGTCAGCTCGGGATTGTTGAGCTGCGCCATGCCGAACGGCACGATCGCCTTGGCCTGGTTCGCGACGTCCTTGGCCGACATGCCCTGCTGCTTGCCGACATAGTCGAGCACCTTGCCGGTGAGCGAATCGTCCTCGAAGCGCACCGAGGCGCCGTTGAAGGAAAGCTGCTGCATCAGGCCGAGCATGGCCATCCCTTGCGCGGAGTTGTCGGCGCCTTCCGGCTGGGCGGCGAGCTTCTTCTGCATCTCCTGCATCGACTTGATGAAGTCGACCGTGTAGCCGCCGAGGTTGAAGGTCATGCCGAGCGTGCCGGCATTCTCGACCGAGACGTCATATTTCGACAGCTCCATCTTGCCGTCGCTCGGCTGCCAGGTGCCGGCCATCGCGATGTTGCCCGAGATGTTCTGGTAGCCGAGCGCCTCGATGGCTTCCTTCGACTTCGGATCGTCGACCAGCGACAGGTCGGCGGTGAATTTTTCGGTGTTGGCGGTGAAGTCCATCGCCTTGCCGTCGGCCGGCGGGGTGATCTGGACGGCAAGCCCGTCCATCGCGAACGCCGTCTTGTCGCCGACCTTGACCGTCATGTTGGAGAGCTCCGCCGACTTGTACATCATCAGCGAGCCGAGCGGATCGGTGCCGCCTTCGGCGGGGACCTTCATGTCGTGGATGACCACCGGGCTGAGGTTGAGTGTCACGCCGTCCTTGCTGTGCTCGAAAGCCGAGGTCGAGACGGTGGCGATCTCATAGCCGCCATTGGCTTCGCTGACCCCTTCAAGCTTCACGTCGCCGATCGGCAGCGCTTCCTTCTCGGCCGCCGGCTTGATGGAAACGCCCTGCAGCACGGCGTTCGAATCGTCGCCGGAGACGCCGGTCCAGGAAATGTCGACGCCCTGGGCGGCAAGGGCTGCCTTGACGCGCTCGGCCACCGCCGGATCGGCGGCGAAGGCCGCGTTGAGCGGCAGCGTCAGCAGAAAGGTCGAAAAAGCCAGTTTCTTGAGCGTTGAGCGTTGGATTGTCATGGCGAGTTCCCTGTCCTGATTTGGCTATGATGAAATTGTTTTGAAACCTGCTCCATCACCATTCCGTGACGAACGGGACGGGAAAAAGGCATTTCCCGGCACATTTGTCGAAAATGGCGATGAAAGGCAAACGCCGGCCGGCAGCCATTGCTTGATGCGGTAAATTTGTCATGAAGGCCGCGGCCCCTTCCGCCAGCGTGTTGCATGCGAGATAGAGGCCGCGTGTAACGGATTGATGTTGGCCGGAGTCATGACGCCGCCGCGGCCTGTTGCAGGTCGGTGGCAAATTGCCGCCGCCGCCTTGGTGCTTCCGTGAAATCCTTCACACCGCCGGTGCGCGTCCACGGCCGCGACGAATCCGCCGATGTTCACGCGGCGCTTGCCGCGAATCACCCGCTCGGCTAGTCCAAATCCATGGGAAAGAGGCTTTTGCCGCCTGATGACAATGGCGGCGGCGACAAAATCGAACCGGTCGATCTGAAGGAAGCGCTCGAGCGGCGCTATCTCGCTTACGCGCTGTCGACCATCATGCACCGGGCGCTGCCGGATGTGCGCGACGGACTGAAGCCGGTCCATCGCCGCATCATGCACGCCATGCGGCTGCTCCGGCTCAACCCCGATCAGGGCTTTGCCAAATGCGCCCGCATCGTCGGCGACGTGATGGGCAAGTTCCATCCGCATGGCGACCAGTCGATCTACGACGCCCTGGTGCGCCTGGCGCAGGATTTCTCGATGCGCTACCCGCTGGTCGACGGGCAGGGCAATTTCGGCAATATCGACGGCGATAACGCCGCCGCCATGCGTTACACCGAAGCGCGCATGACAGAGGTGGCGAGCGAGCTGCTTGCCGGCATCACCGAGGACGCAGTCGATTTCCGGCCGACCTACAATGAAGAGGACGAGGAGCCGTCGGTTCTCCCGGGCGCCTTTCCGAACCTGCTTGCCAACGGCTCGTCGGGTATTGCCGTCGGCATGGCCACCTCGATCCCGCCGCATAACGCGGCCGAGCTTTGCGACGCAGCACTTCACCTGATCGAGCATCGGGACGCGCCGGTGGCGAAACTGATGGATTTCGTCCAGGGTCCGGATTTCCCGACCGGCGGCATCATCGTCGACAGCCGCGCCTCGATCCTCGAAGCCTATGAAACAGGCCGCGGCGGTTTTCGCGTGCGCTCGAAATGGAATCAGGAAGACCAGGGCAGGGGCACCTGGAGCATCGTCGTCACCGAAATCCCCTACGGCGTCCAGAAGGCCAGGCTGATCGAGAAGATCGCCGAGCTGTTGATGGCGCGCAAGCTGCCGCTGCTCGAAGACGTCCGCGACGAGAGTGCGGAAGACATCCGCGTCGTCCTTGTGCCGAAGAGTCGCACCGTGGATCCCGGCATCCTGATGGAATCGCTGTTCAAGCTCACCGAGCTCGAAAGCCGCTTCCCGCTCAACATGAACGTTTTGTCGCGCGGCAAGGTGCCGAACGTCCTGTCGCTGAAGGGCGTGCTGAAGGAGTGGCTCGACCATCGCCGCGAGGTTTTGATCCGCCGCTCGAAATACCGGCTCGGCGAGATCGAGAAGCGGCTGGAAATCCTCGCCGGCTATCTGATCGCCTATCTCAACATCGACGAGGTCATCAGGATCATCCGCGAGGAGGATGAGCCCAAGCAGGTGATGATGGCCCGCTGGTCGCTCACCGACAACCAGGCCGAAGCGATCCTCAACATGCGCCTGCGCGCGTTGCGCAAGCTCGAAGAGATCGAGATTCGCAAGGAATTCGACGGCCTCACCGCCGAGAAGAAGCAGATCGAGGCCCTGCTGGCTTCCGACGCCAAGCAATGGTCGACGATCAAGTGGGAAGTCACCAAGATCCGCGACACGTTCGGTCCGGAGACCGAACTCGGCAAGCGCCGCACCCAGTTCGCCGATGCGCCCGAGCATGACCTGACCGACATCGCGCACGCCATGATCGAGCGCGAGCCGGTCACCGTCGTTGTGTCGGAAAAGGGCTGGCTGCGCGCCATGAAGGGCCACCTGACCGACCATTCGCAGCTCGCCTTCAAGGAAGGCGACAGCCTGAAGCTCGCCTTCCATGCCCAGACCACGGACAAGATCCTGGTCTTCACCACCGGCGGCAAGTTCTACACCATCGGCGCCGACCGGCTGCCGGGCGGACGCGGCCATGGCGAGCCGATCCGCATCATCGTCGACATGGAGAACGATCAGGACATCGTCACCGCCTTTGTCCATGATCCCAAACGCAAGCTGCTGCTCGTCTCCTACGACGCCAACGGTTTCGTCGTTGCGGAGGAAGAGGTCGTCGCCAACACCCGCAAGGGCAAGCAAGTGATGAACGTCAAGGCGCCGGACGAGGCCAAGCGCTGCATCCCGGTGTCGGGCGACCATCTCGCCATTGTCGGCGAGAACCGCAAGATGCTGGTCTTCCCGCTGGCCGAAATCCCGGAAATGGCGCGCGGCAAGGGCGTGCGCCTGCAGAAATACAAGGATGGCGGCGTGCTGGACCTGAAGACCTTCACCCTCGAGACGGGGCTCTCCTGGCAGGATTCGGCCGATCGCACCTTCACCAAGTCGCGCGAGGAGCTTGCCGAGTGGATCGGAGCGCGTGCCGCCGCCGGCCGCATGGTGCCGAAGGGTTTCCCCAGGACGGGCAAGTTCGGGTGAAGTTAGCTGATCTCCCCCACGAGAGGGGAGATCAGTCAATCATTTGGACTATCGTCACGATTGCTGCACTATGATGGTGCATAAGCATCCATTGAATCATCGGCAGGGGAGAAACGCACGCTTGAAGCGGGCTGAGATCCAGAAACCGGGACAGCGCCTGTTCGGCCTGTCGACGCCGCTCAGGGCGGCCGTCATCCCGCCGCTGTCGGCGGCGCGCTGGCTCCTGGTGCTGATCGCCGCCGCCGGCGTCTATTTCTTCCACGGTTTCCTGTTCCCGGTGCTGGCCGCGCTCGTCATCGCCTTCGCCAGCTGGCCGCTCTACCGCCGGCTGCTCGTCGCCGTCGGTGGCAACCGCACCATCGGCGCGACCTTGGCCATACTTTTCATCCTCACCTTCCTGGTGGTGCCGATCGCGCTTGCCGGCACCTACGCCATCAACGAGCTGCGCGAGTGGGTGACCTGGGCGATCGAGACCAATCGGCACGGCGCGGTGACGCCCGGTTGGATCGCCACCATGCCGGTCGTCGGCGAGTGGCTGAACGAGCAATGGACGGGCTACCTCGGCCATCCCGGCGGCATCGGCGAGTTGATCCAGCTGATCAGCGGCTCCAACATCGGCAGCATCTATCGCGGCGCCTTGGCCGCCGGCGGCAGCGCCTTCGGCCTGGTGCTGACGCTTCTGTTCATGATGATCGCGCTGTTCTTCGCCTATCGCGACGGCGAGTCTTTCGCGGCCCAGGTCGATCGCCTTGGCGAACGCATCCTGCCGACGCGCTGGGAGCGTATCTCGCGCGTCGTGCCGGCAACCATTTCCTCGACGGTCACCGGCATGACCATCATCGCCATCGGCGAGGGCCTGGTGCTCGGCATCGCCTATTGGCTCGCCGGCGTACCGTCGCCGGTGACGCTCGGCGCGCTCACCGGCATCATGGCGCTGGTCCCGGGCGGTGCGCCGCTCTCCTTCACCCTGGTGTCGATCTACCTCGCCGCCAGCGGCAAGCTTTTCGCCGGCGCGGCCCTGTTCATCTGGGGCGCGGTCGAGCTCTTCATCGTCGACAAGACCTTGCGGCCCAAGCTCGTCGGCGGCCCGATCAAGCTGCCTTTCCTGCCGACCTTTTTCGGCCTGATCGGCGGCGTCAAGACGATGGGCTTCCTCGGCCTGTTCATCGGCCCGGTGCTGATGGCGTTGCTGGTTGCCATCTGGCGCGAATGGCTGCGCGAGGTCGAGATCATGGACGAGCTTCCGCCTGTCGCCGACGAGGCCGGCGCGCCGCCCCGGATCGAGGCGGCCGCCGAGCCAAGGAAGATTCAGGCTGGGTGATGCACCGCGAGGTCCGCACGGCGCTTGCGGCCCTCATGCAATTGCCAGAGCGAATGCGCGACCAGCGTTACGATCATGATGCCGCCGCCGATCAGGCTGTTGCGTGACGGTGTCTCGGCGAAGATCATCCACACCCAGACCGGCGCGAGGACCGTTTCCAAGAGATAGAACATCGCGACTTCCGCGCCCGAGATGTATTTCGGTCCGTTGGCGAGGCAGAAGAATGCGATCGGCATGACGACGCCGCCGTTCAGGATGATCCACCACGGCGCTTCGACTTGAAAGCCGCTCCTGGAGACCATGAACGCCGCCACCCCAAGAGGCAGGACCACGCCGATCAGCGCGGTAAAGCCCATGTCCTTGCCGCTGGCGCGCGAGATGGTGATGGCGCAGGCAATCAGGAAGGCCGAACACAATGCCATCAGGTCGCCGAATAAATATCCGGTGCCGACGGAATCGCTGACGATGATGGCGACGCCGACGATCATCAGCGCCATCGCGGCGAGGGTCAGCGGTCGCGGCCGCTCCTTCAGGAACAGCCACGACAGCAGCGCCGCGAAGACGGTGTTGAAGGCCAGAATGAAGACCAGATCGGCTGTCGATGTATGATAGACGGCTATCATGAAGGCGACCGCGCCGAGACCGTAAATCACGGCCACGACCAGCCCCGACCAGCCGGGTATGAGCTGCGGCGCATCCTTGCTGTACAAGCGCCAGACGGCCCACATGATCAGCGCCGCCGCCAAGGTGCAGCTGGTGCGCAGCAAAAGGATGGTCCAAGCTTCGCCATCCGCGAGCCGGATCAGCGGAATATCTATGCTCAGCACCAGCCCGCCGATGGCGGTGACGATGAGGCCTTTCTGGTGATCGGTGTGGGAAGACATGTGATCGTTCTCGAAATAAAGCGAGAGCAAGAGCCGGCGCGATTGCACACCTCGCACGCGAGGGCGAGCAAGACCGGCGTCTTCTCCCTTGAAACACTATAAGGGCAGGTTCGGGAAAACTGTTTTAGCGACTGACCGCTTCGTGGTCGTAGCGTTCCCAGCCTTTCGGGCCGAGATGCTCCTGCGGCATGAAGCGCATCTTATAATTCATCTTGCGCGAGCCGTTGACCCAGTAGCCGAGATAGACGTGGGGCAGACCCATCGCCTTGGCGCGAGCGATGTGATCGAGGATCATGAAAGTGCCGAGCGAGCGGTCCTCGAAGTCGGGATTGAAGTAGGAATAGACCATCGACAGGCCATCGGCCATCTTGTCGGTGAGTGCGACAGCTATCAGTTCGCCCTGGCCTTTGCCGGTGATGAAAGTGTCCGGGCCGCGCCGCCGGTATTCGATGATCTTGGTGTCGACATGCGTGTCTTCCACCATCATCGCATAGTCGAGCACAGTCATGTCCGACATGCCGCCACGGCGGTGGCGGGCGTCGAGATAGCCGCGGAAGAGCGAGTATTGCTCGGTCGAGGGCTGCGCGTCATGCATGGCGCCGACGAGGTCGGCATTGTGCTGGGCGACGCGGCGCATGTTGCGGCTTGGGCTGAATTCCTGTGCCAGGATGCGAACCGACACACAGGCGCGGCACGACTCGCAGGCCGGACGGTAGGCGATGTTCTGCGAGCGCCGGAAGCCGCCTTGCGTCAGCAGGTCGTTCATCTCCGGCGCCTTGTCGCCGACAAGGTGCGTGAACACCTTGCGCTCGAACTGTCCCTCCAGATAGGGGCACGGCGACGGCGCGGTCAGGAAGAACTGCGGCGACTGGGTTGGATGCTGCGTCATCTAATCTTGGAAACGCTCCTGCGAATCGCCCTACCTTTGGCCCGGTCGGCGAAAAATTCAACAGGATTGTGCGGCTGAGATGGCCTCGACCTGTTCATATTTAAGCACAGGCGGCGCGGCGGTCTGATCGACACGGCCGTGGAACGCCGTCAGATATCGGTGCGGGTGACCACCGTGCCGAGCAGCAGGTCGTGCAGCGTGCGCTTGCGGTCGGAGAACAACGTGACCAGGAGCACCAGAGGCGTCAGGATGACGTTGCCCGCCCAGAACAGCACCGAGTGAACCACGGCGGTCATGCCGTCGATGCGGCTGCCGTCGAGCTTCTCCAGGCGGATGCCCATGATCTTCATGCCGGTCGTCGCCTGGTCGCGGCTGCCCAGCGTGTTCCAGATGTAGAGAATGGCGACCATCGGCACCAGCACCGAAAACAACGCCCAGCCGAGGCCGAAAGTCAAAAGCCCGAGAATGGCGACCAGGATGGCGAAGGGAATGGTCAGCAGCGCGACGAAGAAATAGTCGAGCAGGAAGGCGAAGATGCGCCTTGTCCGCACCCCGCGATAGGCGCGAGTGTCCTCGAACCTGGTCGCGATGATCTCGCCGTCCAATGCGCGTGCGTTCATATCCGTTCCTCGATCGCGGCATCTGCTTGAGGATGCCTGCCGCCCTTTTCAAATGGTGAGGGCGGCCCGGAATTCAAGGAAGGTGCGCGCCGGCGGGCCGGCGCGATATCAGAAGATGCCGGGGCAGAGCCTGTAGCGAACCCGCCCGAGATAGTCGCGATACTCCTGCGTGAGCGCTAGGATGCGTTCTTCACGCAGGATGCGATGGACCTGGAACAGGGTGATGATCGCGTAGACGGTGAAATTGTAGATCGAGAAGCTCGACAGCAGGAACAGGATGTGCCCGGCCAGGTAGCCGGCATAGATCGGGTGCCGCACGAAGCGGTAGGCGCCGCCGGTGACGACGCCGCGATTGGCAGGCAGGATGGCGAAGGATCGGCCGAGCGACATCTTGCCCCAGATCACCAGCCACAGCGCCAGGAACTGCAGCGGCGCCGCGATATAGAGCGGGATGATCGCGGTTCCGTCCTGGAGCGATACGAAACCCGAGCCGAAACCGGCCGTCAGCGAGATGAATACCGTGAAAGGGCTCCAGTCGCGGACAATCGGTCGCCGCGCCAGCAGCAGCCAGGTAAAGGTCAGAATGTCGGAGATCATGAGCAGCAGGATGTTCAGCCGGCCCGGATCGATGACGAGGTGACGCGCACCGCGATAGACGAAGACCGCGGCGACCGCCAACGCGATGAAACGGAACAGGCCTTCACGAAGGTCGGTGAGGGTCTCGCTGCTTCGCAGCCCGGACCAAAAACCGGTCTCCGCGCCAGGCAACGCATCGCCTTTGGAAATCGCCAACTCTGTTACCCCGGTGGTCCCCTCGGCAAGGACCATTGCACGTAAGCCTTGCCGTCCAGTTAAGGATTCGCCTGCTTTCGGCTGCATTGGCGGATTCGCTGCCGGGGGAATGGTGTTGCCTGTTGAACATGACATTCTTCCCGGTCTAGCTTGCTGCGGCGCACAAAGGGGACGGGACATGGACTACGACATGCTGGTCATCGGCAGCGGCCCTTCGGGGCGCCGCGCCGCGGTGCAATCGGCCAAGCTCGGCAAGTCGGTGCTGGTGGTCGACAGGGGGCGGCGCCTGGGCGGCGTCTCGGTGCATACCGGCACCATCCCGTCGAAGACGCTGCGCGAAACGGTGCTCAACCTCTCGGGCTGGCGCGAACGCGGCTTCTACGGGCGTGGCTACCGGGTCAAGCAGGACATTTCGATCTCAGATCTGGTCGACCGGCTGCACAAGACGCTCGACCATGAGGTCGAGGTGCTGCAGCATCAGTTCATGCGCAACACGGTGAAGAGCGCGCGCGCCGCCGTGAAGTTCCTCACGCCGAACAAGGTCAGCCTGACCGCCGACAATGGGGATTACAGCGAAGTTGGCTTCGCCAACGCGCTGATCGCCGTCGGCACCAGGCCGCACCGGCCGGCCGACGTGCCGTTCGACAAAAAGCGCGTCTTCGACAGCGACGAGATGCTGGAACTCCACCATCTGCCGCGCACGCTGACTGTGATCGGCGCCGGCGTCATCGGCGTCGAATACGCCACCATCTTTTCCGCGCTCGACGTGCCGGTGACACTGGTCGAGCCGCGCAACACCATCCTCGACTTCATCGATCGCGAGATCGTCGACGACTTCATTCACCAGATGCGCGACCGCGGCATGACCATCCGCCTCGGCAGCACGGTGAAGGAGATCGCCTCGAAACCCGACCATGCCGAAGTGACGCTGGCCGACGGTCGCACCATCCGCTCCGAGATGGTGCTCTACGCAGCCGGCCGCACAGGCAATGTCGCCAGCCTCGGCCTCGACACGGTCGGCATCGAGGCCGACGCCCGCGGCCGCATCAAGGTCGATCCGCATACCTTCCAGACCACGGTTTCAAATATCTACGCGTCCGGCGACGTCATCGGCTTCCCGAGCCTGGCTTCGACGTCGATGGAGCAGGGCCGGGTGGCGGCTTGCCACGCCTTCGGGGTCCACCTGCCGCCGCCGCCGGAGAGCTTTCCCTATGGCATCTACGCCGTGCCGGAAATTTCCACGGTCGGCCTGTCGGAAGAACAGGTGCGCGACAGCGGCGCAGCCTACGAGGTCGGCCTGGCGCGCTTCCGCGAGACCTCGCGCGGCCACATCATGGGCGTCTCAAGCGGCTTCCTGAAGCTGTTGTTCTCTGTCGAGACGCGCCGCCTGCTCGGCGCCCATATCGTCGGCGAGGGCGCTACCGAACTCATCCATATCGGCCAGGCGGTGATCAACCTCGGCGGCACGGTCGACTTCTTCGTCAACAACACCTTCAATTACCCGACGCTGGCCGAAGCCTACAAGATCGCCGGCCTGGACGCCTGGAACCGGATGGGGCAGGGGTGAGGGGTTCGGCGCTGCGGAATATGGCCAGGTTGGCCGGCTAGCCTTCCATCTGCGACAGCAGCGAAAGCATCACGTCGGCCGAAGGCATCGGCAGCACCGCCTCGATCTCGGCCGGCCGCACGCCGGCGATGGCGTCTGCATCGCCCGCCACGGTACCGAGCGGCCCGCGAAATCCGTGCTTCGACCAGGCGAGTTGCTGCAGCTTCGGGCTGGCCAGCGCTTCGAGCAGCGGATCGACCGCCGGATCGATGACGATCAGCGGATGCGCCGAATAGACCGTGGGGCGCGGATAAAGGATTTCCGGCTTGGCGCCGGCGCCGGCCTGTACGCGCTGCCAGCGCCCCGGATCGGCAAGCGCCCATTCCACCAACTGGTTCTCGTAGCCCACCACCATCGGCTCGGCGCCAAGCCCTCCGGCGATATACTGGTCGAACAGCTTGCCCGACGAGGACGATTTCAGGCCCATGCCGCGGAAGACCGACTTCGCCTCCTCGCCATGCCGGGCAAGCAGTTCCTGTGTCGCCACGTCGCCGCTCATCAGGCTGAGCACGAGCCCTGCGAACATGAAGCCGGAATTGGAGCGGTTGGGATCGGTGGAGACGATGCGGGCGCGGCCGTAGAGTTCGGAAATGCCGAGATCCGACCAGTTCTTGCCGGCCAGGATGGCATCGAGCAGCGCCTTGAGGTCGAGCTGGTTGTAGCCGCCCTTGGCGGCGACGGTGACCAAGCCGCTCTTCTTCAAGCCTTCGACCACCGGGCCCCAGGTGTAGACGACGATCGGCGAGTTGAGCACGACCTGATCGTTGCGGATCGAGACGCCGCTCTTGCGGGCGAGGTCGACCATGATCGACGAGGACGGCCACAGGAATTGCGGCTTCTGCGTCAAGAGCGCCGGCTCGCGCACCATCTCGACCGAACCGGCGACACGGGCGTCGAGCTCCAGCCCGTAGCCGCCCAGCGCGCCGACCACATCGGGGTCGGCCAGGAAAGCCTGCTTCTCGCCGCCGATGAAGCCGAACAGATGCGCGCGGTTGCCAAGATAACCGCGGAACTCCGGCCGGTCCTTGAGCGTCAGGTAGCCGCCCGTTCCGGCCGCGGCGGCGGCAAGCAGTCCCAGTCCGAAAGCGCGGCGAGAAAGGGCCATCAGCGACCGATATCCTCTTTCAGCGACTCCTGGATGAGTCGAAGGTCAACGTCGAGCGTGCCGAGTTCGGAGTCGGCCAGGCTGTCGGAATAATGCACGAAGGCGTCCTGCAGCTTGGTGATGACCGTGCCGACATTCCCGAGCCGTTGCTGGCTCGGCGCCCGCCGGTTGGCCAGCGTCGCATAGCCTTCCGCCACTTCCGCCGCCTGCGGCACGTAGTAGGTGAGGAAGCGCCGCACCGAGGGTGCGCTTTCCGGCTTGGCCTCGACCTTGGAGATCACGTCGGCGGCGATATCCGACAGGTTCTTCACCTTGGCCTTCATGTCCTTGTCGGCAATCGAGCTTGCGGCCGCAGCGAGGCGATCGGCGGCCGGCTGCGCCTGCGCCAGGAGTTCGCGGGCAAACGCGACGCGGCTGCCGCTCAGCGTGCTGAGGTCGAGCCCCTCGAACAGCGCGCGCGGCGCCAGCACGAAGATCAGCCCGGCAAAGACCAGCACCGAAATCGCCGCTGAGATCAGGAAGGGAAAATGGGTCAGCGTGCTTAGACCGACCAGCAGCGCGGCCGACACGAGGCCCGCCACGATCCAGTTCCAGTCATTGCCGAACAAGCCGCGCATCGTCCGCCTAGTTATAGCCGCGCGCGGCGCGGAAGGCGCCGGCCAGATCGCCGCCGCCGTCGAAGACCCGCGCCGAGGTCGCCTTGGCGAGGCTGTCGAGCTGGGCCTTGTCGGCATCGCCGAAGGTGATGCCGAACACCGGCACGCGCACCGGCGCCTGGCGCCATTGGGCAAGGAACGGCTCGGCGCTGCCGTCGGTGCGGCCGTCCGTCATGATGACGATGGCCGGCAGGTATTTCGACAGGTCGGCGGTCGCGGTGATCTTCTGCAGCGCCTGCTGGGCGCAGGCATACATGTCCGTACCGCCGCCGGCATGCTGCTGCGCCACGTCGCCGAGCAGCTGGTTCTGGCCCGCCGGATCGCCGGTCGCGTCGAAAATGTCGCGCACTGTGCTGTCGAAAGGCAACACGAAGATGTGGTCGGACGGCGTCCATTGCACCAGCACTTCGCTCGACTTTTCCGGCGTGAACAGGAACTGCGCGGCCTGCTGCAACTGCGTTTCGCCCTCGTTCTCCATGGAACCCGAAAAGTCGAAGCAGAGCGCCGTCAATGACGGTTTGCGCAGCGCCTGCTGGTAGAGATCAAGCGCCTTGCGGATCACCGCGGGTTCCGGCATGCGGATCGACGTCACCAGCTTGCCCGGATCGAAATTCCAGTCGGGCTCGGCCGTCGCCTGGACCGCGGCGCCGCCGAGCGGCAGTCGCCGGCCGGTGCCGGCGATGCGCTTGCGCACCGTGTCCGACTGCAGATAGGCGAGCAGGTCGGTGAAGAACTTTTCGACATCGGCGCCGCGCCTGTGATCGATGAAGCCGAGCGGGGAATCGCCGACCGCGACGCCATCGGCCGGATAGACCGCGTAGAGCGGCTCGTCGCCCATCTGCTTCAGCCTGTCGTTGGTCTCTTTCAGCGTCGCCTCGTAATTCCACATCGCGTCATAGAGCGTGCCCTTGCGCGCGGAATCGACATAGAGATCGGCCAGCCAGCCTGAAGACCCGGAAGAGCGCTCGACGCCCTGCAACAGGGCGCCGACCGTGTCGTGCACGGACGGGTTGTCGAGGTCGCCGGGCTGGATCACCTCCTTGCCGCCGAGCGCGCTGGAGAGCATCGCCAGATAGGCGCTGGCGCCGGAGTTGGACTGCGTGGCCGAGGTCATCAGGAATTTGAGCTTGCCGTCCTTCACCGCGGCAAGGATGTCCTTCATGTAGACTTGCCTGCCGATCCAGCCGAGTTCGGCGGCTTTGGATTTGCGCACGCCCAGGATGACCGGCATCTGCGCGATCGAGGTGAGGTTGCGTACCTTGCGGCCGGTATCGAACAGGTCGACCCAGACGCTCGATGCCGGCCAGACCGCGTCCTGATCGAGCCCGCTGGCCTTCTGCAAGCCGAGGCCGATGTCGAGCGAGCCTTGGTAGGAGATGGTGCAGGTCGCGCCCTGCTTGGCGCAGAACTCCTGCACGATCGGCTCCAGCACCGTGTTCTCGGAACCGGAGACGATCGAGAATTTGACGTTGCTCGAATTGCAGGCCGCCAGCAGCAGCGCGGCCGCCAACGCCAGAACGGACGAAAGCTTCATTGGCATCGAGGCCCTCAGCCCTGGATGAGCGCTTTCTTGAGGTCGGCGGTCATCTGGTCCATCTGCTTTTCGGCGTCGGCTCGCTTCTGCCGGCCTTGCTCCTGCACCTTGAGCACGCCTTGCACCGTGTCGATCAGGTCGCGGTTAGCCTGCGCAAGCGTCTCGACATCGACGATGCCGCGCTGCGCTTGCTCCTCGATGGAGATGGCCTGGTCCTTCATCATCTTCGATGTCTGGCGGATCATCTCGTTGGTGGCGTCTGTCACTGTCTTTTGCAGGTCCAGCGCCGACTTCTGGTTGGTCAGCCCAAGCAGGATGACCATCTTCTGCTTCCAGGCCGGCACGGTCAGCGCCGAGGTGGCCTGCAGGTTTTCGATCAGCGTCTCGTCGCCCGACTGCACGATGCGGATTTGCGGCAATTGCTGGATGCCGAGCTGGCGCGCCTGCACCAGGTAGAAAATGCGCTTTTCCAGCCGGTCGAGCGCCTGCACGGCGTCCTGATAGGTCTGCGCTTCCAGCGCTCCGGCGGAATCGCTGGCCTTGGCGTCGGCCGCCGCCTTCAGCTTCGGTAGTTCGTCGGCGCGGTATTCGTCGACGAATTTCTTGCCAGCCTGCACATAGGCGTCGAGATTGAGGATGGAGTCCTTGGTCTGCTCATGCAGGTCGTCGAGCACGGCGATGTCGCGGCGCAGCGTATCCTTGTGGCGGTCGAGCTCCAGGCCGATACGGTCGATCTGCCCGGCGACGTCCTCGTACTTCTCCTTGAAGCGCTCGAGCCGTGCCTTGAACGAGGAGAACAAATTGCTCAAGAACCCTTCTTCCTTAAGCGAAGCCGGATCGAGGTTCTTGGCCTTCATGATGATGTCGGTGAGCAACGTGCCGGTGTCGCCGAGATCGCGGTTGCGGATCTGCGACAGGACCTTGTCGGCATAGTCGCTGACCGCTTGCTGGGCGCGGTCGCCGAAGACCGAAATCGCAGCGCGGTCGCGAATATCGATGCCGCCTTCGATCCTGGCGACCTCGCCCGGGCTGGCGGCAATGGCGGGCAACTTCGAAGTGTCGTCGAGCAGAGTGATGCTGTTCTCGTCGGCCATTGAGACCTCCCCCTGAGTGAACAGTATCACGATAGACAGTATGTGACAGACATATGACAGCAGAGCGTTATGCCGCTTTGAATTGTGGAATGCCTTACCCTGTCAACTCGTGCCGGCACGAGGTGCCGGTGCCCGCGTTGCCGCAGGCGAACGGGCCGCTGTGAGTAGCGGCAGGCAGAGCAGATAAAGGGCTGCGCCAGCGATCAAAACCAGACCGGGAAAGAAACTCCGTGTGTGGAAAATAGAGCGTTGCGATGACGAGTGGGCCGACTACCGAGACGAGGCCCGTTACCGGGCGGGGTGGCCACGAGGCGCTGTTCGAGAACGGGGCCTCAACCTGTTGATCACCGGCGCGGAAGCCCGCCTCGCCCGCGCGGTCAGGCGACTGGCGTAGGCGCCGCCAGCCATTGTCGCACGATCGCGGCGTCCGCATCGCCGAATTCATGGCCCGCGGCGACGATGCGCGCGTCGACCTCGGCGCCGCGCTCGCTGAACAGCGTCACCAATGTGGGCGCGAACGGTCCGTAGGTCTGGTCGGCGGCGCCGGCGACGATCAGCACCCGTGTGCCGCTAAGATCTGACGTTGGAGGATTGTCGAGCACCGGCATCGCCCTCAACAGCGCCGCCTGCTTGACCAGGCCGGGATGGAGCAGCATCAAGCTGGAGACGACATTGGCGCCGTTCGAATAGCCAAGGAAGGTCGCGCGTTGCAGGTGGAGCCCATGTTGCCGCGCGGCTTCCGTCGTGAACTGGGCATAGGCAGCCGTCTCGGCATGGATGCTGGCCTGCTCGAAACTGGTCGGCGTGATTCGCTCGAACCAGCGAAATCCGTCCTCCTGCCGAATGCGGCCGCGCGCCGCGACGATCACCGAACGCGGCGCGATCTGCATCGCCAGCGGCAGCATCGTCGTCTCGTCCACGCCTGACCCGTGCAGCACGAAGAGGCAGTCGCCGCTGGCGTTTGCCGGCTTCAGCAGACGGTAGGGAAATGTCAGATCCTCGCGCAGGATGCTGTTTTCGTCGCTATATTCGGACACGCTCATATCCACTTGATTCCATGAGAGATTCGTTGATTTGCCGGCTTCAAAACGGAATATTTTCGCGCTCCGCGAAAGTTGATTGAACCAGGCGCAATTCAGGCCGTTTTTCCGCCGATACACTCCCCATGGGAGGAAATCGAAGCGGTGCGCCCCGGGGGTCGCATTGCTGGCTATGAACAACCAGCTTTGAGGCCTTTTGTCGATGACCACCCCTGTTTCCAACGATCGCGAGAAGCGTATCAACGACCGCGACAAGCGTATCGTCGAGCGCGATACGCGCATTGACGTGCTGCGCGCGCTCGCGTTGCTCACCATTTTCGTCGACCATGTGCCTGGCACGGTCTTCGAGAACTGGACCTATAAGAATTTCGGCTTTTCCGACGCGGCGGAGGCCTTCGTGCTGATTTCCGGCATCTCGGTGGCGCTGGCTTATGGCACGAAGTTCAAGCCGGGCGGCCGATTGCTCGCGACCTTGAAGATGTGGCGGCGCGCCGGCGTGCTCTACATCTCCCACATCGTCATCACGATGGTGGTGATCGCGCTGTTTTGCGCCGCCGCGCTGTTCGCGCACCGGCCGGAAATGCTGACGATGATCAACATCGAACCCTTGATGAAGAACACGCCGCAGGTGCTGCTCGGCATCGTCACCCTCGGCCACCAACTCGGCTACAACAACATCCTGCCGGTCTATGGGGCGCTGCTTCTGGCGGCACCTGCTTTCGTGCTGTTCGTCAGCTATCGGCCCGTGCCGGCGCTGATCGCGTCCGGCCTGCTGTGGCTCGTCGCCGGCATCTGGCAGGTCGCGCCGCCGAACTATCCGGAGCCGGGCCTTTGGTTCCTCAACCCGCTGTCCTGGCAGTTCCTGTTCAACATCGGCCTTGCCGCCATGCTGCATGTGAAGCGCGGCGGGCGGATCCCGGTCAATCCGTGGCTGCTTGGAGCCGCCGGCATCTATGTGATCGGAGCGGCGATCTGGGTGCACAGCCCGCTCTGGGGGCAGATCACCTGGTTCGACCTGCCGGTGGTGATCGGCGGCTTCGACAAGACCTTCCTGTCGCTGCCGCGGCTGCTGCACATCCTGTCGGTCAGCTACCTGATCGTGGCGCTGCCGGCTATCTCGAACCTGTTCCGCGTCCGGCCCGACAATCCGCTGGCGATCCTGGGCAAGCGCTCGCTGCCGGTGTTCATCGCCGGCACGCTGCTTGCCATGGCGGCGCAGGTGCTGAAGCTGATCAATCCGGGCGGCCCGGCCTACGACACGCTGCTGATCGCTGCAGGCATCGCCGTGCAACTCGCGCTTGCACTCTACCTCGAATGGCTTGCGAGCCTCAGCCCCTCCCGCGCCAAGCCGATGCGCGAGGAGCCTGCGCGGGCGACGTTCGGCGTGCAGCCGCTGCCGGCGAGGGCGGGCGGCTACTGACCGCAGCGCAAGGAAAGTGCCGGGTGGTCTATCCGCGCGGAATTACCTGAACCCGCTCAGGCTTTCGGTGCCGGACCGGTCGAGCCTCTGACGACGAACTCGACGCCCATCGTCTCGCGCCGCACCGCGCCGTCATGGTCGAGGATCATGCGCGCGGCGCGGCGGCCGATCTCGATGATCGGCTGGGCGATCGTCGTCAGCGGCGGCGTGGCCAGCGCGCCGTCCGGCACGCCGTCAAAGCCGACAATGGAGACATCGCCGGGAACATTGAGGCCGCGTGCCCTCAGCCAGTCGATGGCGATCAGGGCCATGCGATCCGACATAGCCAGGATGGCGGTCGGCGGCTCCCCCTTGGCAAAGATCGCCTCGAGGCCGGTCCTGGTGCTTTTTTCTTCGTTCTCGGTCTCATAGACCGGAATTTTCGCCGTATCGATGCCGAAGCGGGAAAGCTCCTCGAAGTAACCGGCAAGGCGATCGCGCGTTCCGGTGTAGACTGCGCTGCGCACCGCTTCCGGCGTCGCGAAGCCGGTGCGGTTGTCGGCAAAGCCGAGCGACAGGACGGCGAAGCGGCGATGGCCAAGCTCGGCGAGATGGCGGGCGGCAAGCCTTGCGCCTGCGACATTGTCGACGCCGATGGCCGACACGGTCTCGTCCTGGAAGCCGAGCTCCAGCGCAACGAAGGGCAGCCTGCGCTCGCGCGTCAGGTCGACAAGGCGCGAGCCGCCTTCGATGCAGAACAGCACAAAACCGTCGACAAGCGCGCTCTGGATGTTCCAGGCGAGCTTTTCCTGGTTGGCTGCCGAGACCAGCGCGATGCCCGCGCCGGTGGCGTCGCAGGCTTCGGAAATGCCGGCCATCATGACGCGGGCGAAGGGATCGTCGAAAAAGTAGGAAAGGGGCTCGGTGGTGGCGACGCCGATGGCGTTGACCTTGCCGGCGCGCAGCAGGCGGCCTTTCGGGTCCGGGCCGGCATAGCCCATCTGCTCCGCGACCGCCTTCACCCGTTCCCGCACTTCGGCGCGCACGATCTCGGGGCGGCTGAAAACATTCGAGGCCGTGCCATGCGAGACGCCGGCGGCCTTGGCGATGTCGGCCAACCTGATCGGTCTTGCCTGGCCTTCGAGGAGTGATGCCATGTCCTTCTCCGAATCCGGTCAACGCGACGAACATGACCGCTGAATTGTCGCCGGTCATCTAACATTTTTGTTGGATCGATTCAAATTCGATTGACGTCGGGCAAATAAGGCCTATGATTTGAATCGATCCAAATTTCCGCTTCATGGTGGAGTGGATTTCGACAGGAGGGTGCCGTGCATCCGGTGGGCTATTTGTTCGAGGACATCTACCGCAACGATTGGGGCATCGCCTCGGTCATCGTCAGCGAGAAGCGGCGCGGCAGGTCGAGTCCATGGAGGCGCGCCCGCGCTTTCTCGTGGAGCGCAAGCGCGGCTGAGCCACAGCGACTTTCAGCGTCGATAGATTGGATCGGTTCAATTCCAAGGAGAAATGGTTATGCATCCGATTGGTCATCTGTTTCAGGACATCTACCGCAACTATTGGGGCATCACGCCCGGAACCGAGCAGCCTGAACGGCGCCGCGTCGGCGAGTCGCCTGCACGCCAGCGCAAGCGGCGTTTCGGCCAAAGATAGGTCAGGCCAAGGACCAGGTCAGGGTCGCGGACGCCACAGCGCCGAGACGGCGATCGCCACCCAGCCGGCGATCAGAAGGGTGCCGCCGATGGGCGCCGACATCGGGAACAGCCGCGAGCCGAGAAAGTCGCGGGCGAGCAGATCGCCGCAGAACAGAAGCAGGCCCGCGAGCAGGACGAGGCTGGCGATCCTGAGGCAGCGGTTGCCGCCGGCAAGGCCGATGGCGAGGAACACCGGCGCATGCATCAGCAGGAAATTGGCCGCCGTGCCGGTGAAAGCGCCGCCGCGATGCGCGGCCGCCGCCGACAGCGCCACGCCGGCCGCGCCGACGAGGCCGGCTGCCAGCACGAGGACGCGGCTCCCGCCGCCTGATGCTTGGCCCGTAAGGCTCATCTTGGATGCTCCATGCTGCGCTTGGGCGGTGCGCCGGTTCAGGACTCGCCGGCTTCAAGCAGCATATGCCGTGCCCGCCGCGACTGGACAATCCAGTTGTAGGCAGCACCCAGCGCCATCAGCACCGATGTACCCAGAAACACCGAGCGCATGCCGAAATGCCCACCGACGAAACCGCCGGAAAGTGGTCCCGCGACCTGGCCGACATATTGCGCCGAGATCGCCAGGCCAAGCACATTGCCGCCGATCCCGTCAGGGATGTTGTGGCGGATGACGCTTGTGATGCAGGGCAACAGGCCGCCCAGTGCCAGGCCCATCAGGAAGCGCAGGCCGATCAACTGCCAGCCATTGGTGACGAAGGCCTGCGGAATGAGCAGCAAGGCCGAGACGGCAAGCGCGCCGACCACGACGTTCCAGTGGCCGACGCGATCGGCGAGTTTTCCCAACCAGGATGAGGACAGGATGGTGCCGAGCGCCGCCGCCGACATGACGACGCCAGCGACCATGGTCACCTTGCTCTGGTCCTCGACGAGCTGTTGCACATAAACGGTGATGATCGGCTCGATCGACATGGTGGCGAAAGCGAGCAGCATGCCGGTGGTCAGCATGGCGACGATCGGCCGCTTGTCGGGGATCTGCGACCAGCCGCTTTTCGGCTTCGCCATCGAGGCGGGCCTGGGCGCCGGCGGGTTCTCCTTGATCAGGAAAGTCGTCGCCAGGAAGGCCAGGAAGATGACGGCGCCGGACAGCAGGAAGGTCGCGCGGATGCCGATCAGCGGCGGCAGCAGACCGCCTAGCAGCGGTCCGACCAGCGAGCCCGCCGTGATGCCCGCCGCCAGCACGCCCAGCGCCCGGCCCGAGCGCTCCTTCGGCGTCTGCATCGCCACCAGGATCGTCGAACCAGACGAATAGCCGCCGGCAAAACCGATCAGCAGCCGGAGCAGCACCAGCTGCCACACACTCTCAACCATCCCGGTCAGCGACATGCAGATCGCCATGCCGAACGAAGCGCGCACCAGCATCAGCTTGCGGCCGTAGCGGTCGCCCAGCCGTCCCCACAATGGCGCGACCAGCGCGGCCGCGAAGAAGGTCGCGCCATAGGCGATGCCCGACCACTGCACGATCGCCGCGTGGCCTTCGGCGCCGAGCTGCTCGACATAGAGCGGCAGGAACGGCAGCAGCAGCGTCATGGCAATAAGCGTGCTGAACGAGCCGGCGAAGCAGACGGCAAGGTTGCGCCGCCAATGGATGTTGTAGCCGCTCTGTTCGGATTCGTTCGGCGTCGTCATGTCATGCGTGCCAATGCTGGGGTTGTTACGGATACCAATTTGGGATACCAAGCTGGTATCCGTCATGGACCTGACGCTCGCCGCTGTCAATGCGGGGGCTGTCAATGCGGCTTTGGAAAGCGGGACGACAATGTCGCAGATGCAAAATGTCGAACGGCAGCTTCGCGAGATGATCCTCGGTTTGGAGATCGGCCCGGGCGAGCGGCTGACCGAGCGCTGGATCGAGAGCCGGTTCGGCGCTTCGCGAACGCCGGTGCGGGCGGCGCTGCTGCGCCTGGAAACGGAAGGGCTGATCGGCCGCGACGGTCGCGGCTGGACGGTCGCGCCGATCAACCTCGCGGAACTCGGGCAGATCGCCGTCTACCGCGAGGCGGTCGAGGTCGCGGCCGTCCGCCTGACGGCGGTGCTCGAAGACCGCGGTGGGGTCGAGGTGATCGCGGCGATGCTTGAGTCCTGCGATGCCGAGACGCCGCGCGAGGAGTGGCATCGGGTCGGAATGGATTTCCACATCGAGATGGCAAGGCTTTCCGGCAATGAGTTTCTGCTCAGGGCCGTTCGCGACGCGATGACCAGGCTGTCGCGGGCGCGCTGGCTGGAGGTGCGCGATGAAAAGGCGCTCGGCCGTGCCTGGGCCGAACATCATGCCATCCTCGCCGCCCTCAGGAGCGGCGATGCCGAGGCAGCGGCGCGGCTGCTTTCCGCTCACATCGCAGGCAGCCGCGATCGGCTGGTCACCTCATTGCATGACGACCGGCGTGGCCTGCGCGCCAGAGGGTTCGCCGTCGTCGCAGCGTAAGGTTCTCGTGGGGCCATTCGCATTAGCAGGCTTGCAACATGGCCGGGAGAATGCTGTAGGAGACAAGGGGGATGAAGGCTGACTACCATTGACCATCTTGCTGAACTCGCGGACGCATGGCTTCACTCTCTCGAACCGCCGCAAAGCTGTTCTACTACGCGCGCAATTTTGCGCGCGACCGCGCACCGCAGTCCCTGTTCCGCGACCGCCTGGCCAGCCGGGTTGAGCAGGCCAGGCTTTCGGGCAAGACGGTTCGCGAGCGACTGACCTATTACAACAAGCTGGAACACTCGTTCGCGCCAAGCCTCGACGCCGTGGCCATCGGCAAGCTGCCGTCCGCTTCCAGCATGTATTATTACGACCTCAAGGAATTCGCCCGCTATTTCGATCCCGGCCTGCGGATCGATTTCGAATTCGGCGACGTCATCGGCGTTCCGGAGGTTCCGAGGATCGTCAAGGACCGGCCCATCGGCGACGACAATGCGAACGGCGTGCTGATGAAGCTGAACAAGTTCCGCCACTTCTACATGCCGCCCGACAACCTGTCTTTTGCAGACAAGCGCCCGATGGTGGTCTGGCGCGGTCATCTCAACAATCCTATCCGCACCCGCTTCGTCGAAATGGCCGCCAACCTGCCGATTTGCGATGCGGGCTCCCACAGGGCCGACGCGCCGGACGGATACCGCAAGCCGTTCCTGAACATCGAGCAGCAGCGACAGTATCGCTACATCGTCTCGCTCGAAGGCAATGATGTCGCGACAAACCTGAAATGGATCATGAGCTCCAATTCGCTCTGCCTGATGCCGGAGCCGACCTACGAAACCTGGTTCGCGGAAGCCCAGGTCGAGCCCAATGTCCACTACGTGCCTCTGCGGCAGGATTTTTCCGACCTGGTCGACAAGGTGGCCTATTTCGAAAAACACCCCGCCGAGGCTGGGCGGATAACCGCCGCCGCCAACGCCTATTGCCGCAAATTCGGCAATGAACAGGACGAGCAGGCGATCTCGCTGCTCGTCCTCTACAAATATTTCGTGCTGAGCGGGCAGATAAAGCCCGACGCGGAAGTCTGGCGCTTCATCGCCGGTTAGGCATGGGAGCGGTCGAACACCCGGTCGGCCGGCCCGAAACGGTCCCTGGCGGTGAACTGCTGGTGCCAGTAAGGATAAAGCACCGGCGGCCGGCTGACGACGTCGAGGCGCTGCCGCTCCTCCTCGGTGAGCGAAAGGCTGGCCGCGGCGAGGTTGTCCTTGAGTTGGGCCTCGTTGCGGGCGCCGATCACCAGCGAACTCACGGCCGGGCGGCCAAGCAGCCAGGCAAGCGCGACCTGCGCCCCTGAGACGCCGCGCGCTTTGCCGATCTCGTTGAGCACGTCGACGATGCGCCACAGGCGGTCCTCGTCGCGGATCGGCGGCTCCGTCCAGCCGCCGACCTGGCGCGCGGTCGGGCTGTCGCGATGGTATTTGCCGGAGAGCAGGCCGCCCGCCAGCGGGCTCCAGACCAGCACGCCCAGGCCCTGGTCGACCGAGATCGGCAGCAATTCATATTCGGCCTCGCGCGCTTCCAGCGTGTAGTGGATCTGCTGGGTGACGAAACGGGCCTGATGGCGGCTGTCGCTGACGGCAAGAGCCTTCATCACCTGCCAGCCCGAATAATTGGAGCAGCCGATATAGCGGATCTTGCCCTGGTTGACCAAGGTGTCGAGCGCCGCGATCGTCTCCTCCAGCGGCGTGAGCCCGTCCCACTGGTGGACGAAGTAGATGTCGATGACGTCGGTCCTGAGCCGCTTCAGGCTCTTCTCGCATTCGCGGATCAGATGGTGGCGCGACAGGCCTTCGTCATTAGGGCCGGTGCCGATGCGCATGCGCGCCTTCGAGGCGATCAGCACGTCGTTCTTGCGCTTGCCGCCAAGCGCCTCGCCGATGATCTCTTCCGACAATCCGTTGGAATAGACGTTGGCGGTATCGATGAGGTTGATGCCGGCATCGATGCAGGTGTCGATGATGCGTTTGGCTTCCGAAAGGTCCGAATTGCCCACGGCGGCGAACGGACCGGCGCCGCCGAAGGTCATGGTGCCAAGCGTCAATGTCGAGATTTTCAAGCCCGATCGGCCCAGCGTGCGGTATTCCATGTCGGTCCTCGCAATTTGTTTGAAGAAGCGCCGTGGAGGGCGCCGGAAGAGGCGAGGGGATTTGTAGGACAATTCCCGCCGCTTGTCGTCCCGCTATCGACACGGATCGATCACATATCTTCGATATCGATGCCTGCTTCCGGTCGATTGCAATAAAACCGTCATTGCGCCTCTGTATCTCAGTCGGCTTATGGAGTTGCGTTCGCGGTCACGGCCGGTACGCATATGGGGCGAAGATGGCTGGCAGGCAGGAGCTGCGCGATGAACGAACTCAAAACAAATTCCGGGGCGAAGGACTGGCTCGAAGCCGAACTCGAGGACACGCTTGACGAGGACTATGAGCTTGAGCTTTCCGAGCCGGCGCTCTCGCTCGAGATCGCCAAGATCTACAAGAAGTCGCATCCGCCCTCCATGGAGCGCATGACCTATTTCCGCGAGCTGCTCAGGCTGCAGTCGGAATTGATCAAGCTGCAGTCCTGGGTCGCCTACCACAAGAAGAAGCTGGTGGTGGTCTTCGAAGGCCGCGATTCCGCCGGCAAGGGCGGCGTCATCAAGCGCATCACGCAGCGGCTCAACCCGCGCATCGCCCGCGTCGTGGCGCTGCCGGCACCGACCGAGCGCGAGAAATCGCAATGGTATTTCCAGCGCTACGTGCCGCATCTCCCCGCGGGCGGCGAGATCGTGCTGTTCGACCGCTCCTGGTACAACCGCTCCGGCGTCGAGCGGGTGATGGGCTTTGCCAATGGGGACCAAGTCGAGGAATTCTTCAACGACGTGCCGGAATTCGAGCGTATGCTGGTCCGTTCCGGCATCACGCTCGTCAAATACTGGTTCTCGATCACCGATGAGGAACAGCAGATGCGCTTCCTGATGCGCATCCACGATCCGATGAAGCAGTGGAAGCTGTCGCCAATGGACCTGCAGTCGCGCGTGCGCTGGGAGCAGTATACCAAGGCCAAGGAAGAGACCTTCGCACGCACCAACATTCCCGAAGCCCCCTGGTTCATCGTCGAGGGCAACGACAAGAAGCGCGCCCGGCTGAACTGCATCGACCATCTGTTGCAGCAGATGCCGTATGAGGAGGTTCCGCACGAGGACATCTCGCTGCCCGACCGCGTCTTCAACCCGTCCTACGAGCGCCAGGTGCTGCCGCGCGAGCTCTACGTGCCTGAGAAGTATTGAGGTCTTTTCCTTCTCCCCTTTTCACGGGGAGGTGAGGAGTGGTCCGCGCAGCGGGCGAAAAGCCAATTGCTTGGCTTTTCGAACGACGAACGCCCGAAGGGCGGATGAGCGGCAGCGCCGGTCGGCGATTGAGCGCCAATTCGCTGCCGTTGCGAGCTAGCCGCTAATCTCAAAGGTCGCGCCGCCCCTCATTGCCCCGCCGGGCATTTCTCCCCGTATGGTGAAGGGGAGAAAGAGCTGTACTTACGCCCGCCCGATCATCACATGCGTCGCATCGGCAGTGGCCACCTGGCCGGTGCAGCGGTATCCCAGCTTCAGTATGTCGAGGTCGGCGAAGAGGTGCTCGCCGGAGCCGAGCAGCACAGGCGAAATCGCCAGATGCATCTCGTCGATGAGCTTCTCTTGCAGATACTGCCGAACGGTCGAGACGCCGCCGCCGACGCGCACGTCCTTGCCGCCGGCGGTTGCCTTCGCCTGTTCGAGCGCTGAGTGGATGCCGTCGGTGATGAAATAGAAAATCGTGCCGCCTTCCATCTCGATCGCCGCGCGCTTGTGATGCGTCAAAATAAAGGTCGGAACATGATAGGGCGGGTTGTCGCCCCACCAGCCTTTCCAGTTATCGTCCGGCCATTCGCCGCGGCTCGGCGCGAACATGTTGCGGCCGAGGATCCAGGCGCCGACGTTCTCAAAACCGCGCACGGCAAACTCGTCATCGGTATCCGTCGTCCCGCCTTCCTTGCCGATCATCTGGTGGAAGGAGCGGGTCTTGATCATCCATTTGTGCAGATTTTCGCCGCCGACGCCGAGCGGGCTGGCGAGGCTCTGGTCGGGACCTGCGCCGTAGCCGTCGAGCGAGAGCGTAAAGCAATTAACACGGAGCTTGGACACGGTTTTCTCCCGATCGGTTGCAAAATGCAAGCAGTAAGGGAATAGCTTTTCTGATTGCAAAATGTAATTGGTTTTCCGCGATGCGCAGCAGGCTACGGAAGCCTACTGACACCAAGCCCTATGGCGATCGTTCGCAAGACGGAAGATAGCGGCGCTGACACGTCGCGTCGCCGCGCCTTGGCGGCCTCTCGTTGGGGCCTGCGATATCTAGCCCTTCAGCATCTGCGCCACCACAGGCGCAAAATAGGTCAGCACGCCGTCGCAGCCCGCCCGCTTCAGCGAGAGCAGCGATTCCAGCATCGCCTTCTCGCCGTCGATCCAGCCATTGGCGGCGGCTGCCTTGATCATCGAGTATTCGCCCGACACCTGATAGGCGAAGGTCGGCATCTGCAGTTCGTCCTTCAGCCGGCGGATGATGTCGAGATAGGGCAGGCCGGGCTTCACCATCAGCATGTCGGCGCCTTCGGCGAGGTCCTGCTCGGCCTCGCGCACCGCCTCGTCCGAATTGGCGTGGTCGATATAGTAGGTCTTCTTGTCGCCCTTGAGCAGGCCAGCGGTGCCGACCGCCTCGCGATAGGGCCCGTAGAAGGCCGAGGCGAACTTCGTCGCGTAGGACATGATCGCGACGTCCTGGAAACCGTTGGCGTCGAGCGCGTCGCGGATGGCGCCGATGCGGCCGTCCATCATGTCCGACGGCGCGATGATGTCGGCGCCCGCCGCCGCCTGGATGACGGCCGCGGCGGCGACCTGCTCGACCGTCTCGTCGTTGACGATGATGCCGTCGCGCAGGATGCCGTCATGGCCGTGGCTGGTGAACGGGTCGAGCGCGGCATCGGTGATGATGCCGATCTCCGGCACCGCGTCCTTGATGGCGCGCGTGGCGCGATTGATGACATTGTCGGGGTCGAGGATATGCGATCCCGTCTGGTCGCGCAGCGCAAGCTCGACATTGGGGAAGGTGGCGATGGCCGGGATGCCGAGCTTGGCGGCGCGCTCGGCTTCCTTCACCGCGAGGTCGATGGACAGGCGATAGACGTCCGGCATCGCGGCGATCGGCTCGCGCGTGTTCAAGCCGTCGACGACGAAGATCGGCCAGATCAGGTCGTTCACCGAAAGCTGGTTCTCCTGCACCAGCCGGCGCGACCAGTCGGCCTTGCGCATGCGCCGCAGCCGCCGGCTGCCGGTGATCTCGTCGACGCTGCGCGCGCCGGCAGGCTTTGCGGGGGTGAATTTGTTCATCGCCGAAACTCTCTTTTGCGCCGGCTTTTACCACGCGCTTCCGCTGCTGACCAATGCGACACGATTGTGCCAGCGACGTGGCACACGTTCCTCTCCCCCACTTTGTGGGGCGAGGAACCCCCTAGGGCTGCCCGTTCCCCGACAGGATCTGCGCTGTGCCTCTGATCGCAACCCGGAACGCCTCGTCGAAGCTGACGCCGCGGACCTGCCAGCGATACGTCTTGCCGCGATCGGCCAGCCGCCAGTCGGCGATCCAGCCGAGGTCCTTGTCGCTCCACACGATGCTGCCGGCGAGCGCCCGGGCCGCTCCCGCTTTCTTCGCGAGTTTGTCGAGCTTTGCCATATTGGCCGCCGCGACCGCCTTTTCGTCGAGGCCGCCGAACTGCCTGGCATTTGGAAAGGCAATGCGCATCAGCAGTGGACTTGTGGCGTTGGCGAAGGATTCCCTCATCGTCTTGCCGTGGTCCTCATCCGCCGTCAGCACGAAATGCCGCGAACCCTGCTCAGCGGTCATGAAGACGGCGATAGTCGGCCGCTCGCCGAGCCAGGGCCTGCTGCCGAGCTGCGCCAGGAGCTTGTCGACGACGGCCGGCTTGTAGAGGCAGGTGAGATCATGCGGCCGGTCATGCGTGCCTTGCTCGTCATGGATCGGGATGCCTTCGAGCCGGTCGCGATAGCGGAAGGATTGCACGAAGTCGGCCGCTTTGTCGCGCAGGGCCAGCATCTCCGGCTTCTGCGACAGGCGCTGGTCGCCCGAGACCTTGACCAGCACCTTGTCGAGGCAATCCTTGAAGCCGATCTGCCGGTTTACGTCTGCAGTGCCGGTGACGATGGTCTGAGATTGATAAAGCTCGTCCGCAGTCGCGGTCTCGGCAGGGCAAGACATCCGTAGGATGGCGATCAGGCCGATCGCTGCAGCCGCGAGGCGGGAAAATCCGGGCATGGCTTGCCGTCCGGTTCAAGATGCCCATTGTCTAGCACCGGGTGCGTGCGGTGGCCAAGGCTGATTGCCGGCTAAACGAAGGAGCAAGGACTGGCTTCCGGCGCGGCAATTTCCAGATGAATTCCCCGACTATGTGCGTTGCGCGAACGCGCTTATCCCATTCGTATGGTAGCCTGCTTGCCGAGAAAGACGCTGGCTTCTCCGTGGCACTCGACAATTGACGTTGGCCCGGTCGCCGCTTAGCACTTCTCCTCCCGCAGGCGCGGGGGAGGATTCTCTCATTATGGATTTTGGCGGAGGCGACGAGATCCGCTTCGAGCGGCCGGGCAAGGCGGGTGTGGTCACCTTGACCCGGCCCAAGGCGCTCAACGCCGTCACGCACGACATGGTCAAGGCGCTCGGCAAGGCGCTCGACGCTTGGGAACAGGACCCGGGCATCAATGTCGTCGTCGTCAAGGCCGAGGGCAGGGCATTTTCCGCCGGCGGCGATATCCTGCACATCTACGAGGCCGGTCGCGCCGGCAAGCCGCCGGTCGACTTCTTCGCCGACGAGTACCGGCTCAACGCCCGCGTCGCGCGCTTCAAGAAACCCTATCTCGCGCTGATCGACGGCATCGTCATGGGCGGCGGCGTCGGCATCTCCTTCCACGGCTCGCATCGCGTGCTGACCGAGAACGCGCAGTTCGCCATGCCGGAGGTCGGCATCGGCTTCTTCCCGGATGTCGGCGCCAGTCACCTGCTGCCTGATCTCGGCGGCTATTTCGGCATGTATCTCGGATTGACCGGAAATCGCATCCGCTATGGCGATGCGCTTTGGTCGGGGCTTGCCACGCACACGATCAAGGCGGAGGACCAGGCGGGGTTGCTCGACGAGCTGGCGACCAGCAACGATCCGAATGCCGAGCTGCGCGATTTCTTCGTGCCGGCAAAACGCGAGACGGAGCGGCAGGACCTGGATTCGATCGCGCGCCATTTCTCAAAAGGCTCGCTGGCCGATATCGTCGCCAGTCTCGAACAAGCCGCCGCCGGCGACGCTTTTGCCGCAAAGACGCTGGCGACCTTGAAAACCCGCTCGCCGACCAGTCTCAACATCGCCTGGCGCCAGATCAGCGCCGGCTCGACGCTGTCGATGGACGAATGCATGAGGATGGAGTTCCGCATCCTGAACCGCATGCTTGCCGGCCACGATTTCTATGAAGGCATCCGCGCCGCCATCATCGACAAGGGCTCGACACCCAAGTGGCGGCCGGCGGGGCTGGATGAGGTCGATGCGGCTGAGATCGATGCCTATTTCGCGCCGCTTGGGGACAAGGAACTCGCGCTGTGAGCGAAGTCACCTCCCGGCGCGTGGTGCTGCAGCCCTCGACCACCGAGGTGATCTTCGCCTGGTTCCAGCGCGTGATCGCCGGCTACTGCCTTTTGTTCGGCATCCTCTATTGGATCCGCCTGATCGGCATCTATCCGGGCGAACTGTGGCGCTTCGACCTGATGCCGGTGCACTGGCAGGTGGCGGCGGCCATGCTCGCCGTCTTCTTCCCCTTCGCCGCCGCCGGCCTCTGGATGCTGGCGTCGTGGGGACCGGTGATCTGGTTCATCTGCGCGGCGACCGAGACGGTGATGTATGCCGGCTTCCCCGATCTCTTCGGCCATCGGCTGCTGATCGTCGTCTCGCATGCCTGCGTGGCCTTGCTCTACATCGTCTTTCGCGTCATCATATGGCTGCAGAAGCGCCAGCTTCGCCAATGAGCATGATGCCGAAAAGTGTGAAGCGGTTTTCGGATGACATCATGCTCCACCCATAAAGCCGGCCGATGGCCTGCCTCTGCGGGGCGCTTTCTCAGCCCCGTTTCACCCCAAGATCCATTGGCTAAATCTTTAGGTTAATTGTTCTTGCTCGGGTGACCGATCGTTAAGCGTCTTCCGAAACCTCTTACCGGTAAGCTCTTGTTAGCCCTGGCGTTTAAGTCGAATTTTATGAGTATTCGATAGTGTCGCGATCAAGGTGAAAAACAAAAAATCACCAAGGCGACAAACGAGAGGCAAAGACAATGATCAATTCGCGTCCGGCGGCGAAGACCGCAAACGTATCCGACGATCGCCGCGAGGCTATCCGCTCGCTGTACATGGAATCGCTGCAGCTGGTGGAGCGTCTGCACCGCCGCCTGCTTGACGTGATCAAGGACGAGTTCGACCGTAACGGCCGCTCCGACATCAACGCCATCCAGGCGCTGCTGCTCTTCAACATCGGCAATTCGGAGCTGACCGCCGGCGAGCTGCGCTCGCGTGGCTACTATCTCGGCTCGAACGTCTCCTACAATCTCAAGAAGCTGGTCGACCTCGGCTTCATCAACCACCAGCGCTCGCGTATCGACCGCCGTTCGGTCCGCGTCTCGCTGACGCCGAAGGGCAACGAGGTGGCCGACGTCGTCGCCGGGCTCTACGAGCGCCATGTCGGTTCGATCGAGGCGGTCGGCGGCATCAACACCGACGAGTTCAAGCAGATGAACCGCGCGCTGCAGCGGCTCGACCGCTTCTGGAACGATACCATCGCGTATCGTATGTAAGGGCTTCGGAATTGGGACGGGAAAGCCGCGCCGAAGAAGCACGGCCCGGGGAAAAGAATAGGAGGTCGGCGCCGAAGCGCGCCGGTCTTTTTCTTTTTTGCGAAGGCGGGCATCTGCGGGAGCTTGACCGTCGCTCCGCGCATGAAAGCCCTTCGCCTGAAGGGCAGGGCACAGATTTCATAGCGACGCGCTGGCATCTTGCGATGCAAAAAAGCATCGCTGCCTCTCCCTTCACCTTGCCACCGCAAGCAAATCGCGGGCCGAGGCCACGTTGCCGCCATAATCGCGGGCAATGCGAGTGGTGGGTGATGCTGCGGGCCTGTGCCCTGCGCTTCTTGGAACCTGCGTGGCGGCAGCGCGTCTCTGGCGGCCGAGCGACGTGAGGTCATGGTTGGCGAATTGTTAAGTTTGCCGCCCCTAGAGTGTGGACAAAGCCGCCCGGCAAGCGAGTTGAGCGAGAGCGATAAAGCAAGAATGTCTGCCATGAGAACCAGCCGCCGTTTCTTCCTTACCGGAGCCTCCGCGCTCGCCGCCGCCGTGGTCGCCGGCCATGCGAGCGCCCAGGACGTGATCGGGGACATCCTGAAATCCTCGACCCGCGGCAATTGGGACGACCAGTTCGACGCCCGCGGCACCGACACCAACAAGGTCGCCTCGACGCTGCCGATCTTCAGCCAGCAGACGGTGGCCTTCACCGAGCAGGCGGTGGCGCAGTATCAGAACATCGTCTCCCAGGGCGGCTGGGAACAGGTTCCGGCGACCAAGAAATTGCAGCTCGGCGTCGACGATCCGGATGTCGTTCCGCTGCGCAAGCGCCTGATGGTCTCGGGCGACCTGCCGCAGAGCGCCGGCATCTCGACGGTCTTCGATTCCTACGTCGACTCGGCGGTAAAGCGCTTCCAACTCCGTCACGGCCTGCCGGCCGACGGCGCCATGGGCAAATACACCTATACGGCGATGAACGTCTCGGCGCAGATCCGGCTCGGCCAGTTGCAGACCAATCTGCAGCGACTGAAGGAAAAGGCCGGCACGCTCGGCAGCCGTTACGTGCTGGTCGACATTCCCGGCGCCCAGGTCGAGGCGGTCGAGAACGACCGCGTTGTGCTGCGCCACACGGCGATCGTCGGCAAGATCGACCGCCAGACGCCGATCGTCAATTCGAAGATCAACGAGATCATCGTCAATCCGTACTGGAACGCGCCGGTCTCGATCGTACGCAAGGACATCATTCCGCTGATGCGGAAGGACCCGAACTACCTCAAGGACAGCCACATCCGCCTGTTCGCGCCAGACGGCAGCGAGGTGGATCCGATGACCATCGACTGGTCGACGGACGATGCCGCGAAATACCGCTTCCGCCAGGATCCGGGCAACAACAACGCTATGGCCTCGGTCAAGATCAACTTCCCGAGCCCGGACGGCGTCTACATGCACGACACGCCGCAGCAGAGCCTGTTCGGCAAGCTGATGCGCTTCGATTCCTCGGGCTGCGTGCGCGTCCAGAACGTGCGCGACCTCGTCACCTGGATCCTGCGCGACACGCCCGGCTGGGACCGCCAGCATTTCGAGGCGGCGATCAAGACCGGCGAGAACACGCCGATCCAGGTCGTCAACCCAGTGCCGGTCCACTTCCTCTATCTGTCGGCATGGTCGACGGCTCCGGGCGTCGTGCAGTTCCGCGATGATATCTACGCCCTTGACGGCGCCGCCGAGCTTCAGATCAGCTCCGCGCAGTAAGTATCTGATCCTTGAAAGAAAAAGGCCGCTCTCAGCGGCCTTTTTTTGTTTGGGCGACGCAATGCGCGCCTTACAGTATTCCAGGAAAAGTGGGTGCGATTTTCCGTCCGGAATTGCGTGAAAGTAGAGAGATAGAGCGGTTCGCCGTTTCCGTGAAACGGAGCTTGGGCGTTGGGGGCGGTCGGGCGCATCTTCGGCTTTCCGAGCGATCCTGGAGCCGCCTGCAGCAAGACAATCGCGTCAGCATGGCAAGGCCTTTGCGGTGCCCGGGCCATGTGGGCCCCGCGGATATCCGGTGGGTTGCTGGAACTCGTCCTGCCGATGACCCCTTGCAAGAATGATAAGTTCGTCGCCGCGGTCGAATGTAAGCGCAGCTCACAAAAGTCAGTAAACCACTTTACGCAACCGCTTTACTAGCCAAATTTTATGGGATAGCGTTTGGTTCGTTGCTGGCTGGGGCGGACATGAGCACCATCAATGAAGTCGCGATAATGGCGAGGGTGTCGACCACCACCGTGTCGCGCTATCTCAACAATCGCATCGAGCTTCCGGCGGAGACGGCGGCCCGCATCGACGCGGCCATCGTGGCGCTCGACTATCGCCCGAACATTCTCGCCAAGCGCCTGAGTCTCGGCCGCTCCGAGGCGATCGGCATGATGACGCCTGAAATCGCCAACCCGTTCTTTGCCGAACTGGCCGCCGCCGTCGAGGACGAGGCGGAAAAGCACGGCTATTCCGTCCTGATGAGCAGCACCGGCGGCAACCGGGAGCGCGAGCTCGCCAGTCTCAGGCGGCTGAAGGACGGCCATGTCGACGGGCTGATCATGATGACCAATCGGCCGGACGACGGCTCGCTCGCCGCCACGCTTCACCATTACGGCCACATCGTTCTGATCGACGAGGACATCCCGGGCGTCAACGTTCCGAAAATCTTCGTCGAGAACCGCGAAGGCGCTCGCGCCGCGACGCGCCACCTCATCGAGGCCGGGCACCGGCGCATCGCCCATATCGGCGGCCCGGCGAAGCTGTTCAGCGCCATCGAACGACTGGCCGGGTACCGCGACGCCATGGCCGAGGCGGGGATAGAAGTCGACGACGGCGATATCCGCCAGGGCGAATATTCGCGCGCGTTCGGCCGCGCCGCCATGCTGGACATCCTGGCCGGCGGCCAGCGGCCGACGGCCGTTTTCGCCGGCAGCGATTTCATTGCCATCGGGATCATGGAAGCGGTGCGTTCCAAAGGCCTCAACGTGCCGCAGGATATTTCGCTGGTAGGCTTCGACGACATGCCGTTTGCCGACCTCCTCGCGCCAGGCCTCACCACAATCCGTCAGCCGACCGCCGAACTCGGCCGCATCGGGTTCAGCACGCTCAAGGCGCTGATCGACAAGGCGTCGCCGCCTGAACTCACACGGCTCCCGGTCGCGCTGGTCAAGCGCAACTCGGTAGCGCCGCCACGCTCCTGAGACAGACAGTTCGCAACCAAGAAAGGGGAATGAAACAAATGACAAGATCGATCATGAAATCAATAGCATACGCCGCTGCTCTCGGGCTTGGCCTGGTGGCCGGACCGACACTCGCCGCCGACTTCAGCGCTGTCTATGTGATGTCGGACAATCTCGGCGACATGGGCTTCAACGACAACGCCGCAACCGGCTTCGCCCGCGCCGAGAAGGAAGGCGTCAAGTCGCGCCTGCTGCAGGCATCGCCGACCGACCCGCAGCTCTGGCGCCAGAATCTCGAGGCAGTATCGAATTCGGGCGAATGGAGCGTCGTCTTCACCGGGCCGAACATGCACGACAATCTGGCCGACGTCGCGCCGCAGCACCCCGACCAGAAATATGTCTTCTTCGACGACGAGTTGAAGCAGCCGAACGTTCTTTCGGTGAAATACGCGCAGAACGAAGGCTCCTATCTCGCCGGCGCGCTGGCCGCGATCGCGGCGACCGACAAGAAGGATTTTCCGCTCACGTCCGGCGATCCGAAGATCGCGGTGGTCGCCGGCATGGACCTGCCGGTCATCCAGGACTTCATCCTCGGATTCAAGCAGGGCGCCAAGACCGTCGTGCCGGACATCGACGTGCAGGTGATCTTCATCGGCAACTTCAACGACGCGCAGAAGGCTTACGACCTGACCAAGACCGCGATCCAGAACGGCGCCAACGTCGTCTTCAACGTCGCCGGCCCAGCCGGTCTCGGTATCCTCAAAGGCGCGGCGGATTCCAAGAAATACGCCATCGGCGTCGATTCCGACCAGAGCGGCCTGCACCCCGATTATGTGATCGCCTCGATGATCAAGCAGATCGGCAACTCGATCTACGACTCCATCAAGCAGATCCAGGACGGCAAGGCCGAGTTCGGCAAGCTCAAGGTCTACGGCCTCGCCAATGAGGGCGTCGGCCTGATCTACAACGACAAGCTGGTGCCCGCCGACATCAAGGCCAAGGTCGACGCCGCCAAGGCCAAGGTGGTCAGCGGCGAGATCAAGGTCGACACTGCTTTCAAGTAAGCCTCCCAGGACCTTGAAACGGGACGCTGCTCCGGCAGCGTCCCGCATCCCGACCAGGAAGCGCGCCGATGAGTGACCCAGATATCATTTTGAGCCTTGCAGGCATCGCCAAGTCGTTTGGCGACAAGGCCGCGCTCAGCCATGTCGACCTCGATGTCCGGCTCGGCGAGGTGCATGTCATCTGCGGCGAGAACGGCGCCGGCAAATCGACGCTGATGAACATCCTTGCCGGCATCCACCAGCCGAACGCCGGCTCCATCGTGCTGAACGGCAAGACCGTGACGATCGCCGACCCGATTGCCGCGAGCCGCCTCGGCATCGGCATGGTGCACCAGCACTTCACGCTGGTGCCGTCCATGAGCGTGGCTGAGAACCTGTTTCTCGGCCGCCAGCCACGCAGGCTGGGTATCTTCTCCGACCGCCGGCAGATGGTCGAGCGCGCCCGCGAACTGATCGCGCGCTACAATTTCCGCCTCGATCCGGAAGCGCCGGTGCGCACGCTTTCGGTTGGCCAGCGCCAGCGCGTCGAGATTCTGAAGGCGCTGGCGTTCGACGCGGATCTCTTGATCCTCGACGAGCCGACCGCCGTGCTGACTCCACCGGAAGTCGATGAGCTGATCGGTGTGGTCGACGGCTTGCGCGCCAGGGGCCGCACCATCCTTTTCATCACCCACAAGCTGCGCGAGGTGAAAGCCGTCTCCGACCGCGTGACCGTCATTCGCCACGGCCGCAGCATTTCGACGCGCAATACCGCCGACGTCACCGAAGCCGACATCGCCCGCGACATGGTCGGCCGCGACGTGTTCCTGGTCGGCCGCAAGGGCAGTGGGCAGCGCAGCTTCGGCGCCCCGGTCCTGGCGCTCGACAGTGTCAGCATGACCAATCATTCAGGCCGGCGCCTGCTCGACCGTATTTCTCTCCAGGTACGCGCCGGCGAGGTCCTGGGCATCGCCGGCGTCGACGGCAACGGCCAGACCGAACTCGCCGAGGCGATCGCCGGGTTGATGCCGGTGCAGGCGGGCAGGATCCGCTTCGGCGACCGGGATTTGACGGACGCTGACCTATGGGAGCGCCAGCAGGCCGGCCTCGGCTTCGTGCCGGAAGACCGCCTCGACCGTGGCCTGAGCGTCACGATGAGCGTCGCCGAGAACGTCGCGGCGACGAACTACAGCCGCGCCGGATTGCTGTCCGGCGGCCTGATCAGCCGGCAGAAGCTGGACAGCTTCGCGGGCGACAAGATCAAGGAGTTCGACGTGCGCGGCGCGCAACCTGCCACGCAGGCCGGCTGGCTCTCCGGCGGCAACATGCAGAAACTGGTGATTGCCCGCGAGCTGGAGCGCGACCCATCGCTGCTCCTGATCTGCCAGCCGACGCGCGGACTGGACATCGGCGCGTCCGAATTCGTTCACGCGCGCATCCTGCAAGCCGCCGACCGAGGCCGCGCCGTGCTCCTGATCTCGTCCGAGCTCTCGGAAATCTTCGCGCTCTCCGACAGGATCGGCGTCATGTATTCGGGGCGCATGATGCGCGTCCTCGACCGCGCCGAGGCCGACGAGGAGACCGTCGGATATCTGATGAACGGCGGATCGAAGGAGGCTGCGTAATGGCGCCGGCGCTGTCCAATTTCCTGCGCGTCATCCGCGCGCCGCTCGCCGCGATCCTGCTCACGCTGGCGCTCGGCTTCATGCTGGTCGCGTCGATCACGGATGAGCCGGTCCGCGCCTATCGCGACCTGCTGCTCGCCAATTTCGATTCGCTCGGCAACTTCGCCCTGTTCCTGAACCGCGCCACGCCGCTCACCCTGATCGCGCTCGGCGTCGTCTTCTCTTTTCGCGCCGGCATCTTCAATGTCGGCGGGGAGGGCCAGCTTTACGCAGGCGCGGTCACCACCACCGTCGTGGCCATCGCCGGCGCTTCGCTGCCGGCCTTTATGTTGATGCCGCTCGCTATCGTCGCCGGTTTTCTTGCCGGTGCGGTGGTCGGCTGGATTCCGGGCGTGCTCAAGGTGCGTCTCGCCGTCGACGAGGTGGTGACGACATTGATGCTCAACATCATCATTCTCCTGATCACCTCCTGGCTGGCCAACCAGGTGATCCGCGACACCACCGCCTATGGCGCAGTGAGCTGGATGGTGCCGAGCTCAATCTGGCTGCCGCCCTTGCCTTTCGTTCCGCGCGCCACCAGCGGCTTCCTTGTCGCTGCCGTGCTTGCCGTCGTCTCATGGGTCGTGCTGTTCCGCACCCAATGGGGCGCCGAGGTTCGCGCGGCCGGCACCAATCTGCGCTTTGCCGAGGCCACGGGCGTGCCGGCGGCGCGGCGGGTGATCTCGGCGATGGTCATTGCCGGTGGATTGGCCGGGCTGGCCGGAGCGCTTTATGTGCTCGGCGTCGGACACCGCTTCGAGCAGAATTTCTCGCCGAGCTACGGACTGGTCGGCCTGACCTGCGCCCTGCTTGCCCGCGTCCATCCGATCGGTTCGCTGGCGACCGCGCTCTTCTACGCCGCGATGCTGAATGGCGCCGCCTACATGCAGATTTCCACAGATGTGCCGCGCTCCCTGGTCAACCTTTTGACGGGCCTGCTCGTGCTGCTGATGACGGCGCGGCTGCGTCGCGCCGCCCAGGCAGCGTGAGGAGGCGCGCATGAACCTGACATCGCTGCTCGCCGCCGTCCTTGAACAGTCGACCCCGATCCTTCTCGCCGCGCTGGCGGCGATGATCACCTTGCGCGCCAACATCCTTAATGTTGCCGTCGAGGGCATGATGCTGGCGGCCGCCTTCGCCGCCGTCGCCGTCGGCGACTGGAGCGGCAGCGCCTGGCCTGCGTTCCTGTCGGCGCTGGTGGCCGCGGTGGTGCTTTCGCAGCTTCTGGCGCTGCTGACCTTGCGCTTCTTCGCTGACTTCATCGTGGCGGGCCTTGGCATCAACCTGCTTGCCGCCGGCGGCACATTGTTCATCCTCGAGCGCTACTACAACAGTCCAGGCGGGCTGAGGCCGATCGCCTTTCCCGACATCTGGCATGTGCCCGCCGGATCGCTGTCCTGGCTGCCGGTGCTCGGCCCGGCCTTCGAAGGCCAGAGCATCATCGTGCTCATCGCGCTTGTCGCGGTGCCGCTCACCTATGTCTTTCTCTACAAGACGCCGCTCGGCGCCAGCCTGCGGGCCGCGGGGGAGGACGAGCACGCCGCGCGCTCCGCCGGCATCCGCATCGCCGTCATGAAAGCCCTGTCCTTGGCGGTCAGCGGCCTGCTGGCCGGGCTTGCCGGCGCGCAACTTGCCATGGACAAGCTGCATTTCTTCCTGCCGGACATGACCAGCGGTCGCGGCTTCATCGGGCTGGCCGCGACGCTGTTCGGCGGCGGCCAGCCCTGGATGACGGCGGCGGCGTCCTTCCTGTTCGGCGTCTTCGGCGCGCTGGGCGACCGCCTGCAAGTGTTCGCCATCCCCTCGCAGTTCGTGCTGATGCTGCCCTATCTCGCCGCCATAATCGGCCTGACCTTCGCCCGCTGGCGCATCCTGGTGCGCAACCGGCCGGCCAGAATTCAGGACAATCCCCAATGACGAAGCCGATCATCCTCGACTGCGATCCGGGCAATGACGATGCCCTGGGCATCCTGGTCGCCGCCGGCCATAAGGCGCTCGACCTGAAGGCGGTGACGACGGGTGCCGGTCATCTCGCCGGCGACCGCACGGCGCAGAACGGCGCGATTGCCGTTGCTGTTACGGGGCGCAAGGATGTTCCGGTTTCGGCCGGCGCCATGGGGCCATTGGTGCGCGACAGGCTGATCGCCGGCATCCTCGACCAGGCGAGCGCGCTTGACCCGGAGCGGCCGGATCTCGAAGCGGTCCTCCTCGATCCACGCCACTCCAGCGACCTCATCGCCGAGATGGTCCTTTCGGGCGCCGCCGCTACCGTCGTCACCACCGGTCCGCTGACCAATCTGGCCATGGCGCTGCGGCGCAATCCCGGCCTGGCGGAAAGGATCGGGCGCATCGTCTCGCTCGGCGGGGCCTGGGGACTCGGCAACAAGACAGCTGCGGCGGAGTGGAACGTTCTGTGCGATCCGGAGGCGGCGGCCATCGTGTTCGGGGCCGGCATTCCTTTGACGCTTCTTCCGATCGACGTGGGACCGCAGGCGATTATCACCGAAGGATTGATCGCGGACGCCGAGGCGATTGGCGGCAAGGTCGGGCTCTTCGCTGCCGAGCTCCTACGCTCGCTGAACACGACATTCCGCCCGGGCGTGTTCGGGCCCGGCGCCATGCCGCTCAACGATCCCGTGGCATCGCTCGTAGCGGCCGAACCCTCCCTGGCCAGGACCGTTCCGGCTCGGGTCGAGGTCGAGCTCGCCGGCAAGTTCACCTATGGCCGCACGGTCATCGACTTTACCGGCCGCTCGGGGCAGCCGAACGCCGAAATCGCCGTCGAGTTCGACGGGGAGGGCATCCACGCCGCTTTCATCGCCGCGCTGAAGCGGCTGGCCAGCCGGCCTTACAGAACAGGAGAGGAAGTATGACAAAGAGCCGTCGCGTCCTGATAGCGGGCGAATCCTGGACCGTTCATTCGATCCACCAGAAGGGCTTCGATTCCTTCACCACGACGGAGTACGCCGAAGGCGTGCGCTGGCTGCGCGACGCCCTCGAAGGCGGTGGCTGGGACGTTGTCTACCAGCCGGCCCATGTCGCCGCGCGCGACTTCCCCTTCAGCGCCGGCGAGCTGGCGAAGTTCGACTGCGTTATGCTGAGCGACATCGGCGCCAACACCCTGTTGCTCCATCCCGACACGTTCGTGCGGTCGAAGATGCTGCCCAATCGCCTCGAAGCGATACGCGACTATGTCCTCGGCGGTGGCGGTCTGGTGATGGTCGGCGGCTATATGACCTTCCAGGGCATCGACGCCAAGGCGCGCTATCGCGACACCGAAGTCGCGGAGGTGCTGGGAGTGGAAATGGAGGCGGGCGATGACCGCGCCGAGCGGCCGCAAGGCGTGAAGCCGCGTGTTGCCGCAGCAAGTCACCCGATCGTCGGCGGGCTGGAAGCGGAGTGGCCGGCGCTGCTCGGCTACAACCGCTTTGCCGCCAGGCAGAAGGCGACGGTGGTCGCGACCGTCGGCAACGATCCCTTGATCGTCGCGGCGGAATTCGGCAAGGGCCGGTCGGTCGCCTTCGCGTCGGATTGCGGGCCGCATTGGGCGCCGCCCGCTTTTGTCGATTGGCCGGGCTACACGACGCTCTGGCGGCAGATCGTCGGCTGGGCGGCGGGAGCCTGACATGGTGACGCTCAACATCATGCGCTGGGGCGACCGCGGCGCGCCGAAGACGATGGTGGCGCTGCACGGCATCACCGCCAATGCAGGCGCCATGACCGAGCCGGCGCGTGTGCTTGCCGCGCGTGGCTGGCAGGTGATCGCTCCCGACATGCGCGGCCACGGCGAAAGCGCGCGGGGCGACGGCGATTTTTCCTTCGACAGCCTGCTCTCCGATTTCGCCGGGAACCTGCCTGCCGCGCCGGATGTGCTGCTTGGCCATTCCTTCGGTGGCACAATGGCGCAGCTTGGCGTGCTGCGCGGCCTGTTCCGGCCGAAGGCAATGCTTCTGGAAGACCCGGTTTCGCATTTTGCCGACAAGGCGACGCCGAAGGGCATGCTGGACTGGGACGAAGCAAATCTGCCCCACGACATCGAGGGGCTGCTGAAACTCAATCCAGGCTGGTCGCGGCGGGACGCTGCCTGGAAAGTCGTGTCGCTCGAGCAGATATCGTTCGATGACGCGCGTTCAGCCTTCGCCGGCAACGCGCCCTGGGATCTGCGGGATGAGGCGGCGCGCCTTGCCCGGATGCTGCCGACGGTTTGGGTCCTGCCGGAAGTGAGCCGGTTTGTCCCGACCGACGACACCGCCCGCCTGCGGGCAGAGGTCGGCGAGCGGTCTGTCGTCGTGATGCCCAATGTCGGCCACAGTATACATCGCGACGCCACGCAGGCATTCGTCGACATAGTCGAGAAACTGGGAGCCGGCACTTGGTTCGACCGCTGAATGACGGGCACGATTTCGTCTTCCAACTGGGAGGGCATGCGCCGCGGCTTTCCGTCAGGCCTGGCGAGCAATTCACGGTGTTCACCGAGGACTGCTTTTCCGGTAAGCTGACGAGCGTCGACGGCAAGCCGCGCAAGGTCGCGCCCTATCCGAAAGTCAACCCGCTGGTCGGTCCGATCGCCGTCGAAGGCATCAGGGCCGGCGATATCATGGCGATCCGCCTGCATCGCCTGGAGCCCGCTCGTGACTGGGGCGTGGCGACGATATCACCGAATTTCGGCTTCCTGTCGGGAACCCGCGCCTCGCCTAACTTGCAGCGGGAGCAGGAGGAGCGGGTGTGGATCTGGCGCCTCTCGCCGGATCGAACGCAATTGACCACACGGACCTCCTCCGGCCGCACGCTTTCCGCCAGCTATCGGCCGTTCCACGGCACGCTGGGCGTCGCGCCCGCTCATGGCGAGGTTCGCCTCGGCGTCGTTCCCGGCGACTTCGGCGGCAATTTCGACATCCCGGATCTGAGGGAAGGCGCGACGCTCTACCTGCGGGCCAATGTCGATGGCGGGCACATCTATATCGGTGACGGACATTACGCGCAGGGTGATGGCGAGATCGCGGGCACCGCGGTCGAGGGCGCCTTCTTCACGACCCTGTCCGCCGAGAAGGCGGTGCCGGATGAGAGCTTCGACTGGCCGCGCCTGGAGACCGAAAGCCATATCGGCGTCATCGGCTGCGCGCGGCCGCTGGACGACGCCGCCCGCATCGCGGTCGCCGGGCTGGTGCGCTGGGTGGCGCGCCGTGCAGGCCTGGACACGATGGACGCGCATCAACTGGTCAGCCAGACCTGCAGCCTGCGCGTCGGCAATGTCGTGAATCCCGCCTTCACGGCGCTTTGTTCCGTGCCCAAGGCGGTTCTGTCGCCATAGGGCGTTCCATCAACCTGAATTGTCCGGGCGGAACGGGACGTCGCCCGCATGATACGCCAGGTGACGTCCGGCCGGCTGGACGCGGGGCCGGCAATTGGCCATGGTCGGTCGACTAGCCGGAATCGCGCCATGGACGTCGCCGTCTTCATTCTCGTCGTGCTCGCCTTCGTAACCGTTTCCGGTGCGCTGGTGCGGCTGGTGCGCGTGCCGCTGCCGGTACTGCAGATCGCGATCGGCGCCGGCCTGGCCTGGCCGGCACGCGGACTGCATGTCGAGATCGACCCGGAGCTGTTCCTCCTGGTATTCATTCCGCCGCTTCTGTTCGGCGATGCGTTCTCGGCGCCGAAGCGCGAGCTGATAGCGCTGCGCAGCCCGATCCTCGACCTCGCCATCGGGCTCGTCTTCTTCACCATCGTCGGCTTCGGTTACGCCTTGCACTGGCTGGTGCCGAGCATTCCGCTGGTGGTCGCCTTCGCCCTGGCCGCCGTGCTGTCGCCGACTGATGCGGTCGCCGTGTCCTCGATCGTCGACCGCAATGTCGTCCCGGCGCGGCTGATGCACATATTGGAAGGCGAATCCCTGCTCAACGATGCCTCGGGCCTGGTGATGTTCCGCTTCACGGTCGCGGCGGCGCTGACCGGCAGCTTTTCGTTCGCCGCGGCATCCCTGAGTTTCCTCTTGGCAGTGGCGATCGGCATTCTCGCCGGCGTCGCGGCGCTGTTCATCGCCGCGAAGTCGTTGCAGATCCTCGGCCGCATCACCAGCACACCGGCCGAGGCGCAGGTGCTGGTCATGGTGCTGTTGCCCTTCGTCGCCTATCTGATCGCCGAGCATTTGAACGCGTCGGGCGTTCTGGCGGCTGTCACCGCCGGCCTGTTGACCGGATATTCCGGCATCGTCCGCCACATGGCGGTCTCGGCGCGCATCCAGACGATCTCGCTCTGGTCGATGCTGATCTTCATGTTCAACGGCTCGCTGTTCATCCTGCTTGGCCTGCAACTGCCCGACATCATCCGCAAGGTGCCGCCGGAACTGACGGCCCGGCATTGGCTGTTCGAGCCGGCATTGACCGTGCTGTTGCTCACGCTCTGCCTGATCGGGCTGCGCTATGTCTGGATCTGGATCGGCGACATGGGCGCCGTGCTTGCCGCGCGGCTCGGCAAGCGCAAGGCCGAACCCTTTGGCTTTCGCGTCAGGCTCGCCGGCTCCATCGCAGGCGTGCGCGGCGCGGTGACGCTGGCCGGCATCCTGTCCCTGCCGCTTACCTTGCAGGACGGCTCGCCCTTTCCGGCTCGCGACCTCGTGATCTTCCTCGCCGCCGGCGTCATCATATGCTCGCTGGCGATTGCGAGCCTTACCCTGCCTACGGTCGCGCGCGGTCTCGTCGAACCCGGCGAGCATCCAGGTGCGGCCGAAGAGCGCCGGGCCCGTGTCGGCGCCGCCAACGCGGCCATCGCCAGGATCGAAGGCCTCGCCAGCGACGGCAACGAAGGAGAGGCGGCGGACATCAAGCTTGCCATCGCCGAGAGTGTCGCATCCATCTACCGGCGGCGCATCTCGCTCTCCGACGGCGCCGACGACGCGCGTGCCGAGGCTCGTGAATCCGGGCGGATCGAGCTCGGATTCAGACTTGCCGGCATCGAGGCCGAGCGGGCCGAACTGCAGGCGATGCTTCGCCGTGGCGACATCAATGACCATACGGCGCGCAAGCTGTTCACCGAGATCACCTTCTCGGAAGCGATCCTCAAGGGCCGCGAACCGCGGGATTAGAACTGGACGGGTTTGTCTTGGCGCAAACCGGCCAGCAAATTTCGCGCCGCAAACGTGGCGGCCCGAAAACAACTGTGTTAATGCGCGGCGACCTCGCAGACCTCCGGCCCCAAGGGAAAGCAAGCCATGTCAAACGCAGCGGCAGCCTCCAGCAAATTCGAATCCTTCTTCGAGACCACGCTTGCCGACGCCGATCCGGAAATCTTCGGTGCCATCCGCAACGAGCTTGGCCGCCAGCGCCACGAGATCGAGCTGATCGCGTCGGAAAACATCGTGTCGCGCGCCGTGCTCGAAGCGCAGGGCTCGATCATGACCAACAAATATGCCGAGGGTTATCCGGGCAAGCGCTACTATGGCGGCTGCCAGTTCGTCGACGTGGCCGAGGAACTGGCCATCGAGCGCGCGAAAAAGCTCTTTGGCTGTAACTTCGCCAACGTCCAGCCGAATTCGGGCAGCCAGATGAACCAGGCCGTGTTCCTGGCGCTGCTGCAGCCCGGCGACACCTTCATGGGCCTCGACCTGAATTCGGGCGGCCATCTCACCCACGGCTCGCCGGTCAACATGAGCGGCAAGTGGTTCAAGGTCGTCTCCTACGGCGTGCGCAAGGACGATCACCTGCTCGACATGGACGCGATCGAGAAGACCGCGCACGAGACCAAGCCGAAGCTGATCCTGGCCGGCGGCACCGCCTATTCGCGCATCTGGGACTGGAAGCGCTTCCGCGAGATCGCCGATTCGATCGGCGCCTATCTGATGGTCGACATGGCGCATATCGCTGGCCTCGTTGCCGGCGGCATGCATCCGTCGCCGCTGCCTCATGCCCATGTCGTGACCACGACGACCCACAAATCGCTGCGCGGTCCGCGCGGAGGCATGATCCTGTGCAACGACGAGGACATCGCCAAGAAGATGAACTCGGCGGTGTTTCCGGGCCTGCAGGGCGGCCCGCTGATGCATGTCATTGCCGCCAAGGCGGTGGCGCTGGGCGAAGCGCTGAAGCCGAGCTTCAAGACCTATGCCGAAAGCATCGTCGCCAATGCCAAGGCGCTGGCCTCCAGCCTGCAGGAGACCGGCCTCGACATCGTCTCGGGCGGCACCGACAATCATTTGATGCTGGTCGACCTTCGTCCGAAGAACGCCACAGGCAAGCGCGCGGAAGCAGCCCTCGGCCGCGCCAACATCACCTGCAACAAGAACGGCATCCCGTTCGATCCGGAAAAGCCGTTCGTGACGTCGGGCGTACGCCTCGGCACGCCGGCCGGCACCACGCGCGGCTTCGGCCAGGCCGAATTCCGCGAGATCGGCAAGCTGATCGCCGAGGTGCTGGACGGGCTGAAGGTGGCGAATTCCGACGACGGCAATGCGGCGGTCGAGGCCGCCGTCAAGGCCAAGGTCATGGCGCTTACCGATCGTTTCCCGCTCTATCCCTATCTCGGTTGATCATCGGTCGGTTGCCCTCCGTCGGTTGACCGCGCGACATACGTCATCTTTTATCCCTGCGCTTCGCGCCGCTCCTTGATCCGGCGGCGCGGCCTACCGGAGACCTGATGATGCGCACTTTCCGTCTTGCCGCCCTGGCCCTGTCTGGCTCGCTGGCCGTTTTCGCCCTGTCCGGCGCGGTTGCGCAGGAACAAGCGCAGCCCGGATCCGACATGCCGGCCACCAATACCTTCGGCAAGTGGACCACCATCATCGATACGCTCGATACCGGGCAGGATGCGCACAAGACCTGTGCCGCCTCGACGGCTTTCCTCGACGGCAACGGCAACGCCGGTTCCCTGACGCTGTCGATCTCGACCGGCGACGCGCTGCCGCCTGACGCGTATCCGGCCATCATGTTCATCATCGACAACGGGAACCTGCCGACCGGCGACAGGATCGCCGCGACCTTCGGCGACCCTGGCGTGAAGGTCGCTGCGACCGTGACCTCCAACGGCGCCGCGGGTGGTCGTCCCAGCTGGATGGTTGACAACCAGGCCAAGACCAGCCTCGCCCTGCTGCGCGCCATGCGCAAGGTCACCTCGCTTGATGTGACCTTCGGCAAACAGAAGGTCACCAGCATTCCGATGGACGGCTTCACCAAGGCCTATCGCAATCTCGGAACGTCCTGCGGTTTCTCGACCAAGGACGTCGCGCCCTGACACCTGTCGGCCAGCGGGGTGGGGCGCTGGCAATCTTGCTTATGCCTCGCTATCTCTGAGGCATAAAAGGCTCTAAGCCTTTCGCCCACAGAATCGCGAACCCAAGGCTCTCCATGCGCTGCCCCTATTGCCAGTCCGAAGATACGCAGGTGAAGGATTCGCGTCCCGCCGAGGATGGCGCGGCGATCCGCAGGCGGCGGGTGTGCCCCGATTGCGGCGGCCGTTTCACGACTTTCGAGCGCGTCCAACTGCGCGACCTCGTCGTCATCAAGAAGTCCGGCCGCAAGGTGCCTTTCGACCGTGACAAGCTGCTGCGCTCCGTCGAGATCGCCGTGCGCAAGCGCAATGTCGACCCCGAGCGCATCGACCGCGCCGTCACCGGCATCGTGCGCCAGCTCGAAAGCTCCGGCGAAACCGAGGTTGCTTCGGGCGAAGTCGGCCGGCTGGTCATGGATGCGCTGAAATCGCTGGATGACGTCGCCTATGTCCGCTTCGCCTCGGTCTATCGCAATTTCCGCGAGGCCAAGGATTTTCATGAGCTGCTGGGCGAACTGAAGGGCGACGAGGAAAAGACCGAAGAGGACGCTGGCTGATCATGGCGGGACAGCGACTGGACGAGGCCGCGCAGGCGGCTCTTGATCGCCGTTTCATGGCCGCGGCCATCAGGTTGTCGCGCCGCAATGCCGGGCGCACCTCGACCAACCCTTCCGTCGGCACCATCATCGTGCGCGACGGCGGCGCTGGCCCAATGATCGTCGGTACCGGCGTGACGGCCGTCGGCGGCCGCCCGCATGCCGAGACCGAAGCTCTGGCCGAGGCCGGCGAGCTTGCGCGTGGTGCTACGGCTTACGTTACTTTGGAGCCTTGCGCCCATCACGGCCGCACGCCGCCTTGCGCCAACGCGCTGGTCAATGCCGGCATCGCGCGCGTCGTCGGCGCGGCGAGCGATCCCGACCCGCGCGTCTCCGGCAAGGGCTACGCCATCCTGCGCGCCGCCGGCGTCGATGTGGTGGAGAAAGTGCTGGCCGCCGAGGCCGCCGAACAGATGGCCGGCTATCTGACTCGCTCTCTGAAGAAGCGCCCGGAAGTAACTCTGAAGCTTGCGCTTTCGAGCGACGGCAAGATCGGCCGCAAAGGCGCGGGCCAGGTCGCCATCACCGGCGAGATCGCGCGGCGCGATGTCTATTTGATGCGCGCCGAGTCCGACGCCATCCTCGTCGGCATCGGCACGGCGCTGGAGGACGACCCAGCGCTGACCGTGCGCCTGCCGGGGCTTGAGAACCGCTCGCCGGCGCGCATCATCCTCGATCGGCAGATCCAACTGCCGGAGACATCCAAGCTCGTTTCCGGCGTAGATCGCGTGCCGCTCTATGTCGCCGCGTGTCTGGAAGCCGACCCGCACCGGCGGGCGGCGCTCGAGCGTGCCGGCGTGCGCTTCATCGGCACTGAAACCCATGACGGCGTCGTCGCCTTGCCGGAATTGCTCGAAGACCTTGCCGCGCTTGGCATGGCAAGCGTTTTGGTCGAAGGCGGCGCCAAGGTGGCCAAGGCCTTCCTCGAGGAAGACCTGGTAGACCGCATCGTCCTCTTCCAGGGACCTGAGGCGATCGGCGAGGATGGCATTGCATCGCCCATCGACGCCGACCATATCCCGACAGGTTTTCGCAAACTGCGTGACATGCGCTTCGGCGAAGACAGCTACTCCGAATGGGTGAGGGACCTTTAATGTTCACAGGAATTGTGACCGATGTCGGCACCGTGGCCGCGGTGAAGCCACTTGCCGAGGGCGTCGGCTTGCGCATCGATACGGCCTATGATCCGGAGACCATCGCCATCGGCGCCTCGATTTCATGCGGCGGCGTCTGCCTGACCGTCACGGCGCTCCCGGAACATGGCTCCAACGCACGCTGGTTCGAGGTCGAGGCTTGGGAGGAAGCGCTGAGGCTCACCACGGCATCCAGCTGGAAATCCGGTACCCGGATCAATCTCGAACGGGCGCTGAAGATCGGCGACGAGCTCGGCGGCCACATCGTCTCCGGCCATGTCGACGGCACCGCCGAAATCGTCGAACGCAAGGAGGAGGGCGATGCCGTGCGCTTCACGCTGGAGGCGCCGCGGCATCTGGCGAAGTTCATCGCGCCGAAAGGGTCGGTCGCGCTCGACGGCACCTCACTCACCGTCAACAAGGTCGAAGGCACACGCTTCGACGTGCTGCTCATCCATCACTCGCTGAGCGTCACCACCTGGGGCGAGCGACAGGCCGGCGACCGCGTCAACATCGAGATCGACACCATGGCCCGTTACGCCGCGCGCCTAGCGGAGGCAGCGAAAGAAGGGCTTTGACTAAAGTCGCGAGGCCGCGCCGTTCAACACTGCGTCCCGCTTCACTTCTGCTCGCGCCCCTCGTAAGCTTTTCACCTGTCCGGAGGGGAAAGCCATGACCAACCCGTCGCAACAAGTCATGAGGCTGGGTTTCGGATTTGCCGTGTCACAGGCGCTGCGCGTCGTCATCGAACTCGGCATTCCTGATCTTCTGGCTTCCGGCGAGCAGTCAGTTGAAGATTTGGCGGCCGCCACGAAGACGGATGAGGAATCGCTCTATCGCGTCATGCGGCTTCTGGCGCCGGAGGGGGTCTTCACTGAAGTTCGCCCTCGTCATTTTGCCTTGATGGAGGTGGGCGCGGCGCTTCGTTCCGATCGACCCGGACCACGCGACTTCATCCGGATGGTCAACGGCGAGGCCTATCTTGCGTTCGAGCAGCTTCTGCATTCCGTCCGCACCGGAAAGCCGGCCTTCGACAAGGTGTTCGGAAGTCCGAGGTTCGATTGGCTTTCGGCCCACCCGGAACAGGCTGCCCTGTTTCAGCGAGCTATGATTGCCCAGGGCCAAGGCAGTAACGAGGCGGTCGCCGACGCCTATGATTTCAGCCGATATACGCGGGTCGTCGATGTCGGCGGCGGGCATGGCCAGCTTCTCTCGGCCATCCTTGCCCGCAATCCCCATTTGAGCGGGGTTCTTCTCGATCTCGCCTCCGGAGTGGCGGCGGCGCGCCAGGAGGCCGGGAGCGATCCGTCGCGCACCGACTTCGTCGTCGGCGACTTCTTCGACAGCGTCCCCGTCGGCGACGTCTATGTAATCAAGAAGGTGATCCACGATTGGGACGATGAACGCGCGGAGTTGATCTTGCGCCGTTGCCGCGAGGCTATGCAAACGCATGGCAGGGTGCTTGTGGCCGAGACGCTCGTCCCTGCGGGCGACGAACCAGCCCAGATCAAGGCCATCGATGTGGTCATGCTCGCGGTCACCGGCGGCTTCGAGCGGACCGAGGCGCAATACGCCAGGCTGTTCGAGGCCGCAGGGCTGAAGCTCGAGCGAGTGATCGACACCACCGCGCCGATCTCGATCCTTGAGGCTTCGCCTGCCTAGCCAAACAAAGTACCGAAACATCGCGCTGCCCCGGGATCTGAATCCTTCGAGAGATACAGCGTTGGTGTCGGTCCGCCAATCTTCCGCTTGCGATAAACCCGGCTTCGGCCTAAGTCACCGGCAACCCCCCGGAGACTTTTATGGCAGGCACATCCCAACACGGCAAAGCGTTCATTCGCCCGAAGGCGAAGGCGCATCTGCTCATTGTCGAAGCGCGCTTTCACGACGATCTCGCCGACGCGCTCCTCGAAGGTGCGACCGGCGCGCTCGACGAGGCTGGCGCCACATATGACGTCGTCACGGTTCCTGGCTCGCTCGAAATACCTGCTGTCATCACCTTCGCGCTCGATGGCGCGGCCGAAGGCGGCACGCATTACGACGGTTTTGTCGCGCTAGGAACCGTCGTCCGCGGCGACACCTACCATTTCGACATCGTCGCCAATGAATCGAGCCGCGCGCTCATGGACCTTTCGGTGCAGGAGGCGATCGCGATCGGCAATGGCATTCTGACCACAGAAAACGACGCGCAGGCATGGGCGCGTGCGCGAAAGACGGAAGGCGACAAGGGCGGCTTCGCCGCGCGCGCGGCGCTGACCATGATCGCGCTCAAAGAGAAATTCGGAGCCCAATCGTGACCGAGCCCGCCTCGACCGGAGCGGTACGCCACGCCAACAAGCGCGGCGCCGCCCGTCTTGCCGCCGTCCAGGCGCTCTATCAAATGGATGTGGCCGGCAGCGGTGTCTTCGAGATCACGGCCGAATACGAGACCTTTCGCCTCGGCAAGGAAGTCGACGGCGCGCTCTATCGCGAGGCCGATGCGCAATGGTTCCGCGCCATCCTGACCGGCGTCGTCGAGAACCAGAAGACCATCGACCCCGTCATCCGCCAGGCGCTGACCGAGGACTGGCCGCTGTCGCGGCTGGATTCGACGCTGCGCGCCATTCTGCGCGCCGGCGTCTATGAACTGATGAAGCGCGAGGATGTGCCGGTGGCCGTCATCGTCTCCGAATATGTCGACATCGCCAAGGCGTTCTACGAGGAAGACGAGCCGAAGCTGGTCAACGCCGTTCTTGATCGCGTCTCGCGCCGGGTTCGCGGCGAGGGCCGTGGCAAGGACGCTTCGTGACAACCGTAACGGCCGCGGTCGCCGAGGCCGGCAGGGAAGGGCGTCGAACCGCGGTGCTGCTTGCCGCGGCGCAGGCAATCGTCGGTTCGGCCGCGCCGATCGCCATTTCGCTCGGCGCGCTGGCCGGGCAATATCTGCTCGGTCCCGACAAATCCCTGGCCACCGCGCCGGTCACCGGCTTCAACATCGGCGTGGCGCTCGGTGCCTTGCCAGCCGCCGCCATCATCCGCAGCCTCGGCCATCGCGGCGGCTTCATGATAGGCACCATCGTCACCGCGCTCGGCGGCCTGATCGCGACGCTCGCGCTCTATCAGTCGAGCTTCTGGCTGTTTGCCTTCGGCCTCTGCGTCATCGGTGTCGGCGGCGCCTTCGTCCAGCAGTTCCGTTTCGCCGCCGCCGACAATGCGCCACCCGAATTCAAGGCGCGCGCCATCTCCTTCGTGCTGGCGGGCGGCATCATCACCGCCATCCTCGGGCCGCAGATCGTCATCTACACGCGCGAACTGCTGGCTCCGGTGATGTTTGCCGGGTCCTTCATCTCGATCCTGCCCCTGGCGGCGGCCGGCGCGCTCATCCTGTCGTTCCTGCGGGTTTCCTCGCGGACTGACGCTGTCTCTGAAATCGCTGCAAGCGACGCCCGCCCCCTGATCGAAATCGTCACCCAGCCGCGTTTCGTCGCCGCGCTGTTCTGCACCGTCGGCAGCTACGCGCTGATGAGCTTCGTCATGACCGGCGCGCCGCTCGCCATGGTCGGCTGCGGCCTGTCGGAAGACAATGCGACGCTTGGCATTTCCTGGCATGTCATGGCGATGTTCGCGCCGAGCTTTTTCACCGGTTCGCTGGTCCACCGCTTCGGCGCCGAACGCATCGTGGCGACCGGCCTTGTCCTGCTGATCGGCTGCGGCGCCGTGGCGCTTTCCGGCCTGGCGCTGTGGCAGTTCTGGACGGCGCTGATCCTTCTGGGACTCGGTTGGAATTTCGGTTTCATCGGTGCCACGGCGATGGTCGCCGCCAGCTACCGGCCTTCAGAGAAGAGCAAGGTCCAGGGCTTCCACGACTTCGTCCTGTTCGGCTCCGTCGCCTTTGCCTCGCTGATGTCGGGCGCGATCTACAACGCCTGGGGCTGGACCATGCTGAACTGGATCGTGTTCCCGGTCGTAGTGCTTTGTTTTGTCGCGCTCGGCACGTTGAAGATGGTGGGCGCCCCCAAACTTTGAAGAAGGCGCTGGATCAGTTCTTCCAGCCCGCTCGAACAGCCTGCCCCTGATGCATGTCGCCCAGAAGTGCGCGGCGGTTCTGGGAGAACGACATGCATCCAAACAAAGACTTAAAAGCGCGTCGCCTGAATCCGTTTCAGCGTGATGCGCTTTAAGCGGCAAGTGTCATGCATCCGGCGGGAGTACCTGCAGGACCCGCGCGATGAACATGTGGAACTCTTGCATGTAGTTGCGCAGGAATGTTTCGGTCGACTCTACCGTCACCTCGCCATCGTCGGTGATCAATCCCGGGGTAAACTGAATATAGGCTTCAGGAGAGTTCATCTGGGGTGCGTTGCAGAAGCTCAAGACACTGCGCAGGCTCTGCTGGGCGACCGCGGTCGCGATCGCGCCGGGTGACGTCCCGATGACGGCAGTCGGTTTGCGGGCAAAGGAGTTCTTGCCGTATGGGCGGCTGGCCCAGTCGATCGCATTCTTCAGGCCGCCGGGGATCGAGCGGTTGTATTCCGGCGTGACGAAAAGCACCGCCTGGACGGACGCGATGGCTTTCTTGAACTCCAGCGCGACCGGTGGAAAGTTGGCGTCATAGTCGTAGCTGTAGAGCGGCAGGTCCCTGAAGGGGATTTCCGTCATTTCAAGTTCCGGCGGCGCCAGTTTTACGAGGGCGTTCGCGAGCCTGCGGTTGATGGAGCCCTTGGCGAGGCTGCCGATGAGGTAGCCGACTTGGTGCTTGGCCATGACATAACTCCCGTGTTGGCCGCCGACCCCGCAGTTCCTAATATTCACCAGAACAGCGCAGGCCGCCAGCCGACCTTAGGTCGGCATTGCGTTATGCCGGGTGGTAAGGCTGGGCCCGCCGAACAAAATTATTGCGCGCGTCCCCCTACTTATGAAACCGTGTGCCCCGACTGGCCGTTATAGCCGTGCTCATATGCGGCCACCGGATCCTCGGTTCATAGCAAGGGATTTTCACAATGTTTTCAATCGGAAAGCTCGCAGTTGCGGCCATCGCGCTCGGCCTTGCCACCGCCTCGGCCAACGCCCAGGTGGTCGTCTCCTCGAAGATCGACACGGAAGGCGGGGTGCTGGGCAACATCATCCAGCTCGTGCTTAACGCCAACAACATCAAGACGACGGACCGCATCCAGCTCGGCGCGACGCCAGTGGTGCGCAAGGCGATCACCGCCGGCGAGATCGACATCTATCCCGAATATACCGGCAATGCCGCGTTCTTCTTCCAGAAGGCCGACGATCCGGTCTGGAAGGACGCCGCCAAGGCTTACGAAACCGCCAAGAAGCTGGACTACGACGCCAACAAGATCGTCTGGCTGTCGCCGTCGCCGGCCAACAACACTTGGGCGATCGCGCTGCGCAAGGAAATGACCGACGAGAACAAGCTCGTCACGCTCTCGGACTTCGGCAAATACGTCGCGGGCGGCGGCAAGGTGGTGCTCGCGGCTTCGGCCGAGTTCGTCAATTCGGCCGCCGCGCTTCCGGCCTTCCAGACGACCTACGGCTTCACGCTGAAGCCCGATCAGTTGATCACCCTCTCCGGTGGCGATACCGCCGCGACCATCGCCGCCGCCGCCAACCAGACCAACGGCGCCAACGCCGCCATGGTCTACGGCACCGATGGCGGCATCCAGCCCTCGGGCCTCGTCGTGCTCGAGGACGACAAGGGCGTTCAGCCCGTCTACCAGCCGGCGCCGATCATCCGCGAAGAGGTCTTGAAGCAGCACCCGGAAATCGAGGCGCTGCTGAAGCCGGTTTTCGCCAAGCTCGATCTGGTCACGCTGCAGGAGCTCAACGGCCGCGTGCAGCTGGGCGGTGAGCCAGCGAAGGGCGTGGCGGAGGACTTTTTGAAGAAAAACGGGTTCTTGAAGTAGATCGCGGCATAATTAAGTGCGGGCTGGAGAGGTGCGGTTGGCGGAACTGCTGATCTCCCCCCTTGTGGGGGAGATGTCCGGCAGGACAGAGGGGGGTGCTGTCCCGCCGACCTGTCAGCCAATCAAAGGCAAGCCTTTCGATGGGTTTCCTTTTGAACGAGCTCGTATTCCAAGGTTCCTTCACACCCCTCTCTGGCCTGCCGGCCATCTCCCCCGCAAGGGGGGAGATCGGTTCTCCCGCCGGCTTTCGCCAACCGCCAAGGCCGCAAGGGGGAGGCCATGACCCTGCGTTTCGACAAGCTCGGCGTGGTCGTCGCCGCGATCGTCGCCTACGCCGCTTTCCTGGCCCCCTTTGCCACGTTCCGCGCCAACCGCATCGTGCCCGGACAGGCGCGCCCGATCCTCGAAGCGCTGCCGCCGACGCTTGGTATGCTGTTGCTCGCCATCGTCATTGTTGGTGGCATCATTGCCTTGCTGCGGACGCCGCTCATCCTCAGGCTGGCCGCCAGCATCGTCGCGCTGGTCGCTCTTGCAATCCTCATCGGCGTCGCCGGCGGTTTCCTGACACCGGCCGGCAACACGTTCGCCCGCATCGCCCCGGCGTCCGGTTTCTGGCTACTCGTCTTTGCCTTCACCTTGCTCCTGGCCGATGTGCTGACCAGGCTGAACCTGTCGCCCTGGTCACGCGTCGGCGTGCTCGTGCTTGCAGCGCTTGCCATTGCTGTGCTGCTTGTCTCGGGAAGCTGGGACAGTCTTTCCATCCTCAAGGAATATACCGGCCGCGCCGACAGTTTCTGGGCCGAAGCTTCCAAGCACGTCACGCTGGCGCTTGGTTCTCTGGCCGGCGCGGTGATCGTCGGCATACCGCTCGGCGTCCTTTGCCATCGCGTCGAGAAACTGCGGGCGGGCGTGCTGAATGTGCTCAACATCATCCAGACTATTCCGTCGATCGCGCTCTTCGGGCTGCTGATCGCTCCGCTCGGCTGGGTTGCCGTGCACGTGCCAGGCGCCGCCGCGATCGGCATCAGGGGCATCGGCACGGCGCCGGCTTTTGTCGCCCTTTTTCTCTATTCCTTGCTGCCGGTGGTGGCCAATACCGTGGTTGGGCTGGCTGGCGTGCCCCGCGCGGCCAACGATGCCGCGCGCGGCATGGGCATGACCGACCGCCAGCGCCTCTTCGATGTCGAGTTCCCGCTCGCCTTTCCGGTGATCCTGACCGGTATTCGTATCGTGCTGGTGCAGAATATCGGCCTCGCCACCATCGCCGCGCTGATCGGCGGCGGCGGCTTCGGCGTGTTCGTTTTCCAGGGTGTCGGCCAGACGGCGATGGATCTGGTGCTGCTCGGCGCGCTGCCGACCGTGGCGCTGGCCTTTGCCGCGGCCATTATCCTCGACGCGGTCATCGAAATGGCCGCCACCAGGCGCAGGGCAGTTGAGACGGCATGATCGAGATCGAAGGCATCACCAAGCGCTATGACCAAACGACGGTGGTCGACAATGTTTCGATGATCATCGAACCCCGAACCATCGCGACCATTGTCGGTACGTCGGGATCCGGCAAGACGACGCTGCTCAGGATGATCAACCGGCTGGTCGAGCCGACCTCCGGGGTCATCAAGCTCGACGGCGCCGACAACCGCTCGGTGCCCGGCTATCAGCTGCGCCGCAGCATCGGCTACGCCATCCAGGGGCATGGCCTGTTTCCGCATCGCACGGTGGCGCAGAACATCGCTACCGTGCCATTGCTGGTCGGCTGGGACAGGGATCGCATCAAGGCGCGTGTCGACGAGTTGATGACACTCTACCAGCTCGACCCCCAGGCCTACGGCCCGCGCTATCCGCACGAGCTTTCCGGCGGCCAGCAGCAGCGCGTCGGCGTCGCCCGCGCTTTGGCCGCCGAGCCCAACGTGCTTTTGATGGACGAGCCCTTCGGCGCGCTCGACCCGATCATCCGCACCAAGGCGCAAGAGGATCTGCTGGCGATCCAGAAGCGTTTCGGCACCACCATCATCCTCGTCACCCACGACATGGAAGAGGCTGTGCACTTGGGCGACAAGATCGCCGTCATGGATGCCGGCAAGCTGGTGCAATACGCCAAGCCGGCCGAAATCCTGGCGAGGCCCGCAAGCGATTTCGTCGAGACACTGGTCGGCGCCAGCGAAAGGCCGTTCCGGCTGCTGTCGCTTGGGCCGGTGCGCGATGCCGTGGAGCCTGGCGGCGCCGAAGGCGAGGCGATCCCCGGCGAGGCCACGCAGCGCGACGCGCTGGCCGAGCTGTTGTGGTCGGGCCGCCCCGCGCTGCCGGTGAAGGACGCCGACGGCAAGCTCATTGGCCGCGTCACCGTCGAAGGCTTGGTGAAACGCGCGGCGAGGCCGCAATGAAAGCCTGGCTGCCCGCGCTGCTGAGGCTGGCCGTTCTGGTGCTGTTGGTGGTCTTCATCACCAGCCCCAACTGGTTCGAGCCGCTGCTGAAGCCCCTGACCGAGAATGGCGCGCCGGCAATCTACAACCAGGGCAGCCTGCTGACGCTGACCTTGCAGCATCTGCGGACGGTCCTGGTCGCGACGGTGGCCGCGACGATCGTCGCGGTGGCGCTCGCCATCCTGGTCACCAGGCCGGCCGGCGCCGAGTTCCTGCCCTTGTCGCGCAGCCTGGTCAATATCGGCCAGACCTTTCCGCCGGTTGCCGTGCTGGCGCTTGCCGTGCCGGCCGTCGGTTTCGGCGAGAAGCCGACGCTGATCGCACTCTTCCTCTACGGATTGCTGCCGATCTTCGAAAACGCGCTGACGGCGCTCACCACGTTGCCCGGCAACGTCATGGAAGCGGCGCGTGGCGCCGGTATGACCGGTTGGCAAAGGCTGATGAAGGTCGAACTGCCGCTGAGCGCCCCGGTGATCCTCGGCGGCATCCGGCTCTCGGTCGTCATCAGCCTCGCCACCGCGACCATCGGATCGACCGTTGCCGCCAAGACGCTTGGCGAGGTGATCATCGCCGGCCTGATCTCGAACAACCTTGCCTTCGTGCTGCAGGGCGGCCTGATCGTCGCGGCGCTTGCCGTGCTGATCTATGACGGCCTGTCGGCGGTTGAGCGCTACGCCGCGCGACGCATGGGGCAGGGGGCGGAATAACGCTACGTCTTAGGATTGGCGAATGTGCCCCAGCGTCATTTCAATCGATCTAATTCCAGGCTTGCGCTTGGCACAACAATTCCTGCCCTCTTCTTTTGGGCGAAAGCCGGGCAAAAACCGAACAATATCTTGACGTTCCAAGCCCTGTTTCGCATACACCCCAGCCAAGGGGTGGAATCCGTGCGCGGCATCCATCTCCGTTCCAACGGCCCAGGGAGGGGTTCTTTTGGGCCAACAATCGAGGAAAATCCGGCAATGACCATCATTACCGCCGTCATCGCCTGCGGCTTGCTGTCAGTTCTGTACGCCATCTGGGCGACACGTTCGGTCCTTGCGTCCGATCAGGGCAATCAGCGCATGCAGGAAATCTCCGCCGCCATCCGCGAAGGCGCCCAGGCCTATCTGGCGCGCCAGTACACGACCATCGCGGTCGTCGGTATCGTCGTTCTCCTGCTTGCCTGGTGGCTGCTTTCGATCACCGCCGCTATCGGCTTCCTGATCGGCGCGGTGCTCTCGGGTGCCGCCGGCTTCATCGGCATGCATGTCTCGGTGCGCGCCAATGTGCGGACTGCGCAAGCCGCTTCGAACAGCCTTGCTGCCGGCCTCGACATCGCCTTCAAGTCGGGCGCCATCACCGGCATGCTGGTGGCGGGTCTGGCGCTGCTCGGCGTCTCGATCTACTACGCCGTATTGACCGGCCCGATGGGCCTGCAGCCGAATGACCGCGTCGTCATCGACTCGCTGGTTTCGCTCGGCTTCGGCGCTTCGCTGATCTCGATCTTCGCCCGTCTCGGCGGCGGCATCTTCACCAAGGGTGCGGACGTCGGCGGCGACCTCGTCGGCAAGGTCGAGGCCGGCATTCCGGAAGACGATCCGCGCAACCCGGCCACCATCGCCGACAATGTCGGCGACAATGTCGGCGACTGCGCCGGCATGGCCGCCGACCTGTTCGAAACCTATGCGGTGACCGTCGTCGCCACCATGGTGCTCGCCGCCATCTTCTTCGGCGGCACGGCCGCGCTGGGTGCGTCGATGCTCTATCCGCTCGCCATCTGCGGCGCCTGCATCCTGACCTCTATCGTCGGCACCTTCTTCGTCAAGCTTGGCTCGAACGGCTCGATCATGGGCGCCCTCTACAAGGGCCTGATCGTCACCGGGCTCTTGTCGATCGTCGGCCTCGCCATCGCCACTTCGGCCACCGTCGGCTGGGGCGAGGTCGGCAATGTCGCCGGCATCGCCATCACCGGCAAGAACCTGTTCATCTGTGGCCTCATCGGCCTCCTGGTGACCGGCCTCATCGTGGTGATCACCGAATACTACACTGGTACCAACAAGCGCCCGGTCAACTCGATCGCCCAGGCTTCCGTGACCGGCCACGGCACCAACGTCATCCAGGGCCTCGCGGTCTCGCTGGAATCGACCGCGCTGCCTGCCATCGTCATCGTCGGCGGCATCATCGCCACCTACCAGCTCGGCGGCCTCTTCGGCACCGCGATCGCCGTCACCACCATGCTCGGACTTGCCGGCATGATCGTGGCGCTCGATGCCTTCGGCCCTGTCACCGACAATGCCGGCGGCATTGCCGAAATGGCCGGCCTGCCCAAGGAGGTGCGCCACTCCACCGACGCGCTCGACGCCGTCGGCAACACCACCAAGGCCGTCACCAAGGGCTATGCCATCGGCTCCGCCGGCCTCGGCGCGCTGGTGCTGTTCGCGGCCTATTCGAACGACCTGAAATTCTTTGCCGCCAATGGCGACAAGTATCCTTACTTCCAGGGCATGGGCGAGGTCTCCTTCGACCTCTCCAACCCGTATGTCGTCGCCGGCCTGATCTTCGGCGGCCTGATCCCCTACCTCTTCGGCGGCATCGCGATGACCGCCGTCGGTCGCGCCGCGGGCTCCATCGTCGAGGAAGTGCGCAAGCAGTTCCGCGAGGACAAGGGCATCATGGCCGGCACCTCGAAGCCGAACTATGCGCGCGCCGTCGACATCCTGACCAGGGCGGCGATCAGGGAAATGATCATCCCGTCGCTGCTGCCCGTGCTGGCGCCGCTCGTCGTCTATTTCGGCGTGCTGCTGATCTCGGGCTCCAAGGCCTCGGCCTTCGCGGCGCTCGGCGCCTCGCTGCTCGGCGTCATCGTCAACGGCCTCTTCGTCGCCATCTCGATGACCTCCGGCGGCGGCGCCTGGGACAACGCCAAGAAGTCGTTCGAGGACGGCTTCACCGACAAGGACGGCGTCAAGCACCTGAAGGGCTCCGAGGCGCATAAGGCATCGGTCACCGGCGACACCGTCGGCGATCCCTACAAGGACACCGCCGGCCCGGCCGTCAACCCGGCGATCAAGATCACCAACATCGTCGCGCTGCTCCTGCTCGCCGTGCTCGCGCACGGCTGATCGCGGCGGCTATTCCATGACAAAGCCCGCGGGAGCGATCCCGCGGGCTTTGTTTTTCGGCATGACATCCTTCATGCTTTCCGCCCGGGGGGGCACTCAACCGGCCTCTGGCCTTTCGCTGTCATGGCGATAGCGGGCCAGCAACGCTTCGGCATCCGGTTCGCGTTCGGGCATTGGCGGTAAGCCGCGTGTCTGGCGCAGCATGGCAATGAACGCGCCGTGGCGAAATTGGCGGCGGAAGGAACGCGCTCGCGGATGTATGCCGAGGGCAGCCAGCAGCCTGCGTTTGAGGTAGCGGAAGCGCTTGAGGGGAGCCGGTTCCTCGGCGTTGCCAAGAATCCTGACGCGCAACGCGTCTGGCGAACTCATCGCGTTCATCAGTTCTTCCTGCTCCTGCGCCGTATCACGCGCATAGCTGCCTTCGCGCTTGCCCGAATGCAGCATGAGCACGGTCAGATGCGGCATTGTCGCAATCACCGCACCGTTGCGCCATGCACGGAACAGCCAGTCCTGGGAACTCTCGCAGACGCACTGGCTGGCCGGGTGCCATGGCCCAAGTCTTGGCAGCGACGTTCTCCGGACCATTTGCGCGGAGCCGAAGCCGACTGTGGTGACCGGGTCATAGAAGCCGTGCCGCCCCGTCCCGAGGATCATATGCCTGGAACCTTTGCTCGCGGCCGACTCGATGACCGCACCCCGGGCGATCACCACATCGGCGCCGGTGGCGTCGATCCAGCCGCTCATGGACGTCAGATGGTCGGGAAACCATAGGTCGTCATGGTTCAATATGGCAACGAAACGGCCGCGTGCTCTGGCAAAGCCGATATTGTTAGGCCCCGACTGCTCGCCGAAGTTCACAGGAAGATCGATATAGGAGATGCGGGCGTCGCCGAAAGCGGCAACCGTTGTCGCTGTGTTCGGCCGGCACGCATCACCAATCACCATGGCTTCCCAGTCCTGCAGGGTCTGACCAACGAGGCTCTTCAGCGTTTGATGCAGCACCGCCGGACGATTGTGCGTCGCTATCACGACCGAGACCAGCGGTTCGATCGGTCCGATCGGCGCGCCTTGACCCGCCTGTTCCACGCTACACCAGCTTGTAGGGGATCTGTTCGGTGTCCGGCGGCAGGCGCCAATGGTCGGGCGCGTCATAGGCGTAGGCCTTGTCGACGAGGTTGAGCACCAAAGCAGTCTCCGCTCCGAGCGCGACGACACCGTGCCAGACGCCGGGCGGAATGATGACGATAGCGGGCCTGACCGCTCCAACAATCTTGTGCCAAACCGTGCCGAATGTCGGCGAGGCCTTGCGCCCGTCGAACAGCGAGATTCGAACGCTGCCCACCGAGCAAAAAAGCCGGTCGGTTGTGACGCCATGGGCATGCCATCCCGTCACCGCGCCGGGATAAAGCGTGCGCTGAAACACCTGTCCGACCGGAAGTCCGTCGAGATCCCATTCCTCGCGAAAAACCTCGGTGAGGTAGCCGGTCGAAGTCGCGACAGGTCGGATTTCCTTGAGCGCGACGCCGTCGATTGTCGGCGCTTCGACGACAAGCCAGTCAGGTGTCACGGTTTGCCGGTCAGGCGTGCCTGTCGCCATCCAACCTTGCGGCACAGTACGATCGCTGTTGCCCATGACCGGTCCCCATCCCCAGAAAATTGATAGGGGGACGCCGGAATATAAGCAAGTATGCGTCTTGGCCGCACCTAAACAAAACCCGCCGGCGAGGCGGCGGGTTTGATTGTTCCGCAGGCCGTCGATAGACTTAAGGCGTACCGCCGCTGCCGCCGCCGGGGATGCCGGGCGCCAGCTTGCTGGCGCCGCTGATGATCTGGCTGAGGAAGTTCTGGTCCTTGCCGCCGGTCGGCGTCGTCCTCGAGATGAAGTCGAAGACCTTGCCGTCCTTGAGGCCGTAGTTGGCGATCTGGGTGACGCGGCCGTCGGCGCCGAAATAGACCGCCAGCACATGCTGGTCGATGATGCGGGGGTTGTCGAAGGCGACATAGCGCTTGCGCGTTTGCGAGATGTAGTAGAAGGCCTCGTTGTCGAAGGTCGCCGTCGTCGACGGCGTGCCCAGCGCCAAAAGCACCTGTTCGCGGCTCGACCCGACCGGCACCGAATCGATCGCCTGCTGGTCGATGACGTAGCCTTTCGTCAGGGTTTCGCTCGGATGGAGATCGCCGAACATCTTGGACGAATTGCAGGCGGAAAGCACTGACACCACTACCAGCAGCGAAGCCACGCCCACAGGGGCGGGCGCAAAGAACGACTTGAATTTCAGCGCACCCAACAACAATTCTCCATCACATCCCCGCAACTTGCGCTGGGCCGCAAAACCGGTAAACCAGCTTGCATGCCGATGCAACAAGGCCAAATCAAACAACAGGTCCCCGGGAGACCGCCCTCAATGTTCCAGCGCCTTTTTGGCCGCGAACGCAGTGCCAACCGCGCTATCACCGACGCGCTCTACGCACAAATCGTGGCGGCGGCGCGGCAAACGGTGTTTTATTCCGACTGGAATGTGCCCGATACGCCGCTCGGCCGCTTCGAGATGCTGTCGCTGCACATGTATCTCGTCCAGCACCGGCTGCGTGGCGAGCAAGGTGTGGCCGCCGAGGTCGCGCAGGTGCTGATTGATGAGTTCTTCCTCGATGTCGAGCATTCGCTGCGCGAACTTGGCATCAGCGATGTCGGCGTGCCCAAACGCATGAAGAAGCTGGCAAAGATGTTTTACGGTCGTACGGCCGCTTATGACGACGCGCTCAAGGAAGACGACCGGGTGGCGCTTGCGGCGGCGCTCGCCCGCAACGTCAGGCCGGACTCCGGTCCCTGGCCGCAGGCGCCGCTGCTTGCGGACTATGTCTGCGAGGCTAGCCAGAAGCTTGCCGCGCAGCCGACCGAATCGATCGTCGCCGGCATCGCCGCGTTCCCGGCCGCCGGGGCCGCGTGAAGGAGGCCGAGATGAAAGGCGACGAATTGCGCAGCCCTGTATCCTTTGTCGCCAATGTCGCGCGGCTGCCGCAAAAGGGCCTGCCTGTCCTGATCGAGGCCGATGAGCGCCAGCGTGAGGCGCTTGCCGCCGAATACGAACTGCTTTCGGTCGAGCACTATCGCGCCGAACTGCTCGTGGCCTCCTGGAGGCGCAATGGCGTCAAGGTCACCGGTCGCGTCGAGGCCGACATCACGCAGGCCTGCATCGTCACGCTCGATCCGGTGACCGCGCATATTGACGGGCCCGTCGAGGCGCTGTTTCTGCCCGAGCAGTCTAAGCTTGGGCGCGAGGGTTTCGAGGGCGGCGGCGAGATCATCCTCGACGCCGACGGACCGGACAGTCCGGAAACATTTTCCGGCGACACCATCGATGTCGGCGCGCTGGCCGAACAGTTTTTCGGCCTGGCGATCAACCCTTATCCGCGCAAGCCGGGAGCCTCGCTCGACGTCGCCGGCGACGATCAACCCGAAGAAAGCGAATTCCAGAAAAAGCTGCGTTCGCTGCTCGGAAAATCCTGAGAGTGGTCCGGATTTTGGAAAAGTTGGTTGTGCGTAGGCGCAAAACCGCTATTTTCGCCGAACCTTCGCGAGCCCCCTTACCTTGGCAGGCGTCCGCCGCAAGCCAGGCAACCCGTGAGAAAAGCACTACGTGATCAGGATTTCCATCGATGCCATGGGCGGCGATCACGGACCGAGCGTGGTCATCCCGGCGCTGATGACGGTCGCCATCCGCCGCCCTGACATCCGCTTCGTCATCTATGGCCGCGAGGACGTGGTGCGTCCCGAACTCGCCAAGTTCCCGAAACTCGCCGAGATAAGCGAGTTCGTCCATTGCGAGATCGCGGTGCGCATGGACGACAAGCCGAGCCAGGCGCTGCGCCATGGCCGCTGGAAGTCGTCGATGTGGAAGGCCGTCGAGGCGGTCAAGAACGGCGGCGCGCAAGCCTGCATCTCGGCTGGCAATACCGGCGCGCTGATGGCGATGTCGAAATTCTGCCTGCGCACCATGGCCACCATCGACCGCCCGGCGATCGCGGCGCTCTGGCCGACGACCCGCGGCGAAAGCGTGGTGCTCGATGTCGGCGCCACCATCGGCGCGGATGCGCACCAGCTTATCGATTTTGCCATTCTGGGCACCGGCATGGCGCGCTCGGTGTTCGGCATCGAGCGGCCGAGCGTCGGCCTGCTCAATGTCGGCGTCGAGGAGATCAAGGGCCAGGAAGAGGTCAAGGAAGCCGGCCGCATGCTGCGCGAGGCCAACATGGCTTCAATGAATTATCGCGGCTTCGTCGAGGGCGACGATATCGGCAAGGGCACGGTCGACGTGGTGGTTACGGAGGGTTTTGCCGGCAACATCGCGCTCAAGACCGCCGAGGGCACCGCAAGGCAGATCGCCGGCTATCTGCGCGCCGCCATGAGCCGCACGCTCATGGCCAAGATCGGCTACGTCTTCGCCAAGGGCGCCTTCGACAGGCTGCGCGAGAAGATGGATGTCGGACGCTCCAACGGCGGCGTCTTCCTGGGATTGAACGGCATCGTGGTGAAGAGCCATGGTGGCGCCGATTCGGACGGCTTCGCGGCCGCCATCGAACTCGGCTACGACATGGTGCGCAACAATCTGCTTGACCGGATCGAGGCTGACCTCGATCTGTTCCATGCGCGCAACCCGACCGCGCAGGCAAACAGGAAATCCGGCGTCGCCGACGCCGAGGAATAGGAAAGAGCCTTGATCAGATCAGTCGTGCGCGGCAACGGTGCCGCGCTGCCCCGCCGCATCATGAAGAATGCCGACTTCGAAGGCATGGTCGAAACCTCCGACGAGTGGATCGCCCAGCGCACCGGCATTCGCCAACGCCACGTCGCGGCCGACGACGAGACGACAGCCTCGCTTGGTGAGGCGGCGGCGCGCGCGGCGCTGGACAGCGCCGGCATGACGCCCGCCGATATCGACCTCATCATCCTGGCGACCTCGACGCCCAACAACACGTTCCCGGCGACCGCTGTCGAAATCCAGAACCGGCTCGGCATGCATCACGGCTTTGCCTTCGACATGCAGGCGGTGTGCTCGGGCTTCGTTTATGCGATCGCCACCGCCGACCTTTATATCCGTGGCGGCCTGGCCAAACGCGTCCTGGTGATCGGTTCGGAAACATTCTCGCGCATCCTCGACTGGAGCGACCGCTCGACCTGCGTGCTGTTCGGCGACGGCGCCGGCGCGCTGGTTCTGGAAGCGGAAGACGGAGCCGGCGCGATTACCGATCGCGGCGTGCTGGCGGCGAGCCTGCGTTCCGATGGCGCGCACAAGGACAAACTCTTCGTCGACGGCGGTCCTTCTACCACGGGAACCGTCGGTCATCTGAGGATGGAAGGCCGCGAAGTGTTCAAGCATGCCGTCGGCATGATCACCGATGTCATCGAGGCGACCTTCGGCGAGGCCGGCATAACGGCCGAGGACCTCGATTGGTTCGTGCCGCATCAGGCCAATAAACGGATTATTGACGCTTCCGCCAAGAAGCTCGGGATTGCCGAGCAGAAAGTGGTGGTCACCGTCGATTTACACGGTAACACCTCGGCTGCGTCGGTGCCGCTCGCTTTGTCGGTGGCCGTCGCCGACGGCCGCATCAAGAAGGGCGACCTCGTGCTTCTCGAGGCGATGGGTGGAGGTTTCACCTGGGGCGCGGTATTGCTCCGCTGGTAAGTGCCGAACTCGCCGGTTCGGTTCTTGACCTTGCCGGATCAATTACTTAGGCTCAGCCTTTACCTGTATCGATTTACGTTTTTGCGAGCAGATGGGACGGTCGCATGGGGGCAAAGACACTTACGCGTGCCGACCTTGCTGAAGCCGTTTACCGGAAGGTTGGCTTGTCGCGAACTGAATCGGCGGAGCTGGTCGAGGCCGTCCTCGATGAGATCTGCGAGGCAATCGTCCGCGGCGAGACGGTCAAGCTGTCGTCCTTCGCCACCTTCCATGTCCGTTCCAAGAACGAGCGCATCGGCCGCAACCCCAAGACGGGTGAGGAAGTGCCGATCCTGCCGCGCCGGGTGATGACGTTCAAATCGTCGAACGTGCTCAAGAGCCGGATCCTGCGCTCGCATCAGAACAGCAAGGGCAAGGGCGGCAAATAGTTTGCTGGCGAATGTGGTTGAAAACCGCCGGCCGTTTTGACGTCGGGCTTGAATATCGTTTCATAAATCGCTGAAATAAGGCGCGATTCGGCATTATGAGCCGGGTCGCGGTCCAGTGTGGAGGATTGGCCCATGGACAAGAGCCCCGACGCTTTCCGCACCATCAGCGAAGTCGCGGAAGATCTCGATCTGCCGCAGCATGTGCTGCGGTTCTGGGAGACGCGCTTCACCCAGATCAAGCCGATGAAGCGTGGCGGCGGCCGGCGCTACTACCGGCCGCAGGATGTCGAACTGATCAAGGGCATCAGGCATATGCTCTACGATCAGGGCTATACGATCAAAGGCGTGCAGAAACTGTTGCGCGAAAACGGCAACCATTTCCTGGTCGCCATCGGCAATGGTGACATGGCCGCCGTGGAGGCGATCGCCCAGCGCCGCCAGGCCGAGCAGGTGCCGCTGACGGCCGCCGCGCAGCCGCGCGGCGACGAAGACGCGCTGGTCGGCCAGCCGAAGGTGAAGCCCAGCCGGCGTTTCTTCGGCCTCGGCAAGAGCGACGACGAAGGTCCGGTACAACCAGACGCCTCGAAATTGTCGCGTGACAATCGCGCCTTGCTGCAGGAGGCGCTGTTCGATCTGCTGGAATGCAAGCGCCTGCTCGACCAGGTTCGTTGAACGGTCGTCATTCGACTTGATGCCGCGCGCTCGACCTGCCGGAACTGGCTCTGCGTCCATGCGTTAGGCCTTCTCGAAGAGAAGGACAACAAGCATGGCATCGTTTTCGACCCTCTCCGACGTCGATATCGACAAGCAGGTCGCGGCGCTTTCACGACAATTGCACGATCTCAAGAAGGTTTTGGCCAGGCGCGGCGACGCCTATTACGAGGATGGCCGCGAGGCGGCGTCCGATTATTATTCGCAACTTGCCGATCGCCTCCACGAGGCGCTGCCCGCAATAAGGCGCAAGGGCAGGGCCATCGAGCGTACGGCGCGAGATCACCCGGCGACGGCCGCCGCCGTCGGGCTGGTCGTGGTCGGATTGCTTGCCGGCCTTCTTATCAGCCGGCGCTGATCGATCGACGTGATTGAAACAGAAATGGCGGCCGTCCTCGACGGTCGCCATTTCCGTGCCATTTGGCTACAGCGATCAGTTCGCGAGCTTGAGCCGCGCCTTCGGATCGACCTTCATGACCTGGCTGCACTTGCCGTAGACGGTGCCGTTCTTGTCGGTGGCATCGGTATAGGTGCCTTTGCAATCCAGCTGCAGCACCAGGCAGGAGCCATGGCCCTTACAGACCGCGCCGCCGTCGCCGGTCGGATGCGTGCCGGCAAATGCCGGAGCCGAAACCGAACCGAAAGCCGAAAAGACGAGAGCCGCGGCGAGGCCGATACGCTTGAAGTTGGTCATTTGAGCATTTCCTTCCATCGGTTGTTGGGATCGCCGTCCTGGCGTCCCCGTTGGGATGAGGAGCACCTTCGCGGTGCCCATGACCGCTTAGTGTTGGCTCCAATGGAAAGGTTCATATGCCGCGCGATTTTTTTCGTTTGGTCGGCGACGTCTGCGTTCAGCCGTCAAACTTATCGGTGCCCCGCATCGCGCATCTGGCACGCAGCGCTTCGGCATAGAAGCGGCTCATTCCGCGATGCCGTCGCCTGAGATGGCCGAGTCTTCGCCGCCGGCAAGCAACCCGGCAGGGATATCTTCGGGATTCCGCCCGGCCCACAGCGTTTCCGCCACCGCATCAGCTCGTTGTAGCGCGTCGGGGCGGTGGGATTTGGCCAATAGCCGAGCTTCACGGCGAAGCGGGCAACGAGAGCCGGATGGCGGAAGCGTGAGGACGACACGGGCGACCGCCGGCACCAGGCAGTGTCTGGCCGAAAGATCGGCGCAGGCCCCCGTTAGACGTAGTCCGGAGCGCGGTTCGACATCACCGGATGTTTAAGCCGAAAAGTCCGATGGGAAGACTGGTCCGCTCTGGCAGCGAAGGCCTGCCTTCCCATCGGCAGAAGGGAAGGATCAGGCCTTCTTCGGAGCCATCTTCTTGTGGTGGTGATGATGGTGGTGATGGTGGCGGTGATGATGCCTGTGGTGATGACGATGATGGTGATGCTTCTTCATCGGAGCCGCGTCGGCGCTGGTGGCGCCGAGGATCGGCATGGTCAACGCCAGGGCCAGAGCCAGCCCAAGCGCGGAGAGGAGGGACTTCTTCATGACTTCGTTTCCTTTTTACGCGGGCCTTCCGAGATTCACCGGAGCAAATCGGTGACCCAAGCCTCGCGATAGGGACTATCCTCCTGGTTTTTTTCGACAATTTTTCCCAAATGTAGATTTTTGTTTCTGGATTGTTTCTGAGGAGCCCTCTTGCGCCGCGCGCCCGCCCTGGCCGACGAGATTGCGCGCTCCTCGGAAATCCAAGGATGCGGCCGCCTGGCCTCACATAGGCGGCGCGATGCCGTGATTCCCGACCACGACCCGGTTGGCCACGAGCTTGCCGTCGCCGCCGCGCTCGGCGTTGACGAACACCGCGATGCCCGGCGTGAGATCCGCCGGCGTGGCGGCGGCGAATGTCACGATCGGTGTCGTCTGCGGAATCGCGATCTGTTTCTTCTGGCCGTTGTCATAGGTGAGCGTGACCGTGCGGCCTTCGATCTCGGTGACATCGGCGACGGTGCCGTTGGTCATGCGGCTGTTGGGCTGCAGATCCCAGTCGCGGTCGCCTTCGCCCGTGCCCTTCAGGGCCGCCGGGAAGATCACGACTTCCAGCGCGCCGTTGCCGCCATCGGCCTTGGAAATCGAGGCGATGCCAAGAAAATCGCCTTGCTTGATATCGGCTGCCGATGCCTTGGCGACGCCCGAAATCTTCCAGCCGTCGGCAAGCGCGATCGCATCGGTCTTGCCGTTGCGATCCTTCACCGTCAGCGTCGATCCGGCAACGCTGACGACGGTGCCTCGAACGCGTGTGGCGTCCGCCGCCTGCGCTTCCGTCGAGCCGACGACGCTCGACATGGCGCCAAGCACAATTGCGAACGATTTCAAATTCATGGCATTCGATTCCGTGAAACGCCCGGCGCGCGGGTTTGGCTGCCGGTGACGGGTAAGCTAACGAATCGAGGCGTCGAAAATGCCGGCGAATCGGGCCGCCGACCTTCAAAAGAACTTGATTGAGCGCCGCGCGGCCTTACATGTACGAAGCCCGAGGCATTCGGCCAAAACGCTTTTCACGATGGCGTGACGCCGCATCGGTGCTCTTGGCAAATCATTTGTTAACGAGCATTCTCCCGCCGTCTCAGGCAACGCCGCTTTTCATCCGACCTGTTTCATCTTTAAGGAGTTGCCATGCCCAACACCGCACGAAACGCTGTTTCAAACGACATCATTGCCGCGCCCGGCCTCAATCCGTTGAAAGCCGCTCGCGAAACGAGGGGATACACGATCGAGGAACTCTCCTTGACCTGCGGTCTGGCCGTGGGCGAGATCGTCGACATCGAGGATGGCAAGGACGCCGACCCCGCCAAGCTCCGGCGCATCGCTTCCGCGCTGCAAGTGCCGGAAGAGGAATTGATCAGGGTGCCGTCCGCAGAGAATCGGCCCACACAGCAATAGGGACGCCAGAAGCGTCCATCCAGGAGCCCGCCGCGGGTTGGCCCGGCGGGCTTTTTAGTGCCTGCAAAGCGCAGGCGCTGGCTCTTGCCAATAACCGCCATGCCATGCGATTCGCCGAGCGCTGCTGTTCGACAGACCTGACGAGGGATTCACCATGAGCTTGGAATCGGTCCGCGCCTTTCTTGCCGAGCACGCGCCCGATGTCGAAGTCATCGTCACCGAGGCAAGTTCCGCAACAGTGGCGCTGGCGGCGGAGGCGCATGGCGTCACGCCGGCGCAGATCGCCAAGACGATCTGCCTGCGCGTCGCTGACGAGACCATGCTGGTCGTGACCAGCGGCATCGCCAGGCTCGACAACCGCAAATTCAAGGACAGGATGGGCGGCAAGCCACGCATGCTGGGCGGCGAAGAGGTGCTGGCAGCCACCAGCCATCCGCCGGGCGGCGTCTGTCCGTTCGGCCTGCCGGCGCCGCTGCCCGTTTATTGCGATCTGTCGCTCAAAGCCTTCGGCGAGGTCGTTCCGGCAGCCGGCGCCACCAATGCCGCGGTGCGCATCACGCCGCAGCGCATGGCCGATCTGGTCGGCGCCGTATGGGTCGACGTTTGCCAGTAACAATTGCCGCCTAGATATCTTTTCATGGTTCGTCGAGGGCCGTAGCGCGGTTTTTGACCGACGTTCGGCCGACCGCTCGCTCCATTTGGTTTGGTACGGGCGCCGCTGCCCGTGCCTTTAGCCGTTGCGCCTCGAGCCATTGGAAAAGCGTCGACCAATGGCCAAATTCTGGACATTAGTCTTGACAGAAATACATATGTTCAATACCGGTCAAGCAACCGAACAGCATGCGATATGGGAGGAATACATGGCATCCAATATTTCGTTGACGGGCCTTGCCCGCGATCTTGAGGAACGAGCCAAGTCGGGCAAGCCCATCCGCATCGGCCTGATCGGTTCCGGCGAAATGGGCACCGACATCGTCACCCGCGTCGCCCACATGTCCGGCATCGAGATCGGCGCTATTTCGGAACTGAACCTGCCGGCGGCCAGCAAGGCCGTCGATATCGCTTTCCAGGAAACCGGCCATGCGCGCGAGGTGTCCAACGCTTCGGCGATGACCTCGGCCATGGAGGCCGGCAAGATCGCCGTCACCAGCGATTCCAGCCTCGTCATCGGCAATGACCTCATCGACGTCGTCATCGACGCGACCGGCGTTCCGGCCGTCGGCGCCGAGATCGGCCTGCGCGCCATGGAGCATGGCAAGCATCTGGTGATGATGAATGTCGAGGCAGACGTCACCATCGGCGCCTATCTCAAGAGCGAAGCCGACCGCCTCGGCGTCACCTATTCGCTGGGCGCCGGCGACGAGCCGTCTTCCTGCATGGAACTGATCGAATTCGTCTCCGCCATGGGGCATCCGATCGTTGCCGCGGGCAAGGGCAAGAACAACCCGCTCAACATCGACGCCACGCCTCCGGATTATGAGGAGGAGGCAAAGCGCCGGCATATGAATGTGCGCATGCTGGTCGAATTCGTCGATGGTTCGAAGACCATGGTCGAGATGGCGGCGATCGCCAACGCGACCGGGCTGGTCCCCGACAAGCCGGGCATGCACGGTCCGGCGGCGACGCTGGGCGAATTGTCGAAGGTGCTGGTGCCCGAGAAGGACGGCGGCGTGCTGTCGAAGGTCGGCGTCGTCGACTACTCGATCGGCAAGGGTGTCGCGCCCGGCGTCTTCGTCGTCGCCGACATGTCGCATCCGCGCATCTCGGAGCGCATGGAAGACCTGAAGATGGGCAAGGGCCCGTATTTCACCTTCCATCGCCCCTATCACCTGACCTCGCTGGAAGTGCCGCTGACTTGCGCCCGGGTCGTGCTTTACGGCAAGGCCGACATGGTGCCGCTGGCCAAGCCCGTGGCCGAGGTCTGCGCGGTCGCCAAGAAGGATCTGAAGCCCGGCGACAAGCTCGATGCCATCGGTGAGTATTGCTATCGCGCCTGGATCATGACGGCCCCGGAGGCCCATGCGGCGCGCGCCGTTCCCTGCGGCCTGCTGCAGGGCGGCTCCGTCACCCAGCCCATCAAGAAGGGCGAGCTCATCACCTATGCCAACGCGGCGCCCGCGCCGGGCTCGAAGATCGCCGAACTGCGCGCCCGCCAGGACAAGCTCGTTTACGGCGCTGTGGAGGCGTGATCATGGCTGGAGCCAGCAAAGCCGTCGTGGACAGCCGGGCCAACCTGCCTTTCGTCTATCGCCAGTACAGTCCGGAGCAGCTCAGGGAGGTGCTTCATAAGATGTACCTCATCCGCCGCTTCGAAGAGGGCGCCGAAGAGTGCTACATGCGCGGCCTCATCCATGGCACCATGCACCTGTCGATCGGCCAGGAAGCCAGCGCCATGGGCATCTGCATGCCGCTCGCCGAGGATGACCAGATCACCTCGACGCATCGCGGCCATGGCCATTGCATCGCCAAGGGCGCCGAAGTCAGCCGGATGTTCGCCGAGTTCTTCGGCAAGACCACCGGCTACTGCAAGGGCCGCGGCGGCTCCATGCATATCGCCGATGTCGCCAAGGGCAATCTCGGCGCCAACGGCATCGTTGCCGGCGGCATTCCGATCGCGGTGGGTGCTGGGCTCTCGTCCAAGATGATGAAGACCGGCAAGGTCGTTGTCTCCTTCTTCGGCGACGGCGCCAACAACGAGGGCGCCTTTCATGAGGCGCTGAACATGGCGGCGATCTGGAAGCTGCCGGTGATCTTCGTGTGCGAGAACAACGGCTACGGCATGTCGACCTCGACGGCGCGCTCGACCGCGGTGAAGAACATCGCCGAGCGGGCGGCCGCCTATTCGATGCCCGGCGTCATCGTCAACGGCAATATCTTCTCCGAGGTGGCCGAGGCGTCCTTCAAGGCAGTGGAGCGGGCGCGTGCGGGCGAGGGGCCGACGCTGATCGAATCCAAGACCTATCGCCATCGAGGCCATTCCAAGAGCGACCGCAACCGCTACCGCACCAAGGAAGAGATCGAGGATTGGATGGCGAACCGAGATCCGATCACGCTGTTCGAGACCGAACTGCGTGACTTCGGCTTCATCGACGACCAGGGCATCCAGGCGATCCGCGACGCGGTCGCCAAGGAGATCGCCGATGGCATCGAGTTCGCCAAGGCGAGCCCGGCGCCCGAGATCGCCGCCCTTGCGGACTACGTTTACACGGAGCATGCGTGATGGACGCCGTGGTGCGTGAACTGAGCTACGCCCAGGCGATCCAGGAAGCCATGGCCATCGCCATGGACATGGACGAGCGCGTCTTCCTGATGGGCGAGGACATCGGCGTCTATGGCGGCGCCTTCCAGGTGACGGGCGATCTTGTCGAGCGCTACGGCAGCGACCGTGTCATCGACACGCCGATCTCGGAACTGGGCGGCGCCGGCGTCGCGGTGGGCGCCGCCGTCACCGGCATGCGGCCGATCTTCGAATTCCAGTTCTCGGATTTCGCCACGCTCGGCATGGAGCAGATCGTCAACCAGGCGGCCAAGATGCGCTTCATGCTCGGCGGCGAGGTCTCGGTGCCCCTGGTGATGCGCTTCCCGGCCGGCTCCGGCACGGGCGCCGCCGCCCAGCATAGCCAGAGCCTCGAGGCCTGGCTCGGCCATGTACCCGGCCTCAAAGTCATCCAGCCGGCAACGCCGCACGATGCCAAGGGCATGCTGCTTGCCGCGGTCGCCGATCCGGACCCGGTCATGATCTTCGAGCACAAGCTGCTCTACAAGATGAAGGGCCATGTGCCGGAAGGCCATTACACCGTTCCTATCGGCAAGGCCGAGATCCGCCGCGAAGGCCGCGACCTCACCATCGTCGCCACCTCGATCATGGTGCAGAAGGCGCTCGATGCCGCGGCCGTGCTGGAGGGCGAGGGCATCGACATCGAAGTGGTCGATCTGCGCACGATCCGTCCGCTCGACAGGCAGACCGTCATCGACAGTGTGAAGAAGACCTCGCGCCTGCTCTGCGTCTATGAGGCCGTGAAGACGCTCGGCATCGGCGCGGAAGTGAGCGCGCTCGTCGCCGAAAGCGAGGCGTTCGACTATCTCGACGCGCCGATCGTGCGGCTCGGCGGCGCCGAGACGCCGATCCCCTACAATCCGGATCTGGAAAAGGCGACGGTGCCGCAGGTTCCCGACATCATCGCCGCCGCCCGCGACCTCGTGAAAGGGGTCCGCTGAGCGATGCCGACCGAAGTCATTCTTCCCAAGGTCGACATGGACATGGCGACCGGACAGATCTCGCGCTGGTTCGCCGAAGAAGGCGCCAAGGTCAAGAAGGGCGACGTGCTCTTCGAGATCGAGACCGACAAGGCGGCGATGGAGATCGATGCGCCGGCCAGCGGCACGCTGCGCGACGTCACCGGCAAGGAGCGCGTCGACATTCCCGTTGGCGAGCCGGTGGCGTGGATTTATGCTGATGACGAAGTCTACGCGCCAATCTCCCCCCTCGTGGGGGAGATGTCGGCGAAGCCGACAGAGGGGGGCGCTGTCCCGCCAACCTCTCACTCTGTCGCGCCCCCGTCTGGCCTGCCGGCCATCTCCCCCACCAGGGGGGAGATCAGCCAATCGCAAGGGCCCGCCCGAGCCACGCCTTTGGCTCGACGCTTGGCCCGTGAGGCAAATCTGGACCTCTCGGCTATAGCAGGCAGCGGTCCGCGCGGCCGTGTTGTGCGCGCCGACGTTGAGGCCGCAGTTGCCGGCAAAGGCGCGGCCACCCCTGCTCAGACGGCCGCCGAGATTCCGGCGGAACTTCCATCCGCTCCGTCCCCAGCACCCAGGCCGATGTCGGACGACCAGGTGCTGAAGCTGTTCGCCGAAGGCTCCTACGAGCTCGTGCCGCATGACAATATGCGCAAGACGATTGCGCGCCGCCTGGTCGAGGCGAAGTCCACCATTCCGCATTTCTACCTGACGCTCGACTGCGAGCTCGACGCGCTCCTGGCGCTGCGCACGCAGTTGAATGCCGCAGCGCCGATGAGGAAGACCGACAAGGGCGAGGCGCCGGCCTACAAGCTCTCCGTCAACGACATGGTCATCAAGGCGATGGCGATGGCGCTGATGGCGGTGCCGGACGCCAATGCGTCGTGGACCGAGAGCGCCATGGTCAAGCACAAGCACGCCGATGTCGGCGTTGCGGTGTCGATCCCCGGCGGCCTGATCACGCCGATCATCCGGCATGCGGACGAAAAGACGCTGTCGGTGATCTCCAACGAGATGAAGGACCTGGCGAGCCGCGCCAGGAGCCGCAAGCTGAAGCCGGAAGAGTATCAGGGCGGCACCACCGCTGTTTCCAATCTGGGCATGTTCGGCATCAAGGACTTTGCCGCCGTCATCAACCCGCCGCATGCGACGATTTTGGCGGTCGGCGCCGGCGAGGAGCGGGCGGTGGTGAAGAAGGGCGAGATCAGAATAGCCACAGTGATGTCGGTGACGCTCTCGACCGATCATCGTGCCGTCGACGGCGCGCTTGGAGCGGAATTGCTCGGCGCGTTCAAGCGCTTGATCGAAAACCCGATGGGCATGCTGGTGTAAGCCAACCCTGCAGGCACTTGATCCGGCTTGCTCTTAACGCCGCGGACCCTCCGATCACCGACTTGTCAGGCCGGCAGCTCGTAGGAAACCCGGCCTAGCGCTTGAAGCCGCCGCTATTTCGTTCCACATCGGGCGCTATGAACGGCAAGATGCGGGAATGGTTTCGGAATTGGCGGTGGGCCTTGGCCGCATCGCTATTCCTGCATGCCCTGATCGCAGCGTTCCTGCTTTTTGGCCTGCCGAGACCCGACCAACAGCCGGATCAGCAGGAACAGCCGGTCAATGTCGCGATCGTGCCGCCGCCCGATCAGCCCAAGCCGAAGCCCGCTCCAAAGCCGCCGGAGCCGACGCCTGAAAAGAAGGCTGAAAAGCCGCCTGAGCAGGCCGCGCAAAAGCCGCCGCCTCCGCAGCCACCGAAACCGCAGGACATTCCGGTTCTGAAGCGCGTTTTCCAGTATGGCGAGAAGGATACCGGCCCGGAGAAATCTCTGAACGGAGGCAGCGCTCCAGCCAACGCGCCGTCGCCAGCCCAAAATGAACCAGCGAAGCCGCCGGTCGCACCGAAGCCGGCGCCCGACCAGCCAGCCGCTGCAACGCCCGAGCAGCAGGCCAGCAAGGTCCAAGAGAAGCCGGCAACCGCCCCACCGGACGAAAAACCCGCGCAAAGCGAGGAGAAGCAGGCGACCGAGGACACTGACAAGCAGCAGCCGGACAAGGCGTCGCAACCCGCCGAGAACCAAGCGGCCGAAGCGCCAAAGCCGTTGACGGCCGAAGCCGGCGACAAGCCCGCACCTCCATCGTCAACCGAAAAAGCAAAGCCTAAACCTTCCAAGGCGATGAAGTTCAAATCGGCAAGAGCCTTGAGATCGCCAAGCGGTAACCCAGGAAGGTCAAACCCCGCCGACGCCGAGGTTGCGGGATCGCCGATCTATTCCGGTCTGCCGGGCGTCAGAAAGCTTTACTCGCCGGGTGCGACCGGCAACGCACTGGCCACAAGCTCGATGGAAAGCGTGCCGCGCGATCAGCGCGTTGCCAATCTTTGCGCCAACGTTCTGAACCAGGAATTGCAAAGTGCCGATTACTCGCCCAAATGGCTGCCGACTATTCCCCTGAAGCAGGGCAATGTTCTTAACCCTACGCAGGCTGCCTTCAGCACGACAACGCAATGGTACGATCTGAGCTTCCGCTGCGAGGTCGACGCCGATGCAACGAGGGTCCTGTCCTTCAACTTCCGTGTGGGGGGACTGGTCCCGCCCGGTGAGTGGACCCGGCGTCGTTTCCCCAGTCTCCGCTAGAGCGTGATCCCGAACCGAAAGCCAGCGAATGCAAAAAGTGGGAACCGGTTTTCGGAGAAGGTCATGCTCCAACAAAGAGTTGCATCAGGCCGGAACACCAAGCCCCGCCAATTGCCGGCCGACTTCGTGCCAGTCGGCGCAGATGAAATCGGCGCCGGCAGCCTTCAGCCGCGCACCGTGCTCGGGATAAGTGTGCCCGCCGCCGGTATAGCCGATCGCGATCATGCCGGCCGCGACCGCGCCCTGGACGCCGAGCGGCGAATCCTCGACCACGATGCAGTCGGCTGGCTTCGCCCCCATTTTCTCGGCGGCGTAGAGGAAGATATCGGGCGCCGGCTTGCCGTTCTTCACCATCGAGGAGGAAAAGATCGCTTCGCCGAAGAAGCGTGACAGCCCGGTCACCGACAGGCTGTGGTTGATGCGTTCGACCGAGGATGACGAGGCGACGCAGCGGTCGCCGGCAAGCGCGCTCAGGAATGGCGCGATGCCCGGCGTCGGCTTCAGTTCCTCGGAAAACAGCAGCTTGGTCTCGGCCCAGATATCGCCGTCCGCGGCGGCCGGAAACTGATGGCCGGTCAGTTCCCTGATTTTGACGATGATGTCGGACTGCTTCATGCCGATGCATTGGGCGATGATGCCGCCGTGGACGCCGGGCATGCCGTGTTTCTCGTAGACGCGCTCATAGGCTTTGGCGGCCAGCGGCTCGCTGTCGACGAGAACGCCGTCGCAATCGAAAATCATCAGTCTAGGTTGCGCCACGCGCTTCTCCCGGCTCCTGTGCCAATGCGCACATCGCTATCGATAAAAAGTCAGATGTTCAATAGTCGGGCGGCTACGTCCCCAACGCTTCAAAGCTGGCGCAGCGCCTCGCTGACCGGCGTGGATCCAAGCGCGCGCTGCATGGCCTGGCGCGACTGCGCGCGGTCGGGCGTGATCCAGTTGGGCTCGGCGCCGAGGAAGCGGTCGAGAAAGGCCACGGCATAGGCGGGCATTTCCGTTGCGTTCTCGCGGTAGGACCACCAGGTTCGCAGGTCGTCGGCGCATTTGTCGATGCTGGGCGCCGTGCCGAACTCCTGCTCGTGCACGGCCAGGATCGCCGATACGCAATAGTTGGTATAGAGGAAGCCTTCCGGCCAGAAGCGCACGATTTCCGCCGTGCCGGCATTGGCCTCGGTCTCGATCATGTCGGTGAGGCCGGAAATCTCCCGCGCCGGCGCCTGCCGGATCAGCTCGCGCAGCACAAGCCCGGCGGCGAAGACGATGAAGTCCGCGCGGTCGACGGCAGCGAATCGTTTCTGCGCTTCCATGACTTCGATCCAGTCGAGGAAAGCGCGGGTCAACTTGGCCTCGTCGATCTCGAAGCGCACGCCGAACGTTTCGGACACCACCTTCGCGCTGCTGCGGAAGGTGGCGCGGAACCAGCGCAGCTGCCGCAGCCGGTGGCGAAGGTCCGGCATAAGCGCGAGTTCGTGCCTGAAAGGCAGGTCCATGTCTCATTTCCCGTTTGACGGCAGGCTAGCACAGGCGTTGCCGATGCCGAAATCGGTCAGCCGCCTGTGGAGCGTTATGACGGCTAATATAATACATGTTGACATTCGAGGAAACAAATGTTCTCACTTTCGGGTCATCTCACCTCCGTCCAATATGCGTCGGAGGAACGAGAGTCGGGAGGAGTACCGAATGGCGATCTGGCAGTGGGCGCTGCTTCTGCTGTTTGTTGTCTGGGCGCTGCAATCGCTGGGCGTCTGGCTGCAGATGCGGCATTATTCGGACGTCTTCAAAGGCGTCACCGGAGAGTTCAAGGACGGCTTCGTCGGCGCCGGCAATTTCCGCGGCCGGCTTGCCAAGGGCACCATCGCGCTGATCGTCGTGACGCCGGATCTGATCGTGCGCCGCATGATGGTCATGAGCGGCCGCTCGGTGCTGACCAAGTTCAAGCGACATGAAGAATTCGAGGGTGTCCCCCTCGATCGACTCCGGTCCAACCCTGCGATCATGGGGGAGGGGGAACCCGGTGTGGCCGAGGCCGTGAAACGGGCGATCGAGCAGATCGACCGCGCGCGGTCGGAGCCGGGGAAGAAGCCGGGCCTGTCCGGCTTGAACGTAGCAAGGGCATAAACGGACGCCGGCAGCCGGCTGGGAATGACCGGCAGGGGTCATAAGGAGGAGAAATGTCTGTAATTTCGTTATTGGCGCAGCATGCCGACTTGGCGGTGCATAACCTGCATGTCGCAGGCACCATGGTCTCGGACGCTGCCTGGCACGGCAAGCTCGGCGTCGAGCATGCCACCGATCACCTTGTTGTCCTGGCGCAGGCGACGACCGACAACGCGCCGGTCACCGCCGATCAGCTGAAGGAACAGCTGAAGAACGTGCAGCAGGAAGAGCAGCTCGGCTGGCTGACCGCGATCGGCAAGTATTTCATCGGCATCTTCCAGAAGGGCGGCGAAGTGTTCGCCGGCTTCGTCACCGGCATCATCCCGACGCTGGTGGTGCTGATGACCGCCTTCTACGCCGTCACCGAACTGGTCGGCGAAGAGCGCGTTCACGGCCTGGCGCGCGGCGCCGGCCGCATCGCGCTGACCCGTTATACGGTGCTGCCGGTCCTGTCGGTGTTCTTCCTCACCAACCCGATGGCTTACACCTTCGGTTCTTTCCTGGAAGAAAAGCACAAGCCCGCCTTCTACGACGCGGCCGTATCCTATGTGCATCCGCCGCTCGGCCTGTTCCCGCATATCAACCCCGGCGAATATTTCGTCTGGGGCGGCATGCTGGTCGCGCTGCTCGACCTCGAGAAGCGGGGCGTCATCGCCAACGGCTACCATGTCAAGGTGGCCATCTGGTACGCCATCGTCGGCCTCGTCGTCATCCTGCTCAAGGGCATGCTGACCGAGCGCATCACGGCCATCATGGCACGCCGCCAGGGCGTCGAGCTCTAAGGGCGGGAGGACACCATGGCCAAGACATACAAGGCAGTAAAGATCTCGAAGGGGTCCACCGGCTGGGGCGGTCCGCTGGTCATCGAGCCGACCGAACAGCGCAGCAAGGTCGTGTCGGTAACCGGTGGCGGCATTCATCCGGTGGCGCAGCTTATCGCCGATATGACCGGCGCCGAGGCGGTCGACGGCTTCAAGGCGCCGCCGATCGAAAGCGAGATGGCGGTCGTCGTCGTCGACTGCGGCGGCACCGCGCGCTGCGGCGTCTATCCGCGCAAGCGTATCCCGACCGTCAATCTGACGCCGGTCGGCCAGGCGGGTCCGCTCGCCCAGTTCATCACGGAAGACATCTACGTTTCGGGCGTGAAGCCGGCCAATGTCACAATGGCGGACGGATCCGAAGCGGTCACCACTGCGGGGGGAGCAGCATCGATGAGTTCAAGCAACAACACTGCATCAAGGGCGGCCGAGCCGCTGCCGAGCGAGGGCGGGCTTATCGGCCTGATCAGCTCGATCGGCCGCGTCATGGGCCGGGTGGTCGGCATCTTCTTCAATTCCGGCCGCCGCACCATCGATCAGGTTATCCGCAACGTGCTGCCCTTCATGGCCTTCGTGACCATGCTGATCGGCCTGATCCTCTATACCGGCATCGGTGACGTGCTGGCGCAGCCGATGGGTCCACTGGCCAACAACATCGTCGGCCTGCTGGTCATCTCGGCCATCTGCGGCCTGCCGTTCCTGTCGCCCATCCTGGGACCGGGCGCGGTCATCGCGCAGGTCATCGGCGTCGCCATCATCGGGCCGCAGATCGCCAACGGCACCATCTCGCCCGCGATGGCGCTGCCGGCGCTGTTTGCCTACAACACCCAGGTGGGCTGCGACTTCGTACCTGTCGGTCTGGCGCTCGGTGAGGCCAAGCCGAAGACGATCGAAATCGGCGTGCCGGCGGTGCTCATCAGCCGTCAGATCATGGGCCCGGTCTCCGTGCTGATCGCATGGATCGTGTCCCTGATCGTGTTCTAAAACACTAGTAAAACGAGGTTCGCCATATGTCGGTTCTTCTCAAGACACGGGTCACGGCAATTGGACCCGAAGTGGCGGACCTCGCCGAGGGCGGCGTGGTCATCCTGTTCGCGGATGGCTCGCCTCCCGAACTGGCCGAGGTCTCCGTGCTGCACAAGACGGAGGAAGGTCCGAGCGACGATGCGCCGGCGACAGGCGCCTCGATCACGCTCGGATCGGTCTCGGCGACGATAACGGCGGTCGGCTCCACCGCGTGGAGCAAGGTTCGCGAGATGGGCCACGTCGTCATCTCCTTCAACGGAGCGACCGAGGCCGAAAGGCCTGGCGAAGTCTGCGCATCCGAGGTCGACACCGGAGCGCTCGTGGCGGCGCTTACGCCGGGCGCTGTCATCACCATCGCCGCCTGATAATATCCGCGCTGTCTGTCGACGGCGCCACAAACCTAGAGTTATTGCCATGGAACGCTCGACCATCGTCAGAGTGCATGAAGGTTTGCACGCCCGTCCCGCCACGCGGTTCGTGAAACTCGCAAAGGGTTTCGAATCCGATGTCGAGCTGGTCAAGGACGGCAAGGCGGTCAGCGCCAAGAGCTCGGTCAAGCTGATGCTGCTGGCGGTCAAGGAAAACCAGGAAGTCACCGTGCGCGCCAACGGCGCCGACGCGATCGAGGCTATCGAGGCGCTGATAGGCTATCTGGAGAACCCGCGCGCCGGCCTCGACGACGAGGGCGAGGCTGCCGAGGGAGGCTCCGAAGCCACAGCCGTCGTGTCCGTCCCGCAGGCTACGCCGCAGACCGCCGCGTTGCCGGATGGAGCACCGAAACTCCAGGGTGTCGCCGCCAGCGAGGGCGTGGCCATCGGACCGGCCTTTGCCCATTTCCCGCCCGAGATCGAAGGACCTGGCCGGCGCCTGCAGGCCGATGAGATCGACAGTGAGCTCGAGCGCTTCCGCGGCGCTGTCGCCAGCGTCCAGGCGCGCATGGACCGCACGCTCGCCGAGAACAACCTCTCCGCCGGCGACCGTGGCATCGTCGCGGCGCTGCGCGACATAGCCGCCGACGACAGCCTGACCGGCGAGGTCGAAAGGCTGATCCGGGGCGGTGACGACGCGGTCTCGGCGGTCATTGCGGCCGCGGCCACCATCGCCGCCGATTTCAGCGCGGTCGACGACCACTATCTCAACGCCCGGGCCGACGACGTCCATGCCGTTGGCCGGCAGATATGCCTGGTTCTGCTCGGCCAGGACGAAGTCAGCCTGGAGACGATACCGCAGGGTGCGATCCTCATTGCCGACGACATCGGCGCCTGGGATCTGGCGCGCGCGCCGCTGAAGCGCATCGGCGGCGTGATCTGCGGCCATGGCGGCGCCACCTCGCACATCGCCATCATCGCCCGCTCGCACGGCATTCCGGCGGTGCTGGGTCTGGGGGATAAGATCAACGAGTTGCGTGCCGCCAAGGAGGTCGCCATCGACGGCAATGCGGGGCACGTTCTCGTCGACCCCGACGAGGCCACGCGTGCTGATTTCAACAGGCGCATCGAGGCGGCGGCGCAGGAGCGCGCGGGCCTCAAGGTGTTCAAGGGCGTGACCCCGAAGCGCGCCGACGGCACCGTGATCGAGGTCGCGGCCAATATCGGCTCGCTGGAGGAGATCGAGGCGGCGCAGGAAGCCGGCGCCATGGGCGTCGGGCTGTTCCGCACCGAGCTGCTCTTCATGCGCCACATGCATCTGCCATCGGAGGACATGCAGGCCGAGACCTACAGCGCCTTGGCCAAGGCCTTTGCGCCGCACTCGGTCATCGTGCGCACGCTCGACATCGGCGGCGACAAGCCGATCGCCGGCATCGAATTTCCCGACGAGGAAAATCCCTTCCTCGGCTGGCGCGGCATTCGCATGTGCCTGGACCGGCCCGACATCTTCAAGCGCCAGCTGCGGGCGCTGCTGCGTGCCGCCGTCCACGGCAACATCAAGGTGATGCTGCCGATGGTTTCGGAGATTGCCGAGGTGACGCGCACCCGCGCGCTGGTCGAGGAATGCGCGGCGGAATTGAAGGCCGAGGGCGTGGCGCATGCAAGCTTCGACCTCGGCGTGATGATCGAGACGCCCGCCGCCGTGCTGATCGCGCCGGCGCTGGCAAGGGAAGTGGCGTTCTTCTCGATCGGCACCAACGACCTCACCCAGTACGTCATGGCCGCCGACCGCCTCAATCCGACGGTCGCCAAGCTCAATGACGTCACCAATCCGGCGGTGATGTCGGCGATCGAGCTGACGGCCAGGGCGGGTGTCGCCGCCGGCATCATGGTGGGCATGTGCGGCGAGGCCGCCGGTCGTCCGGACCTGATCCCGACCTTCATCGGGATGGGCCTGACCGAACTCAGCATGAGCCCGGCCTCGATCCAGCGCGCCAAGAAGACGATCGCGGCCATGGCGGCCGGGCGGTAGCGGATCCCTCGCGGCGGTTACGTCAGATGCGCGAGCAGCGTGGCGAGAACCGGTGTCAGTTCCTGGACGGCATTGGCCTGGGCGCAGGCCTGCCGGATGCGATCCTCCCGCACTTCGGCCGCCAGCACCGCGATCTCGAGAATGTCGGGCTCGGGCGTGCCGTCGGCCTTGGTCGCCAGTCCGCAGGCAAGCACCACCGGTGCAAGGCATCTGATGTCGAGAGACCGGTCGCCGGCGATCGCCGGGCCGGTCCCGACCTCCCCAGGCTGAACAGGCCGGTGGTTGAGGCATTCGACGAGAAGAGCCGCGCAGGCCGCCGCGACCTCATCCGTGGATGCCGCGTCGCCCGTCGCGGCAGCCAGAAGATCGGCGTGGCGCTTGCGCATCGCTGCGTGCACGGCGGAAAAGCTCGCCTCGTGAACGCGCGGATTGTCGATGCCGTAGCCGGCGAGAACCGCGCGGGTCAGATAATACATGTCACGCCTGAACTGGCGTTCGCCGCCGATCTGCCGGTCTTCATTGCCTTCCGGGAAATAGCTCCGCAGGCTTTTGACGGTCGTGCCGTCGACCTTGAGCGGCCGGGAGTGCGGAACGAAGGATTCGGCGATCGTCAGCGCCTCGTCGACAGCACTCGCGGCATGGCCAAGCAGGCTGCGGCCCGGGAAGGGCGGCAAATTGCCGGCGATATCGTGCGAGGCTTCGCCGGCGCTGTCGTGGCGGTTCTGGCGGATCGCGTCGCGCAGTTCCCGAAGCCGGTCCTTCAGGTTGGCGCGGACGTCTTCGGAAATTTGTCGCAGCATCGCCAATTGCCTCGAAACGCTGAAGCCGGTCACGGCTTGGGGCGCCAGTCGCCCTCTCTAGATTGTTCGTCTCGATTGGTAGATCAATAGGCGATATTTAACCAGCATGCAGAATCGGCGAGGCAGCATCATCGCCGGCTTGGAGGGGAAATTGGGCAGGCGGCGGCAGGGCGAATCCGAAAACGGCAGGGCGGCGGCTGAGGCCTCCGAGCAGGTCGTTAGCGAAAGCCGGACCGACCGCCTCAGGATCCGCGCCGCCTGGATGTATTTCGTCGAGCAGATGACGCAAAACGAAATTGCCGACGTGCTCGGCGTCGGCCGCGTCACCATCGTGCGCATGCTGGCGGAGGCGAGGGCGCGCAACGAGGTGAAGATCACCATCGAGAGCGAGCTTTTGGAGATCGTGCGGCTGGAGCGGGCGCTGGAGAAGACCTTTGGGCTGCAGCAGGCGCTGGTCGCGCCGCTCACAGATCCCAACGCCGATCCAATCCCGGCAATCGCCGCCAAGACCGGCATGTTCCTGTCCGACGCGATGAAATCCGGCATGCGGGTCGGCGTCGGCTGGGGCGTGACGCTATTCCATACCTTGCCCTTCATAAGCGCCAAATCGCTGACCGATTTCAGCGTGATTTCGCTGCTTGGCGGCGTCGGTGTCGCGCGCCGGGTCAACCCGGCCGAGTTCGCCTGGCGCTTTGCACAGATATTCCAGGGCGACGGCTATCTGATGCCGACGCCGGCCGTCGTCGACAGCGTCGAGACCAAGATAGCGCTGGTCGAGCGTTGCGGCCTGCAGGAGATCTTTGAGATGGCGGATGCGCTCGATGCCGTTCTGCTGAGCGTCGGCGGCATCGCTTCGGCCACCACCTTCTCGCGCGGCGGCTTTCTCAAGGAAGCGGACCGCGAAGCCCTGTTGGCGCGCGGCGCCGTCGGCGACCTTCTGTTCCATTTCTACGACCGCAACGGCGATCTGGTCGACCATCCCGTCAACAGCCACGTGATGTCGGTGGATGTCGACCGCCTGCGCAAGGCGCCGATCCGCATCCTCACCTCCGGCGGCGCCGAGAAGACCGAGGCGCTGCTCGGCGCCATGAACCTGATCGCGCCGACTATCCTGATCACCGACGAGGAAAGCGCGCGCCGCATGCTCGCGGCGCATGGGGTTTGAATCATGCGACGGAAGGGCCCGCCCGCTGCGGAATTGAGGAGCGTAGGAGCTTGCGGGCAGGTTCCTCCACCAGAATGAAGACGACGACCGAGATGATGATCAGCAAAGGCTGATACAAAAGACTTCCGACCCAATCCCATTCTCCGGTGAACATCACCGAAATCCACTTCCGAACCGGAATTTGCAGGATGTAGAGGGCATAGCTTGCATTGCCCAGCAGCACGAGCGGCTTGTACGACAGTGCGCGTCGGGTCTTGCCGTCATTCACGGCGCATGTCGCAATCAGGGCAACAAAGCCGATCACCGCGAACGCTCCTGTCACCGTGTATGTCGAGACAAGCGTGGTTACCGTGAACGCCATGGCCACAAAGGCGGCCAGGTCACTGCGGAAGCGATTGAAAGCACCGGCGCCGAATAGCAGGGCGCAGACGATGTCGGTCATGAATTCGGGCAGCGTCAGCAGCGGGAGAGGCACCAGCCCCATCCAGTCGAACGCAAGGTAGCCGGTCGGTCCGAGACTCGGCAGACACATAACCATGAAAATCAGCACTGCGATTGCCAGGCTGATCCACAGGGCTCCAGTTGTAAGCCTCGAAAGGACGGGAAGCAGCAATGGGAACATGAGATAGAAAAAGAACTCGATCGAAAGCGTCCAACTCGGAGAATTCCAGAAGAATCCGAGCATTGACGTCGGTGCGCCCCAGGCTTGAATAAGGCCAAGTGTCGCCAGTGACGCAAGCGGGAGATCGAAAGGCAGGCTTGACAGCGGCAAAGCCACGACAAGAGCAAGGACATAAACCGGATAAATTCTGGCAAATCTCGCTACGGCAAATCGTCGGACGTCGTCCCAATCGGACATCTTGTCGACGTAGGAATGGGTGAGGATGAACCCGGAAAGCAGAAAGAAGAACGAGACGCCGAGATAGCCATTCTGCACGAAACTAGCGACGAGGTGTGGCGCTCCGTCGATGTTTGCCGAATGATAGGCAAGCACATAGAGAGCGGCGAAAAACCGCAAGCTGGTCAGCTGCGCCAGGTTCGATCCGGCTGAAGAAGGCTTCGGTTTCATGCAGAATGCCGCGGCTGTGAGCGTGAAGCGGTGCTCGGAACTCTCGATGCTGCCCGGAAGATTCTATACGCCGAGCCGCATTAACAAACCTGTTAACACTCTATGCCGGTGGCAGCGCTCGGCGCGCTCGTCCGAGCAGGACCCGGCAGCCAAAGCCACGGTCGCGTGATGGATACGCTGCTCTTGTCAGTAAGCGGTTGCGTGAAGAGCGGAAGGCTTGGGCTTCAGCCTAAGAACTTGGGGGAAGTCCTTTGTTTCAAATGGTCGGAGTGGCCGGATTCGAACCGACGACCCCTTGACCCCCAGTCAAGTGCGCTACCGGGCTGCGCTACACTCCGGACCGGGAGGCGATGTATCGTGATAAGGCGGTGCGGGTCAACCGAATTCGAAGCCTATCGCGCAGCTGAAATTGCAAGGAGGGGTTCAGGTCGCGCCAGCCGCAATTCCCGCTGGTGCCGGTACTCTAGCGCGATCGCGCCCCAGATCAATCCGAGCAACAGGTAGAGATGGCGCCAGTGGTCGATGTCGATGAAGGTGCCGAGGCCGATATTGCCGAGATAGGCGACATAGGCGCAAAGCAGATAAGGCTGCCACGGCCGGTCGCGCAAAAGGATGCGGAAGCCGGCCCCGATCGTCCATAGCGTGAGCGTCAGGAACGAGACGAAGCCGAGCCAGCCATAATCCATCAGCGCCTTCAGCCAGATGTCGTGCGTGTCCTCGCCATAGATCGTGCCGAAGACCAGCGGACCGATGCCGAACGGGTGCTCCATCGCCAGCTGGAAGCCGATCGAATAGCGGGCGAAGCGGCCAAGCCGCGCTGAGTCATAGCTCTGCTCCAGCTGCGCGCGTTGGGTGAACATGTCAGACACGCCGGGCAACTGCAGGATGACGATGAAAGCGATGACCAGCAGCGCCACGGCCGCGATCGTCATCACCACGACCCGCAGCCGGAACCTGCCGCTGGCGCTCTGCAGAAAGAGGCACGCGGTGAGCAGCACCGCCGACACGGCGAACATGCCCCAGGCACCGCGCGAGAAGGAGAAGAAGATGCCGGCGGTGACGATGAGCAGCGGCACCGCCAGAAGCGGCATGCGCGACACCGGGCCGGTCAAGAGCAGATAGAGCAGATAGGTGCCGGGCAGCACCAGGAACGGCCCGAACACGTTCGGATCCTGGAAGGCGCCGGCCGCTCGGTCGTATTTGGTGAACATCTCCGCGCCGGGGAAGGCATGGAAATAGCCGGCGATGCCAAGCAGCGACGTCGCCACCGCCGAGACGACATAGGCGACGAAGATAAGCCGGTAGAGGCTGGCCTGGACCGAGGTCACCGAGGCGAAGAACACCGCGCTGAAGGCCAAAAACAGCGAGACGGCGAGATAGAGCGGCGTGTTGGCGAGGTCCGCCATCTGCGTCATGGCGATCATGCCGCCGATGTTCATCGCCACCAGCAGCACCAGCAACGGAACGATCGCGCGCGAGATTCGAAGGCCGAACAGCGCCCAGACCGCGATCAGCCCGGCCATGTAGATTTCATAGGGCGCCGGCTCGCTGATGACGAAGCCGGAGAGCAGGATGCCGACACCGATCGCTGCCGACGCGATCAGCGAAATCAGCTTGGCGTTGACAGCCTGCGGCTGCAACTTGTTGACCGCCGACGCCGGCAATTTGTTGACAGCCTGCGGCTGCAACGGATGGGCGATTGCGCTCAATAGGCGTTTTCCGTGTTGAGCAGGCGGATCGGCGTCAGGAACAGGATGCGCAGGTCGAACAGCATCGACCAGTTCTCGATGTAATAGAGGTCGTATTCGGTGCGCATGCGGATCTTTTCGTTGGTGTCCATCTCGCCGCGCCAGCCGTTGATCTGCGCCCAGCCGGTGACGCCGGGCTTGACCTTGTGGCGGGCGAAGTAGCCGTCGACCACCTCGTTATAGAGAAGGTTGTGCGACTGCGCTGCGATGGCATGCGGGCGCGGCCCGACAAGCGACAGCGAGCCAAACAGCGAGTTGAAGAACTGCGGCAGCTCGTCGATCGAGGTCTTGCGGATGAAGCGGCCGACACGGGTGACGCGCGGGTCGTTCTTGGTCACCGTCTGCTTGGCGGTCGGGTCGGACCGGTCGGTGTACATCGAGCGGAACTTGTAGACCTCGATGATCTCGTTGTTGAAGCCGTGCCGCTTCTGTTTGAACAGCACGGGGCCCTTGCTGTCGAGCTTGATGGCGATCGCGGTGGCAAGCATCACCGGCGAGAAGACGATGATCCCGATGAGTGAAAAGACGATGTCGAAGGCGCGCTTGGCGACGGAATCCCAGTCATTGATCGGCTTGTCGAAGATGTCGAGCATCGGCACCGAGCCGATATAGGAATAGGCGCGGGGCCGGAACTGCAGCGCGTTCGAATGCGCCGAGAGCCGGATGTCGACCGGCAGCACCCAGAGTTTCTTCAGAAGCTGCAAGACGCGCGATTCGGCGGTCAGCGGCAGCGACACGATCAGCATGTCGATGCGCGCGATGCGGGCGAATTCGATGAGCTCGGAGATGGTGCCGAGCTTCGGATAGCCGGCGACGATCGGCGGCGAACGCTTGTCATTGCGGTCGTCGAAGATGCCGCAGATGCGGATGTCGTTGTAGGGCTGCTTCTCGACCGAGCGGATCAGCTGCTCGGCCGCCTTGCCGCCGCCGACGATGAGCGCGCGGCGCTCCATGCGGCCGTCGCGCGCCCAGCGCCGGATGAGGCTGGACATCACGAGTCTCAGGCCGAAGATCAGCATGAAGCCGACCACGAACCAGATGCCGAACAGCAGGCGCGAATAGTCTTCCGACGCCTTGATGGCGAACGCGGTGAGCGCCATCAGCGCGAAGCTGCCGGCCCAGACCAGCAGCACGCGGCCGAAATTGGCCAGCGGGCGCATCAAAGCCACGATCTGGTAGCAGTCGGTCACGTCGAGCAGTACCACGGCCAGGAATGACGTCGCCGCGATCGCCAGCGGATACTGCCAGGCCAGATAGCTGAAGAAGCCGACATAGTAGAAATAGACGCAGAGCCCAGACAGGAACAGCATCGCGAACTCGACCATGCGCAGCACGCCGCTGACCATGATCGGCGACATGGTATCGCGCCGGTATTGTGAGGCGACCTGGCGCGCCACATCGTTGATGCCGCCCGGCTTTTCGCCCCCGGCGGGAGTGTCGTAGTTGCGCACCGCATCCATGGAAAAGCGGTGCGCGGGGTCGATCTCATTCATGGGAACTGTCCGCGAGCTTCGCGCAACTGCATAGCAAAAGAGAGCTAAGAAAGCCTTGAAACAACCGGTGGTTTTGGAGTTGTTGCGGCTCGCGGCCTATTTGTGCAGTGCCGCGAAATAGGCCTTCTCGATATCGGCGGCCATGACGTCGGCGCCGAATCGGGCCTTCAGCTCATCGGCTTGCGGCATCAGTTTTCGATAACCGTCGAAGTCGCTGAGCGCCGTCCCCATTTTGGCGGCGAGCTTGGATGCGTCGGGCCGGATCAGGGCAGGGGAGTTTTCGCCGAAGATTTCCGGAATGCCGCCGACCGCGGTCGCGATCATCGGCATGCCGGCGGCCAAGGCCTCGAGCACGATATAGGGCATCGCCTCCGCGCGGGACGGCACGACGATCAAATCGGCCAGCGCGAAAGCGTCCTTCGCCGGCATCGGCGGCAGGAAACGGACGTGGCTCTCCAGGCCGAGCCGCTCGACCCGCGCGTGGTAGCGCGGCAGGTCGTCGCCGTCGCCGACCATAACTGCGCTTAGGGGGCGTCCGACCTCGTTGCCAGCCAAGGCCAGCGCATCGATGAAGATATCCGGACCCTTCAGGTCGCGCATCATCCCGATGTACAGGAAATCGGCGGCATCCGCCGCCGTCGTCACCGGTTCGAATTCGGCGGCGCGCAGGCCGTTATAGACCAGCCGGTTGGGTATCGGCGGCTCGCCGACCTTGCGGCGATAGGTTTTCCGCTCGTAGTCGGAAACGAACAGCAGGCAGTCGGTGAAGCGCGCCATGAAGCGCTCCAGGCCGAAGAACAGCTTCCCCGTCGCCGTCGTTTCGTCATAGTGGAGGGAGCCGCCATGCGGCGAATAGAGGCGGGCAACGCGAAACCTTGATACCCGCAACAGTGAGCCGAACAGTCGGGCATAGGCGCCCCCCTTGGCGCCATGCCCGTGCAGCACGTCCGGCCGCAATTCCTGGATGATTCGATAGGTGCGCCAGGCCGAGGCGAGGTCGCCCGGCCCGACATGGCGCTGCATCGGCGTGCGATGGATGCCGAGCGCCAGGCTGTCCTTCATAGCCTCGAACAAGCGCTCCTCATAGTCGCCGCCGGTGGTCGAGTCGCAGACGATTCCCACCGCATGGCCGGCGGCGACTTGCGCCTCTGTCAGGTCGCGCACGTGCCGGAAGATTCCTCCGACAGGTGAGCGAAAGCAGTGGACGATCCTGAGATTCACCGCCACGACGGGTTTTTCAGAACAGGCGTTCGCGGACGTAGACGGTGTCGCCGGGCAGGAGCGGATCGGATGTCAGAACCCGTCCGGTCATCACCTTGCCGTTGATGTCGCGGGTGATGTCGACGCTCCCCTGATTGGCGCGCGGCGTGAAGCCGCCGGCGATGGCGACCGCCTTTTGCACGGTGAGTCCCGGCACGTAGGAATACTGGCCGGCGGCACCCACTTCGCCCATGACGAAGATCGGCCGGTAGCGGTCGATTTCGACCGAAACGTCGGGATCGCGCAAATAGCCTTGGCGCAGCTTGTCGGCGATCGCCTTTTCCAACTGCTGCGCGGTGTGGCCGCGCGCCGGCACCGCGCCGACCAACGGGAAGGAGAGGTAGCCGGACTGGTCGACGCTGTAGGTGTTGGTCAACCCATCCTGCTCGAACACCGTGACACGGACGCGGTCGCCGGCGCCGAGTCGGTAGGGCTGGTCGAGCACTTCATGGAAGGCGGCGGGTGTCGGGCGGTAGCTCGAACAGCCGGTCAGCAGCGACAGGGCAAGCAAAGCGCGAAAGAGGGAAGCAGTGCTTTTCATGACCGGCCAGGAACCTTCATCGCTCTTGCCGCAAGTCGCGGCCAACCCCGGGAAGTGCGACCGTTATCATCCTGTTAGGGTTAATGGGTGGTAAAGGAGATCGGTCCGGGGGAGCGGAGATCGGCAAAAAGCCCAATCGTTCTATTGCTTTCGCGCAATCTTCTTTGAGTGCTCTCTAATAAGCTCTCGTTCTGATCTTAACGGGTGAGTTACCATAGTTGTTTACGGTCCGTCCTCGACTCAAAGTTCGGAGCAGGATGCATGTCCGTTCAGTCCGCGGCCGCAGACGTCGATGTCGATCTGAGGCAGCTCTTCGCCAGCCTGGCGAGGAACTGGCTGCGCATTCTCTTTGTGACGCTTCTGGCCACCGGGCTGGCCTTCGCTTTCGCCTGGCTCGCGACTCCCTACTATAAGGCGACAGCCAAGCTGGAAATCGGCTCGCGCGAATCGGAATACACCCGGCCGCCCGGCACCAACGACGACGAAAAGCCGATGCTCGACGAACAGGGCGTTGCGACCCAGGTCCAGATCATTTCCTCGCCCGACATCCTCAAGCAGGTGGCGACCAAGCTCAATCTGGACAAGTTGCCGGAGTTCGACGAAACGCTGAAGATGTCGACGCTCGGGCGCATGCTCGTGCTCGTCGGCTTGAAAAGCGATCCCTTCGATATCCCGCCGGAAGAACGCGTGCTGAGTGCCATGCACGACAAGCTCAATGTCTACGCCGTTGAAAAGACGCGAGCGATCGCGATCGAGTTCGCCTCGAAGGATCCCAAGCTCGCCGCCGACATCGCGAACGGCATCGCCAACGCCTATATCGCTTCGAAGGGCGACGCCAAGCTCGAATCGAACGCCGCCGCCACCGACTTCCTGGCGCCGGAAATCGCCGACCTGCAGAATCGCGTCAAGGACGCGGAGGCCAAGGTCGCGGCCTTCCGTGCACAGTCCGACCTCTTGATGGGCGGCAACAATGCGGTGCTTCCGACGCAGCAGCTCTCGGAACTGTCGAGCGAGTTGTCGCGCGTGCGCGCCAGCCGGGCCGCCGCCGAGGCGAGCGCCGAGAGCGTGCGCCGGGCGCTGCAGAATGGCGGTTCGCTGGATAGCGTGCCGGAAGTCCTGTCCTCAGATCTGATCCAGCGCCTGCGCGAGCGCCAGGTGGAGCTCAGGGCCAACATCGCCGATCTTTCCACGACCCTGCTCGACAACCATCCGCGCATCCGGGCGCTGAAATCGCAGCTGGCAGATCTCGACGGTCAGATTCGCAATGAGGCGCAAAAGATCATCCGCGGCCTGTCGGCCCAGGCCCAGACGGCCAAGGCCCGCGAGGATCAGCTGATCGCGGACGTCAACACGCTGAAAGCCGCCTCGGCGCGGGCCGGCGAGCAGCAGGTGCAGCTGGACGCCTTGCAGCGCGACGCGAATGTTCAGCGCCAACAGCTTGAATCCTATATGGCAAGTTACAATGCGGTGGCTTCGCGCAAGGATCGCAGATACTCGCCTGTCGCGGCGAGCCTGATCGCGCAGGCCCAGGTGCCGTCCCAGCCCTATTTCCCGAAGATCGGGCCCATCACCGGCGCCGCCGCCGCTGCTTCGCTGCTGCTGATGGCGATCGGCACGCTGCTTGGCGAGCTGTTCTCGGGCCGCGCCATGCGTCCGGCCGCCGGCGCCCGCTTCGCCGATATCGAGCAGGTGGCGATGCCCGCGGCCAGGGTGGAACCGATGGTCGCTGAAGCACATGGCGAAGGTCGGGCCTTTGCGCCTTACGAGGAAGCTGCGGCGGGGCATTCGATTGCGGAATCGGAACTCCCGAGGCCGGCCGAGCGCGATCTGGCGGAGGTTCGCGCTGCGGCTGTCAAGCAGGCCGAGCCCAGCGAATCGGCCCCGGAGCCAACGCAATCCAGGCTGGGCGAGATCGATGTCGACACGGCCGCGGAGAAGCTGATTGCTTCCGGCGCCGCGCGCGCGATCTTCGTGTCGCCGGAAGGCGATGAAGCGGCCGCGTCCGCCGTGCTGGTGGCGCGCGAGGTATCGGATGCCGGCCTGCGTGTGCTGCTGCTCGATCTCACCGCATCGGGCGCGGCGTCGCGGCCGATGCTGGATTCGAGCCTCTTCCCCGGCATCACCAATCTGCTCGCTTCCGAAGCGCAGTTCAGCGACGTCATCCACCCCGATCTCTATTCGGATGCGCATGTCATTCCGGTCGGCACCGCCGACCCTGTCCGCGCCATGCGCGCCGCCGACCGGCTGCCGATCATCATGCAGTCGCTCACCACTGCCTATGATCTTGTCGTGGTCGAATGCGGCCCGGCCGACGCGCAGGGCATCGGCCGCCTGGTCGGCGACGGCACCGAAGTCTTCCTGTCGATGCTGGAGGCCGACGACCAGGTGACGCAGGCTGCGGTCAAGCTGATCGAGAACGGCTATCCCAACCTGACGCTGGTCACGCCGGTCGGCCACGAACCGGGAGATCCATTGTCCGGACGCCGGTCGGCTGCATAAGGCTGGCTGTCGTGCGCTGCCGCGGCGCTTGATAAGGATAACCGCGAGGTACTGGAGGCCGAGACCGCAGCGAATCGAGCCCGGCTCAGTCGGGGGCATGACAGTCCTTAGGTGCAAGACCGAGCCGGGGCATTTCTCGGCGGCCCCCGCACTTTACATCGGCGACATTGCACCTAGTTTTGATGTTTCGCGCTGCGCACTTTGGTGCGTGGATGATCAAGAGCGGACCGTGAACCCTAGGCCGGTCCCTCGAAACTCCCAAAGGATAGCTGTTATGACACAGGCCAAGAATGGCGACACTGTACGTATCAACTACACTGGGCGTCTGGTCGACGGCACCCAATTCGATTCTTCCGGCAGTGAACCGTTGCAGTTTACACTGGGCGAAGGACAGGTAATTCCTGGTCTCGAAACGCATGTCGAAGGCATGGAGGTCGGCACGAAAAGCACCGTCACCGTTCCCGCTGACGCCGCTTATGGCCCCCATCGCCCCGAAGCGGTCGTAGTCATCGACCGCGCCAGCGTGCCGGAAAACATCAACGTCGATATTGGCACCCGATTGCAGGCCCGCACCCGCGAGGGACGTCCCATGCAAGTAACGGTCATCGGCGCGGACGACGCCAGCGTCAAGCTCGACGGCAATCATCCGTTGGCCGGAAAGGACCTGGTGTTCGACGTTGAATTGGTCGAGATCGTTCAGGCGGCGTAGTTAGAACTGAACAACTGCCCCAGGATCGCGGTCGAGAGCGCTAAAGTTATTTCCGCGTGTCCCTCCAAGGGAGAGGCAGAGGAATCGCGATTGTCATGGTGCGCGATCGGTCAGGGCGTTGGCCCCTTCCTGCCCGGCGCAATGCGCGCAGCAATAGATGATATCGCCCTGCTCGACGCCATGTCCCATGATCCGCACCCTGCAATGAGGGCAGATCGGCGCAAGCTTCTGGATCGCGCACTCGAAGCTGTCAAACGTGTAGGTTTGCCCGCTCAAGCTCACTAGGAATGCCTTGTCATAGTCGTTGCCGCACTGGTCGCACTTAGCCATGGCCGTTCTCCTTCTGGGTGCGAAAACCTCTCGGCACTCGATAGGTTCCGTCGAGTCCCTCAGGGTCTCGGCCCGCTTGCCGCATCGCCCCGGAACGACGGCGACTGTGCGCCTCTTACCAGGCCTAGCTGTCGTCCTCGGCTGCGGCAGGGGCAGCGTGTCCGGCAGCCTTGCGGCGCAGCATCTTGGTCAACTTCCAGATCGTCGGGTTGTTCTTGATGAAGGCCTTGGCCCGCGCGCCTTGCCGCATCGTCGTCGCCAATGCGCAGCCTTTCAATGTCAGCGGCGCAAGCACCTCGAAATGCTGGATCTCGAGATCACACCAGAGCCGTTTGTAGGGCTCGTCGCCGACCGAGAAGTCGTACACCTTGAAGCCGAGCTCGCAGGCTTCCTGGATGTTGTCGAAGAACAGGAAGTCGCCGGGGCTGGTGAAGGCGAGATCGTCCTCGGCGATAGCGCCGAACTCGCAGATCAGCCGCTTGCCGGAGCGGCTGGAGCCGGTAACCGCGCGCAGTTTCCCCGCCACATCCAGGCCGTGCAACAGGAAGGACGGGTTTTCCTCCGTCAGCGCATCGGCAAACAGCGTCCGGAAGAAGTCGCGCACTTGCCTGTCGCCGAAGACATTGGCGATGCCCATCTTGGCGAAACGCGCTTCCTTCATATCGAGGAAGGCGTCTAGCAATCTGTCGACTTCCTCGCGGGTGCCTGCCTCGATGCGGCGGAAGGTGCCTACCGCCTCGAACTTGCGCGTCTGCGAGCGATGTTTCTTGCGCTTGCGCTTGCCGCTCGCGCGCGACAAGAGCGCGTCGAACCCGCCGTCGAGATCGACCGCGAGCGCAAGGTTCGGACTTGGAAAGCCGGACAGCGCGGCGAGCGGGTTAGCTACGCCGTCGAGGTCTGGCAGCAGCCTTTCCAGAGAGATCAGGTCGATGTCCGGCCGAGTCCGCGCGATTGCCTTGAACATCGAGCGGATCGCCTGGCCGTCGATAGCAGGCAGGAAACGTGGATCGGCGGCGGCGAAATTGCCGTTGGCATGGCGCCCGCCGGCGAAACAGGCAACCTTGAACGGGCCGCGTCGTACGACTTCCAGCGCAAGCGAAAGCGCCGGCCGGCCATCGCAGGACAGCGTCGCGACAACCATGTCGGCGCCGGTCGCGGTTGCCCAGTTGTTTACCCAGGATGCACTTTGCGCCGGCGCGAACAGCGCCGAGGCGCAGAATTGAACGTAGTCGGCAAGCCCAGCGCCGTCCCTTGCGGTCGCAGTCCACCGACCCTGATCGGCTCGCATGGGTCGCGCGGAAGTCTCGTTGGCCGCGACCCGGTTGCCGTCAAATGACGCGGTGGCGTCAACCATCCCTCAATCCTTAAGACGTATTGGTTCCGACTTGGGGGTTCGCATAGGCGCAATTGGTGCTTGGATGAGCCTAGGCGAAAAAGGTGAAGGAATGATCGACGGGGGCGAGGCAATCCGGAAACTGGCGTTGAACCTTGCCCGCTACTCCGGTCTCGCGCCCCTGGTGCGGCCGTTTGTCGGCGGCATCGGCGCTATCCTGATGCTGCACCGCGTCACGGCGACGCCGGAGAAGCCGAACAGCGTCAACCGGCATCTGAACATCGCTCCCGCCTTCCTCGACAGGTTGATCTCGGACATGAAGGGGCAGGGTTATACCTTTGTTTCCCTTGATGAAGCGATCGAACGCATCAAGACGGGTGGCAAAGGCGGCCAGTTCGCCACGATCACCGCCGACGACGCCTATCGCGACAACATGACCGAGGCGCTTCCGGTGCTGGAAAAGCACGCCGCGCCGATCGCCATCTACGTCGCCCCCGGCCTGATCGACGGCGCCGTCGATCTCTGGTGGGACGTGATCGAGGATATCGTCGACACCAGTTCGCGCCTGACGCTGACTATGGCGGGTAAGCCGACGGTGATCGATTGCTCGACAGCCGGCAGGCAGATCCAGGCCGTCGCGCGGCTGAACGCCTGGCTGACCTTGGACGTCTCCGAGGAAGAGCAGGGCGCCGCGCTGCGCGAGCTCGCCCGTTCCAATGGGTTCAAATTCGGCTCGGGCCGCCCATGCACCTTGATGAACTGGGATGAGCTTCGCATCATGGCCGCCCACCCGCTGGTGACCATCGGCGCCCACACCGTCAATCATCGGAACTTGAAGCGGCTGTCCGAAGCCGATGCGCGACATGAGATCGGCGACGTCCGCCGCATCCTCGCCGAAAGGCTTGGCGAGGAGCCGCGTCATCTGGCTTACCCCTATGGCTATGCCAGCGCCGTCGGTTGCCGCGAGGTTGGCTTTGCCCGCGACGCAGGCTATGCCTCGGCGGTGACCACGCGGCATGGCGTGCTGCGCCCCGAGCATGCCGGCTTCCTGCACGCGCTGCCGCGCATCTCCGTCAATGGCCGCTACCAGAGCGTGGCGCATATCCGCACGATGCTGTCCGGCATCACCACGCCGCTCGCCAATGCGGGCAAGATGGTCGTTACGATATAGGCCTGCGCCTGCCGCCGTGAGCGTCCGAGACATTGATGGTTTCCCCTGTCGCGATCGAAGCGGCGAGCGAGCCGGTCAGAACGATCAGCCCCGCGAACATGGTCATCAGCATGTCGAGCCTACCTGCCGAGCTATGAACGAGGCAGGGTAGGCGCGCACGCGATCGCGTCTGAATCACATTCGTGTTTTGCTTGCCCGGCGCCGGCGATGCTCAGCCCTTCGGGCGCGGCTCGATGATCAGCCATTTGATGATGGCCATGGCCGGCAGAACCCAGAGAAAGCCGCTGAGCAGGAAGAAGAGGAGATGCGCCGTCGGCCCGTATTCGGCGAGCCTGGTGACAGCGACGGCCGACGCGATCAGCGCGTAGATGACGACCAGCGCCACCAGCAATATGGTTCCGATCAGCTTTTTCAGGCGAATGGGCATGTCGCGGTTCCGTTGACCCGCTCCGCTTAGGCCGAATGAAGAAAGCGCGCAACCGTCGCGGCCCGGCGCGACGGCGTGCCGCGCTGTCCGGTCTTGCCAGTTGGGCGGCCTTGGTCCACCAATCGCGCGTTTCAACCGCCGGGAAAACGAGATGGCTGCCATCACCGCCACGGCCCCCTATGCCGACCGCGATCGGCACAACCGCGCCTTGGTGCGCGGCTGGCTTTACGTCGTGCTGCTCGTGCTGTTCGCGCTGGTGCTTGTCGGCGGCTCCACTCGGCTCACTGGCTCGGGGCTGTCGATCACTGAGTGGCAGCCGATTCACGGCGTCATCCCGCCGCTCAACGACGCCGAATGGCAGGAAGAGTTCCAGCGCTACCAGCAGATCCCGCAATATACCGAGATCAACAAGGGCATGAGCGTCGAGGACTTCAAGTCGATCTTCTGGTGGGAGTGGGCACATCGCATCCTGGCGCGCAGCGTCGGCGCGGTCTTTGCCTTGCCGTTGCTGTTCTTCTGGGCGACGCGCCGCATCGAACGAGGCCTTGGACTGAAGCTCGTCGGCATCCTTCTGCTGGGCGGACTGCAGGGGGCAATCGGCTGGTGGATGGTGGCTTCCGGTCTGGCCGACCGCGTCTCGGTCAGTCAATACCGGCTGGCGACGCACCTGACGCTTGCCGCGCTGATCTTCACCGCCACCATGGTGGTCGCGCGCGGGCTGGCGCCGCACTCCGAACCTGCCGCCGACCGGTCGACGCAGCGGCTCGCCGGCTTCATCGTGCTTCTGGCGCTGATCCAGATCTATCTTGGTGGGTTGGTCGCCGGGCTGCACGCCGGCCTTTCCTACAACACATGGCCGCTGATGGATGGAAAGGTGATCCCGTCCGATCTGCTTCTTCTGAAGCCCGCCTGGCTGAACTTCTTCGAAAATCCGAAGACGGTTCAGTTCGTCCACCGGCTGGGCGCCTATACGGTCTTTGCCGTGGCGCTCTGGCATATGATCGCGACGTGGCGGCGCCAACCCGGCACCACCCATGCTCGCCGGGCTACACTCCTGTTCGCGCTGGTGGTGGTCCAGGCCTCGATCGGCATCGGCACGCTCGTAATGCAGGTGCCGCTGCACATGGCGTTGACGCATCAGGCGATCGCGCTGGTCCTGCTCGGCTTCGCCGCCGCGCATTGGCGAGGCACCAAGGGCGCTTACCCGCTTCCGACCGAGATTACCGTCAAGAGCTGACGGTCACATCGAGAACAAATGCGACTGCGTCGTCGGCTCGTTGTCGAATTCCGCCTGGCGCGCAGCGGCGGCGGACGTCGTCGACTGGTCCTGATCGGCCTTTTTCAGCGGCCTTGAGCGTGGCGAGCTTTGCTTCAAGCGCAGCGATCTGCTGCTGCAGCCTGGCGGCGTCGACCTGATCCTGAGCCGCCTTGGCTTGATCTTCCAGAGCCTGGATCTGCTTTTCGAGGTCGGCCTCCTGGGCCTCGCTGTCGGACGAGGCGGACGAAGAGTATTGCACCGCCTGGACGGAGCTGGAGATCGCGCTGACCATGGGAATTCCTTTGAGGAGGGCCGACTCCTCAATAGCCGATCATGGTGAATCGGCGGTTACCGTGGCCGGTCCTGCCTCGGTGATCAGAATTGCGACCGAACCTTTCGAACGGCTTCGGCCACGGCCAACTCGCGGTCCTCGTCAACCGCGTTTTTGTCCTCGCGATGCCACGCAGCCGACAGGCAGCCATAAGCGATCGCATGGTCGAGGATAGCGCGCGGCGACTGTCCGAGCGTTTTGCCAAACACTTCGGCCATATGCGCGATCCGCTGTGGACCGAGGCAGAGATCGTCACGGTCCAGCGGATTGTAGAACATGTTCGCCGCGTCGAAGCCGGGATCGCCAAGCACGCCCTTGGGGTCGATCGCCAGCCAGCCGCGCGGCCCGAACAGGATGTTGTCGTGGTGAAGGTCGCCATGCAGCGGGCGGACTGCGTGCGGATCGGCAAGCAGCCGCTCGGCGACCGCCGCCGCCTCGACATAAAGGGTCTCCCGGTTGGCATCGCGGTCGGCCCTTGCCGCCTTGAAAAGGCTTGCGAACCTTTCCCGCAGCGGCTGCAGGTCCGATGGAGGCGCGTGCTCGGAAGGCGAGAAAAGCCTGGTCATGACCTCGGCGGCAATCGCCGTCGCGGCAGCGTCGCCATGCTCCGCGAGATGTTCGGAAAGCAGCCTGTCGCCGGCATATTCGAGCAGCATGCGATTGCCGTCGCGGCCGAGCAGCCGCACCGCGCCTTCGCCGCGCCGCCAGGCGAGGTAATGTTCGCCGCGCAACTCGTCCGCGACGTCGTCGAAGGGTTTCAGATCCTTGACGATTGCCGGCGAACCATCCTCGCGCGTCACCTTCCAGATCCGGCTGGAAAACGTCTCGGCAATGAGTTCGGGAGCGCTGACCTTCCAGCGCCCAGGGAATGCCTGCATGACCGCTCAGTGCTTGATGCCGAGCATCAGGTCGAGATTCTGCACCGCGGCACCCGACGCGCCCTTGCCGAGATTGTCGTAGACAGCCATCAGCAGCGCCTGCGCCCGCTCGTCATTGGCGAAGACGTAGACCTTCATCCGGTTAGTGCCGTTATAGACCTCCGGATCGATTTCCGGCACGCGCTCCATATGCGTGTAGGGCGCGACCTCGACCACGCCGCCGTCAATCGACGCATAGTGATCGGCGATCGCCGCGTGAAGCTCCGCGCCTGTCGGCACCCGGTCGAGACCCCCGAGCTGAAGCGGCACCACCGTGATCATGCCTTGCGCGAAATTGCCGACCGCCGGCTGCATGATCGGGTCGTGCGACAGCTTTGCAAAGGTGCGGAGCTCCGGCACATGTTTGTGCTGCAGCGTCAGCCCGTAGGGCAGGAATTCGGGCGCGTCCTCGCCCTTGCCGACATAGTCCTCGATCATCGGCCGGCCGCCGCCGGAATAGCCGGAGATGCCGTTGACGGTGATCGGGAAGTCGGCGGGCAGCAGCCCGGCGGCAACCAGCGGCCGCAGCGTCGCGATCGGCCCCTGCGGCCAGCAGCCGGGATTGGCGACGCGTTTCGCGTCCGCGATCCGTTTCGCCTGGTCCTTGTCCATTTCCGCGAAGCCATATTCCCAGCCCTCGGCCACCCGGTGCGCAGTCGAGGCATCGATCACCTTCGTGGTGTCGTTCGTAATCAGCGACACGCTTTCCTTGGCCGCCGCATCCGGCAGGCAAAGGATCGCGACGTCGGCCGCGTTGAGGAATTCGGCGCGGGCGGCGGCCTCTTTGCGGCGTTCCGTCGGGATGGAGATGATCTCCAGGTCGCCGCGGTCAGCCAGCAGCGCCCTGATCTGCAAACCCGTCGTGCCGTGTTCGCCGTCAATGAAGATTTTCGGTTTCATCGCTTACTAAATTCCCCGCGATTCCAATGTCATATGCCGTGGGCGTGATTTATCGCGGCATGATTGCCGTTGCTCAGTTCGTCGAGCCGTGCCTTTCGTTCCGCCAACAGGCCGAGATAGTGCATGGCGATGATCGATCCGGCGATCGCCGTTATATCGGCATGATCATAGGCCGGCGCAACCTCGACGACGTCGGCGCCGACGATGTCGATCTGGCCGAGTTGGCGCAGCGTCGACAGCATCTTGGCCGAGGAGGGGCCGCCCGCCACCGGCGTTCCGGTGCCCGGCGCGAAGGCCGGATCGAGGCAGTCGATGTCGAAGGTGAGATAGGTCTTCTTGCCGCCGGTGCGCTCGACGATCGCATAGGCGATATCGGAGGCGCGCATTTCCTCGACCTCGTGGCCATAGAGGATTTTTATGCCGAACGTGTCCGGTGCATGAGTGCGGATGCCGATCTGGATCGAGCGATCGGGGTCGATGATGCCTTCATTCACCGCGCGGGCGACGAAGGAGCCGTGGTCGATGCGCTTGCCGTCATCCGGCCAGGTGTCCTGATGCGCGTCGAACTGCACGAGCGCCAGCGGCCCGTGGATCGCGGCATGCGCCTTGAGCAGCGGCCAGGTGATGAAATGATCGCCGCCGAGCGTCAAAAGGAACGCGCCTGATTTCAGGATCTTGGCCGCCTCGCGCTCGATCGTGCCAGGGGTCTTCTGGTGATTGCCGCTGTCGAGCAGGCAATCGCCATAGTCGACCACCGAGAGGTGCTCGAAGAGATCGCGCGAGAACGGATATTGCGGATCGTTGTCGAGGATCGCCGAGGCGCGGCGGATCGCCTGCGGCCCGAAGCGCGCGCCCGGCCGGTTGGTGACCGCGGCGTCGAAGGGAATGCCCCACACGACGGCGTCCGCGCCCTTCACGTCCTTCGTGTATTTGCGCCGCATGAAAGACAGCGCGCCGGCATAGGTCGGCTCGAACGACGCGCCCGTCTTGGAGCGGGCGGTGAAGGCATGGTCGATCTCTCTATTCACCTTTACGGGTCCTCGGTTTTCATCGGGGCAGCCACAACTACAGAACCGGCACGCAACATGCCAGTCACAGCATGCGGAAAGGAAGCGGCGCTCGGCGAGTGCCACGCCAGCACAGGATCTGTATCATTATGGCTGAGACGGCTCTGCTCAACCTTGCGCCCGCGCCCGCGGCGACCCGTGTCGGCACGGCGGCCCGCGAGCGCTTCCTGGTGCTGGATTCCTGGCGCGGCATCTGCGCGCTGCTGGTGGCGCTGTTCCACTTCCCGACGACCTCGATGATTTCGCAGAGCGCTTTTGTCGGCGGCTCCTATCTGTTCGTCGATTTCTTCTTCGTGCTCTCCGGCTTCGTCATCGCCAGCGCCTACGGCGGCCGGCTCGCCGGTCAGGACGACCTTGCACGGTTCGCGCTCGTGCGCATCGGCCGCATCTATCCGCTGCATCTTCTGATGCTTGCCGCTTTCGCCGGCTTCGAGGCGCTGCGGCTCGTCCTGCCGGCGCTGCACGGAACGGGGCCTGCGCCCTTCACCGGAGGCTTCGACCTGAAAAGCCTCGTCGCCAACCTTTTCCTCCTGCAGGGCATGGGCGTTGAGGATCATCTGAGCTGGAATGCGCCGAGCTGGAGCATTTCGGCCGAGTTCTTCACCTATCTGCTGTTTGCCGCCGTCGTCTTCACTGTCGGGCAGCGCGCCTGGATATGGTTCGTTGCCGCCGCGGTGACGGCGCCCCTTTTCCTGCTTGCGGTCTCGACGCGTCATATGGACGTGTCCTTCGATTTTGGCTTCATCCGCTGCCTTTACGGCTTCTCGCTCGGTGCGTTGCTTGCCTGGTTTCAGCACGATTCCATTGCAGAGGCGCGACAGGCCTTGAGCGGCGGGGCAGGGCGCCTCGCCTGGACGCTGGCCGAGTTGGCGATGATCGCTGGGATCGCGCTGTTCGTCTCCATTGCCGGCGCCAACGACCTTGGTGTTGCGGCGCCGGTCGTCTTCGCGCTGGCGCTTTATCTCTTTGCCCATGAGGGCGGATCGGTCAGCGCCCTGCTGCGCAGCCGGCCGATGCTGCTGCTCGGCTCGCTCTCCTATTCGATCTACATGGTCCACATCTTCGTCCAGGCGCGCATGATCAATGCCGGCGGCCTGATCGAGCGCAAGTTCGGGCTCGGCATCGTCGGTGACCTGATGCTGCGCGGCGACCATGCGACGGGCTTCGGCGCCGGCTCGCCCTGGATCGGCTTCACGGCTTTGATCGCCATGTTGATCGCCGTCATCGTCGCGTCGTGGTTCACCTGGCGTTTCGTCGAGATGCCCGCGCTCGCCTGGTTCCGCCGCCTTTCCAAGCGGATTTGACCCGAGCAATTCCAGGAAAAGGTGTGAAGCGGTTTTCCGTCCGGAATTGCGCCAAACAAGGAAACAACTAGCCGGCTTCGTTCACCGCCCTGTCATGGGCATCGCCTAACCGGGTTCCGACCCGGAACGGAGCGATTCCCCGATGCGAACACTCTGGCTGAGCCTTATCCTGTCCGTCGCGCTTGCCGCAATCTCCGGCCAAAGCTTAGCCGGCGAGACGCGCGCCGCCCAAATCCTCGACCGCTTCGAACATGCCAACCAGTGGCGCGATCATGTGATGATCGCCGCGCATCGCGCCGGCAGCATGCAGGCCGGCAAGACGCTTTACGCCGAGAATTCGCTGGCCGCGGTCGAGGGCTCGATCGCGATCGGGGCCGAGATCGTCGAGGTCGACGTCCGACGCGCGAGAGACGGCGAGTTCGTCATCATGCATGACAGCTGGCTCGACCGCACGACCACGTGCAAGGGCGAGGTGGTGAAATACACGCTTGCCGAGTTGAAGAAATGCCGGCTGGTGATCGAGGGCACGGGGGCCGTCACCAACGAGACGGTGTCGACGTTGCGCGAGATGCTGCTTACGACTAGGGACAGGATCCTGATCAACCTCGACAACAAGCTGGAGGTGACCGACTTGCCGGGCATGATCGCCGAGGCGCGCGATCTCGGCATGGCCGATCAGGTGATCGTCAAGGAGAACCTCTGGAACCGGCAGCGCATCGACGCCGCGAGCGCAGCGCTTGCCAAGGCCGGCGGCGGCTTCCAGTTCATGCCGATCCTCGCCGACGACGCCGTCCACGATGCGGCTTTCGCCGGCGAGGTCGACAAGGCGTTCGCGCCGCATGCCATCGAGCTGATCAACTGGCGCAACGGCGCCGAGACGCTGACGTCGACCGGCGGTCCGCTGTTCGGCAACCATATGCGGGCGGAAGCGGCTCGCGGCGACTGGCATCTCTGGGCCGACACCTACGCCATCGTCAACAAACCGGGCGGCTTCCTCGCCGGCGGCCGCGGCGACGAACTCGCCGTCGCCGCCAGTCTGCCGCGCGAAGCCTGGGGTTTTTGGGTCGACCGCGGCGCCACCGTCATCCAAACCGACGAGCCGAAAGCGGCGATCGCTTGGCTGACGGCGAATGGTTATCGCGTGCCCTATACGACGAACATCAAGCAGGCTGAACCGGCGCATACGGCGAGTATTAATTAGAGCGCGTTGGCGCTTCACCCCACCCGGCGCTTCGCGCCGACCTCCCCATCGAGGGGAGGTAGAGCGTCATGCGAACTCCTCTTCGCTACGCCTGCGAAGTCGATGAGATTAAGCGGGCCTTCGAACGTATGGCTCGGCGCCCTACCTCCCCCCGATGGGCAGGGCTATCGCATATGAGTGATCGCATTGATGAGATAGTCGTCGTTCCAGGCGCATTTCTTGATGCGATGGCT